>JAFLSN010000025.1:27308-35766 GCA_022510905.1 Treponema sp.
AGCAGAGTGCGTTTGCACATTGCCCGGAAACGCGCGGGGAGAGCAGAGTGCGCCAGCACATTGCCCGAAAACGCGCCGGGAAAGCAGAGTGCGTTTGCACATTGCCCGGAAACGCGCCGGGAAAGCAAAGTGCATTTGCACATTGCCCGGAAACGCGCCGGGGAAGCCATGCGCACACGCGCGAAGCCCGGAAACGCGCCGGGGAAGCCGTGCGCAAATGCGTGAAGCCCGGAAACGTCCCGGGGAGGCCGTGCGCACATGCGCGAAGCCCAAAAACACGCAGGGGAAGCCGTGCGCACACGCGAAAAGCCCGAAAACGTGCCGGCGGAGCAATGGGAGTGCTCCCACGCCCCCAAAACGTGCCGGCGGAGCAATGGGAGTGCTCCCACGCCCCCAAAACGCGCCGGCGGAGCAATGGGAGTGCTCCCACGCCCCCAAAACGCGCCGGCGGAGCAATGGGAGTGCTCCCACGCCCCCAAAACATGCCAAGCGGAGCAATGGGAGCGCTCCCACGCCCCCAAAACGCGCCCAGCGGAGCCGTGGGAATGCTCCCGCACTATAAAACACGATGCGGGAGCGGCTTTTGTTGCTCCTACTTCTTTTCCTTGTCCTTGCCGTCAGACGAACCGTCCGCTTCCTGCGGATTGTAGTTGTATCCTTTCACTAAAGGCAAAAATTTATCAGAGTCGTATATCTTATGCCACTGCTTTTTGGAGCCGGCGTAAAGAATGTTGGGGCTGGTAGTGGGCATACCACTTTTGATGGCTATGACGCTCTCGGGAATTATTATGATTTCAGGACCAGTGCAACTACTGAACACATCACCAACAATTACTCTGGTACCCTTTGGGAGCTTAATGCCAATAAGTCTTGGGCATCTTTCAAAGCTGAAATATGTGACATTCACACATTCAGATAAATCAAGCGCAAAAAATTTTGTGGAACTATCAAAATAGTCACTGAGATAACGGTAATCATAGAAGTCGTGCCAAAGTACGCTATGCTCTTTTTCAAACTTATTAAGCTCACGCGCGTACTTCCAAAAGCCGCCGACTTTCACCGTTCCGTTATGGCTGCCCGCTTTTACAACGCTTTCTGCTTTGTCCGCGGGCAGAGCGTCGGTCGGCAGCACGGAAATCTTTTGGTTTCCGGCATTCTCCACGGAGATGTAAATCTTGTCCGTGTCGGCGTTGCCCACGGGTACGCCAGAGATTGTCAGAGATGGTAAACTGTTATTTTTTGCATCCTTGTTGTCGCTTGAAATCGTAAAATACTCGTAGCCCCGTGGCGATTTGTCCCCAAATGATATTTTCTCCCATAGAGAAAGGGAAGCAGGATTACGATTTCTTATCTCGATTGTTATTTCGTCTTTGGCATAGTTAACATACAGCGTGTAGGGCCTGCGCGCAATGGGATTCTTGTTCGCATCGAGCAGCACTACGGTGAGCGGGAAGCTTTTCACTTTTTTTGTGTTCACCCATTTGAGCCAGTGGTCGCCGGGGATGTCGTTTGCATAAGTCCACGGAAAGCCGTTCATCTTTTTTCCCCAGTTCTTGCTCTCGGGAATTTTACGCATCGCGTCCATAAGCTCTTCGGCAATCACTAAATTCTCCTCGCCGCTTGTCTGCATCAGGTACGGCGCACCCATGCGGAACGACATGGTTTTGTTCGCATAGTCTTTTTCCGTAAGCTCAAGCGGCTCTATGTCGGTAAAGTAGCGCACCTCGAACTCGGGCGGGTTCGCCGCGATAAGCCCCGCCGCCTCCAAAAGGAGTTTTTCCCAGTCATCGTGCAGTTTCATCATGTTCTTGGCGCTCGCGCCGAAGTTTCCGCCCGCCATTACCGAAGTCATGCCCGCCATTCGGCTTGTGGCCTCGGCAAGGTTCCTGTCGTTCTTCTTTGCCTGAATGTAGTAGGTGAACGCCTCTATGTTCGACCCGCTCTGCTCGGCAATGATGCCTTTTGCCACGCTCACCTGCGCGCTTGTGGCGGCCGCCATCACCGTGGCTTTTTGTGTGAGATTTTTTTTAGCGTCATCACCCAGCGCGATTCCGTAGCCTTCCATCAAATCGTATGAAATCTTGTTCGCCGCCGTGCCGTCTTCCAGCGCGGAGCGGAGGCAGTTGGGAACGTTCGCGGTGGCCTTGGTCTCGCCGGTCTCTGCGTCCGTTATGCTGAACGTGAGGGCGTAGGAGGCGGACTTTGCCATTATGCTCCCCGTGACGATGAACCGCGCGCTCGTCATCTTGCCGAGTTCCAGCGTGTTTTTTTCGTCGAACTCCGCGCTTTCAGAAAGCTTCTGCTCCGCCTTCACCATGTCGGCGTTCTGGCGGTCTATCACCGTGAGCCCCGAGTACTGCTGGAAGTTCGACGTAATCACGCCCTGAATGAAGAGCGGAATCCAGTCCGCGCCGTCCTCAAGGTTCACGCCCTTAGGCGCGGGCACGGCGATTGAGCTCTCTTTTAGGTGCCCTGAGGTTGTGTTCACCGTCTCGGGCACCGCGATTGAGTCTTTGCTGTCATCAACGGTAACATTGGAGCTCCCCGGTGTCTTGTCCGCCTTGCGGCTCTTTGACTTGGCTGGTTTGGCGGGCGCGGTTTTGCCTTTGCTGTCATCAACGGTAACATTGGAGTTCCCCGATGTCTTGTCCGTCTTGCTGCCCTTTGACTTGGCGGGTCTGGCGAACGCCGCCGCGCCAAGCAGCACGAGCACAGAAAATAGTGCGATTAGCTTTTTCATGTTCTTTCTCCTGATATATTTTTATGAAAGGCTTCTGCCTTCACGGTTTGCTCTCCGGGGAAAGCCTTTTGCAAGGAGCATGACCGCTGCGAATCAGCGCGGTTTTGTTGCTCCTGCTTCTTTTTCTTGCCCTTGCCGTCAGACGAACTGTCCGCCGAACCGCCCGTTTTCTACGGCTTGTAGTTGTATTCTTTCACTAAATGCGAAAATTCCTCAGAGTTGTATATCTTCTGCCACTGCTCTTTGGAGCCGGCGTAATAAATGCCGGGGCTAATGCCAGCGCACATAGAACCACTGATGGCTATGACGCTCTCGGGAATTATTATGCTTTCAAGACCAGTGCAACTACGGAACGCATCATTATCGATTACTCTGGTACTCTTTGGGAGCGTGATGCCCGTAAGTTTTTTGTGGCCTCCAAAGTGGATATACGAGACATTCACACATTCAGATAAATCAAGCGCAAAAAATTTTGTGGAACTATTAGGATAGTTGCTACTGTCAAAATAGTCGCTGAGATAACGGTAATTGGAACCGTACACATTCAAAATGCCTCCGATTTTCACCGTTCCGTCATCCACAGAATGGCCGCTGAATTCACCTGTGTTATCAGCAATCTTCAAAAAGCCGCCGACTTTTACCGTTCCGTTATGCCTGCCCGCTTCTACAACGTTTCTTGCTTTGTCCGAGGGCAGAGCGTCGGTCGGCAGCACGGAAATCTTTTGGTTTCCGGCATTTTCCACGGAGATGTAAATCTTGTCCGTGTCGGCGTTGCCCACTGGTACGCCAGAGATTGTCAGAGATGGTAAACTGATATTTCTTGCATCCTTGTTGTCGCTTGAAATCTTAAAATACACGTAGCCCCGTGGCGATTTGTTCACAAATGGCGCTAGCACTAGGTTAGAATAATCATTAAACGTGTTTATTCCCTTGGCTTCGTATAAATAACTTTCTATGTTTTCTTTGGCATAGTTAACATACAGCGTGTAGGGCTTGCGCGCAATGGGATTCTTGTTCGCATCGAGCAGCACTACGGTGAGCGGGAAGCTTTTCACTTTTTTTGTGTTCACCCATTTGAGCCAGTGGTCGCCGGGGATGTCGTTTGCATAAGTCCACGGGAAGCCGTTCATCTTGGCGCCCCAGTTCTTGCTCTCGGGAATTTTACGCATCGCGTCCATAAGTTCTTCGGCAATCACGAAATTCTCCTCGCCGCTTGTCTGCATCAGGTACGGCGCGCCTATGCGGAACGACATGGTTTTGTTCGCATAGTCTTTTTCCGTAAGCTCAAGCGGCTCAATGTCGGTGAAGTAGCGCACCTCGAACTCGGGCGGGTTCGCCACCATAAGCCTCGCCGCCTCCAAAAGGAGTTTTTCCCAGTCGTCGTGCAGTTTCATAAGGTTCTTGGCCTTCGCGCCGAAGTTTCCGCCCGCCATTACCGAGGTCATGCCCGCCATGCGGCTCGTGGCCTCGGCAAGGTTCCTGTCGTTTTTCTTTGCCTGAATGTAGTAGGTGAGCGCCTCGGTGTTTGAGCCGTCTTTTTCCGCCGCGATTCCTTTTGCCACGCTCGTCTGCGCGCTCATCTCCGCCGCCATCACGCTTGCTTCCTGCGTGAGCCTGGTTTTAGCGTCCGCACTCAGCGCGATTCCGTAGCCGGTCATCAGGTCGTATGAAATCTGGTTCGCCGCCGTGCCGTCTTCCAGCGCGGAGCGCAGGCAGTTGGGAACGTTCGCGGTGGCCTTGGTCTCGCCGGTCTCTGCGTCCGTTATGCTGAACGTGAGCGCGTAGGAGGCGGACTTTGCCACGATGTTCCCCGTGATGATGTAGCGCGCGCTCGTCATCTTGCCGAGCTCTATGGCGTTCTTCTCGTCGAACTCCGCGCTTTCAGAAAGCTTCTGCTCCGCCTTCACCATGTCGGCGTTCTGCCGGTCTATCACCGTGAGCCCCGAATACTGCTGGAAGTTCGCGGTGATGACGCCCTGAACGAAGAGCGGAATCCAGTCCGCGCCGCCCTCAAGGTTCACGCCCTTTGGCGCGGGCACGGCAATGGAATTGAGCGGCACTTTTGCAGAAGTGCTGCCGTTTGTTTTTGTGCTTTCCGCGCCCGCGCTCTCCAAGCCGGCAATGTCCGTGAGCGCGTAGGTTTTTGTGCCCGCGTCCTTTGTCGTGAAAGTCGCCGTGAGCTTGGACTTTTTGCTCGCCGCAATTCGCTCTGCGATTGAGGTCATGTCCATTCCAGACACGATGACGATTTTGTTCTTTGCGAGCAGCGGAATGGTGACTCTGCCGTCCTCCGCCACCGTCATTTGCCGTAAATCAATTTCGCTTACAAAGACCGCCGAAGCGTCCTTGTTCTTTTCAAGCGTCTTGCCGAGTTTCTTTTCCGCCACGCTTGTCTGCGCGAACGCCGCCGTCATCACCAACGCCGTAAGCGCGGCGAGCATCATTTTTCTTATGTTCATGTTGAACTCCTTGTGCGTTTTGCGCCCGCCGGCGATTGTTTTGCGCGGGCAACGCCCGCATGATTTTTACATCAAATAGCTCGCAAGCTCCGCCGCCTTCACCTCCGCGAAAAGGCTTGCCGTGTAGCCGTGCGCAAGCGCGAGAAAGCCCAAAACACGCCGGGAAAGCAGAGTGCGCCCGCACATTGCCCGAAAACACGCCGGGGGAGCCGTGCGCAAACGCGCGAAGCCCGAAAATGCGCCGGGGGAGCCGTGCGCACACGCGCGAAGCCCGGAAACGCGCCGGGGAAGCCGTGCGCACACGCGCGAAGCCCGGAAACACTCCGGGGAAGCCGTGCGCACACGCGCGAAGCCCGGAAACACTCCGGGGAAGCCGTGCGCACACGCGGGAAGCCCAGAAACACGCCGGGGGAGCCGTGCGCACACGCGCGAAGCCCGAAAACACGCCGGGAAAGCCGTTCGCACGTGCGCGAAGCCCGGAAACGCCCCGGGAAAGCCGTTCGCACGTGCGCGAAGCCCGAAAACGCCCCGGGAAAGCCGTTCGCACGTGCGCGAAGCCCGAAAACACGCCGGGAAAGCCGTTCGCACGTGCGCGAAGCCCGGAAACGCCCCGGGAAAGCCGTTCGCACGTGCGCGAAGCCCGAAAACACGCCGGGGGAGCCGTGCGCACACGCGAAAAGCCCGAAAAAGCGCCGGGGAAGCCGTGCGCATATGCGCGAAGCCCAAAAATGCACCGGGAAAGCCGTGCGCAAACGCGCGAAGCCCGGAAACGCCCCGGGGAAGCCGTGCGCAAACGCGCGAAGCCCGGAAACACGCCGGGAAAGCAAAATGCGCCCGCACATTGCCCGGAAACACGCCGGGAAAGCAGAGTGCGCCCGCACATTGCCCGGAAATGCGCCGGGAAAGCAAAGTGCGTTTGCACATTGCCCAAAAACACGCCGGGAAAGCAAAGTGCGCCCGCACATTGCCCAAAAACACGCCGGGAAAGCAGAGTGCGTTTGCACATTGCCCGAAAACGCGCCGGGGAAGCAAAGTGCGTTTGCACATTGCCCAAAAACACGCCGGGAAAGCAAAGTGCGCCCGCACATTGCCCAAAAACACGCCGGGAAAGCAAAGTGCGTTTGCACATTGCCCGAAAACGCACCGGGAAAGCAAAGTGCGTTTGCACATTGCCCGAAAACACGCCGGGAAAGCAGAGTGCGTTTGCACATTGCCCAAAAACACGCCGGGGAAGCCGTGCGCAAACGCGCGAAGCCCGAAAACACTCCGGGGAAGCCGTGCGCACACGCGCGAAGCCCAAAAACACGCCGGGGAAGCCGTGCGCAAATGCGCGAAGCCCGAAAACGCCCCGGGGAAGCCGTGCGCACACGCGGGAAGCCCGAAAACGCCCCGGGAGAGCCGTGCGCACACGCGGGAAGCCCGAAAACGCGCGGGGGAAGCCGTGCGCACACGCGCGAAGCCCGGAAACGCGCCGGGGAAGCCGTGCGCACATGCGGGAAGCCCGGAAAGGCTCCGGGGAAGCCGTGCGCACATGCGGGAAGCCCGGAAACGCGCAGGGGAAGCCGTGCACACATGCGCGAAGCCCGAAAACGCGCGGGGGAAGCCGTGCGCACACGCGGGAAGCCCGGAAACGCGCCGGGGGAGCCGTGCGCACATGCGCGAAGCCCGGAAACACACCGGGAAAGCCGTTCGCACGTGCGCGAAGCCCGGAAACGCCCCGGGGGAGCCGTGCGCACACGCTAAAAGCCCGAAAACGCACCGGGGAAGCCGTGCGCAAACGCGCGAAGCCCGAAAACGCGCCGGGGAAGCAGAGTGCGTCCGCACATTGCCCGAAAACGCGCCGGGAAAGCAGAGTGCGTTTGCACATTGCCCGAAAACGCGCCGGGAGAGCAGAGTGCGCCCGCACATTGCCCGGAAATGCGCCGGGGAAGCAGAGTGCGTCCGCACATTGCCCGAAAACGCGCGGGGAGAGCAAAGTGCGCCCGCACATTGCCCGAAAACGCGCCGGGAGAGCAAAGTGCATTTGCACATTGCCAAAAAACACGCCGGGAAAGCAAAGTGCGTTTGCACATTGCCCGAAAATGCGCCGGGAAAGCAGAGTGCGTTTGCACATTGCCCGGAAACGCGCCGGGAAAGCAGAGTGCGTCCGCACATTGCCCGAAAACACGCCGGGGAAGCAGAGTGCGTCCGCACATTGGTCGAAAATGCGCCGGGAAAGCAAAGTGCGCGCGCACGAAACGCGGGAATGCGGGAATACAGAATGTCCGCCGCAGGAAGAGAATATGCTTCTTGTATGTGCTTGCAAACGCTACGGATGAATAGGGGGGGGTACAAGTGTGTAGCAGTTTTCACCGGCGTACACTGACCCCCTGCCTACGCAAGGAAGAAAAAACGCGCCGTATGCCGATGAACCGCTCATGCGGATAAGTCTATATGATAACGCGGATAAGCACAAGGGGAGCAGCAAGCCCGCCGGAAGTCCGGGTGATTTCTCATGCATCTTCCTCTGCCTTTTTTCCCGCCGTGCGCCGCGCCACGGTGTCGTTCTTGCGCTTGATGTTCCCCGCAACCCCCGCGATGAAGTCCGCGTAGCCCTCCATGGCCGAAACGATGTTCAGGTATGGCACGATGCTGTCGTTAATCAGCGACACAATCGGCTTTTTGAGCGAGCTCTCGCTCTCGCCCTTGTCCGCCTTCGCCAATTCGATGTTCATTTTTCTCCGATTCCGTGCTATAATGTACGGAAAACACCGGAGGTGAATCATGCTTGTAATCACAATGAGCGACTTTCTGGGCAACCCCGCGCAGTACGTGGAGCGCGCCCGCCATGTTCCCGTGCGGATTGAGGACATGGGCGAAAAGCCCGTGACGCTCTCCGTGCGCCGCCCGGGGATTTTCGCGGCAATCGCCAACCTGTTCAAGCCCAAGCCGCGCCAACTGGGGGCGTTGAAGGGCAAGATGAAGCTTGAGTTCGTGGGCGACTGGGATGTTACGCCCGAAGAGCTGTTCGACGATGACGAAGAGGCATACTTCTTGCCCATAGAGCCGCGGCAGGAGTAGCGCATGGAATATCTGCTCGACACGCACGCGCTCATCTGGACAATGGTTGAAGATGACAGGCTTTCGGAACAGGCAAGGTCTGCCATCATGGACAGGAGCAGCAAAATATCAGTCAGCGTCATCTCGTTTTGGGAGATAGCGACGAAAATCGCCATCGGGAAACTGTCGGAGGAATCGTATTCCGTGCCGCAGTTCTCGC
>JAFLSN010000026.1 GCA_022510905.1 Treponema sp.
TGGCTTTTCCCGGCGCGACGCGCACAAGATGAAGGCTGACCGCGCCGCCCGTGTCCTCTGCGGTGACGATGTGCTTCATCTCCACGCCCGCGAAGTCCGGGTGCCTCACCCACGGAATCCCCGCGAAGTCCGCCGTTTTCCCCGGCAGCCGCAGAAAGCCGCCCTCAAATAAACCGAACAAATCGTTTCCCATGATTTCCTCCTGTTGGGTTCGTTGGGCGCAGTATACTGCGGAAAATCGTGCGCGGCTTGGATAAAATTGCGGTTCTGCCGATTTCCGCGCTGTTCCGCTGTGCAGATTCCAACCACATCGGCGAAATGCTGTTACTCGCCAGAACGAAATCCATTCTAAGCCACGCGGCATTCGTTCTGCGTGAACGGGAGCTGCAATGTCATGGTTGGTCTGGTGCTTGAAACCAGAGCGCTTTTTGGTGTACCATTTCAGCAAGTGAGGAATCATTATGAAAAAAACACCCGTTGTATTTTTGTGTGCCGTGCTGTTTTTTCTTTCAGGCTGCACGTCTTCCGGAAAATATGGCCGTGTGGCAAAAAAGAAGAAAGCCGTTGTAGTTCCTGAATTCTCCATAACGATTGAAGGTGAGGATGACATCGACTGGCTCGATATTTCCGTGACGCCGAATTGGGGAAAGCGCATGTTCGTTTCTGGTTACGACTGGTTCAATTTTTCGTTTACCAATAAGACCGACCAGCCTTTAAAGATTGTGTGGCGCGACTCGGCCATGCACTACCGCCGGTTCAACCATAAGATTCTGGTGGAAGGCACAAGATACGAGCGCAAGGATTATCCTGCGGATCCGTCCAAGGTTGAAGCCGGCGAAACTCTCACAAAAAAACTCATGTCTGTTGACCAGCCTTTCAAGCAGCGCGCGAGGGATCGCGATGTATGGATAATCGACAAGATTACCGACACTATGGTGCAGTTCTTTTTGTGCGTGCAGTCGCAGGACGATGAAATGTTCTACACTGTGACCGTGCAGAAGATTCCTGACGCGAGCGACAGGGAGCTTATAAAGGTAGGTGTTGACGATGAGACCACACGTGCATTGCAGCTGACCACGGATTCACGCCCTGCAACAACCGATGCCATCATGGAAGCGGGACGCGCCGCTTCTGAAAGCAGTCAGGAAGATGAATGAACCGCGGAAGCCGTCTGCGGTTGTGTGGCGCACATGTGTTACGACGCTGTGTGCCACTGCTGTTGCGGTGCTTTCTGCGCTGCTTGTGGTGCGCTCGTTTTTCAGACCTGTGCGTGCGGTGGTTCAGCTGCCACCACAAGTGTACGATGCCCTGTTCGGGCCTGAAGATGATGCGAATGCCATTGTTAATGGCACCACGCTGTGGTTTGAAAAAATTGGGCATGAACCGGCCGACGTATCTGCCGGGCATCCCGGTTCTTTTTTTGAAAGGCTGACTGGTACCATAAATCTTCCTGTGGCATTCTTTTTTGTAGAAGAATCTGTGCCAATCGTGCAAGACCGCCATTGCGACACTGCGCTTCGGTGGTCGTATGCGCTGCGGACTCGTCTGCTGCTTCCCACTGTGCCGGCCGATTTTGCCGATGAAATGAGCCCTGCCAATTCTCTGCTCAGTCCGACTCTTTCCATTCATTTTGCGGAACCTGATTCTTTGGCCGAAGGAAGCCGCGCGCTTCCCGTTGACGGACAGTACGCGGGACAAGAAGGCTATGCGCTGGAACAGACTACGCTTCTTGTGTGCACGGTGTTGGTTCCCCGGTATGCAGAATCGGTCAAGGCTTGGTGCGAGAGCGTTTTTGTGCCGGATGAAAATGCTCCGGTTACAAATTTTTCTGATACTTCCCATCATGAATCGGAACCGTCTGCGGGCGATGCTCCGCTTTCGCAAGGAAAAATTGGTTCCGGTGCGATTCTTGCCGACCTCGCTGAATTGCAAAGACATGAACCAGCTCAGCCTGTCCAAGATGAAGAAGGGGCAGGTGCCTTTGTAAAAAAAGTCCGGGTGCAGGATGGGAATGCCCGCACAGGCGGCCCAGTGTTTGTTGCAAGCGTTGGCGATGTCATGGTGGGGCGTGGCGTTCAGGAGCGATTGCTTTTTGATGAAGGCGGACTTGATGCGGTGTTTACCACAACGCTTCCCGTTTTGCGGCGTAACCACATCACCATCGGAAATCTTGAAGGCGTGGTAACCGATTCATTGAGCAACGCTGTCAAAACCTATACATTCAGATTTAAAAAGGCAGTGCTTCCCGTGCTTCTCCGCGCAGGTTTTACATACCTCATGCAGGCAAACAATCATTGCTATGACTATGGTGAGCCAGGTTTTAAAGATACTCTCGCCGCGTTCAATGAATACAGAATTCCATCAAGTGGCGTGGGTTACAATCGTAAGGAAGCGGAGAAATTTTATCATACCACAGTAAACGGACAGCAGTTCGCAATAATTTCCTGCGGAGCGTTTCCAGTGGAACGTTCTGGTTTTAACGGCAAGGTCAGTGCAACTGCCACCGAAACCCGTGCCGGTATTTTATGGCAGAGTCCTGAGCTTGTGGAACAGGTCCGCCTTGAAAAGGCCTCCGGCTGCTTTGTGATTGTCAACGTGCATGGCGGTGAGGAATACCGTTTTACGCCCACCAAAAGCCAGCGGGCATTCTATGAGCAGCTCTGTGACGCAGGCGCGGATGTAGTGTTCGGAAGCCACCCGCATGTGCTCCAGCCTACAGAATGGTATCATGGCAAACTGATTGTATATTCCCAAGGCAATTTTTTGTTCAACGGAATGGAAGACATGCCCGGTGCAACCGACAGCGAAATTGTCAGACTTGGAATCATAGGCGGAAAAATAGTGTATGTGGAACAGTATCCAGCCATACTCAACGGCACAACCGTTTCTCTCAAATAAAGTTCCTATACTTCCAGCAACAAAGTGAGAAACGGCAGCCAATAATCGAGTTTTGAAAAAACGAAGTTAAAATAAGACACGCCATCTGCGAGGCTGATTTTAAACCATCCTTGATAAAATCATGCGGAAAATCTTTTTGGTTTTCAATGGCCGTGCAGCCGTCCGTTGAGCCGTGCCTACCGGTCAGCGAATTGTTCCATCTGATGCTGTGGAATTTTGATTCGTGCGGAAAGGACACATACTTCGCTCTACAGAGCGGAGCCTTGCTTTTTACTTTGCGGTGAGTTGATTTCCCTTGATTTACGATTCGGTCTTTGCACGGCAGCATATTTGTTTTATACTGTGCGCATGGTTGAAATTCAGCAGGAAGAAGAACGGCCCGTACAATGCATGTTGGTGGGCGCTCCCGAAAAGCAGGCTGGGCAAGGTGCCATTGCAGAACTTGAAGGTCTTGTGCACACGCTTGGCTTTGAAATCGCGGAATCTATGGTGCTTTCCCGCATTGAGCCTACCCCTTCCTACGGCATCGGAACTGGCAAGGCGCTTGAAATTGCCGACCGCGCCAAAGCATGTTCAGCCGACTGCATCATCTTTGACTGGGAACTTGACCCTTCAAAACAGCGCAATTGGGAAAAACTTGCTTCCATCCCCGTGTTCGACCGCAACGAAGTGATTATCAGGATTTTTGCCTCTCGTGCCCGCACGAAGGAAGCTTCGCTTCAAGTTGAACTGGCCAGACTGGTCTATTCACTTCCACGGCTGAGCCATTCCTATGGCAACCTTGCGCGGCAACGTGGAGGCGCGTTTGGCAACAAAGGTTCTGGCGAAACACAGCTCGAACTTGACCGTCGTCAGCTTGAAGATAAGATCGCACAGATAAAAAAAGAGCTGGAGCAAGTGGTGAACACGCGGAACATTCAGCGCAAACAGCGCGAAAAAACTGCCACTCGCTCCTGTGCGCTCGTTGGCTACACCAATGCTGGAAAATCCAGTCTTCTGAACGCGCTTACAGGAGCCGATGTTTTTGTAGAAAACAAACTTTTTGCCACACTGGATCCAACAACCCGCAAGCTTGCACTGTCCGAAGGCTCTCACGTGCTATTGACGGATACTGTTGGTTTTATCTCGCATCTTCCGCATACTCTTATTGAAGCTTTTACATCAACTCTGGAAGAAGCCGCGCTTTCCGATTTGCTGCTGATTGTTGTTGACGCAAGCGACAGTTCATGTGTAGCGCAGTACCAGCAGGTGCTGGCAGTTCTAAAAGAAATTCACGCTGACAGTGTAAAGTCGCTGGTTGTGCTTAACAAATGGGATCGTGTCGCGGACGATCCCGTGTTGTGTTCCCGGCGTGAATCAGAATTTCCTGGTGCCATGCATGTGAGCGCAAAAACGGAACTCGGTTTTGACTCGCTTCTTGCAGCTATTACCGAACACCTTTTGGGGCAGGAACAGTGCTATCTGGTTCCGCTCGAACGAAGCGACCTTGTGGAACTGGTGCGCAAAAACGGCACAATCACCAGCGAAGATTGGCGCGAAACCGATGTGGCTCTTACGGCCCGGCTTCCTGCCATGTCACGAACGCTTGCGCTTCTTGCTCCCTATCTGGTACACTGAATCCATGCTGCAACCTTTTTTTGCCACTCCGCTACAAAAAATCCTCGGCCTGATTATAGCGCTTCTTGCCATTGTGCTGGTGTTTGGCACAGCCATTGTGCTTGTGCAGCGCCGCGACAGGCTTCACGCAACTTATCGCCATTCAGATCCCACTCCAGAAGCTGTGGTGAATTTGAGCGCAAAAAAAAATGAAAACATAGCGGCTTACACCGGCCTTGGCGAAATCCGTGCGCTCACCCGCTCACCTGATGAAGAACATGCGGGCACCGTGCTGGTTGTAACGCCATGGTTTTCGTACTCTAAAGATGACAATGCGCTTTTTGAGGAGCTTTCGCAAAAAAACAGACAGTGCAGGGCGCTTGTTTCAGATTTTTTTGCGTCATACACACGGAAGGAATTGCAGGTCATGGGTGAACAGGCCGTAAAAGATGCGCTGCTCAATGCCGTAAACCGGGAACTCGTGCTGGGAGCAATCACTGCTGTTTATTTTAATGAATATATTTTTTTTGAATAGCAAGACATTTCGGTACATATGCAACTTTTGCACATATTCAGTGTCTAAATAAAAAGCTGTGCTTGTGTGGTACCGCTAAAAAGAGGATTAATATGGAAGCTGCAACCATGACTCCTGCCGCTCAGGTAATCATTTCGCTCATTCCCATTGTGGGAATCGCATTTGGATCCATTCTGGTGTTTTTTGCTTTGCTTTGGCGCCACCACGAAAACAAACTGCGCATTTTGAAAGGCACTTACAGCCACGTGCATTTCAACAGCAAAATGTTTTCTCTGCTTACAGGGCTGCTGCTGGAGGGCGTGGGGCTGGTGCTGACTGTCATGTTCATACTGCTTGAAGGCGTTTCCTGGAACATTCTGGGAGGTCTGCTTCCGCTTGTTAGTGGCATGATGTTTCTGATTTTTTACAAAGTGAATCCTGGCATCAAGACTGAAAGCGGCGATGAAACATGAGGATGCTCCTGGCGTAACACACAAGATGACAGCAGCGCAAAAACGCGACCTTCAGCTTGTACGGGAAGTGCTTGCAGGAAAGCATTCCGTATTTGCCATGCTGGTGGCGCGTTGTCAAAAACGCATTTCTGCGCTGGGAATGAGCTTTTTTCACAACGCCAGCGACACGGAAGATTTTGTGCAGGACGTGTTTCTAAAGGCGTTTACAAAACTTGGTTCGTTTCGTGGAGAAAGCAGCTTTGAAACATGGCTCACGCGCATTGCCTACACTACTGCGGTGAACGCAAAAAATCGGCGCCATGAGTACGAACATATTTCGGACGAAGATTTGCTGCCTTCAAAAGGTGACAACCCGGAAAATGCGGAAATTCGCCGCATTACGCAGGAAGCCGTGCGAGAAGCTGTGGCGCAGCTACCGGAACGTTATGCCTTGTGCCTGGATTTGTATTTTTTTTACGACACGCCCTACGATGAAATTGCAATCATAACCGGGCTGCCGATGAACACGATAAAGTCGCACATCTTTAGGGCAAAAAAGATTCTGCGCGACAAACTTGAAGACTACACTTGACGCTGGCCTGTCTGCATCACGAGGAAAGTGACAGACTGGCGCACGGCGCTTGTATAATAGATTTTGCTGCCACTGGAGGAAGCAATGAAAAAAGACTGTGAATGTTATATGGAGGAGTATCTGGCTCTTGACAAGGGGCAGCGTGTGCCGTTCAAACTGGCATTCCACCTGCTTTTCTGCAAAAGCTGCCGAAAACAGGTGCGGGCTCTTTCTTGGGCCGAAAAGCTTGCTGCTCGTCCGCTGAAAATTTCTGTGCCACTTAACGACCGGACACTGCTTGATATTATGGCACAAATAGATCCTTCATACAAACCAAAAAAATACTCGGTGAGCATGGTGCTTTGGGCGCTTTCCGGCTTGGTGATGATTGCGACCATGTGCCTGCTGTCTGGATTTGCCCCTACCGAATTTAGCCACTTGCTTCAGTTTGTATGTTACCTTACTTTTGCGGGTGTCATAATTGCCCACTGTGCCCTGTTTATCAGCACCAATCTTGATTTTTTTATAAAAAAAATCAACACGCGACGAACCATGGCGCGACCGGCATAAAAACCTGCCACTTTTATTCGTGCGGAAAGGATGCATACCCAACTTTTGTGGCCGGGTGTGTTGATTCAGTCGGAATGAAACATTCAGCGTTTTGTGGCTTGCCAGCTGTTTTTGCGAAAATTAAAAACTGTTTCTGTTGAGGGGGGTGCCTATCCAGACACCTTCGCTTCCCAGATAGTCCTTGCGTTCACCGTCAATCAAAAACTGCACGCTTTCCACCGTGGGGAATGCTGTCGCGGTAAACACAATCTGCTGGAGCTGTCCGCGCAGACCTTCGATGCCGTACTGGTTGAATTCAAACTCTCCGCTAAAATTTAATGTGGCTACGCCGTTTCTTACCGAGGCCGAAAGCAGCGAGCTTCCTGTTGAAAGCAGCGAGCGGCAGCCTTCGTTTTCTTCGCTTGCGGTGGGGCCGGCTATGAGAGCCTTGATGGTGTCTACCAGCGGGCTCTCTGATTTTTTCATGCTGCGGTTTACGGCGTGGCGAATCACCGAGCCGTCACTTGCGATTTCCATAAAAAACAGCTTTACTGTGATGGTCTGGCCTGGTGCCGCGAATGTGCCCGAAGTTTCACCGGCTGGCTGTGTGTAAATTCCTGCGATGTCGGAATCAGACTGTTGGTGCGTCCATTCATTTTGTCCTGCGGCGGCCTCCTGCTGGCGGCGTGCGGCATCGTTTTGTGCGGTCACGGATTGTGCTGACTGCGATGCATTTTCGGTCAAAGTAATTTCAACTGGTGCCATAGGCTCAACATTGTTTTTTTCAGTTGAACCGAGAATGCCCACATCGGCATTTTCAACAAACGCGGGTGTTTTTCCGAATACGCGGTTAAAAAAACCTGTCTGCTTTAAATTTGCGATTATTTTATTCTGATTAAAAATGAACAGACCCACCAGCACAATGGCAGCCAGCATCCAAATTGCCAGTCCAAGCCCCGTTGTGGTTGCCCATTTTTTTTCTGCGAATTTTCGTTTTTGTGCCATGCTTCAATTATAAGTCACTATCGCTTTATTTTCAATGGCATGTTTGTCCACAGCAAAACCATTTCTGGCCTTTTCTGATTTGTGCAGAAATGGTACATACTTTGCTTCTGCGTCCGAGGTGTTGATTCGTGTGGAAAGGGTACATATCCCGCCCCCTTGGGCGAAATGAAGGGTATGTCCCCTTGACTGCAATACCTTATAAGAACAACAAACCCGGCAACGTCTAAAGGCTTCTTTAATCATCACCCAGTTATCAAATTTCAGAAAAATCATACCCACCTTATGCGTCTGGAGGGTGTTGATTTTCACATTGACGAAAGCTAAAATCCTTTTTACAATGGATAAGTGCGAGCTTGGTGGTTATTTGCAGGTTCATTGCGCACAGAGGTTTCGGTATGAAGTCGATAGGTATAAAACTTGCTGATGGTTCTTTTTATCCAGTGCTCACCGAAGGAGAGCCCGAAAAGAAGATTTTGGAACTTACAACTGTAAAAGACAACCAGACCAAGGTTCGTGTTGATATTTACCAGTCTGAAACAGGTTCCATGGAAGATGCCAAGTACATTGATACTCTCGAAATCAAAAACATGAACCCGCACCCACACGGCGAGTCAAATTTAGATCTCGACCTTTCACTCGATGGCCAGAACCAGCTACATGCCATCATTGCTGATTCTGAAACAGGAAATAAAAGCCAATCCCATATTCCGCTCAATTTACGTGCTATGCCGGTCTCCACCGATTCCGAAATTGGGCTTCGTGCCGAAAATCAAAAACTTCCACTTGATTCTGAGCCAAAATCTGCCGATATACAAGCAGAGGATAAGGCAGTGATTGGTCCAGACCCAAATAACGAGGATTTTCCATTTGACATAGTTGCGGACAACACCGCCGACACCAAAACGCTTCCCCAAAACGATGATTCGCTGGGAGCTCCCACCGCCGATACCATAGCTCTTGCCAACAGCTTTGACAACCTGTTCGATTCCACTGATGCCACCGACTCCGCTTCCGATGATTTTGATTTTTCATCCTTCGCCGCAGACGAGCAGCCTTCCACTGACAATTCAGACACCTCACTTGACTCCAAGCCTGCTGATGATGCACAGACATCTTCGGAGGAAGTTGGTCTTCCGAACATCAGCGACACTTCCGCTGGTGACGCGGACAATGCCGTTGATTCTGAGCAAGCCGACAATGCACAGGCACCTTCGGAGGAAGTTGACCTGCCGAACATCGGCGATATTTCCGCTGGTGACGCGGACAATGCCGTTGGTTCCGAGCAAGGCACCCCTGCCGCACAGACACCTTTGGAGGATTTTGGCCTTCAGAACATCAGCGATATTTTCGCTGATGACGTAGACAGCACCGTTGGTTCCGAGCAGGCCGCCGATGCACAGACACCTTCGGAGGATTTTGGTCTCCCGAACATCGGTGACACTTCCGCTGGTGACGCAGACAATACTGTTGGTTCCGAGCAGGCCGCCAGTGTTGCGGAAACCATTGGGAATGATTTAGACCTGCCGAACATAGGCGATACTTCCGCTGGTGACGTAGACAACACCGTTGGTTCCGAGCAGGCCGCCAGTGCTGCGGCCCCCCCTGGGAATGATTTAGACCTGCCGAACATCGGCGATATTTTCGCTGGTGGCGCGGACAATGCCGTTGATTCTGAGCAAGCCGACAATGCACAGACACCTTCGGAGGATTTTGGCCTGCCAAAAATCGGCGATATTTTCGCTGGTGACGCAGACAATGCCGTTGATTTCGAGCAGGCCGCCGATGCACAGACACCTTCGGAGGATTTTGGCCTCCCGGACATCGGCGATACTTCCCCTAGTGGCGCAGACAATGCCGTTGATTCCAAGCCAGCCGCCGATGCACAGACACCTTCGGAGGATTTTGGTCTCCCGAACATCGGTGACACTTCCGCTTGTGACGTAGACAACACCGTTGGTTCCAAGCCAGCCGCCAGTGTTGCGGAAACCATTGGGAATGATTTAGACCTACCGACCATCGGCGATATTTTTGCTGATGACGCAGACAACGCAGTTGGTTCTGAGCAAGCCGCCGATGCACAGACACCTTCAGAGGATTTTGGCCTGCCGAACATCAGCGACACTTCCGCTGGTGACACGGACAATGCCGTTGGTTCCGAGCCAGCCGCCGATGCACAGACATCTTCGGAGGATTTTGACCTCCCGAACATCAGCGATATTTTCACTAGTGACGCGGACAGCGCAGTTGGTTCCGAGCAGGCCGCCAGTGCTGCGGAACCCCCTGGAGAGGATTTAGACCTGCCGAACATCAGCGACACTTCCGCTGGTGATGCGGACAATGCCGTTAATTCCAAGCCAGCCGCCGATGCACAGATACCTTCGGAGGATTTTGGACTCCCGAACATCGGCGATACTTTCACTAGCGACGCAGACAATACCGTTGATTCCAAGCTAGCCGCCGATGCACAGACACCTTCGGAGGAAGTTGACCTCCCGAACATCGGCGACATTTCCGCTGGTGACATAGACAACACCGTTGATTCTAAGTCCGCCGCCGATGCTACGGAAACTTCTGGGGAGGAATTTGACCTTACGAACATAGGCGATACTTCCGCTGGTGGCGCGGACAATGCCGTTGATTCCAAGCCAGCCGCCGATGCACAGACACCTTCGGAGGATTTTAGACTCCCGAACATCAGCGACATTTTCGCTGATGACGTAGACAACACCGTTGATTCCGAGCCAGTCGTCGATGCAAAGACATCTTCGGAGGATTTTGGCCTCCCGAACATCAGCGACATTTTCACTGGTAACACAGACAACACGGTTGATTCCGAGCAGGCCGCCAGTGTTGCGGAAACCTTTGGGGAGGATTTTGGCCTTCCGAACATCGATGGCATTTCCTCTGGTGGCGCGGACAATGCCGTTGATTCTGAGCCTGCCACCAGTGTTGCGGAAACCCCTAGGAATGATTTAGACCTGCCGAACATCGGCGACACTTCCGCTGGTGACGCGGACAGTGCGGTTGGTTCCGAGCCCGCCGCCAGTGTCGCGGAAACCCCCGGGGATAATTTAGACCTGCCGAACATCGGTGACATTTCCTCTGGTGACGCGGACAGTGCGGTTGGTTCTGGCTTCTCCGCTGGTGCCGCGGAAACCTCTGGGAAAAGTTTTGACCTCCCAGACTTTGGTGACATTTCTGCCAACGGTGCTGATGCGGATACCGAGGAGAGCGCACTTGCCGATTTCAATCTTCCTGATTTTGATGATACGCCTGCCGTCAGTGGGGGCAATGAAGATTTTTCGTTTCCAGACTTTGATAACAATTCTGCATCGACCGATGACAGTTTTTCGCTTCCCGATTTTGGAGGCACCGCTGTAATGCCGCAGAACTCATCCACTGATGATTTCAGTATTCCAGATTTTAATGATGAAGATAATTCCGAATCCACTTCAATGAATATCAATGGTATGTTTGACAATCTGTACGATGAAGAGACGCTGCAAGGAAAATCTTCTCCAGATGCATCTCTTTATGGAGAGAAGAAAAGATCAACTGCGCCGATGGTGGTTTGCATCATATGTGCCCTTATCTGCATTTTTGCCGTGTTGCTGATGGTGTTTGGAATTGCAACGCCACAGAACATGTTTAAAAAATTATCTGTGCTTGCAAACGAAACACAGACCGTTCCAGCCCAAAGCAGCGAAGACTCTTCTGCTTTGCAAAACGAACAGCAGCAGGCACCTGTATTCACCGAGCCAGAGCCTGTCACGATTCCCGCTGTTGAAGATGGAATTGTGATTGCCATTACGCCCGAAGCCGTTGTTCCTGAAAAACCTGTGCCGCCTGCGGTCACGCCTGCGGATATCCGCTACAATATCAAATGGGGTGATACCTTGTGGGATATAGCATATGCGTATTACAAAAATCCATGGCGATACCGTCGGCTTGCCGAGTATAACAACATAAAAAATCCCGATTACATCATTGCTGGTACATGGATTTTGATTCCTGCTGAATGATGCCAGCCGCCATGGACAGACGCACGCTGGTTTATTTTTTTCCGCTTTTGTGCACACTGCTCATGCTACCTCTTGGGTGTGCACAGCTTACTTCATCGCTCAAAAACCAGTATGGCGCTGATGCCGATTATTTTGCCGCATTGGAATACATAAAGAGCAACGAAAAATTCATCGCGTTCCGTATGCTCAAGAATGCCGCAAAAAATGCCAGCCCGCTTGTTGCCCGCCGTTCCCAAGAAACCCTTGCCATGCATGAGACTGCGCAGGAACGGCTTGCCTTGTATCGCGAAATCCATAAAACTTACGGCGATGAACCAGCACTGTTGCAGCTTTGCCGTGAGCTTGACTCCCAACATGAATATGCGGCAATCATTTCTGCGACCAACGGACTTGACCTTTCTACGTGTGACAACGAACTTGCCTTTTTTCGTTGCAATGCATTGCTGCAGAAAAGAGATTCGCGTTTTGATTCAGATTGTTTTACTTGGTTTACTGTGCGGCCATTCACTTCGTTGCACCATTCGCTATGTTCAAAAATCGACAAGCCTAATCAAGTGATTGCGTTTCGTGATGCGGTGTTTATGCGGCGTTACAGCGAAGCCTTTGCTGCTGCAAAAAAACTTTCAGCGGATGATGCCAAATTGCCCGCTCAACTGGTGAGCGATTTTGGAAAAGCAAGCCTGTACGGGTCGTCTTTGTTTTTGCAGAACGCTGCGTTCTTTGAATCACTTAGTTCGCGCGTGGCGGATGACAGCGTTTTTTATGCGCACTTTTACGCTGGAAGGCTGTACGACTCTGCCGAAGGCCATGCAGCCCGTGCGTTGGAGCAGCTAAAAAAAGCTATGGATGCTGCGGCTTCTTCCGCGTTATTTGACAATGCTTTTTGGTATTATTTGAATACGGAACTGAAACATTCTGTCACGGCTGTGATAAAATCGCTTGAAAAATTTCGTGGCGATTTGCACGACCCGTTTTATTTTGATGATTTTTTTGACGCGCTTTCGGTGCGGCTGCTTTCGCAGCACAAATGGTATGACTATTACAGGGTCGCGCAGATTTTGGATGGTTTTGCGAGCGATGAAACCGTTGCAAAATTCAGCTATGTTGCGGCAAGGCTTATACAAACCGGACGCATTTCCAATTCAGAATTGATTGCACCAGGTGCGGCAGAAGCGTTGTTGAACCGTGCGTTACATAGCGGCGCCGATTTTTATTATCGCATGCAGTCAGCTTCTGCGCTCGGCTTGGCTGATGATGAGCTTTTTTCATGCATATCTCAGTTTGGACAGCACCGGGAAATTGTTCCGGATAAAAATGCGGAACGACTTTTGCAAGGATATGTTGATTTTGGACTTCCTGAATATTTGTATCAAGAATGGCTTCGTGTTCAGAACAAAGTCAGCATGGACTGCGTGCAAAAGATTGCGCACTTTTTAAAGCAGTGCGGTGCCGATAATCCTTTGTTTTATGTTCAAAGCCTGCGCATTGCTTCTCGGGCTGCAAACAATCCCGAGCGGGCTCTTTCCAAAGAGTTGCTGGAACTGGTTTTTCCGCGTGATTTTTCAGACGCAGTGCATGACGCATGCTCCCGTTTTGGGCAGGAAGAATATCTGCTGTATGGACTCATCCGAAGTGAAAGCTTTTTTGATGAGCAGGTGGTAAGCCACGCAGGTGCCATTGGCTTGACACAGCTCATGTCGGGTACCGCCTCAGATGTAGCAAGGAAACTCAAATATTCTGAATATGATTTAAAAGATGGCGCCACCAATATTCTGTTTGGCTCTTACTATTTGGAAGAACTGCGGCAACGTCTGGATGGCTCTGCCATTCTTGCCCTGTTTGCTTATAACGGAGGAATAACACGTGTACGGTCTTGGCTCAAAAACGTTCGCTTGGAATTTGGAGAAAGCGGCCTGGAAAACGATTTGTTCTTGGAATCTCTTCCGTTTTCAGAAACCCGCGAATATGGCCGCAAAGTTATTTCTGCCGCCGCGCTCTACGGATTTTTGTACTATCACCAAAATCCAAGTGATGTGATTGAAAACCTCATGCGTTAGCGTTTTGCACTGTTTTTGTATAGCTTTTTCTGAAATTATTTTGTGGTATACTAAAATCACTTAATCGAGGCGTTTATGAATGGAACTCATCCGTTTTCCAGGCTGCTGCCACACATCTTGCACTTTTCTGAATTACATGCGGAGCAGCTTGTTTTGTTGTTGGGCATTATCATGTTTGCAGGAGCTCTTGGCGGTATTCTGTTTAAAAAGCTCAGAATCCCGCAGGTGGTAGGCTACATTGCTGTTGGCATTGTGCTTGGTTCGTCAGGCCTGCAAATTCTTGGGTCTGGCACTATCGATGCATTGAGTCCTGTCAATACAATTGCGCTTTCGTTGATTGGCTTTTTAGTCGGTGCTGAATTGAAGCTCAGCGTAATAAAAAAATACGGCAGACAATTCATCGGCATTTTGTGCGGAGAAACAATTACTCCGTTTTTTGTTGTTGGAATATTGACCACTCTCATCGCTTTTGGCTTTACCCATGATTTTAGGCGCTCGCTTGCACTTGGGCTGCTTTTGGGGGCCATCAGTTCTGCAACCGCTCCTGCCGCAACCACCGATGTTCTTAAAGAATTCCGGACACGCGGGCCGCTTACCACAACGGTGCTGGGGCTTGTGGCCATGGACGATGCAGGTGCGCTCATCCTGTACGCAATTGCTTCGACAGTGGCAGCGCCGCTTGTTGGCGGGCACTCTGTTCCCTTCCACATGCAGGTACTGAATATCTGCATTGATATTTTTGGCTCCGTTGCAGTTGGCATATGTTTTGGTTTTATTATCAACCTTGCAATAAAAAAACGCATGAACAATGAAGGACGGGTGCTTTCGCTTGCATTAGGTGGACTCTTTTTGAGCACCGGTGTCTGCCAGCTTTTGTCGCTTAACAATATTCTTGCTTCAATGTTCATAGGATTTTTCTTGGTGAATTTTGCCAACTCAAAAACGCATGCAGTGTTCACTTTGGTTGATGCTTACACGCCGCCAGTGTATGTGCTTTTTTTTGTGCTGGTTGGTGCAAAACTTAACATATGGGTTGTTACTCCGGCGGTGGCTTTTATTGCGATTGCTTATGTGCTTGGCCGTTCCGCCGGAAAAACAATCGGGTCAAAGTTGGGCGCATGGCTTACAAATGCGCCGTCTTCCGTGCAGCGCTATCTGCCTTGGTGCCTTTTGAGCCAGGCCGGTGTAGCCATTGGTCTAAGCATAGCTGCCAGCAACGATTTTCCCGACTCGATTGGGCCTCAGATTATTTTGATTATCACCGCAACAACATTTATCGTACAGCTTGTAGGCCCCATCTGTGTAAAATACGGCGTAGAAAAAGCTGGCGAAGTCGGGCTGAATGTCACGGAGGATGATATTTTAAAAAGTTCAACCGTCAACGATGTAACATTGGGAGGTGAGCGCATATGCTCAGTGCAAAGCCCCACCATTGTAAACGAAACTGATTCACTTGAAAAACTGTTGGATACATTTGGTTCCCAGCGTTACCAGACGTTTGCGGTGGTCGGTGCCGATAGAAAGCTGAGCGGTGTCATTTCGTTGGAACACCTGAAGCAAATTTTGCGTATGGAAAACCTTTCGCATTCTTTGCTTGCAATGGACATCATGGACTCCCCTGAGTGTTCCTGTAAACCAGACATGTCTCTTCCTGATGTGTATAAACAGTTTTCAGAATTCGACGCGGAATCCATTCCCATTGTAGACAACGAGAACCGTTCGCTGGGTATGCTCGAAAAAAACACCGTTGACCACTATCTGCACATGCGGATTCTTGAACTCAAACGCAAACTGGACAGTCTTGAATGACATTGCTATTTTTAAAAACAGTAGTCAAAATAAAAAAAATAAACTATCCTAAAGATGGTTTTATTACTAAAAATAATAAGAGGTGACTATGGCAGACGCGACTCTTGAAGAAAAGGTAAAAGAAGTGCTTGAAGCTTTTCGTCCACAGTTAAATGCCGATGGTGGCGACATGGAGTTTATTTCGATTGATGCCGAAAACAAAGTGCATTTGCGTTTGACAGGTGCGTGCGGTTCATGTCCTATGGCGGTTATGACGCTTAAAATGGGCATTGAGCGTTATCTAAAAGAAACCTGCCCTGAGATAGTTGAAGTGGTGCAGGAACAGTAGAGGCCGATATGGTTGTAACAAAAAACCGTGTCGTGACCATTAACTACACATTAAAGGGTGACCATGAAGAATTGATTGATTCTTCTCTTGGAACCGACCCGCTGCAATACATTCATGGAACCGGCTACCTGTTGCCAAAACTGGAAGAACAGCTTGAAGGCAAGACTTCGGGCAGCACATTTCACACGGTGCTTGCCGCAAAAGACGGCTACGGCGAATACAATCCCAAATTGGTGGCCGAAGTTTCCCGTGACAATTTTGACACCGATTTCAAGATTGAAGTTGGTATGCAGTTTCAGGCTGAAACGCCGCAGGGCCCCCAGCTGGTAACAGTAAAAAAGGTAACTGACGAAAAAATCACTGTTGATGCAAACCATGAGCTTGCTGGAAAAAATCTTCATTTTGACATCGAAGTGCTTGACGTGCGTGACGCAACAGAATCCGAACTTCAAAACGGACTATCCCAGGCTGGCTGCTGTGGTTCAAGCTGCGAAGGCGATTGCAGTGCGGGGTGCTGCGGAGGCGGGTGCGGTGGCTCATGTTCAAATTGCAGCTGAACGCTTGAGCTCAGAATAAATGCGTTGCAAATTTTCCTGCTTTGAAACTGGCTCCATGCGGATGCAGATGGAAGCAATCTTTTCATATTGGCGTGTGCGCTCTATGTAAAATTCATGAAAAATCATCCGTACATCATCCTTGGTGTGCGGATTTTCTTTTGCGATGTAGGCGGGAAGATTTTTGAGCGACCCGTCAGCACTTACAGTGACTTCACGCATGATTCGTTCGGCTGCGGTAGACTCTTCCGCTTTTAGAAACACGAGCACAGACATTGTTTTGAGCGTGGCAATCGCATCAGCATTTTTGCAGATGCCGCCACCTGTTGCGATAACGGCGTGTTCGTTTTTTTCTTGCAGCAGACTGTGCAGGTATGTGCAGGTTTGGGCTTCGGCATCCATGAACGCGCGTTCGCCGTTGCGTATGTACAGTTCGCGCGGTGCGAGTCCTGTGCGTTGCGTGATAAGATCATCAGTATCGTAAAACGGAATCACCAGTTTTTTTGCGAGCAGTTTTCCTTGTGTTGATTTTCCGCAGTGTTTTATGCCGAGCAGGGTAATTGATTTCATTTGTTACCTCATTGTGAAAGCGCAAAAATAGTTGGCACCCGATCGAACGGAGGTAGCGGTTTGTGTTTCCATTCGGCGATTGTGTGCGTGTGGATATATTCACCTGCGCCAGTTATGCCAGTGGCAACGCAAAGGTGTGTGTGCGCCTGGCATGAAGCGAGCAGCGCTGCAAACAGTTTTTGGTTTCGGTACGGAGCTTCGATGAACAGCTGGGTTTGGTGTTCTTTTGCGGCCCGGTGCTCAAGCTGGCGCAGACGGTTTTCGCGTTCTGGAGATTTTACGGGAAGGTATCCGTTAAAAGCAAAATTTTGTCCGCTGCATCCGCTTGCCATGAGCGCAAGAAGAATTGATGACGGCCCTACCAGTGGTACAACACGGATGTTTTGTTTTTGGGCAAGAGCAACTATCGTGGCTCCCGGGTCTGCAACTGCCGGACAGCCCGCTTCCGAAAGGATGCCTATGGATTTTTTTTGTGTCACGAGTGGCTCAAGATACATTCCAATGTCTGCGCTGTCTGTATGTTCATTCAGCTCAAAAAAAGTGAGCGTGTTGATGTCAAGTGCAGAATCAAGTTTTTTTAAAAAGCGAATCGCCGAACGCACGTTTTCAACTATAAAAAAAGAAATGCCAGTTATGATGGTTCGATTGTATGAAGGCAGCACCTGTTCAAACGGCTGTTCGCTGATTGGCACGGGAATCAAATACAGTGCAGGTTCCATGGCTGTATGCTACCGTATGCGCCCAAAAAAAACAAGGCTTGAAAATGAACCGCAGTACAGCCGCATATGAAGTGGCAGCATTTTGCAGATGCGGCTGAAAATTCTGGGCACTTATGTCTTTTTTCATGCTGAATTTATGGCAGGAACAGAAACGCGGATTGTAAAAAAAAAACAAATGGCCTACAATATCGGCATGCGGCTGGCTCTGTTAAAAAAACGCTGGGTTTTTGTTTCGGTATTGCTTTTGCTTCTATGTCTTTGCGTTGGACTGTTTGCGTATCGGACTTCGCATCATATCAGACTTGCCTGCTACCAGGTGCCAGCGGAACTGTGCTCCGTTCTTGTAAATCAGATACGACATGCCGTTGGAAAGCGATTCCGTGTCAGCCTTTCCGTTTTGCCTGATGCAGAGCCACCACTTCCTGCCACCGTAAAAAAATACGACATGCTGTTGTTGTGGAATGGCAGGAATTCCCAGCTACTTGCACCTCACGCACTTGAACTTCCAGAGCAATGCACCGCAGAAATTCCTCGCGCAATAAGGCAGATTGCATTCGTTGGTGGACGCCATGTGCAGCTTCCGCTTTTGCTTGACCATTACGGATTTGACAGTCTTGCGGAAAATCAAGATGGGCTGCTGTTGCCTGGTGTGGAAAATTTCAGTGATTTCGCATCGTATTTTGCTGCGCTAAAAAAACTGGTACCGTATCCATTTTTGTGTGCAGGAAAAGATGACCGAACCTTGCTTGCGATGGTGAGCGTGTTGGTAGAATCGCTGGCCGGTGCGGACGGATACAACAACCTCGTTTCTATTTTAAAAACAACAGAGAATGTCGAAGCAAAACTCGCCGCTCCGTTTGGACACGACAGCGCTGGCCGTGAGCTTTCCCTTCTGCATGTGCTGGACATGCTTTCTGAATGGATGGCTTCCGACTTGATTCATCCCAAGTGGCATCTGGCTTCCGCAGGAGACGTGGACAGTTTTATGAAAGACCAGCTTGCAGGTGCTGTGGTTATGGCCCTTTCCGCGCACCGCCGCATTGTGCTCAGAACCGTTGTTCGCTATCGTACAGAGCGGTTTCCGGTTTTTCTTGATAGCGCCGCCGTTTCGCATGGGGTTGTGGCGCCATGCATGGTGGCGATGTTTTTTAAAAAACAGTCCAGGCTGAATGGTTTTGCACATGTGTTGATGTCCGCAGAAAAGCAGGAAGAGCTTTCGGAACTTACCAAACTGGCACCCGTTGCTGCAACGTGTTCCGCATATGACAGGCTTTCCGATGACGTGCGCTTTTACGCAGCTTCCGTTCCCGCAGGCCCACTCAGCGATTTGTACTACGCAGCTTTTTTAACACCGCAGGCTGCTGCTGAATTTTGCGCAGTGTTGCGTAACCGCCTTGCGGAGCGCTGACAGCTCGTTTGGTGCGGTTTGAATTCAGCATGAATGGTGCCCAGCTTTTATGAGAATTTTGAACAGACAAGGTGAATGTCATTCAGTTTTACATTGAATAAAACCTTCTCGCAGAAGACAGGCTTGAACGGATTTTGCATGGCTCCCGGCTGTTTAAAAACCAACATTCCCTGACCAACAACACCCCAACGGCAAACCATCGCTGCGGTGACTGTACCGCCACCGCTAAAAACTTCATTGCGAGTGCGCACTCCTTGCAAATGCAGCATAAATACGACAGACTCACCACTGGTAAATGGGACACAAACACCAGTGCTGATTGCGACAGATTCACCACTAATACATTAGGCAGACTTGCCAGTGACAAACGCAACAGCGTCTCCCATGCACCCGCCGCGCCTCGCGGATATACTCTCTGAGGATTGCCCTGCGCAATGGCCGTAGCTGGCGGTGCTGTCCTTCACGCCGCAGATGTCCGCCGCCTTAGTTGCCCGCCACTTCGTTTCTGGAACACAAAATCCTGTTCCACTCTTGTGCTGCAAGTCTTTGCTTTGTCACTAGTCAAATAATGTTCTTTGCTGCCGCAGATGGAAGCGGGCCGGTAGATTTTCTACTTTGTCCAAAAACGCTGGCGGCCGGGAAGTAGAAAATCTACCTTGCTGCCGCAGACGGTGGCAAACCGGTAGATTTTCTACCTCGTCCAAAACTGCTGGCGGCCGGGAAGTAGAAAATCTATCTTGCTGCCGCAGACGGTGGCTTGCCGGTAGATTTTCTACTTTACCCAGAACCGCTGGCGGCCGAGAAGTAGAAACTCTACCTTGCTGCCGCAGACGGTGGCTGGCCGGTAGATTTTCTACCTCGTCCAAAACTGCTGGCGGCTTGAAAGTAGAAAATCTATCTTGCTGCCGCAGACGGAAGCTGGCCGGTAGATTTTCTACCTCGTCCAAAAACGCTGGCGGCTTGGAAGTAGAAAAATCTACTTACGATTTAACCAGCGAGGAGCCAAAAGTAAACGATTCCGATGGGCTTGGTTTGTGCCAGAGTTCCATGGTGCGATGTATTTCCTTTTCCTGTTATAATGATTTGTGCGGAAGGGTGCATGCCGTGCTTCTGTGGAGCCAGCCCCGGTCTTGAAGCTTTGCTTTTGCGTTGAACCGTGTTGATTCTTTTTTGCTGGTTGTGTTAGAATGCAAATGTGTATTGCAATGGAAGCAGGTGAAAGGCCTGCGCTGGACGATTAACTGTATCGGCTGTACAAGGCTGTGCCACCGCGTCACTGTGCAAGACCGGATGCGACTTGTTCCGCACGGTTTTTGCATGGGAAGACGGCACTGCTGGCCGGAGCCAGGAAACTTTGGTACACGCTGACCCGCCCCGGGTCATTCCGTTCCGTATGGAAGGAAAACCTTTGTTTTGGGCACTTGTCGCTCGGGTGCCCGGAGAAAATCTATGAAAGGCATTCGCTTCTCATTGTGGCGTGCAGCCGCGGTTTTGGTTGCACTGGTTGTGTTGTGCGGCTTTGTTGCGTGCAAAGAGCCGGATTCAGAAGACCTGATTTTTGAAAATGTGGCTGAACTTTCAAAAAGTGACGGCATTGTGGGAAAGTGGGAAGATGACTATCCTAACTGGCAAACATATGAAACTTATGATTGCCAGATTTCAGTTGGAAAAGTTGAAACATGCAGCTACGGTAGGCATGAAGGCTCTGTTTATATTGCAAAACTTTCCCAAACGTCTGGGTATGTCTATTATCAGCTGAAATCGGATGTCACTGGATATGATGATAACGGGAAAGAATATGAGATTCACTGTGCTGAAAAGTGGAGCGCTGTTTTTTATAAAGGTTTGACTTCTAACTCTGTAAAGATGTGCGATGCCTTTAACAGGTCATCACCGTATGATTTTCCTGATTCATTGGAAAAATGTGTACATAAATATACCATTGAAAATGGATATTTTGAAAATCCTGTTACATTTAAAAAGGTTGAAGACTAGCATTGCAAGGCTGATGTCAGGATTTTCTTCCGCATAGCATTTGCAGAGTGTAACCACAAAACTGCGCGGCGGGCAGAAAACTTTCCGCATTTCTGTCCGTTCCGCATTTTGTTTTATCGGCCGCAATCCTTAAAAAATGAAGCATATTCGGTATCTTACATCATTCATTGTTATATTCTGCTCAACCTGTTTTGCGCAGGAAGTTGAAGCTCCATACCGCGCTGACGGGCAGATTGCAGAAGGTGGGCAGGTGGTTGAAAATCCCCACGATGCTGCCGATTCGCAGGGTGCGGGTTCCGGCAGCGATGCAGAGCAATCCATATACTTGCCGCACATTTATGCTTACATCGATTCACCGGTGGTTGAGCAGCGAGAAGTGCTCACTGCAAGTGAAATCGAGCAGCTGCACGCAGAAAGCCTGCCCGAGCTGTTCACTTCCATGGGAATACAGACGCTAAGTTATGGCGCATACGGTTCGCAGTCAAATCCTTCGATACGCGGCTTTACAGGCCCTACAGTGCGCGTTGTGGTCGATGGTGTTGCCATGAATTCCGCACAGAACGGAAACTTTGATTTTTCTTCGATAAATCCTGCCAGCATAGAAAAAATCGAAGTAGTGCGCGGCGGGTTTGTTGAAGACCTTGCTGGCGAAGGTGCTGTTGGAGGCGTAGTCTACATTACCACAAAATCGCAGAGCCTTGGACAGCATTTTTCTGCGGGCCTCGGCGCAAAAACATATTTCAATGCGAATGTTCCGCTCGATACTGCGCAGACTGAAATTTTCTGGAATGGTCAGACTGGCGAGAACACGTTTTTAAAGGCAGGTCTAAACGGAACATTTGCACAGAATCGCTTTTTGTACACAAACTACATGGGAAATTCCCGTGAGCAAATTGGTGCCCAGGTAACAGACGGAAATGCCGATATAGGCGTGACACATTTTTTTGGAAACGGAAACTCGTTTACAATAAGCGATCTGTTTTACGCTGGCTGCAAGCATATTTCAAACGGCAAAGGAATCCAGCAGGACTACAATAATTCTGCCACGGTGGGCGTTTCTATTCCTGCGGCAGATGTGGCTTTTCTTCCTGGTGAAGTAAAGCTGAATGGTTCGCTTTCATGGAAAAGTTCAAACGAATGGTATGGTGCAGGACATGAGCGCAGCATCCATCATCTTAATGAAGTAAAGACAGATTTTTTTGCACGGACGGCAATTTTTCCGTGGTTTGTGCAGAGCGCCGGGCTTCACCTTGAAGCCGATGTGCTTGATTCTTCCAACACTGGAAAGCACATGATTTTCGCAGGAACGTTCAAAGAGACGAGCAAGATTTTTTTAGGAGATTTTGTGTCGCTTTCAGTGCCGCTTGCGCTTTTGTTTAGCAACCAGAACGTGTCGTTTGTGCCCAAACTGGGCGTGAAGTTTGACTTGCCGTTTGCGGATTTGCTGCTGGACGCTTACCGCATGGCTGCCTTCCCGACGATGAACCAATTGTACTGGCAGGGAACAGGCGCCTCGGGAAACAAAAACCTTTCTGTGGAAAGCGGCTGGGGCGCGGAGTTCACGCTGAATTCAAAAAAAGAATGGTTTCCAATCTCGCTGTGTGTGTTCATGAACTATTACGAAAATTCAATACACTGGGGTGTGCAAGACGGATTGTGGACACCGCTCAACATGCGCTCGGCATTTTACGCAGGTGTTGATGTTATGGCAAAAAAAACGCTGTGGCGTATACTCACCGTGCGAGGAAGTTTTGAGTACCTGTACAACCGTCTGCTTGATAAAAGCAACTCCGCAACCTACGGCAAAATGATAATGTACACGCCGGACATAGTTGCCTCTGCTTCTGCAATGCTTTCGCTTTCATGGTTCAGCATTATGGTGGAAGCTTCCTACACAGGGAAGCGCTATGAAGACAACCAAAACATCTACGTGTTAGACCCGTATCTGATTTTAAACATCAGTGCGGAACTAAAGCTGTGTAAATATGCAAAACCTTATGTGCGTGTTGACAATCTGCTGGATGTTGACTATGAAGCGGTGCCGAATTACCCCATGCCCGGCATTTCGATTACCATTGGACTGCGGGCTGTCTGGTAGCCGATGCCGTCAGGCGCGGAAAATATCGTTGCAGGAATATGCGTTTGGCGTTATACTGTAAACGGTTTTACAGGCACTTCGGACATGCAAAATGGTGCTGTGCCTGGAGTCTATGTTTTTGTAAAACAATGCATGCGAGGTATGTATGGCAGGCGATTTTTCGTTTTCGATTGAACAGAAATGTGGCGTGATTTCTTCTGGCAAGAACGGCTGGAATTTGGAGCTGAATTTCGTTTCTTGGGGCGGCAGACCTGCCAAGTATGATATTCGGTCATGGTCATCCGAGCATGATGAAATGAGCAAGGGTGTTACATTGACAAAAGACGAGCTGATTTCTTTGCGCACCATACTGAACAGCATGCAGCTTTAAAACTGGTGTTTTGGGTTTGCGTGGGCAATAAATGTTTTTGCTTAGGTTGGTAGCGCATAAAAACACATGTTGTTTTTAGAACCGGCTTACGCGCCTCGATCATACTGCGCACAATAGATACCGTTTTTAATTATGATTGCGTACAAAAGCAGCGTAAGCCTTGTGTTTTCAAGCAGTGCGCCACCTTCGCGAATGGCAATGTCTGTGGCAGAAAGGAGAGCCAGTACCGATGCTGCGGAACCTGCATTCCAGACTGTTGCGGCCTGTCGGTATCGTACCTGGTTCTTTTTTCCTGAAAATCCTGCGGCCTGAAAATCTGCGGCAGACGGTATGTGACCTTTTGCGTGCAGTGCATGCCAAGCCCTCAGCTGCCTAAAACAGTAGCTTAGACCTGCAATAAGCTGCACGCCGTTTCCTTCTCGCGAAAGCCTGATTTTTTGCAGAATCTCCAGCGAAGTTTCAAACCGTTCATTCTGCGGCCTCGATGATGCCATGGCCTCAAACAACGTGAATGCATTTTCTTCGCGGTTGTGCGCCAGAATTTGCTCAACATCTTCGGCAGAAATTTGGTGGCCTTTTTCAAAACAGTAAAAAAAGCGGGCACATTCTGAACGCAGACTTTCGGTGTTGTTTTCAATCATGTCAAGAATTGCTTCAACCGCTTCTTCGGTAACGCTGTAGCCATTTTTGCAAAAAAAATCCCGCAGCCACTGGGTCTTGTGGTTTTCAAACATCTCCCAGAAGATTTTTTTGTGGGATGAAGGCACCAGCGATTCAATTCGCTTGTCTACGGCGTTTTCATCGGAAACCAGTATGAGTGTGTTCGCCGAAGTGGACGCGCTTTTTGCCCAGGAAGCAAGAAGGTCAATGTCTGCCTTGAGTTTTATCTGTTCAGCATTCCGTAGCACAATGAATGTTGCGCTTGTAAAAAGGCTTTCGTTTTGCAGCTGGGCCACAATGTCTGCCATACGGGTGTCGCCCGCATAATATTTGTACACATCAAGCGCACCGTTATTTTTTTTTGCGGCGGTTTCACGTAATGTGCAAATGGTGTCGTTTTTTTTGCCTGTTTCCGGCCCTGTAAACAGGTAGAGCTCTGGTTCTGACATGATTGTTTTTTAGTAAGTTCGCACAATGCCAGCAAGACTTCCAACTATGCGGACATCTTGGCAGTAAATGGGCTGGAACTCAGGATTTTCTGGCTGGAGGCGCACACGCGAAGCCTCGCGATAAAACCGCTTGAGCGTTATGGCATCGTCAATGACAGCCACCACAATCTGTCCGTCAACTGCGGAACTGGTCTGCTCGATTATTGCAAGGTCTCCTTCAAGAATGCCGGCGTTAATCATGCTGGTGCCTCTCACGTGCAAGGCAAAGTAGGATTTCCCTGGTCGCACGAATGGCTCTGTGAGCGTTACATAGCCATCAAGGTTCTCTTCGCAGAGCAGTGGCTTTCCGGCGGCGATGGTGCCAAGTAGAGGCACTTTTTCCACAAACGGGCCACGTTCTTTTTTTCGCTCATCGATGAGCACCCTAAAAGAACGTGACCTGCGCTGGCTCAGCGAAAGGTATCCTTTTTTTTGCAGGGCCACGATGTGATCCTGCACCGCGCGGAGCGAAATGCCAAAATGGTCGCCGATTTCGCGCACAGTGGGAGGAAATCCGTTTTCATCGGTGAAGTTTGCGATAAAATCAAGTGTTTCGCGTTGACGGTCTGTAAGGTTTTTCATGCGCTACTCCTCTTCAAATTTTGATTCAAACAGGCGGAGTATGGCCGCAACCGCTTCCCCTTCGTCAGTTCCATCGGCTTTGATGGTCAATGTTGTATTGTACCCCGCTGCCATAGTGATAACGCCCATGATTGATTTTGCATTCACAGATGCATCGTCTTTTTCAAGGGTGATTTCTGCGTCAAACTTATTTGCTGTCTGCGCAATAAGCGCGGCGGGGCGGGCGTGAATGCCTGCGCGGTTCCGCACGGTCAACAATTTTTCTGTCACAGCCAGTTCCTCTTCCTTACATAAGAATAGCTTGTCCAGCATGAACAAGCTTTGCTGTTTTGGGCGCAACCCCTCTACACGTTTTTTCAAAACTCCAGTTTTTTGTCAGTACCAGTCGTCAAGGCCGTAGTACGTTGACTGCGCTTCCCCAGATTCTATCCATTTGAGCACGTTTTGGTTGAATTCACGCGCTGAATAGTATCCCATGTTTTTTAGCCGCTCGTTCATGGCGGCGGCTTCAATAATTATGGGCAGGTTCCGTCCCGGGCGTACAGGCACTTCTATGAGCGGAATTTTTACCCCAAGCAGGTCAAGCGTATGCGCTTCGGTGCCGAGGCGGTCGTAAACTTTGTTGGCATCCCATTCTTCAAGTTTGACTACCAGCTGAACTTTCTTTTGCTCGCGAATGGCGCCTACACCGTACAGCTGCGAAATGTTGATAATGCCCAATCCACGGATTTCCATGTGGTGGCTGATAAATTTGTTCGCGCCTGTTCCCAGGATGGAATTGCCGTTTACACAGCGGATTTCAACAATGTCGTCTGCAACCAGGCGGTGCCCGCGTTCAATCAGCTCCAAGGCGGTTTCGCTTTTTCCTACACCGCTGCTGCCAGTAAGCAGAATACCGATGCCGTATACTTCCACGAACACGCCATGCATGGTCTTTTTGGGCGCAAAGATGCCCGAAAAAATCCGCAGCAGCCTCGACAGGAATTCAGATGACTCCAAATCGGTTTGCAGCACAGGACAGCCCGAAGCTTCCGCAATGGACATGAACACGTTGTTTGGGGCAAGCCCATGAGTGAACACCACACACGGAATGACGAACGAAAAAAGCCGGACAATAGTATCGGTTTTGTTTTCGCTTTCCAGTTTTTCCAGATAGGCACATTCGCCGCGCCCGAACATCTGCACCCGCTGGTGCGCAAATGATTCAAAAAAACCTGAAAGCGCAAGTCCCGGGCGGTTGATGTCTGGCACATGAATCACGCGCGAAAGGCCTCGGCGGCCTGCAAGGCAACGCAGTCCCAGTGAATTGGGTCCCTGTAAATCTAAATCTAGCAAATCCAAAACCGTAAAGGTCTTATCCGACATATGTTTAGTATACATGCAAAAGCGAATGATTGCAAGGGTTACTGCATGGAATTCACTTTGTTGAAGTGCTCTTAATACGTATGAATGCTGTGCCGCCGGCATGAATCTGTGCAAGCCTGTGTTTTGGCGTTTGCCACAACCTGCATCAATATGCTGCAAGTTGATGCATGCGGAAAGGGTACACGCCAAGCCATGCTGCAAGCAAGGCGAAATGAAAGCTTAAAATCAGCGTTGAAATACCGCCACCGATTTTAACTCCGAGTTTTCTGCAAAGGCTCGTTCATCGTATTGTCAGCTCGCGCGGGCAGACTCGTCACCATCGGAAACTGTTTCCACAACAAGCCGCAAGGTGCGGTTTTAGGCGAGTTTCCGATGGTGGTGAGCTTTAAAGAAGGTTTAAAATCAGCTGCGCAGATGGCGCGTCTGATTTTAACACCGACTTTTCTGCGAAAACTCGGTTATTGGCTGCCGTTTCTCACTTTGTTGCGAAATGCAGGAAGGGCATGTACCCTTGGCTGCAATACCTTACAAGAACAACACACCAGGCAAAGCCTAAAGATTCCTTTATCACTACTCAAGGTGCAAATTTCAGAAAATCATACCCGCCTTCTGTATTTGGGTGTGTCGATTTGGACTAAAAAACATCTTGGTGTGGTGGCTACTTACTTGCGGTGCCGCTGTTTGTGCCAAAACGGATTATGTAAAGCCCTAATGCGCTTGCCATGAGAGCATGTGGATAGTCGGGGCTCCCCATCAGGCGGCAAACATCTTGTTTTGGGATTTTTGTGCAATGTACAAATTCATCGCTGTCAAGCTGCTGGGTGCCTGTCTGGTGCAAATCGCTGGCATAATACATGTGCACGTGGTTTGCAAATAGCGCAGGATTTGGATTCATCATGCCCAGCTTGATGAGCGTTCCTGCGCTGCATCCTGTTTCTTCCAAAAGCTCCCGCCTGGCAGCCGAGTCTGGGTCTTCTCCGCGTTCAATCACTCCTCCGGGAAATTCAATGCTAAGCGCCTGTTCTCCATGCCGCCACTGCTTGACCATCAAAAACTGGTCGTCCAATTCCGCAATCACAATCGCCCAGTCACGCGCTTCGTTTACAATATACGTGCCTCGCATACCGTTGGGCCCTACGCTCTGCCGTTCCGTTACCGTGAATACCGGCGTTTCAAGCAGCACGGAGCGTTTTTCTTCGTGCCACATCAAGTTGCTTTCGTATTGCTGCATGATTTTCTCCAAATTGATCTCGGGCTGTGCCCGCTTGCGCTGCGGCTTTCACAGTCAGTTTGCGCAAAATGCCAGGCCGCGTTATGCATCCTAAGCCACGTGCATTGCGCAGGATGTCAGCATAAAATGGTTTGACAAATTGCTGTTACAGTTTATAATAGAATTTGCAGACAGGCAAGCTTTTGCATTCAAGCAGGAGAAGTGAATATGGCAGTTATTACAATTTCACGGCAAGTTGCGGCATTAGGAGATGAGATTGCGACGGCGGCGGCAAAAAAAATGGGCTACCGCTTTGTTGATCGCAAACAGATTGAAGCACGTATCGTTGAGCTTGGATTCCCTGCGGAAAAAATGCAGAAGTATGATGAACGAAAGCCAGGCTTTTTTGCATCGCTCGCTAAAGACCGTGATGAATATCTGAATTATCTGCAATATGCGGTGCTTGAAGCCGCCAAAGGCGGCAACTGCATTCTGATTGGGCGCGGTTCATTTATCATATTGGATGACGTGCCCAATTTGATTTCTCTCCGCTTTGTTTCAAATGATTCGATTCGGCTGGAACGGCTCAAAGCGGAATTTTCCTGGAACGATAAACAGGCGCAGACCCGCATTGACGAAAGCGACAACAATCGCCGCGGGTTCCACAAAAGTTTTTTTAACCTTGCAAATGAAGACCCCCAGCACTTCCACATGGTGCTCAACACCGGCATGCTTTCTATCGATGATTCTGTGAAAGTGATAGAAGGACTTGTTAAAAGTCTTATCACCGCAGAAAAAGAGACGGCCGGCAAAAAACGGATTGCAGCCCTTTTAAAAGGGCAGGAACTGGTGAACCAGCTGCTGTTTTCGTTTCATCTGAATATCAATTTTTTACGTGCTGTGGTGCAGGAAGATGAAATCACGCTGCAAGGTGTCGCTGACTCGCAGGCCCTTGCAGACCGCGCGGTGCAGGCCGCCGCAAAAATCCTTCCGACCTGCCGCATCAAGAGCGCCATCAGCATTGTGCAGGACTTTAAAACCTATCAGTAGGCCAAAGCCTGTCATTTTTGGCAGGAACTTTCACAAAGAATCTGCAATTATCTGGAACGCTCCCGCACAAACAGGTGATCGGTTGTGCGGGTTGCGCTATTTTGAAGGCGGAACTAGCCGTTCAGGTGTTCGTGCACAATCGAGTTGATTGCGGTGGCCATCTGGCTGAGCGGAACTTGCCGCTGCACACCGCCAAGCTCCCAGGCCACGCGCGGCATGCCGTACACAATCGACGATTTTTCATCCTGCCCGAGTGTCCATGCCCCTTGTCGCCGCATTTCTGCAAGTTGTGCTGCACCATCGCGGCCCATGCCAGTCATAATCACGCCAAGAGCGCGATTTTCGTATATTTTGGCCACCGATTCAAACAGCACATCTGCAGAAGGACGGTGACCGTTTCGCAATTCATCGTGCGAAAGCCGCACCACGGTACCAAAAATCTTGCGCTCCACGTAAATGTGGAAATCACCCGGCGCGATAAAAATGGTTCCTGGCTGAATTACATCGCCGTCTTTTGCTTCTTTTACATCAAGCGGACAGATTTTGTCCAGGCTGTTTGCAAATTCCTTGGTAAAACCCGCCGGCATGTGCTGCACAACCAGAATGGGTCGAGGGAATTTCGGGTCAATCTTTGAAAATATTTCACGGAGCGCGTTTGGCCCTCCTGTTGAGATGCCGATTGCAACAATTTCAATCGGACCACCTTTGCGGACTGGTGTAATGACCGCAGGTTCTTTTGCGCCTGTTTTTGGCGCCCACAGAACAGGCTTGGTCTGGAGGTTTTCAATCTTTGGCTTTTCTGTGTTCGAAGCCGTGAGCTTCTGCATGGCAAGGTGCTCAACTTCCTTGAGTTTTGCCTGCTGCATAAAGAAGTCCGGCGGGTACACTTTCTTGCTGTTTATGCGGGCATATGCGCCACCATATGACGCAATTTTTTCTATCAAAGTGCCTGCAACAGAAGAAATGCTGCTTGAAATAGAACCGCTTGGCTTGGTGATAAAATCACTCGCCCCCAATTCCAGACACTGTATGGTTACGTTCGCTCCCTTGGTTGCCACGGAAGACAAGATAATCACCGGAATGCTCATGCCGCGTTTTCGGCTTTCTTTGAGGAATTCCACGCCGGTCATCACTGGCATTTCTATGTCGAGCACAATAGCATCAGGACGCAGCTGTTCGGCCTTTTCGAGGCAGTATTGGCCGTTCATGGCGGTGCCAACAGTATGCATGCCTTCTGCGGAATCAATGATACGCGAAATGAGATTCCGCATGAGCGCGGAGTCATCGCACACCAAAACTTGAATGTCATCCATCGTTTGTGCCATAATATGTCACCCTCTGTTGATGTTCTTTTGATAAAGACAAGCCCAGTCCGTTTTCAGGAATTCAAATTTTGTGTCCATGCCGAACAAACTTTCCGAATGGCCGATGAACAGGTACGAATGGTCTGCCAGTGCGGTATAAAAGCGGTCAATACATGCCTTCTGCGCCAATTCGTCAAAGTAAATCAGAACGTTGCGGCAAAAGATAATGTCAAGGTTGCGGAAACCGCTGTCATGCCGTAAGTTGTGGTAGTCAAAATGGATGGAAGCCATCAGGTCGGGATTGGCCTGGTAGCCTTTTTCGGTTTTGGTAAAAAAACGGTCAAGGTAGTTCTGAGGAATGCCACCTACGCGATTTGTCTGGTAAAACCCCTGCTTGCCCACCATAAGCGATTTGAGAGAAATATCCGAAGCCATGATTTTGAATGTATAAGGCGATGGCAGTTTGTCTTTTAAAAGCATGGCGATGGTGTACGGCTCTTCGCCAGTTGAGCAGCCCGCCGACCAAATCTGGATATTTGTGCTTCCAGTCTTGCGCTTGTTTTCGATTACATGGGGAATAACATAGTTGATGAGCGCATCAAAATGGGGCTGGTTGCGGAAAAACCGCGTAAGGTTTGTGGTGATGGAATCAAGAAAAAGCTTTAGCTCGTCTTTGCTTGAAACAACCAGCTTGTAGTATGCCTGCAAATCGTTCATGTGTTTTTCGCGCAGGCGTTCTTTAAGACGGCTCTCCAGGATGGAACGGTTTGTTTCTGAAAATGTAATGCCGCTTTCGTTGTAGATAAGCTTTCGGTATTCGTCAAATTGTGCATCGGTTAGCATGTCTGCCATGATTCCTCAGTTCCCCCCATTATATACCTTGAAGGATAAATTGTAAATAAGAACTCCGCAGTGAAATCTGAAACAGCTTTTCAAGGAGCCGCTGTTCCAACGTGCAATATATATCCGAACCGTCCGTGAGCCAAACGGCTTTGTGTAACTTTTGCTACTTCCACAAATTTGTGGGATTGACCGTTTTGCCGTTTTTAAAGACGGTAAAGTGGAGATGCGGGCCGGTGCTCATGCCGGTGCTGCCTACCAGCCCCAGCCGTGTGCTTGTAGTAACGTTTTGGCCCTTCGCCACAAGAATCTGGCTCATGTGCCCATACAGGGTTTTGTATCCGGAATGGTGGGTGACAATGACATAATTGCCATATACATCGCTCCAGCCGGCGGTAGTCACTTTGCCAACCAGCGCAGCATAGATTGAAGTACCCTTGGGACAAGCCATGTCGATACCGTTGTGGAAAGTACGCTTTGCCGCATTAAAAGGGCTTTTGCGCCATCCATACCAGGATGAATAATAAAACCTTGCCCGCAGAGGCTTGATGAACAAGTCTCCGTTGATTTCCTGCCGGGTTACCCAGTCAAGCGCCGCATCGGGCACAAACAGCGTGCGCCCCGCCTGGAGCTCAGTGTCAACAGACAGATTGTTAGCCGCCGCACATTTTTCAGCATCTACGGAATATTTTTGGGCAATGGAAGCCGGCGTTTCCGCGTTCGCCTTGACCGTGTACAGAATGCCCGGCATGGACGGTATCTTCAAATACTGGCCAATCTGTATCAGGCGCGACTGGCGAATGTTGTTCACACTGATGATTGTGTCCTGCGTTATGTCGAACTGCTCCGCAATCGCACCTATCATGTCACCTTTTTTTACGCGATATGAAGCATATGAAAGCTGCCTGTCTTCAATGTCGTCCTGCACAGTGAACAGGTCAGACGTAAAATCCGAATCCGTTTCGAGGATATGCTCTGTCAATTCGGGCAGGCCCGGCGTTTCCAAACCGCCTTGCCCCTTTGTGTTCTGGTGCATTACGGCAAGCGTTACCCCCAGCACAAGCAGCGCCGCAGCGGTGGCTGAAAGGGTGCCGTACAGCACATTTTTAAACTGAACCTTCATTTTATCGCTCTCACTGTAGCATATTTCGTGAGAAATGACAATTTTTTTCATACAGATTCCCCCAGTTTTATAAAGCCGAAACCTACATTCACGTGTAGCCCCGACTTATTCCCGGTGGCCCTCCAAAAGACGGTGTATGCCCACCAGGTAGGTCTCAAATGATTCGGAACGGCACGCCTCCGGCTTGAACCCTTTTGCGGTGGAAAACATTCCGCGCATGGTTTTTAGCAGCGTCTGCTGGTCTCCGTTCTGGAACAGCTTGACGCAGAACGACCCGTCCGGTTTGAGCATGGTCTGCGCGTACCATAGCGCCATTTCAACCAAGGCTCGCTGCCGTGCCGTGTCCACCACGCGGTTTCCCGTGGTGAGCGGGGCCGCATCGCACACCACCGCATCATACGGCCCATGGGCGGCAATCTGCTCACGTGTGCCGGCCTCAAGCAAATCACCTTGAATAAAAACAAGGTTGCCGCCTTTCACGCTTTTTGCGAGCGGATTCAAATCCACCGAAACCACCGTGGCATCTTGCTTTAGCGTGCGCAGCAGCCAGACAGTCCAGCTGCCGGGAGCCGAGCCGAGATCGAGCACGCAGGCCGTTTTTTTGAACAGGCCGAATTTCTGGTCAAGCTCCTGCAACTTGTAAACGGAACGCGCCGGATACCCCTCGCGGAACGCCTTTTGCGACCAAAAATCAGGCTTTGCGTAGCTGTTCGATTTTGACGGCATGGTTTATTTTCGGCATATTAAAAACAAAAATTCAGTGGAGCCACGGATTTTTTTGCGAAGTCTGCCGCAGGGCTGACTGGCGTCTGCCCGATGCGCGGAATTCAGTGGCCGCCGTAGACCGCTCGCCCGTGCCCGGTTTCAACGATAAGAAACTCCAGCGCATCATCGTTAATCCTGTAATCGCCAACACGACAACGCCAGAATCCGGGCAGATTGCCCACCGGCACCTTTTAGCGCACATGGGGGCAATTCTTGAATCTTTAAGATAAACTTTTTGACTTGCTGTTGGATTGATTCGTGCAGAAAGGGTATGCCAGCTACGTATGAATCTGTTTATTTTTGCACACGGTGCAACGCCCCGAGGTTGTGCGCTGTTGTCACCTTCCTTCACGGAGCTCTCCGTCCGTGCACTTGACGGCAAAGCTACCGACAACGTCCTTTTTGATTGCATTCCACTGCACCTTTGTGCCGGTATAGGTCACGCTCGTAAGTGATGTGCAGACAGCGAACGCTTCCTCGCCGATGGTAGTCACACTGTTGGGGATAGACACGCTCGTAAGCGACGTGCAGCCACCGAACGCCCTGTCGCCGATGGTGGTCACGCTGTTCGGGATGGTCACACTCGTAAGCGATTTGCAGACACCGAACGCATCCTCGCCGATGGTGGTCACGCTGTTGGGGATAGACACGCTCGTAAGCGACTTGCAGCCAGCGAACGCTTTCTCGCCGATGGTAGTCACGCTGTTCGGGATGGTCACACTCGTAAGCGATGTGCAGCCACCGAACGCTTCCTCGCCGATGGTAGTCACGCTGTTCGGGATGGTCACGCTCGCAAGCGATTCGCAGAAACTGAACGCATCCTCGCCGATGGTAGTCACGCTGTTCGGGATGGTCACACTCGTAAGCGATTTGCAGTGACTGAACGCCCAGTCGCCGATGAAGGTCACGCTGTTCGGAATGGTCACGCTCGTAAGCGATGTGCAGCTACGGAACGCGCTCCTGCCGATAGAGGTCACGCTGTTCGGGATAGACACGCTTGCAAGCGATTCGCAGTCACGGAACGCAGAATCGCCGATTTTCGTCACGCCGTCTGGGATTGTGAGCGAGGTCAGAGCTTTCAGGTCTGCAACATCGGACAGTCTTATGCTTTTGACATAGTGGAGAAGACCGCCATTGTCCAGCTGACACCACTGCGCCAGCGTCCCGTTGTAAGTGACCTCGGCAAGCGATTCGCAGCCAACGAACGCGAAGTAGCCGATGGTGGTCACGCTGTTCGGGATGGTCACGCTCGCAAGCGACTTGCAGTCACTGAACGCGCTCTTGCCGATGGTGGTTACGCTGCTGGGTATGGTCACGCTCGCAAGCGACTTGCAGTCATCGAACGCGTACTTGCCGATGGTGGTCACGCTGTTGGGAATAGACACGCTCGTAAGCGATGTGCAGCGACGGAACGCGTCGTCAGCAATCTCCGTGATGCCTTTGGGAATGACGAGTTTGGCGGGCAGGTCGTCCGTGTGGCCTGTCACTGTCGTGCCGTCCACAATGAGGTACGGCGGGATTTCTGCCTTGCAGTTCATGCAGGCAAACGCCATCACTGCCGCAAATGCGGCAAGCCATTTCTTTTTTGTGTTCATGCTAAAATTCCTTGCGCTTTACTTCCGCCGAAGATTGTTTTATCTGCGCACAGGGCAACGCCCCGCGGTTGTGCGCTGTTGTCACTTTCCTTCACTGAGCTCTCCGTCCGTGCAGTGGACGGTAAAGCTACCGATATTGACCTTTTTGATTGCATTCCACTGCACCTTTGTGCCGGTATAGGTCACGCTCGTAAGTGATGTGCAGCTACAGAACGCCTCCTCGCCGATGGTGGTCACGCTGTTGGGGATGGTCACGCTCGCAAGCGATTCGCAGCCATGGAACGCCCAGTCGCCGATGGTGGTTACGCTGTTGGGGATGGTCACGCTCACAAGCGATTCGCAGCTATAGAACGCCTCCCCGCCGATGGTGGTCACGCTGTCCGGGATATACACGCTCGTAAGCGATTCGCAGCCAGTGAACGCGAAGTCGCCGATGGTAGTCACGCTGTTGGGGATGGTCACGCTCGTAAGCGACTTGCAGCCACTGAACGCCTCCTTGCCGATGGTGGGCACGCTGTCCGGGATATACACGCTCGTAAGCGATTTGCAGTAACAGAACACACCCTCGCCGATGGTGGTCACGCTGTTGGGGATGGTCACGCTCGTAAACGATTTGCAGCTACAGAACGCGAAGTCGCCGATGGTGGTCACGCTGCTGGGGATGGTCACGCTCGTAAGCAATTCGCAGTAACAGAACGCGAAGTCGCCGATGGTGGTCACGTTGTCCGGGATGGTCACGCTCGCAAGCGATTCGCAGCCATAGAACGCCTCCCAGCCGATGGTGGTCACGCTGTTGGGGATGGTCACGCTCACAAGCGATCCGCAGCCATGGAACGCGCTCCTGCCGATAGAGGTCACGCTGTCCGGGATGGTCACGCTCGCAAGCGATTTGCAGTAAGTGAACGCCCAGTCGCCGATTTT
>JAFLSN010000027.1 GCA_022510905.1 Treponema sp.
ACCTCTGCGAGGAGCTGTGGCAGAAACTCGGCCACACCGAGAGCCTCGCCTACGAGCCGTGGCCGACCTTCAGCGAGGACTTCGCCAAGGACGAGCGCAAGGAATTCCCCGTGATGATAAACGGCAAGCTCCGCGCCAAGTTCGAGGCCGCCGCCGACACGGACAGCGCGACCCTTGAGGCTCTCGCCAAGGAGACCGACGGCTTCAAGAAATTCACCGACGGCAAGACCGTGGCGAAAATCATCGTCGTGCCGGGCAAGCTGGTGAACGTGGTGGTGAAGTAAGGCGGCGCGGGCAACTTTAGAGGAATGTATGACAGTACAAGGGTATTACGACGGTGCGCATTATGTCGCGCTGGAGCAGGTAGACGTAAAGCCGAATCAGAAAGTCACGATAACGGTCTTGGACGAGTTTATGCCGCAGGACGAGCGGACACAGCGCGTGGACGCGCTGTTCGGCTGCCTGCACCAGTACGCCAATCCTGCCCTGCGGGAGCGCGAGGGCGAGGCATGGGGAATGGCGGCGGAGGAGAAGCATGGTCTGCGCTGACGCAAACGTCCTAGTCCGCTTCATCATGAAAGACAACTTGGAACAGGCATTGGCGGCAAGAACGTCCGTGCTGTCTGGAGCCTTGTTCGTGCCGACCGAGGTCTTTGCGGAAGTGGTCTATGTACTGACAAAAGTCTATAAAATCGGTTGCGGCGCCCGAAGCCACGCGACGGGAACTGCTTTGCGGTCATTGCGGCAGGCGCAATGGCCGGGCGATAGATAAAGGAGAACACATGAAACGGACAGCGTTTTTTCTTGCGGCGGTTTTGCTCTGCTCGCTGCGGGCGTTCGCGGACGACAGGTCTGCCATGTTCATGGACAAGGCCGCCATGTACATGGACAAGACTGCCATGCTCATGATGGTGTCGATGACCAACGACGCCGCCGAGGCGCAGCGGCTCATAAAGGCGGGGGCGGACGTGAACGCACGGGACGTGACCGGCGGGACTGCGCTCATGGCGGCGGCGATGTACAACGCGGCGGACGTGATAAAGGTGCTCATAAAGGCAAAGGCTGACGTGAACGCGCGGGCGGCTGACGGCAGCACCGCGCTCATGATGACGGGGCTGCGCAACGCGGCGGACGCGGCGAAGCTGCTCATAGCGGCGAAGGCGGACGTGAACGCGAAGACTGTTGACGGCGGCACCGCGCTCATGACGGCGGCGGCGTACAACGCGGCGGACGTGGCGACGCTGCTCATAAAGGCAAAGGCTGACGTGAACGCAAGGAAGGATGACGGCAGCACCGCGCTCATGGCGGCGATACAAAAGGACGAGGTGGACATGGTGGACCTGCTCGTGGCGGCAGGCGCGGGCACGGGCGCGGAGGAGCGCGCTGCCCTGGCCGCGTTCAATGCGGCATTAAAGCCCAGGGTCCCGCCGTACCTCAGTGCGGATGGTACGGTGCTTACGGGCTTTAACCTCCTTTATGATGAGGATACGCTTCCTGTGAAGGTGGCGATTCCCGACAGGATTACCGAGATAGGCCAAAAGGCGTTCATGGGCAACGAGCGGCTCGTGCAGGTGAAGATTCCGGAGACCGTGAGGACGATAGGCTATCAGGCGTTTACCCTCTGCAAGTCGATTGTTGAGGTGAGCCTCTCCTCGGGGCTGACGGAAATCCGCAAAGACGCATTCCAGTCATGCTATTCGCTTGCGAGCCTGACGATTCCATCCACGGTAAAGGTCATCGGCGACATGGCGTTCAGTTACTGCTGGGAACTGAAGAAACTGACGCTGGAGAACGGCGTGAGGACAATCGGCAGTTTTGCGTTCAGTGGGTTGCGAGACCTGCCCGAAGTGACCATTCCTGCCTCCGTGGAGGACATCGGCGAAGGCATGTTTATGGACTGCACGTCGCTCAAGAAGGCGACCATATCGGACGGCGTGAGGGCAATCAGCAAGTGGATGTTCGCTGGCGACGACTCCCTTTCCTCCGTTACGATTCCCGGCAGCGTGAGGGACATCGGCGAGTCGGCGTTTATGGACTGCTACTCGCTTAAGGGCATCGCCATCCCCCAGAGCGTGGAGAAGCTCGGCAGGTATCTGTTCTGGGGGAGCGGGCTTGAGCGCATCACCATCCCCGGCACGGTGCCGGAGGTATGCAAGGGGCTGTTCTACAAGTGCGCGTCGCTCAAGGGCGTGGAAATCCCCGTGAGCGTCAGGAGCGTCGAGATTGATGCGTTCCGCGGCTGCACGTCGCTCGCGGAGGTGACGCTTCCCGGCAAGGTGGAGCGCATCGAGGACTATGCGTTCCAGGACTGCACGTCGCTGCGGCGGGTGAACGTCCCCAGCGGGGTCAGGCGCATCGGGGACTTCGCGTTCAGGCGGTGCACGTCGCTTAAGAGCATCACCATCCCCGCGAGCGTCACGAGCATAGGAATACTCGTGTTCTACGGCTGCAAGTCGCTCAAGGAGGTGGTCTACGAGGGCACGCAGGCCGAGTGGAGGAAGCTCACGCTTGACCCGCTCCTGTTCCATGCGACTGGCGTGAGGGCCGTCCGCTGCTCCGACGGGGACGTTCCGCTGAGCGCAGAGCGCGAGCAGGAGTTCCCCGCATACCTGGTGATGGAGGGCACCAAGATTGTCGGCTGCGACAGGGACAAGCTGCCCGCGAACCTGGTGCTTCCCTACGGCATTACGGAAATCGGGGACAATGCGTTCAGGAGATGCACGTCGCTCAAGAGCGTGGTGATTCCGCCCAGCGTCGAGACCATCGGGGCTTGTGCGTTTATGACCTGCACCTCGTTGACCGAGGTGGAAATCCCCTATGGCGTTGAGAACATCATGTGGGGAGCATTCCTCGGCTGCGAGTCGCTGAAGAGCCTGACGTTCCCCGCCTCGCTGAAGCTCATGGCGGAGAGCGCGTTCTCCGGGGTGAAGATAAGGGACGCGACGTTCACGGGCGCGATGGAGGACTGGCACCGCATGGTCATAGGCTCCTATGCCTTTATGGGCGCCATCCACTGCACGGACGGCACGGTGTACCGCGTTACGGGCGGCTGATGCGCGGGTTTGTGAGCGGGGAAACCCCGCTTCGGAAGGAGAGGGCTTTCCCTCTCCCAAAGGAAACCCGCACAGCTCGGGCTCTCCCCACTTTCAACATTTTCTGCTACAATGCTTGCATGCCGCAACCACGACTGTTCAGCATCATAGACAAAGCCGTCCACGACTACCGCATGATTGAGCCAAACGACAAGATTCTTGTGGGGGCAAGCGGCGGCAAGGATTCCACGGCATTGGTGGAGTATTTTGCGAACCGCACAAAACGGAGTGGCGGGCCGGCATTTACTTTTACGGCGGTGCATGTGGAAACGGACTTTGAGGCATGCACCATGAGCCCGAGGCTCCGCTCGCAGATGGAGGCATGGGGTGTAACGGCAGTGAATCTGTTTGTAAATGTGGAAGGCCGGTTGAAGCAGGGGCGAAAGATGAACTGCTACTGGTGTTCCACGCAGCGGCGCACCGAGCTGATCCGGTTCGCTCTTGAACGGGGCTACACAAAACTTGCCCTCGGCCATCACCTTGACGACATCATTGAAACATTCCTTATGAACATGCTGAACAAAGGCGAGCTTTCAACCATGCCGCCACGTTTTGCGTACCAAAAGTATCCGCTCACAATAATCCGTCCGCTCTGCTATTCCGATGTGGACACGATACAGGCCCATGCAAGGGAGCGCGGATACATCAGCACCACATGCACGTGCGCCTATCAGGACAATTCGGGCAGAAAGGATGCCAGGGCGCGGCTAAAGGCCCTTACCAACGGAGAGCGCCGCGTAAAAGAAAAAATCTTCAACGCCCTGCGGAATATAAACACGGAATACCTTCCGTAAAAAAACAGAACCGCCTTGCATTGCAGGGCCACAAAGCTTCGTTTTTGTCTGCGGAACAAAACTGGCCGCGCCACTTTGCGCTGTAACCGCACATGGCTGGACTTTTTGCTAACACTGGGTGTATAGTGTCTGCATGAGCCGTTTTCATGCCTGGCATGTGCTGGACTTGCTGGTTGCCCTGATCTTTTTGGCTGCAATCGTTGTATCATTTGTTCATTTGTTCCAGAAAAAAACGGGAGCGGCCCTGCTGGTGATTGCCACAAAAAGCGGAGAATGGGTATATCCGCTGCAAAAAAATGCCACACACAGCGTTGAAGGTCTGCTGGGAGTTTCGCGCATTGTGGTGCAGGATGGCGCGGCGCACTTTGAGCAGTCTCCGTGTCCAAACCAGTTCTGTGTGCAGGGACATGCCATTTCGCAAAACGGAGAATGGGCCGCGTGCCTTCCCAACAACGTCTTCATCAGGATTGAGGCAAAAGATGCTGCCGTAGACGCGGTGGCATTTTAGAACCGGTTCAGAATCTGCCAAAATGCGGTCAGAGCTTTGCCGGAATTGCCATTTAACCGGCGGTTTGTGCATATGCAGGAGCGCAACACCAAGCGCCGCATTCTGATGGGATACAGTCTGCCAGTCAAAAGGAAAAGGGGAACCAGCGGCCTTAAAAAACACCGGCTGAAATGCGCCACAAAAAGGAGGCTCCATGGCAAAAAAGAAAGGTTCAACCTTGTACCGCTGTGCAAGCTGTGGATATACGCAACCCGCCTGGCTTGGCCGCTGCCCACAGTGCGGTGAATGGAACACGCTCGAAGCCTGCATTGCAGACCCCAACGCGGCCACATCTGCCATAAACGGAGCAGGCATGGCGGTAAAGGCGCTTCCGGTACCACTCAGAACCGTTGCACAGGAAGCGGAGTCGCGGCTCCAGACCGGCACGGAAGAATTCGACCGTGTGCTAGGCGGCTCACACGGCGCATACGGTGCCATGAAACGGAGCGCCATTCTTTTAGGCGGCGAGCCTGGCATTGGAAAATCAACGCTCCTGTTGCAGACTGCCTCAACCGTAATCGCGCGTTCTTCCTGCACGGTGCTGTACGTTTCGGGCGAGGAATCGGCTTCGCAAATAAAAGGACGGGCGCAGCGCCTGAACGCACATGCCGACAGCATGGAAATACTTTGCACGATGCGGCTCGAAGATATTCTTGACGCGCTTGACTCACTGACCCCTGCGCTTGTCATCATAGATTCAATCCAGACCGTGTATTCCGTGCAGGCGGGACTGGTTCCCGGCACCATGAACCAGCTAAAATACTGTGCGAACGAACTCATCGGCTGGGTAAAAGAACGCGACAGCGTGCTGTTTATGACCGCGCATGTTACAAAAGAAGGGCTGATTGCAGGCCCCAAAAGTCTTGAGCACATGGTTGACACGGTAATTTCGTTTGAACACAGCGGCGATTCATTCCGCTTTTTGCGGGCGGCAAAAAACCGTTTTGGTTCTGTTGACGAGCTGGGCATTTTTAAAATGGATGACAGCGGGCTAAAACCGGTGGCAGACCCAAGTTCCCTGTTTATTACCCGCAGAAAATCGGGAACACCGGCGGGAATAGCCTACGTTCCTGTTTTTGAAGGAAGCCGCGTGTTCGTGGTTGAAGTGCAGGCTTTGACCGTGCCCGCAAAAGCATCTCTGAGCCGTGTGTATTCAGACCGCGTTGACAGCGCGCGTATAAACCGCGTTGCCGCCGTGCTTGAAAAACGAGCCGGCATTCAATTTAGTGACCAGGATTTATACATAAACATCGCCGGCGGAATCCGGCTTTCTGAAAGCGCCATTGATGCCGCGCTTGCCGCCGCGCTGTATTCAGCCCGCACGGACATACCGTTGCCTGAACGCGCCGTAGTGGTGGGGGAACTCAGCCTTGCAGGAGAAATTCGCCCCGTGACGAAACTGAAGCAACGGATTAAAACAGCCCGCGAACTTGGCTTTACCCAGGTTGTTGCCCCCGAAAAAGAAGACGGCACCACCGCAGTTGAAAATATCAAATCGCTGCTTTCCGTGCTGTTCAAAAAATAAGCGTGAATTTGCCCGTCCTCGCGTGTTTTCGGGCGATTCGCACATTTTAAAACTTGGAGCAGTGGAAATACTCAGATTTTGTGGACAGCGGGTTAGGCTGAGCCATTCAGCGCTCGATTTTAAGCGCGCGTTTTTTTACGATAATACACTGCGGTTCAACATGCAGATAATCCGAAAAACGCGCGATGTGAATAAACCTGCGATTTATTTTTTGAATGAATGAATGATGCTGTAAAAAAAGCCGCTGATGGTTTTGACGAACGATGCTCCGGCCACGAAGGTGCCAATCGAACTTCCGATTGAAGAAAACATAAACACCAAAAGCGCGCGCAGGATACGGTTGCGGTAAAAACCAGAAAACGATGTTGCGTCCTGCGACATGGCTTCCATGTCGGAAACTTTTGGCTTGCACACGGCGGCCTGCACAATGCCCGACACGATTCCAATTCCGATAAACGGACACAGCGATGTGAGCGGAGCTCCCGCAAACGAAACCAGCACTGCAAGTGGATGTGCGCCAGCAGCCAGCGCTCCAACAGCTGCAAGGATTCCGTTCCAAAGCACCCATGCACCGAGCATGTTCCAGCCACTTTTTTTACCGCCGTATACAAAGCCAAGCACAATCAATGCCACAATCAGCACGGGAACAGTCCACGAGGCGATTTTTGCGCCCAGCGTTTTTTTTGGCACTTCCGAAATATCCGTGCAGTCTGGAGAAGCTTCTCCAGCGGCAAGTTTTTCGAGATGGGCCTGCACGCCTGAAAGGTGCCCTGCGCCCAGAACGGCAAGCACAGATTTGCCCGTGCATTGCCATATTTTGCTTGCAAGATAGCGGTCGCGTTCGTCAATCAGCACTTCTTTTATGGCGGGAAGATATTCCGAAAGCTCCTTCATCATGCTGTCCATTTCGCTGCGTTCTTTTAATTCTTCAACCTGCTGCACATCTATGGAATCTTTTGAAAAGGCCGATGTGACAAGAGCGGAAAGAAGCTTGCATTTTCCCCACAATGAATTTTTGGCCCAGGCGCGGCGCAATGTAATCGCAATCGGGCGATCCACCATCACTTGCGGAATGGAAAGCTCGCGGGCTTTGACAATTGCAGCGAGCATTTCATCTCCGGGACGCACACCGGCCTCTGCGCCCATGCGTTTTTGGTAGGCCGAAAGGACTACGTTTGCCAGCATCAAAAAGCCTTGCTTCTGGCGAAAGACCTTTATCAAATCCATTGTGCGCCATGACTCAGGATCGCTCAAATTCTCAAAACGCTTTTGGTCAAGTTCGATGGCAACCACATCCGGATGCCCAGACTCGATTGCGCCGGTCACTTCTTCAATACTGCGCTGAGAAACGTGGGCCGTTCCCACCAGCAGAAAGGAGCGGCCGTTCAGTGAAAGATGCTTTTGGGTTGCGGTGTCATTTGTTTCCATTGCTGTTTATTTCCATGCTCCACTCAGCCAAGCGGTACTCAAAAAACTGGGGGCTCTTTAAGTCCAGCACTTTGACATAATACTCACGGGCGTGTTCTATTCCTCCAAACATATCATAAAACAGTCCCATGTAAAAGTACATTTTTCCGCGTTGGTTTATATTCGAGATGGCTGCGATTTTTGGCGGCAAGGTTCCTTCTCCAGCTTCGTCATGGAATACGCGGAGCATTTTGTATTCAATCGTATTCTGGTCGCCCATTGTGCGCAAAATGGAATTGCTGTAATCCTTGGCGCCTTTTTTGTCGCCTTCCATGTAATAACAGTAAGTGACCAGCAGCGGATATGAAATGTTGCCTTGATATGCGGGAACCGGTTTTTTGTTTTTGTTTGAAGAAACAGCGTTGTCGTATTTTGCGCGGGCCATGTCGTACTTGCGGCACTCAAAAAATGCCTTGCGTGCATCCGTCCAGTTTTTCTGGTGCAAAGAAAGAATGCCTATACTTTCGTATGCATAATAATACTGAGGATTGAGCGCAACCACTTTTTTGTAATCGGCCAGCGCCTGCGAAATTTTATTCTGCTCGTCGTACAGTCCTGCGCGGTAGGCATAGGCCAAAAAATAGTTGGGTTCTATTTCAATCGCTTTTGTCCAGGCTTGTTCGGCTTCGTCAAATTTGCCAAGATAGCGCAGGTACAACCCGTTGTCATTGTTGTAGTCATAATTGTTTGGGTCGATTTCAAGTGCCTTGGCAATGTTGTCAGCGGCAACCTTGTATCTTTTTTGGGCATAAGCGAGTTTTCCAAGATAGGAATAGGCTTGCGCGTTCTGCGGGTTCACTTCCAGAAGTTTATTGAATGTTGCCTTTGCGTGCTCATCAAACTCAAGGAAGTAGTCCATCTGGCCTACGCCGAACAATGCCTCTTCATTTTTTGGATCTTTTACGAGCACTTTTTGGTACAGTTCACGTGCCTGCTTGTAGCGTTTTCCAAGAGCGAATGTTTCAGCCTGGGCAACGTTTGCCTTGGCATTATACGGGTCTTTTTTGAGCAAGGCCTGAAGCTGCGCGGTGCGGGCTTTTTTGTCGTCACGGCGTTCCGCGATGGCAAGACGGATTTCAAGCACATCTATGCTTTCAGAATCAATCTGGGCAAGTCTGTTGCACACCTGTTCAGCTTCGTCAAGCAGGTTTTCGCTTACAAGAAGAGAGCCCCTGATGAGCTGGAGATCAAAATCGTCTGCAATGGAAGCGGGCATGTCCTTGTACAGCGCAAGTGCATCGGCAGCTGTTCCACCGGAAAGCACCTGGCGCAGGTTGTCCATAAAAAAGCGTTTTTCTATTGAACGGAGCAGTTCCTGCACCTCTTTGTTTTCGCCGTTGGCGGCAAGCAGAGATTCGCACACGGATTTTGCCTCGCTGTAACGGCCGGCGACATCAAGCATACGGGCTTTAAAAAACTGAATATCAAAATCATCCGCATAATTCGCGGGCACTTCATCGTACCGTTTGAGCGCTTCTTCAACACCGTTGGTTTTTGCGGTGGCACGCACAGAAGCCAAAAATTCATCTTTAGAAAACTGTGTTTCTTTTTTTTCTGAATTCTCTTGTGTCGTGGGTTCCTCGCGGGGTTCCTGGTTCTGCACAGGCACAGTTTGATTTTTTGTGGTGGCACAGCCGCCTGCCAAGAATATAACGGCAGCGCACAGCACTGCCACCATCGCAGATTGTATCCGAACGTTCATTCCTACCACCTCAACTGATTACTGTTCCGCTGCATGCTGTTGCATTTTGTCTTTTAAATGGATAAAATATGCAAAATGCGTAAACATCCAGTCAGAAAGTTACTTGGACTTACCGTCCTTTATGCCGCTATCATTATCGGCATTTTTGTCCTGCAATTTAAGACCGAATCCGTTGTTTCGCGGACAATCGGCCAGCTGCATATAATGCTCGCCCAAACACAAACGGACGCGAACACCGTCCATCTAAGGAACAGCATACAGGTAAGCTTTAAGGGTCTGAATTTTACCGCAAACGATGAATTTCCTGCAACCGTGTACTGTGCGGCCGCTCCCGAAGAAGCACAGCAGCTGGTTCTTGCATCATGGTCGGAGCCCGATGCACTTTCGGTACAGTTTGATTTTATTGATGGAAGTGCGATAGTGTTTGCCCTTTCAGATGAAACCGAAGACGCGCAGCTTTCTATCACTGCCATTCCTTCTGAAGAATTTGACACGCTTTCGCTCGCGTATAAAACGGCAGGAAATTATTCAATTAAAGAACTTGCCGCAAACCATGCAATCATTTCTTCAAAAGAAAGCGACCTTGCTTTGCAGGCGTATGCTGTTTCTGAGGATCGCATAGTGTTCTCGGCAGCTGATTCGGTGGCACTATACGCGCGCTACGACCCGGCCCAGCGATTCGATTACAACTTGGTTGCAGGACTGCCACACACAGACTTGCATTCGTATGAACAGCTGGTGCAACTCATGCGTGGGACTCTGGTGGAACGCTTTAACGCGGCCCGCACAACGGCCGAAGCCGCAAATTTTTCCGAGCAGGATGTGATAGCATATGTTGCGGAAATGGCCAAAAACGGACGCTACGGAGAAGCGCTTGATGCTGTGCCAGCGGCGTTCAAACGCGGAAACCGCCGCACATATCTTTCGGCACCATATTTTGACAGCCTTTCTTCAATGAACCACAGCCTTGTAATGCAGACTGAAAAATTCCGTTCGCTGGCAGACAGTTCAATCACTTCAAAAGATTTAAATATTTTTACCGTTGACGGCATTGCGGATTTTATGCTCCGCGAAAAATACACCAGCCGGGTCCGGAGCATGGCAGCCATTCCGTTGCAGCAGGCAACGTTTGCGCCCACGCTTGCTCAAGCCACCGCGCTCATTGCCATGTACAATGCGCTAAGCCCCAAAGACCCGGTTCTGGCACAAAGCTTTGCAGACGTGCTGCCAGAATGTCTTGACGTAATTGCCAACGGCTGCACCCTCGAAAACCAGCAGCTTACTTTGAGCGAAAATGAAAGCCCATGCTCAACCATTCAGACAATAGAAACCGGTGTGGCACTCTTGACGCTGGGTTCAATCAAAAACGAACAGGAACTTGTGCAGACAGGGTGCCTGCTGGTAGCTTCGGCACTGCCTTCGGTATCAGGCCTCGACCTGCACAGCCTTTCGGAACTGTATCCGCTCATGGTCACTGACAATGCATACTATCCGCACACCGTGGTTTTGGGCTATTACGGCACCACACCGGTGTGGGCCTGGACATGTGCAAGTGCCATCACTTATGTGCAGGGAAGCAGCGGTGTAATCGACATGAACATTGAATTCCCGCTTGGCTTGACACACCATTTGATTTTGACAGGAGTTCCATCATTCCATTCAAATATTGAAATTCAACGGCAGCGGTTTCGCACTGACCCTCGGTTTGAAACATACAATTCTTCAGGCTACGTATATCAAGGAAACACTGAAACATTGCTGCTGAAATCGCGCCACAAAACATCGGTTGAGCTGATACGGCTGTTTTGCGACCCCGCGCCCAATTTTATACGTGCCGATGTACTTTCCGAACCAATACCGGGAGCTGGCACCAGTACACCCGCTGCGCAAAACCGTGCGGCACAAGGTTCAAACCAAACGGCAGACAGAAATCTATCACCTGCACCTGCGGGCGCGGAATTGCCTGTGGCCGAAACCCCGAACACCTCTGCTGCAACTGCATCGGCGGCAAGGAACAATGCAACGGCTTCCGAAAAGGAAAAGTCAAACCGTCAGGCACAAACAACACCAGCGGCATCCAGCGCAATGCGACCTGCCGCTGAAACTTCCGCACCAGCAGCAGCTCAAGCAGCAAAAACCGCACCAACGGCCGGCACCACAAACAAAACGGACAGTTCTGACTCCCAAGAACAAACTGCTCCACAAACAGTAGACGTTGTACTTGAATCGATTGACGGCCGCCGAAGAACCGAAGCGATTCGAGCCATTTCAGGCATAACCAGAAAATCCGAAAGTGAAGTCCGGGCCATGCTGAACAATCCCAGCAATCCGCTTCCGATAACAGTGCTCACCCAAGTTCCGCCCGCAGAAGCTGAACAGGTTGTAACAAAGCTTAAAAACGCAGGGGCTCAGGCCCGCATACGCTAACGTAACCAAAGGCCGCAAATCAGCCAGCATCGGTCGTTCCGCACGGCGATGAAAGTCTGCACGGCAGCTTGATGTCCAACAAAAACTGCCGTGGCTCAAACAATCATGTACAATGAATTCAGTTTATTCATGCGAAAAGTGTACATACCGCGCTTATGCGAAGCTGGCCCTAGCCTAAAGCTCTGCTGCAAATAGGGGCGAAATGAGCGTTTAAAATCAGCCTCGCAGATGGCACGTCGGATTTTAACTTCGACTTTTCTGCGAAAACTCGGTTATTGGCTGCCATATCTCACTTCATTGCCGGGGAGCACAGGAATGGTGTGCATCCTTGACTGCGATACCTTATTAAGAGCAGCACACCTGGCAAAGTGTAAAGTTTTTTTATCACTACCCAGTTATCAAAATTTCAGAAAAATCATGCCCCTTTTTTTACATAGTGAAGCCTTGCTTTTGCGTTGGGGGCGTTTGTTGAAATATACTGAAAATATACGGCTTCTGGGCGTTCAAGCGCATTTGCACACAACTTCCCAAATATACAGCAAACATGACGTTGCTGTGCGACTTTAGCCGCAGAACACAGCTTTTTATTCCGCAGAAAGAAAATTCTACAATTTTTTTGGAAAAATGTACCGTTTTTGCAAAACCTATGGTATACTGTGTACCAAGAATATCCAACATGTCGGAGTTATTTTGAACAAGCGCGATTTTCCAAAAATCCACTTTTATGATCAGGATTTTGTAGACATATATGACAAAACTTGGAACTGGCTTTCCGACTACTGGATTGACCCTTCCACTGGCGAAACCTCACCTGACGGTTATTTTATCTATCCTCGGCATGGTGAATTTTATATAGACCAGGCCGAAGCAATTTTTTCTTCATTTTTCCTTGTATATTCAAACCGGAACTACGCGGCCAACAAAAATATCGACTATTTTTATACCCATCAAGAAGAAAACGGTGCCATCCGGTGGCGGTACGACACAAAAAGCAACCAGCCCATCATCGACCGCACAAATCCGGAGGGCGTTGGGCTGCCACTGTTTGCCTGGGCAGAATTCAACCTGTACCACAAAAGTGCCAACAAACGCCGCATAAAAGAAGTGATGCCACATCTGCAAAAATACATGGACTGGATTGACCGCACATTCAGGCAGGAAAACGGCCTTTACGCCGTGCCACCTGAAAGTTCCACCATGTTCAACTCGCCGCGCAAGGGCACCCATTATCCGATTGATTTCAACAGCTGCATGGCAATCAACGCGGCGCACATGAGCGCCCTTGGCGACATCCTTAACGACAAAGAGTTGAGCTTTCAATACAAAAAGATGTATTTCAGCCTGAAAACTCGAATCAACAGCCTTATGTGGGATGCCGAAACAGGTTTTTACCACGACCTTGACAAAAACGAACAGCGCCTTGGCCAAAAAACAATAGCGGGATTCTGGCCGCTTTTGGCGGAACTTCCGAACGCCGACCGTGCCGAAGTGCTTATTGCCCAGCTGGAAAATCCAAAAACATTCGGCACCGAACATCCATTTCCTTCGCTCAGTGCGGACAGTTTGGATTTTAAAGAAAAAGGTGAAGGCTTCTGCGGTTCTGTGTTCCCGCCATTCAATTTTATGGTCATAAAAGGACTTGAAAAATATCAGCGCTATGATTTTGCACGCGAATGTGCAATCAGGCACTTGTACTTTATTCTTGAAGGGCTGAGCCCCGCCGACAGCAAAGAAAAAGGCGACCTTTACGAAGCCTATCTTCCTACAAAAGAAGGTTTTGCAACCATGAGCCGCAGAGCCGACTTTCCGCGTAAACGGTACCTGCATTACATCGGCCTTTCAACTATCGCACTTATGATAGAAAATGTAATCGGGCTCAATATAAGCCTGCCGCGCAAAACCGTGGACTGGGTGATTCCGAATCTCGAAATCATGGGCATTGAAAAGCTTTCGCTCAAAAGGAACCTTATCACTATTTTAAGCAACAAAAGCACCCGTGGCTGGGAAATCCAGATGGAAAGCGAAAAGCTGTACTACTTTACCATCAACATACTTGACCAAAAGAAAAAAACGTTGCCCATACCTTCGGGCAAGTGTTCCATGCTCATAGACAAACTATAAACGGAGTAGATTTCATGACGACGAAACCGCAGGCCGTTATTGAAATTGGCTCTACGGGCATTCGTCTGCTAGTGGCCGAAATAACGGACAAAAACAAACGCTACATTCTTGACCGCAGTGAACTGCCTGTTGCATTGGGGCGCGATGTATTTACCACGGGCACTATCAGCCGCGAAACACTTTTGCAGTGTCTGCATGTGATGAACCGGTTTGGCGAGCAGCTAGATGGCTGGGGAATCACACGCGAGGAGACTACCGTTATTGCAACCCGTGCAGTACGAGAAGCAAACAACCGAGATCCGTTTGTGGATCGCATAAAGGTTGCCACAGGCTTTAACGTGCACGTTATAGACGGCATTGAAGAAAACCGCTTGATGTACATTGCTGTTACAGACTGCCTGCAAGAAGGAAGCGTAAGCGTTCAGCAGAGCAATTCAATCATTCTGGAAATCACGGGCGGCACCACGGAAGTAATGCTCATGGAATGCGGAAGAATGGCAGGTGCCCACAGCATGCGCCTTGGCACGGTGATTATCGAACAGCAGATGCGCGCGCTTATGGGCAACATCGACGACGGCCGCCGCTTTATCGAAGAATTCATACGCAACACGAGAGGCACGCTCAAAAACGAAATAAATCTTGAAAAAATCCAGCACTTTATCGCGGTCGGTAACGACATGAAAGTTGCCTCCCTGTTTGCAGGAAAACCGGTCTCGTCATTTTTATGGGAAATGAACCGCAACGATTTTGACCGCTTTGTGGACGAAGTGCAGCACTACACGATTGAAGAATGTGTGGCACGCTTCAAGCTGAGCTATTCCGATTCGCAGACATTCCAGATTTCACTTCTGGCCTATAAGCTGTTCATAAATCTGACCAACGTGCACACCATCATCGTGCCCGAAACCTCAATCCGCGAAGGGCTGCTCATAAGCACAATGATGGAGCCAAACAAAAAGCTTCAACTTGAATTCAACGCGCAAATTACCGCAAGCGCACAAAATTTGCTCAAAAAATACCAGGGAGATGAAGCCCACGCGGAATATGTGCGCGGCGCAAGCATTGCCATTTACGATGCACTGCGGCATGAGCTGGGGCTTGACGGACACGCCCGCGTCCTGCTGGAAGTAAGCGCGATTCTGCACGACATCGGAATGTTTATCCGCGCCCAAGACCACAACAAGCACAGCAGATACATAATCACGCACAGCGAAGTGTTCGGACTTAGCCATGATGATGTAACGATGGTGGCGCAGATTGCAAACTACCACAAAGGAAGCGCACAGCCGCAGGAAGACCCGGAAATATGGCTTTTGCCAAGAAAAAACCGTCTGACAATTTTAAAGCTAAGCGCCATTTTGCGCGTGGCAGACGCACTGGATCGCGGCCACCAGCAGAACCTCACGGACTTTACCATTCACCTTGCAAAAGACACTATCACGTTCCGTGTAAAAGGGCACCGAAATCTGAACCTTGAAAAGCTCGCCATGGCCGAAAAAGGTGAGCTGTTTGAAAATGTGTTCGGCTATAAAATCGTGCTCGTGTAGCGCACAATCGGAATTTTCCAGGCAGGCATTGCAAAAAATCACGCTGTGTTTGTGCACAAAGCGCCGCAGCACATACAGGGGGAATCATGGCAGAGTCAGATTACTTTGACCGCGAACTAAGCTGGATAGAATTTAACGCACGTGTGCTGCACGAAGCCGGCCGCACCGAAATACCGCTCATGGAACGGCTTTCGTTTCTGGCGATTGTCGCTTCAAACTTTGATGAATTTTTTCAAGTACGAGTGGCCTCTATCAAACGGCGCGCGCTTGAAAACACCTTTACTGCCGAAAGCAGTTTTAGTCCGCAGTCATTGCTAAAAAAAATCTCGCAGCGCTGCCACGAAGTTACCGCCGTTCAGTATGACACTCTCACCAACACCGTGCTGCCCGCCCTTGCAGAAAAGGGAATCAGATATGTGAACGCGGAACAGTACACGGCCAGCCAAAAATCATACACGGAAGCGCTGTTCCACCACGATATTTTTCCGCTCCTTACACCGCTGCGCACCGACGCTGCTGAATTTCCGCACATCGGAAACCTTCGTCTGCACGTGGCTTTTTTGCTTGAGCAGATGCCAGGTGTCCATACAAAACAAAATCCGCTTGCAACTCCGGAAGGTTCGGAGCTGGTGGCGCTGGTGCCGCTTCCAAAAGGAATTCCGCGCGTGGTGTGGCTTCCTTCCGCAGAGAACGAACAATCCGCCCCGCCGCAAAAAAACTTCACCGTACTTGACGACATCATCGTTCTGTATGGAACAGAGCTGTTTCCCGGTTATCTGGTAAAAGAAACCATGCTGTTCAAAGTGGCCCGTGACGCGGACTTTGCCGTTGACGAAGAAGCTGGCAGCAATTTTATACAGGCCATGGAAGAAGTGCTTGTAAAGCGGCAGTCAAGCTTTGCGGTGTGCCTGATGTGCAATGCAAGCAGCCAAAAGCTTTTAAGAACGCTTCAGACCAAACTTCAACTGCACAATGATGATGTGTACTGCGTGAACGGACTGATCGATCCTTCAACCTTGCTCGACATTACCAGCACAGAAGGCGCGGAACAGTACCGCTATCCGCATTGGCATCATTTTTATCCCGACTCGCTCCCGCAAGACGGAACATACTGGAACACGCTGCGCCAGCATGATGTGCTTTTGCATGTGCCGTACGAAAGTTATGAACCGGTTGTGCGCTTTGTGCAGGATGCGGCAAAAGATCCCTCGGTGCTTGCAATCAAAATCACCTTGTACCGGACAGGCGCGGACAGCCCGATTGTGCAGGCGCTCAAACAGGCAGCGCAGAACGGCAAGCAGGTAACGGCCTTTGTCGAGCTCAAAGCCCGCTTTGACGAAGCCCGCAACATCTCATGGGCAGAAGAGCTTGAAAAAGCCGGGGCAATCGTTGTGTACGGCGTAGTGAACCTGAAAGTCCACGCAAAAATCTGCCTTGTGGTGCGCCGCGAAAGCGACGGACTGAGGCGGTACGTGCACATGAGCACCGGCAACTACAACCCAAAAACGGCCCGGCTTTACCAAGACTTTTCTGTGTTCACGTCAAACCCGGAACTTGCCACCGATGCCACGCTGTTCTTCAACGTGATTTCAGGCTACAGCGCCTTGCAGCCCATGCACCACCTGTGCATGGCACCTGTTACGCTCAAAAGCCGCCTGATTGAACTGATTGACCGCGAAATCAAACAAAGCACGCCGGAAACGCCCGGTCTTATCATGGCAAAAATGAACAGCCTGTGCCATAAAGAAATCATCGACAAGCTGTACGAAGCCTCACGCGCAGGAGTGCGCATCATGCTGAACGTGAGAGGCATCTGCACACTCATTCCCGGCGTAAACGGCATGAGCCAGAACATCCGCGTGGTGAGCGTCATCGACCGCTATCTTGAACACAGCCGTATATTTTATTTTCAGAATGGCGGCGCGGAAGAACTTTACCTGAGCAGTGCGGACTGGATGGAAAGAAACCTTGACCGCCGCATTGAGCTGATGTTCCCTGTGCTAGATTCCGATGTATTCAGGCGCGTCAAAGACACATTGCAGCTGTATTTTTCGGACAACTGCCACAGCCATGTATTGCAGCCTAACGGCACATGGTGCGCAAACAGCCCGCAGGCAAACGAAAGCGCTGTGCGTGTGCAGGAAAAACTGTACCAGACTTTTAAAAAGCGGGAAGAAGCAAAACGTTCCGCACCAAAGCAGGAATTCGTGGTGCGCAGAAAGGACTAGCAGCAGCGCCTTTGAAGCAAGAACCCGGGCCGCTTAAAAACGCACATTTGCCATGTGCCAAGAACCTTATTTACGGCATAAGCTTTTTGAGCGCTCGTACAGCAGTATACCTGTGGCAACGGAAACATTCAGGCTGTCGATTTTTCCGCAGGTGGGAATCGACACAATCGTATCGCACTGCTCGCCAAGCAGCCTGGCAATGCCGTTTCCTTCACTTCCCACGACAATGCAGGAAAGAGGCGCAAACGAAACCTGCGCAAGGCTGGCACCGCCGGAATCCGCCCCGTACAGCCAGAATCCCGCCTGTTTAAGCTGCAAGGCCGCCCGAACAAGATTGGGCACAACCGCAACAGGCACCCAGGCACTGGCACCCGCGCTTGTCCGTGCAATGGTTTCGTTCTGTGTAAGATTTCCCGTGGTGCGGGAAGCCCCCGCAACGAGCAAGTCAACACCGAACTGGTCGCAGGAACGCATGATGGCACCGATGTTGTGCGGGTCGGTAATGGCATCGAGCATAAGCACGGTGGCATTTTGCGGAACACGGCCCAGCCAGCGTTCAAGCTGCACCAAAGAACCGGACGGTTCCGCCTTCCCCTGCACGGAAAGCACCAAGCCCCGATGGTCTTGCGCGGAAGGTGGAAGCGCGGCACAGATGGCGTCCAGCTCCGCTTCGGCAACCTGCATGGCACTGATTCCGGCGCCGCCTGCAAGGGCGAGGATTTTTTTTATGCGCGGACCGATTTTGCTGTAGTAAAGCTGCATGGCCACAGGCGTTCGCCTTTCCGCCGCACGCCGCACCTGCTCTTCTACCGCATGAAAACCGGTGTATATATGTTGCTCCATTTGTTTAGATTACCGCACCATGCCTGAACAGCCGCCTCTTCCGCAAGACCTGTCTTGGGGCCGCAGAAAGCGTCCACAGAAAACACTTTCAGGCGGAACACGGCATTGCGCTAATTCTTGCCGCAGCACTGCTTGTATTTTTTTCCAGAACCGCATGGGCACGGCTCGTTGCGGCCGATCTTCCGCCCTTCGCGGACAACGGTGGTGGGCTTTATCATGCCGGTGCTGTAGAGCCATTCACCGTCAACCTTTTTGAATGCGCCGGTCTCGTGGTGCACGTCGCGGATTCCCTTTTGCGTGTACGTGGCTTCAAATTCAACAACGCCTTCGGTGTCGGATTCTCCGCCTTTTTCGGTGCGCAGAATTTTCAGACCATGCCATGTGCTGGAACGGCTCCAGTTTTCGGTGGCCTTGCGGTCAATTTCCGCGATTTCTTCGCTTTTTTCGCAAGTGTTGATGATAAAGTCAATCTCATGGGCAACATAGGCGCTGTAACGAGCCCGCATGAGCGCTTCCGCGGTGGAAGCCTTGACCGTTCCCGCAATCACAGGGCCGCAGCAGTCGGCATAGCGCCTGCCCGAGCCGCACGGACACATTTCGATGTTTGTTTCACTCATGCGCCCAGTATACCAATAATCCGCGCGCAGTTCAAGAAAGGCAAAAGCTTGGCCCGCGCACATTGCAGACCAAGGACAAGCCGCTTCTGGCGCGTTTTCGGCCTGCGGAAATCTTTTTCACTTTTTATGCATGGGGAGTTCCGTTGCATACACTCTCGCGGCGAAATCTTTGCAACGCGCATATTTGAGTATGGAGTGGAAAGCGCGGAGGGGCGGATGACGTTCGAGTGGGATGCCTACAAGGAAAAGCACAACATCGGGAAACACAACGGAATCACGTTCAGAACGGCGGCGAATGTCTTTGCCGGCGAGCACACGGTCGTAAAATATGGCGGCCCCCATTCGTTCCTGGAAGAGGACAGGAACGAGCTGAACAAGAAGAGGCACCGTGGGCTGTGCTTTGAGACCGCCGTAATTATTTTCGCCGACCCGCTCCTGTATGTCGATTATGACGAAATCCACTCCGACAGCGATGACAGGAACAGGTATGTCGGGCAGATTGCGGGAAAGTATGTCACCAACGTAATCGGCACCAGCAGGGCAAGGGCTGCCAGACAAAGGTAAACGCCGTCCTGCGCAAGTACGCATTAGGCTGAGCGGGAATGCCCTGCGGCCAAGTCCGTGATTCAATTTGTGCAGGCAGAAAAAAAACATTGCGCTAACGAAAATTATCGTATAGAATAAAACCATGAGCGGATTCTTTGCACAGAGCGCATTTCCTCCTCTTTTATGCGGTAAGCCCGTAGCAAAGAATCGCACTCCCATTTTACCCCCCCCCATCATAAACCGGCAAATTCCAAGATAATATCCATCATACAAAGCGGCTTTCTCTCAACTCGCACGGCTTTCCATGCCCGCCATGCTGCATCCGGCGTGTTTTCTGGTCGTGAAAGTTCCTTCGTTGCTTGCCCGGGGAGTTTTCGGGCTTCAAAAGTTCCTTCGCTGCTTGCCCGGAGCGTTTTCGGGCTTCAAAAGTTTCTTCGTTGCTTGTCCGGGGCGTTTTTGGCTCGCAAAAGTTCCTTCGCTGCTCGCTCGTGGCGTTTTTGGCTCGCGAAAGTTCCTTCATTGCTTGCCCGGGGTGTTTTCGGCTCGCGAAAGTTCCTTCACTGCCTGCCCGGGGTGTTTTCGGCTCGCGAAAGTTCCTTCGCTGCTTGCCCGGGGCGTTTTCGGGCTTCAAAAGTTCCTTCGTTGCTTGCCCAAGGCGTTTTCGGCTCGCGAAAGTTCCTTTATTGCTTTTCCGGGGCGTTTTCGGGCTTCAAAAGTTCCTTCGCTGCTTTTCCGGGGCGTTTTTGGCTCGCGAAAGTTCCTTCACTGCCTGCCCGGGGTGTTTTCGGCTCGCGAAAGTTCCTTTATTGCTTGTCCGGGGCGTTTTCGGGTCGCGAAAGTTCCTTCGCTGCTTGCCCGGGGCGTTTTCGGGCTTCAAAAGTTCCTTCGTTGCTTGCCCGGGGTGTTTTCGGGTCGCGAAAGTTCCTTCGCTGCTTGCCCGGGGCATTTTCGGGCTTCAAAAGTTTCTTCGTTGCTTACCCAAGGCGGTTTCGGGGCGAATTCGTGTTTTTTGGCAATTCTGGTACATCATAAAGGAGGTGGTTTATGGCAACAGTGGCAAAGCTGTCCAACAATGTTCGCGTAACGGAGCTTGATGCTCTTTCGGACGCGATGGAGAGGGAGTATGCGGTGGCCTGCGGTGACGGCTCAACGGTGGTGGCCAAGGACGTGCTGCTCAAGGGGCTTTTTTCGCAGCTTACGGATTTTAGCGCGCGGAACACCACGGCAATCAAGCAGGACGCGGTTGTGTCCACCTTGGATGCGGCTGACGCGGCGCGGGATTCTGTTACCCGGGATCTTTTCACGCTTTCCAACGGCTACACGGCAAGTCCTTTTGCGGAGGTCAAGGCGGCTGCCGCTGCGGTGTGCGCGGTTCTGGACAAGTACGGGCGCGGCATGACATCAAAGGGCTACGCCGACCAGACAGCGCTCACGGAATCATTGCTGGAGGATTTGGGCGCGGAGAAGGTTGCGGCGCAGATAAAGGCGCTTTCTGGCGTGGCGGAGCTGGTGGCGGGTCTGCGTGAGGCGCAGGACGCTTTTGCCTCGGCGCACGACGGCTACATCAAGGCCAAGGCGGGCAAGGGGGAGAGCGCCACATCGCTCAAAAAGCCGATTGTCTCGCTCATCAACGACAGCATCGTGCCGTACCTGAACATCGTGGCGGCCATGGAGGGCTACGCGGACTTTGTTCTGGCTGTGGCGGGTAACATCAAGGGCACCAACGACACCGTGGCGCGGCGGGCGGGGAAATAGAGGCGAACCAGTCGGGCGCGGGTTTCGTCAATGAGCGTCTGGAGCAGGTCGGGGCGGCGGATTTTGGGCAGGGAGATGAGCGGCGGGCGTGGTATTGGAGACGGCAATCATGCGCGGCCGTCCTGCCGCAGGGCTTCCTCGATGGCGCGGGAGTCCTCCTCTGCCTCCTCCCAGGTCTGGGTGAGGTACGGAATGCCCATGGCGGCGTACAGCTCAATCAAATCCCACCTGGGGATTCCGAGCAGCTGCGCCGCGCGTCCGTGGGAGATGGTCATGTCGGCGATGGCGGGGTGCAGGAGCATCGCCCGCTCGCGCAGGTCGGGTTCACCGTCCGCGCCCACTTTGACATAGCGGGCGGCTTCCCGCGATACGGTGAACGTGATTGCCGTGTCTGCCATAGATTCCTCCGTGTGGTGTGCTTGCGACAGTATATCACGGGATGGCAGAAAAATAAAACGGCGCGGTCGTTCCAACAGGCTCAATGACCGTAACGGTGGTGTATTGGCCGCCTGTCAAAACCACCGGCCTTTGCCGCAAGGCGCAGAAAACCGTGCACAACCACAGGGCGTTGCCCCGTGTGCAGATAGATAATCTTCGGCGGAAGAAAAACGCAAAGGAGAAACATCATGAAAAAGATGTTCGAAAAAAAACTTGCGCTCCTGCTGGCGGCACTGCTGCTTGCAGTGGGAGGGGCATTTATCTCGTGCAGCAGCGACGATGACGGTGGTGAAAACAAAAAACCAGGCACTGAACAAACACCCTCTGACGATGAAAACAAAGGCGATGGAGAAGAGGAGGGCGATGAGGAAGAGAAAAAGGAAGACGAGGATGAACCAAATATTCCTTGTTCAGAAAAATTTAAAGATGCAAAATTGCAGGCTACTTACACCATGACAATAGCTGCCGCCGCAGTAGACAACCTTGGCTGGTATCTTTATCCCCAGTATGGAAAATGGAGTTATGTTGTGGATGATGGGAACGGAGAAACAGAGGTAAAATCTGTAGTTGGAGCTAATGACTGGTGGAAAGGAACCGATGCAAATAAAACTGCCCACTATGTTATAAAAGATGGGGATACACTCACCTTCTACACATGGATAAATGAACCTGGTACCATGATACTGGAGGGAAGCTCTACAGCCGGGGCAGCCACCATAAACCCCTATGACACTGATAATGGCTGGGGAGATTCTGTTGGTTCTTGGGGTAAAGATGATTCCAGAACTGAAATATCTCCAGACGATGCGCAAAGTATCAAAATAGTAATAACTCGTGACGGTGATACTCAAGTCGCTAAATTCTACACACTTTAGTTTTTGGAGCAGTTTGTATTACATCATGTAACTTGGTGAAATATTGACTACTTAGTTCACAACACTACAATCATCTACAAAAAGCCCCGTGGTGCAATCCTTGCCGCGGGGCTTTTTTGTGCGCGGGCGGTTGGCGGCTTTGGCGGCTCCGCGCCGCCTTCATTGTTAAAGCCGGGGCGCACATATTGTACAGCCCCAAAAAACGCACTATAATAAAGCCGCTTTCAGGCATCGGCAGATTGCATAAGCACGGCTGGGGTGTTTCCGCGTGTGCCACGGAGTTTTTTGATGATCCATGCAGTCCAGCTTCAACCTGCCAAAACAAAAAACCGAGGTACATAATGACTTTTATCGATGGCGGGGTTACAGCCCCTCTGGGTTTTACCGCAAACGGCATACGCTGCGGCATCAAGCCGGGCAGAGCCACAAACGACACGGCGCTGGTGTACAGCGAGCGTCCGTGCGCGGCGGCTGGCATGTTCACGCAGAACCGTGTAAAGGCTGAGTGCGTAAAGCTTACAGAGCGGCATCTTGCAGACGGAACGGCGCAGGCGATAATCGCGAACTCGGGCAATGCCAACGCCTGCACCGGCCGGCAGGGAGCCAGCGCCGCTCTGCGCATGGCCCGGGCCGCTGCCTCCCGGCTGAACATTGCCGCCGACGATGTGATTGTCTGCTCAACCGGCGTTATCGGTCAGCAGCTTCCTGTTGAGCTGATTGAGCAGAACATGCAGGCGCTTGCCGACGGGCTGTGCAGGCAGGGGCACGAGCAGGCCCGCGTTGCAATCATGACCACGGACACGCGCTACAAGGAATGCGCCGTCCAGACCGCCATCGGCGGAAAGACGGTGACGCTCGGTGCCATGTGCAAGGGCAGCGGTATGATCCACATAAACCTCGGCACCATGCTCGGCTTTGTGACCACGGACTGCGCCATCAGCAGCGCCATGCTGCAGAAGGCGCTCGAACAGAGCGTGGCGCAGACCTACAACTGCGTTTCCGTTGACGGCGACACTTCGACCAATGACACGATCGCGGTGCTTGCAAACGGAATGGCCGGCAACGCCCCCATCGCTGCGGAAGGCGCGGACTTTGACACATTCTGCGAGGCGCTCAACGCCCTGAACACCGTGATGGCAAAAAAAATCGCCGCCGACGGCGAGGGTGCCACGCGGCTCATCGAATGCAACGTAAAAGGCGCGGCTTCTGTTGCAGACGCGAGGGGCTTGGCAAAGGCCGTGGTTTCTTCTTCGCTGGTAAAGGCTGCAATGTTCGGCTGCGACGCCAATTTTGGCCGGTTCCTGTGCGCCATGGGCTACAGCGGCTTTTCGTTCAATCCTGAAAAAACGAACATCTGGTTTACGAGCGCCCCAAACGCGCACCGCTACTTTGACGAAACAAAGCCTTTCTCCGTGCACGGCTCCGACTCCGTGCAGGTGTTCAAAGACGGTGAGCCTGTCATGTTTGATGAAGAGGCTGCGAGGCGAATCATGCAGCGCGAAGCTGTTGAGATTCTGGTGCAGTGCGGCGACGGCTCCGCAAGCGGCACCGCATGGGGCTGCGACCTCACCTACGACTACGTAAAAATCAATGGAGATTATAGGACATAATGGCTGGAACTTCTGAAAACGCAGTGGCAGACCCGCGCATGGACAACGAGCACTGGGCGAATGTGCTTGTGCAGGCGCTGCCGTATTTTAAGACCTGGGTGGGCAAAACCGTTGTGGTAAAATACGGCGGAAATGCCATGCTGAACGAAGAGCTCAAAACCGCCGTTATGAAAGACATTGTGCTGCTCAGCACAATCGGAATACATGTGGTGCTGGTGCACGGCGGCGGCCCCGAAATCAACCACATGCTCGACCGCATCGGCAAAGAGAGCAAATTTGTAGACGGCCTGCGCTACACAGACGCGGAAACCATGGAGATTGTCGGAATGGTGCTTTCCGGCAAGCTGAACAAGGACATCGTGGGCATTCTGCTGCAGGAAGGCGGCAGGGCCGTGGGATTGAGTGGCGTTGACTCCGGCTTGCTGCGCGCAAAAAAAATCAACAGGGACGGCCAGGACTACGGTTTTGTGGGCGAAGTAACGGAAGTGCACCCTGAAATCCTGCATTCGCTGCTTACGCAAGGTTTTATTCCGGTGGTGTCAACTGTCGCTCTGGGCGAAACTGGAGACAACCACCTGTACAACATCAATGCGGACACCGCAGCCGCAAAAATCGCAGTGGCGCTCAAAGCCGAGAAATTTGTGCAGCTTACGAATGTGCCGGGCGTGCTCCGGGATGTCTCCGACCCAAAATCGCTGTTGCAGCGCATTCACGTGTCCGACATTGAATCGCTTACCGCGCAAGGTGTCATTTCCGGCGGAATGATTCCCAAAATCGAATGCTGCCGCCTTGCCAGGAGCGGAGGCGTTCCGCGTACGCACATCATAGACGGACGGGTGCCACATTCACTTTTAATAGAAATGTTCAGCGACCGTGGCATTGGCACGATGATCTATTAGCCTGGACATTTGTTGTTTTAACTGCGCGGAAGCAAGAATGGCTCGCGCAGTCTGCAAGACTGATTCAGCGAAATTCCATTGCAATTCTGGAGGAACGGCTCATGGGCAGCAAAACGGTGGTAAACAATTATGGTTCGTTTGACATAACGTTCAAATGCGGAAAAGGCTCTGTGCTCACCGACACGAACGGAAAAAAATACATCGACTTTCTGGCGGGCATTGCCGTGAATGCGCTGGGCCACGGTTACAAGCCGCTTGTGCGCGCCATTCAAAAGCAGGCGGCAAGGCAGATGCATGTATGCAATTATTTTTTTAATGACACCGGCGTTGCCTACGCGCGCGAGCTGCTGAACGCCACAGGTTTTGACGGCGTGTACTTCTGCAACAGCGGAGCCGAAGCAAACGAGGCCGCCATCAAGCTTGCGCGAAAATACGGTCAGATGAACGGGGGAACCGCCCGGAAAACGATTGTTACGCTGGAACATTCGTTCCACGGGCGCACGCTCGCAACGCTCACCGCAACCGGGCAGGACAAGTTCCACCCCGACTGCTTTGCGCCGTACCCGCAGGGATTCAAGACAATCAAGGCGAATGACTACAATGCGCTCAAAACTGCCTTTGACGACACAACGGCTGCATTCATGCTTGAATGTGTGCAGGGTGAAGGCGGGGTGATTCTGGTTGACCCGAAATGGGCCAGAGAGGCGGCACAAGCCGCCCGAGATGCGGGTGCAATCGTGATTGCCGATGAAGTGCAGACGGGCATGGGCCGCACAGGTTCGCTCCTTGCAAGCGAGCAGCTGCAATTCAATCCTGAAGTGGTCACGCTTGCCAAAGCCATTGCGGGGGGAATTCCCATGGGCGCATGCCTGTTCCGGAAAAAGGCGGACGGCGTGTTCGCGGCTGGCGACCACCAGTCCACGTTCGGCGGAAACCCGCTTGCGTGTGCGGCGGCGCGTGTGGTGCTAAAAACGCTCACATCGCCCGACTTTCTGGCCCATGTCACACGCAAGGGCGAATACATGCGCGAAACCATTCGGTCATGGAATCTTCCGTGCGTTACCGAAGTGCGCGGTCTCGGCTTGATGACTGGAGTTCAGGTTACAAAAGATCCTGTTCAAATAGAGCAGGAATGTTTGAAGCAAGGTCTCCTGTTCTCCACGGCGGGCCAAGACACGCTGAGGCTGGTGCCACCGCTCAACATCAGCAAGGGAACAATCACAAAGGGACTGAACATCCTGCATGACGTTCTTGCAAAATAAAACAGTCTTTTGTATCATAGTTCCATGCAAAAACGGATTATCATCGTTGCGTTTTTAATCATAGCGGCAGCGCTTGGAATGGTGTTCATTACGCGGATTTATTTTTCCAAACCTGAATCCAGCATATTTTCTGCCAGACTGGTTGTTCCGCAGATGCAACAAGCAAAAGATGCTCATTCACCAGACAGCTCTGCGGCAGATGATGACACGGTGATTGCCTCGCTCATTCCCCTGCGCAGCGATGAAACCCTGCTGGGTGTCATCAGCATGGACTTCGATGGCGACAGTTATGACGACCAGGTGAATGTGATAAAAACAGCGGCCAGCCCGTATATTCAGCTGCTTGTCGGTCTTTACAATCCTGCGATGTCAACATATGAACGCACCGCGCTTATCGCCACAAAAATAATACAGTTCAGGACGTTTTCGTATACGGGCATGGACATAACGGGCACCCACAGGCTGGCGCTCGTGTACCAGGGCTTTGATGAAGCCGGCAATTCAATATTGCAGGCGTTTTTTTTGAGGCGGAATACAGACCGCACTTCGCCCGTCAGGCAGATTGCCAATCTTGAGGCTGACGGCACAATATTCATTCAGCATGTTGAGCGCGACGATGCCTATGAGCGTTCGCAGGCAAAAGGTGCCGCATACCCCATATGGGTATACGCCACAGACAGCTCTTCTTCCAACAGCGCAGACCAGCTGCAAACGCGCTACGAATGGAACGGAGATGAGCAGAAATATGTGCAGACAGCGCAAATGCACGTTGACGGTTCACGGCTTGCGGCAAAAGAGCTGGCCCGCATTCAAGACGGAACGGTAAAAACATTCGCGGGATTTTTAAACGGACTCTGGTACAAGCTTGAAACAGGCGGCGGCATGCGCTATCTGTTTTTTGATTATGAAGAGCAGGAAATCATTTTTTTTCGTGAAGAAACGGAAGAAGTGTACCACTGGCTGAACAGCAGGCTTCAGCGTAACGGCATTCAGCTTTCAACCACAAACCAGGAGATTGAAAACCTTCAGCGCCGCATAGATATTTACCTGCTTGGAATTGAAGAGATTCGGGTGCAACTGCAAGACGATGTACGCATGATTATAAACGAAAGCACCATGTGGGACGGCGACTACAAAAAAATGACAAACAGCGCCGTGGCCACAGCTGCGCTGGCAAACAAAAAAGAAAACCTTGCAGCCCCATTTGTTGCAAAGCTTGAAAAAGAGCACACATGGAAAAGCGCAGACGGTACCACCGTCCTTTTTGAATCCGGCGCTTATGCGGTCTCTGGCGACAGGGGCAGCGACAGTGGAACCTACACGCCGCTCAATGCAGACGGCAAAGCTTTTCTACAATTCCGTTCCGCAGGAATCACACCTTGGTTTACGGGCATTTATCAGGTTTCATATGCGCCCACGCCTACAGATGCCGATAACATACCTGAAGACGTTCCCATTGTGCTACAGCCTTATCTTGTAACGCCACAGTCAAGCTACCCTGCCGAAGGTCGCCCCATCATTCTTTCAGTGCCAGCCACCGAAGAAGAAAAATCGCCTTCAAACTGAACGTGTTTTTGGTGCACACCGCAACACAACGGATGTCCGGTTTTTAAAGCAAAACGGAAACCGTGCATGATGATGGCGGCACTATTTTTTTCTCAGATGAAAATGGAGCCACCGGCGATGTTTGCACCAAAGTGTTTTTGTGCCAAACGGCAAAATATGCGCAATCATCAAAAACGGGGAACCATTCCGAACACCACGACGAGCGCGAACTCTAAGCTGAGCACGTTTTTCCATTCACTTTCTCCTAAAAAGCTGATTCCACAGCAAAGTTTAGCGTAAATTCCAGCTAACAGTGGAATACCTTCCGTCCGCACAAACAATATGGCGCGGAACCAAAACCATCCAAGCGCCGCATACTATCACGAAACGAACTGCATACAAACGCTTTCATGTAAATCTGCCTGCAAAACACATTCCCACTTATAGAATGCAAACTGAAATTCAATTTTTACCATTATTTTTGCACACGCATGGCAGCATCCATCGAATTTTTAGCAAAACACTGAAACATTGGGCCCTCGACTAGCCAAATCATCCGGAACAGGGGTTAACCAGTGACAAAGCAAAGACTTACGATGTAAAAGAGAAACAGGATTTTTTATGCTCCAAGAACGACCTGACGGTGCCACAGACGGCGGACATCTGCGGAGAAAAGGGCAACACTGCCAGGCGCTGCTATGCCCTCCTGCGCAGGGTAATCCTCAGCGGTAGCACCCGCGAGGCGCGGCGGAAAACCGGCGGATACGCGGGAAGCGATGGCGCGTGGAGGCGGGCAAGCCGCAAGTGTTCGGGCTGCTCAAACACGGGGAACTTCGTTTCATCTGGTACTGGTAAGTCTGTCACATGCATTAGTGGTGAATCTGCCTCGTTCAGCACTGGTAATTGTATCCCGTTTACCAGTGCTGAACCTGTCGAATTTGTGCTACGCCTGAAGAAGTGCGGGTGGCGTGCGGTACAACCACCGCAACGATGATTTGCCGCTCTTGTCAATAGATTATACAGGAAGACTTGTCTTGGTTCGTACGGAAAGGGTATATCCACCGCTCCACGGAGTGAAGCCTTGCTTATACGTTTGGGCGTGCTGCCAAAGGAATGCTGTTTTTTTTACCAGCCAAAAACCAACATTGTTTGCATGGATAAAAAACAGAAGGCATACAAAATCTCTGCAAGCATTTTGTGCCGCCAGCGAATATGTTCATGTTACGCGCTAATCAATGGCAAAGAGCAGACCACTGGCAATCGCCGCAGATGGAGCCGAACACGCCTTCTGGCTGCAAAACAGTTGTTTCAATGCAGTCGCAAATATCGTTCCAAGAAATCCTGCTGCCAAGTTTTAAACCACTGTGAACCAGCACAGCCGAGTCAAAATCTTGCACACGCTCCTGGCTTTTGCATGTGCCGTTTTGATTTTCGGGACAGGCGGAACACACGCTGTCTGTGCCGCTGACAAGCTGCACTATTTCACCTGATTCAAGTCGTAAAATAACGCGGCGCATATTTTCCGTAAAATCAGGTGAATAGCCGTGTCCTTTAAAAAAACGAATGCACAGCGCATGGTGTGGCCTGAGCTCAAGCGATTCAGCTTTGCAGCCTGATGAATTTTGGCAGCCTAAATCACACATATCCGACTCCACAATCAACACACCCCACGCTTTTAATTTGGCCGGCGTAGTTTCTGCGTCATTTTTAACCCGGCAGAAAAATACCACGCATATTTATCACCGCATAAAACTCAGACTGCTCCACGCTTTTCCGGCAAACAAGTGCAAATCGCAGGGAGCCTGTATGCCGCCCTGCGCAAAGTCTGTGATAAATGCGGTGCCCAACTGTTTTTATGCAACGCACTAAAGCAATTTGAAGTCCACAAAACAAACGCCAAGGCAGCGTTTAAATTCCGTTAAAGCGGGTGCGCGTTTTTTCAAGCGCATATTTGCAGAATTCTTCCAAAGAGAACGTGCGCTGCGGAATCTGGCTTGAAAAGCGGAAACGGCAGGTAACGGTTCCTTCCTCCGCTTCTTTTGCGCCCACCACCAGAATGTACGGCGTTTTGTGCTCGCTTGAAATCACTTTTATTTTTGCTTTCATATTTTCATCGTCAGTATATGAAACGGCCCGCAGCCCTGCGTCACGCAAAGTAACGGCAACCTTTTCAGCATAGGCGTTGAAGTCCGGGCTCACGGGAACCACGGCGACCTGTTCAAAGTGCAACCATGCGGGCATAGCTCCGCTGTAGTTTTCAATCAATATGCCCATAAAGCGTTCCAGCGAACCGAGCACAGCGCGGTGCAGCATAACGGGGTGGTGCTTCTGGTTATCGCTTCCGATGTACTGCGCATCAAGACGCTCCGCAGAAGGAAGCTGGTAATCAAGCTGAATGGTGCCGCACTGCCACTGGCGGCCAAGGGCGTCAGTCAGAGTGAATTCAAGTTTTGGCCCGTAAAAGGCGCCTTCCCCGGGCTGGATTTCGTAGTCAAGTCCAGCGCTTTTGCAGGCAGAAGAAAGAGCCGCCTCTGCGTGCTGCCACACGGCTTCATCGCCCACGTGGTCATCTGGCATGGTGCTGAGTTTTACAAGCAGGTTTTTATCAAAGCCGAAATCCTTGTATACGTCTTTTAAAAGATGGCAGAACTTGGTTACCTCAGCTTCTATCTGTTCTTCTGTGCAGATGACGTGGGCATCGTCCTGAACAAAGCCGCGCACACGCATTATGCCGTGCAGGGTGCCACTCGGCTCGTTACGCACACAGTGCCCAAATTCCGCGAGACGCAACGGCAAGTCCTTGTAGCTCCGCAAGCGGCTCTTAAAAATTTCAAGAGCACCGGGACAGTTCATGGGCTTTATGGCAAAAAGCCGCTTTTCACTTTCGGTAATGAACATATTCTGCTGGTAATGGCTCCAGTGACCGCTCCGTTCCCAGAGAGTGCGCGGCATGATGGCCGGCGTGTTCACCTCCTGGTAGCCGTCAGCGGTGATTTTTTCGCGGATGTAGTTCTGGAGAGTCACATACATGCTCCAGCCGTTTGGATGCCAAAAAATCTGACCGGGATCCTCGGGGTCAAGATGGAACAAATCCATCTGCGCTCCAATTTTGCGGTGATCCCTTTTTTCAGCCTCCTCCAGCAGCTTAAGGTAATCTTTTAGGTCATTCGGTTTTGAAAAAGCCACAGCGTATATGCGCGTGAGCATTGGGCGGCTGGAGTCACCCCGCCAGTAGGCGCCCGCTGTTTTCATAAGCCTGAAACTCTGTGCGTTTATTTCCTTTGTGGTGGCAACATGTGGACCGCGGCAAAGGTCGGTAAAGCCGTCCTGTGTATATGTGGTGATGGCTTCGCCTTCGGGAATGGCATTTATCAGCTCGATTTTGTACGGCTGCCCTGCGAACATCTTAAGGGCATCGTTTTTTGCGACTTCTTTTTTTATGAACTCATGGTTCCCCGAAAGAATGCGGCGCATCTCTTTTTCAATAGAAGGAAAATCCGCTTCGGTAAGTTTATGGTCTGAAGGAAAGTCAAAATCATAATAAAAACCGTTCTCTATCGCAGGACCAATCGCGATTTTTGTACCCGGAAACAGATTCAAAACCGCTTCCGCCATAACATGTGCACAGCTGTGCCGCATCATATCAAGTGTTTCATTTGATGACATACACCAAGAATAACGCTTTTTGAACTTCAATTCAATAGGAATGCAAACATCACACTCCCGCCAAAGCATCGTTAGCTCAAATTTTGCTTGGGCAGGCTGCGGCAGACCGCCGTTCTTGGAAATTCCGCTTGGACGAGCAACGGCGTTCTGCCGGTCGCAGGAATTCCGTTTGGACGAGCAACGGCGTTCTGCCGGTCGCGAAAATTCCGCTTGGACAGGCAACGGCGTTCTGCCGGTCGCAGGAATTCCGTTTGGACGAGCAACGGCGTTCTGCCGGTCGCGAAAATTCCGCTTGGACAGGCAACGGCGACAAAGTGGTTTTTCATCTTCTTGCTCCTGCGGCTTCGAGCAGTTCCGCAATGTCTGTGGCTTCTTTCTCGGTCGCAATCATCAGCGCGGTCTTGCCGTCGTTGTCCTTTGCGCTCACGTCCGCGCCCGATTCAAGCAGGATTTTCGCAACTTCGGGGGAATTGTACCATGCCGCCCACATCAGCGAAGTCCAATCCTCATTGCCCTTTGCGTTCACGTCCGCACCGTCCGCGATGAGCCGCCGCGCTTCGGCTGCGTTGTTGTCCTTTGCCGCCGTGATGAGCGCTTCCGTCTTTGCGTCCTTTTGTACGCGCGTGGACTGGCACGACGCGAAAAGTGCGGCGAGCATGAGTAGGGCGATAAAGTGGGGTTTTGTTTTCATTGGATTCTCCTTGGTTCTGATTATAGCACGGCAGTCTGCTGTCTGCTACCGCGCTCCGTGGCAGACGCATCCACCGATTCCGGCTCTTTCTCCGTGGCAGAGACCAGACCGCCGAAGCACCAGCCGCCCATAGTCCCCGTCATGTGTCTGCCGTCAGTTCCCGTGGTTCCGGGCATTACCTTCACGTGAACCCATTTCGATGTTATGCCGTCTATCGTCTCCTCGCCGCCGACCCCGAGGATTTCCACGGGCGTTCCGGCGGCCAGCGTTATGAAGACCGGCGATGTCGTTTTCTCGAATGAATGGACGCGCAGGTTCTCTTCAGTTGTCATTGCTTTCCCCGTGCGGAGGGGGATGCCGCCGCCGGATTTTCTTGCGGACTTCCACGCACCCTCGTCGTAGTCGCAGCTGCCGTCCGCGTGGCGCGGAAAGGTGAATTCCATGCCGTCAAAATCGTTCGTTTTCACCGCTTCCAAGAAACTGTTGTATTCATTCTTTTCGTACATACAATATGTCGCCAGCAAAGTCTTCGCCTCGTCCGTATAAATGAACAGGTAGTCTCCGTCAAATTCTACATATAATTGGATTTCTGATTTATCCTTTAACAATGACCAGTCACAGCCTTCATACATCGCTTCCGCAATAAAGGCAGAATCTATTTTAATATCTCTTGTTACAATTCGATAGCAGCAGTCCTTTAGTTTTGTGATTTCTTCAACAGCAAAAGGACGCCGCAATAAAAATAGACAATGTTCATCATTTGGTTCAGAATAAAAATCATGGCAGACATCTCCTAAGCGATTCAGTTCTTCATACCAATATAATTCATAACCAAGATGCTCATAAAAATCAAAAGACTTTTCTTTAAACACTGGCACGTAATCCAAAAAAACATTCCTGTCCTTTTTTTGAAT
>JAFLSN010000028.1 GCA_022510905.1 Treponema sp.
GCGGCGGATTTCGTAATAAAGAAAAATTGACATATAAAGTAATTAAAAATATAATTACTCATGGAACGGAACACTTCGAAGAACTAGGAGAATATCCGAAAGCACGGAATATCTTTTGGGCTTGCGCAGGGCCGTGTTCGATGACCCGAACGCCATGGCACGGAGGCATGAAAAAAACAAAACGAACAAGCGGTAATGTGATCCGCTGAAGTAATTCAGCGGATCCTGGGCTTCATTCAGTTCAGCATTTTTGTAAGTACACAGAGCCTTGTCAAGGAGGAAACAATGTCTATTCAGAATCTTTCAGCAGAGATTTCAAGAACCACATACCCGGGGCGGGGTATCATCATCGGAACAAGCGCTGACGGAGCAAATGCCGTTGTCGCTTACTTTATCATGGGGCGGAGCGAAAACAGCCGGAACCGCATTTTTGTTACAGAAGGAACTGGAATCCGCACGCAGGCATTCGACCAGGCCAAGCTAAAAGATCCCAGCCTTGTCATCTATGCACCGGTCAGGGTTTTTGGCACCACTACAATCGTTACAAATGGTGACCAGACTGACACCGTGTACGAAGGCCTCTCGCGCGGACTGAGTTTTGAGCAGGCTCTCCGCTCACGGGAATTCGAACCTGACTCCCCGAATTTTACACCGCGTATATCTGGCGTTGTCAATGTTGAAAACGGAAAGCATGATTTTTCTCTGAGCATTTTAAAAAGCGACGATGGAGATGCCGCAAGCTGCAACCGTTTTACATTTTCGTATGAACATCCACGCGCAGGCATAGGGCGCTTCATACACACATACGAGCATGACGGAAACCCGCTTCCCAGTTTTTGCGGAGAGCCGGTGCCGCTTGCACTCACCGCAGCCAGCATAGATGATTTCGCCTCTGAAATTTGGAACAGCCTGAATGCCGAAAACAAGGTCTCGCTGTTCGTGCGTTACATCAGCATTGCAACAGGTACCACCGATAGCCGCATTCTGAACAAAAACAGCTGATGTTTCAAAAACATGCCGCATGGCATAACTTGGCAGTTTTTTTGCCGAACATCGCAGGTTCTGTTTTTTACATTCTGCTTGACGGAATAAAAAAAGGTTATTATAATCCTCTCTGTAATGATTACAATATTGTATTCATTACAGAGACTGTATGGCAGCCTCGATAATAATACTTTATGTAAAGGAAGCTGAATATGAAGAAATGGGTTTGCAAAGTATGCGGTTTTGTGTTTACAGGAGACAACCCGCCGGACGAATGTCCGCAGTGCCATGCAAAAAATCCTTTTGTTGAGCAGAAGGACGAAGGCTCGGGTTTTGCATGCGAGCACAAAATCGGCATTGCAAAAGGACTCGACCCTGAAGTGGTGCAAGGCCTCAAAGACAATTTCGCCGGCGAATGCTCCGAGGTCGGCATGTACCTTGCCATGTCACGGCAGGCTGACCGCGAGGGTTATCCGGAAATAGCCGAAGCATTCAAGCGCTATGCATTTGAGGAAGCGGAACATGCGGCACGGTTTGCCGAAATGCTGGGCGAAGTTGTCACAGATTCAACAGAAAAGAATGTGGAGCTCCGCGCTGCGGCCGAAGCAGGGGCCTGCGAAGGAAAGTTGCAGCTTGCAAAACGCGCAAAAGAGCTGGGGTACGATGCCATACATGACAGCGTACACGAAATGAGCAAAGACGAAGCCCGCCACGGTGCAGGATTCAAAGGTCTGCTCAAACGCTACTTTAACGCATAGAACCGATGCCATTCGTGGCATAAACGAAATCTGCATATCGTTCATTTTGACGGCACGTTGAAACCTGTCGCAACCTGATAAGTAGACGTGCCGCCTTTTTAAGAGGTTTTTACGCATGAAGGAAGCCGCTGCTTATGCGCAAAAAATTGCCGAGCGGGGAATCCGCCCTTCTATCCAGCGCATAGCCATCTATGAATACCTGTCCGAGCACAAAACGCACCCCACTGCCGACATGGTATACGAAGGACTCTGCAAAACACATCCCTCCATTTCACGCACAACCATATATAATACGCTTCATTTGTTTTCAGAACACCAGCTGGTACAGCCACTGTGCATTGAGCACGATGAGCAGCGGTATGACGCGGACATGCGCCCGCACATTCATTTTAAATGCACAGCGTGCGGAAACGTATACGATATTTTTGTGGGCCCGAGGCTTTCCGCATTAAAAAAAAATGCGCCCCCAGGCTTTTCGGTGCAAGGAGTGAACGTCTGCCTGCTTGGACTGTGCGACTCATGCAACAACTGACTGCGCAAGAAACTGTTCAATAAATATTTGGGATACATTCAATTGGAAGACGGTTTATTCGTGCGGAAAGGGTACACGCCGTGCTTCTGCGGATCCTGCCATTGGATTGGAGCCTTGCTTATGCATCGGGGTGTGTTGCTTTTGTATGTAAGAGCGAAAGAATTTTTTTAAACGCTGAATCTTCTTTTTTGAGCTCGCGGGATCCTCTGGTGATATTGCAAAGCGACATTCCGTATTTTTTTGCGATTTCACGTTGGGTTGTGCCAGATTCAAGTTCTTTTACAAGATTCCACCTGTTTGAAAAATCTTTGAGCTCCGCGCGGGTAAAAAGGCAGCCAAAAAAATCGTAAATGAGGGCAGGGTCATCAACGTTCGCAAGCAACGCACAGATTTCATGAATGGTTTCATCTGTTGATTCAACAGGTGCATCGTTCCGCTGTGTGACCATCATACCACCATGTTTGGATTTTTTACTGCGTAAAAAAACCGCCATGTTTTACATGACGGTTAGGCTGTCGGGCAACCGGGATTCGAACCCGGGACCTCTAAGTCCCGAACCTAGCGCGCTACCAGCTGCGCTATTGCCCGAAAAAAAACGCCCATCCTGAGATGGGCTTTGCGGGATGTACGGGACTCGAACCCGTGGTCTCCGGCGTGACAGGCCAGCGCGATAACCAGCTTCGCTAACACCCCGTGTCGAAATAGAGTATAGCAGACTGTGCTTTGCCGTGTCAAGCGCTTTTTTATATTTTTTAAACTATCGCTGTTCAAACACACTTCATAGAAATTTCCCCCAAATTTGCAAGAGGAAGTTTACCCTGAAAAAAATGGACATCTGTTTATGGCGGATTTCGTGCAAAAGCAATGCCTCATGTCGGGGGCTGCCTTTTGCAGAAGCACGGTATGCACCCTTTGTGCGCTAACCAAAACCGCACAATCCTGCATTCAGGGAACATGCCGACAGCTGAATTCCGCGGAAAACAAAATGCCACCGTTGACAGTGATTTTTTACCGTGATAGAATTGAAGCGCTTTTGAAAGCGGAAGGGGCAGTTCGCCTGGTCTGTTTGCCAAACGGAAACAGTGCGCCTTCTTTATTTTGGGAAGCAAGGCTTGGCCATTCAAATGACAGCGCCGCTTCCCCATTCAGCAAAAGGAAATTCTGTATCATGGCTAACAAAGAAAAATCAGAGACAAAAATCAACGGCATTAAAATCGGGGCTGTTATCATATTGATTATTTCTGCCATTGTGTTTGTGTTTTTTGGTTTCGGCATGGATGTGTTTGCCACGCTGTTCGGCGCAAGAAACAGGCTGCCGCCGTTCGGTGTGTACAAGGGCCACGCAATCACATACGAAGCAGGCTCACTGTTCCAGCGGACGGCCGCGCGCATTGCCGATAACTATCGAAGAATCGGCTACAATATCGATGAAAGGACAGAATATTACATTTTTAACAACGCATTCATTCAGACTGTCATGGAGCTCGAATTTTCAGAAGCAGTCAAAAAAAGTGGCTGGACGGCGCCGGTCAACGCCATAAACCGCGGGTTGATTCCCCACTTTTCTGAAGACGGAAAATATTCTCCGAGGCTGTTCAACCAAACCGATGAAACCGTTATAAACAACATGCGCAAAGAAATCACGGAAAACCTGATTTTTAATCGTTACACGGAAGATGTTCTGGGTGGCATGCAGTCTGTGGGAACCCAGCCGCTGTACGGCCTAAAAACATCAGAGGCGGAACTTGACTTTATCGCTTCTATGGGAAAAGAAAAGCGGAGCTTCAATCTCGCGGCATTCGACACGGATAATTTTCCTAAAACGGAAGCGGTTCAGTACGGACAAAACAACGCGGAAACATTCATTCAGTACGACCTTTTGGCGGTGACCCTTGACGATGCGGCGGCGGCAAAAACGATGCTAAAGCAGCTGAGCTCAAACGAAATCACATTTGAAGATGCCGTGACCGAATCCCAAAAATACTATACAGATTCCGACGGAAATGTTGTAGGTGCATACCGCTACCAGATTGCGTCAATGTTGGCTAACGCCGACGATATTACGGCGGTGACAGGTCTGGCCAAAGACACCTATTCCGATGTGATTGAAACTCGTCTCGGCTATACCATCTTCCGTGGAAACGGAGAGGCGCGTGCACCGGATTTTGCGGAAGAAGCCATGCAGGATGTGGTGCTGGGCTATATCAAAGCAAATGAAACGGGATTCGTTGAGTCTTACTACATTGACATCGCAAATAATTTTATCACACAGGCATCGCTTTCGGGTTTTGATGTTGCCTGCGAACGTTCAGGAATCGCAAAAGTGGAAGTTCCTGCCATTCCGTTAAACTATGGCAATACCGACTACTATGCAAAGACTTCCGATGGCATTTCTGAACTGAGCAACCTGTACACAAATGCAGATGCGCTGGCCAAATTGTTTTCCCTGAATGTTGGAGACTACACAAGTCCTTTTGTGCTGGGGCCCAACGTGCTTGTAATGCAGTGCACGGGCATTCAAACTGACGAAGCGGCGGATACAGAATCTTACGCAGAGCTTATCCGGAATGCTGATGCCAGCAGCATGCAGGAAACGCTGATGGCAAGTGACAAACTTGAAAATGATTTTACCAAAGTGTTCTTCAACAATTTTATGAACACTTCATCAAATTGAAATTCAGCATGAATTCTTTTTTATCTGACGAAGAACCCCGGCTGGTATCTGCCAGCCAGGGTTCCTCTGTTTTAAACACGGTGCTGTACCGAGGGCGTTTTTTGTACTCAAAATACAATCCGATGAGGGCCGTGCAGCAGACCGTGCAAGGCCTTCCGCAGCTTCCGGGAACACTGTTTTTGCTGTGCTCGCCATGCCTGTGGCACGGACTTGAGCAGCTCATGTTGGCTCTTGCCCCCGAAAGCGAAGTGGTTGCCTTTGAAGCGGATCCTGCTCTCCATAAACTTGCAGCTGACACATTCAGTGAGAAAAAAAAATCTTTTCCTGCGGAATGGCAGCGGCGCATACGTCTGTTTGGACCAGACTCGCTTTTTGAAATGGATTCGCATGTACGGGAACGAAGCGAACGTGGCCATCTGCGACGTGCCTTCCGTGTTGATTTTTCTGCGGGCACACAGTTGGATACGGAGCGGTACAATGCAGTAGCCGACGCATGCCAAAACATCATCGGAAGCTTTTGGAAAAACCGGGTGACTTTGGTGCGTTTTGGACGGCTTTTTTCAAAAAACCTGATTCAGAATCTTTCTGAGGTGCCGCAGGCTTTGCAACTGTGTGATGTAGAAAAAACCGTGCACAGGCCCATCGTTGTATGCGGAGCCGGTGGAAGCCTCGAATCCACCTGCATTGTGTTGAACCATAGGCGCACGGACTTTTTTGTGCTTGCAGTAGATGCGGCGCTTCCCGCGCTATCTGCCTTTCACATTGTGCCGGATGCCGTGGTTGGCATGGAGGCCCAGCTTGCCATCGAAAAGGCATACATTGGCGCTGCACAAAGCCACATTCCGCTTTTCATGGACATGGCTTCGCGTCCAAACATTCCGCGCATTTTGGGCGGGCCGATTATATTTTTTGCATCAGAATACACTAAAGCCGCTTTTTTTTGTACGCTCCGGCAAAATGCGCTTATCCATTGCACAATTCCCCCGCTTGGCTCGGTAGGTCTTTCGGCAACGTATATCGCAATTCATCTTCGCTCAAGCGATGCAGTGCCTGTGTATGTGACAGGTCTTGATTTCAGCTTTTTTGTTGGCGCGACACATGCACGAGAAACGCACGCACACCGCTCACGTCTATGCTGCACCGACAGGCTGAATCCGATTGAGCAGTACAGCGCTTCATTTTGCGAAGGAAGCCGCGCTGCGCAGGGAAAAGACGGCTCCGTGACGCACACATCGGTCATCATGCAGTCCTATGCAAAAACATTTCGTGCACAGTTCAGCACAGCGAAAAATCTGTTTGATGCAGGAAAAACAGGACTTGAGCTTGGAATACCGCAAAAGCAGATTGAACCGTTTTTACAAAAACAGGGTGACATTGACGGCGGACAGTTTGAGAGATTTGTGCTGAAACCAGTTGGCAAGCACATCCAGGAGCGTCGTGCAGTGGCGGCACAAAACTATCTGCTGCATGAACATGAAACGCTTGTGCAGCTCAGGGAGCTTCTCATAAACGGAGACAGGAGTTTGGCAAGAAATGGCGATTACACGCTCGAAGCCCAGGTTGCCACATTGCTTTCGGGGCGGGAATACTTGTACCTGCATTTTCCTGACGGCTACAAGTTGCGCACCGATGGAGATTTTTTGAAACGGGTGCGGGCAGAGCTTGATTCATTTATAAAATACTTCGCAGCTTCGCTCGCACATCTTTCAGGCTAAACGGTTTTATTCATCACTTTTTTCGCGGAGCACGGCCAGAAATGCACTCTGGGGAAGTTCAACATCGCCTGCCATGAGCATGCGTTTTTTGCCTTCCTTTTGTTTTTCAAGCAGCTTGCGTTTTCGGGTAATATCGCCGCCATAGCATTTTGCAAGCACGTCTTTTCTCACGGGGTTTACAGTTTCGCGGGCAATAATCTGGCTGCCGATAGCGCCCTGAATGGCAACCTTAAACTGCTGGCGAGCTATTTCACTTTTGAGCCTTTCGCAGACTTTTTTTGCCCGTTCCACTGCGCTAGGCCTGAAACACAGCTGGGCAAGTGCATCGACAGGTTTTCCGTTGAGCAAAATATCGATTTTTATCAAATCCGTGCGGCGGTAATCCGTGACTTCATAATCAAAACTGGCGTAGCCTCGGCTGTACGACTTGAGCTTGTCGTAAAAATCAAAAAGCACTTCAGAAAGCGGCATGTCGTAAACAAGCTCTACACGTTTGGTGTCAAGATACTGCATGTTTTTCTGTGTACCTCGTTTTAGCCGGCACAACTCCATGATATTGCCCAAAAATTCCGCAGGCGTCAAAATTGTGGCGTTTATGTATGGTTCTTCTGTCCATTCAATTTTACCGTCGGGATAGTCGGCCGGATTGTCAACAAACAGCTCGTCTTTTCCGGCGGGTTTCATGCGGTAACGTACACTGGGGGCCGTAAAAATGACAACCTGGTTAAAATCGCGTTCAAGCCGTTCCTGTATGATTTCAAGATGAAGGAGACCCAAAAAACCACAACGGAAGCCGTTTCCTAAGGCAAGTGAATTGTCTTTTTCGTATACCAGCGACGCATCGTTCAGCTTGAGTTTTTCCATGCTGTCTTTGAGTTCGTCATAGTCGTTTGAGTCGATAGGATAGATTGAAGAAAAAACCACCGGCTTGACATCTTTGAATCCAGGAAGCGGTTCCGGCGCGGGTGCTGCGGCAAGTGTAACCGTGTCGCCTACACGCACATCGGACACGGTCTTTATGCCGGCGATGATGTAGCCTACATCGCCGGCTTCAAGCACTCCGGTATTTTCGTATTTGATTTTGAAAATGCCCACCTGCTCAACGCGGTAATCGGTTCCCGAACTCATAAGCCTGATAGTGTCGCCGGTTTTAACTCGCCCGTCCATAACGCGAATGTGTACAACCACGCCCCTGTATTCATCGTAATGGCAATCGAAAATAAGGGCTTTCAATGGGGCTGACACGTCTCCCTCGGGAGCAGGAAATTTGGTGACGATAGCTTCCATGAGCTCGTTGATTCCTTCCCCTGTTTTGGCACTGACCAGGCAGGCATCGGCAGAATCAAGGCCAAGGTCGCGGTCAATCTGATGTTTAACGCTTTCAATGTCGGCGCTCGCAAGGTCGATTTTATTTATCACTGGAACAATGGTCAAATCCTGCTCCAGCGCAAGGTACATGTTGCTCACTGTCTGGCTTTCAACCCCTTGCGTGGCATCTATCAAAAGCAGGGCACCTTCGCAGCTTGCAATGGCACGGCTCACTTCGTAACTGAAGTCAACATGGCCAGGAGTGTCTACAAAATTAAGCTCATAGTCGTGGCCATCTTTTGCATGGTAAGGAATCGTGACCGCCTGGCTTTTTATCGTGATGCCGCGTTCTCGCTCAATGTCCATGCTGTCGAGAATCTGGTTCTTCATCTGGCGGTCTTCAATAATTTTTGCCTTCTGGATAAGACGGTCGGCTAAAGTTGATTTTCCGTGGTCGATATGGGCCGTGATGCAAAAATTCCGTTTGTAGCGCAAGTCTGTCATTGTATTTTCCTTTAAAAATAGTAGGGGCTGTCGGTGGCGGCGGCAAGGGCGATACTCACGTCAAGATAGCCGTTTTTGCGTTTTCGTGCATACAGCTCCACATACATGGCGCTTCGGTCTGCATTGAATTCAACACGAAGCACATCGACCGGATCGTTTTCACTGAAGCCGGCGTTGTCGGCCGTGGAGCCTTTTAGCACGGATACGATTGAATATTTTCTGCTGCTGATGGTGGAAATTGGCACAAGCTCCATGCCAAGAAGCGGTACGAACGAATATGCCAGAATGTCATGCTTGTATACCACATAGCCAGGGTGCTCAGGACGAGGTTCAAGATACACATTGCATACTTTTTGCCGCCCCTGCGAGTCTTCGGCGGAAATGTTGACTATGGTACCGGGCTGCATCAGCATAAAGGCGTTTTGCAGGCTGTCGAGAGAGGCTATGGGGGTTCCGTTCAGGCCTGTTATCGTGTCGCCTGCGTCAATGCCTGACATGCGGGCACTTCCTGCCGGCATGCAGTACTGCACAGAGACACCTTCATTTTTTGCATTCACGCCAGGCTCCCGTTTGGTACGGCCGTAGCTTGCAATCCAGGGATGCACGCGATTTCCACCGTTAAACAGAAAAGGAAGCTCAGAACGAAGGTATTCCACTGGAATGGCAAAGTTCAAGCCCTGATAGTTTTCCAGTCCGGCAAATACAATGGCCTGGACATTTCCTTTTGTGTCGATGATGGGGCCGCCGGAATTCCCTACATTCAGAGGCGCGTCTATCTGGAAAACCTTGCCAAGCGTAAACAGACGACGGTCGGTGGCAGACACTATGCCGCTCGTGAGCGTGCGCTCAAGCCCCAGAGGGGAACCTATGGCATAGATACGATCCCCCACATCAAGGTCAGAACTGCTTCCCAACGAAAACACATAAGGTGCGTCAATTTCAGCCTTGAGCAGCGCCAAGTCCATCACACTGTCATAGCCCACCACTTTCGCAGGAATTCGGGTGTCCGGGTCGTCGGCAAGGCGGATATAAAGGCGTGTAAAGCCTTCGTATTTGGGATTCACGCAGTCAACAATTACATGGTGGTTTGTAACGATGTATCCATCGGATGAAATAAAAAAGCCGCTCCCCAGCACGCCGTCCGCCATGCCCATGCCACGTTCAATTTTGATGCCCTTGTCCACAAACACGGTAACTGTGCCCTTGATATAAGACGACACCTTTTCGCTGCTTTCAGTTGTGGAAGCGGCACGGAGCGCGGGAATTTCTTGATAGGTAAGAGTCTTCAGGTCGGCTTCGTTTTTTTCGAGCATGGAAATTTCCGCATAGCCTTCTGCCTGCAAAGATTGGTAGAGACGCAATGCATCCAGATAGTTTTTTTGTTCAAGTGAAAGAAGATACGCCGCCACCACCTTCTGCTCGCAATCATGGAGGATACCCAAGGCTTTTTCGTGCTGTTCGGTGTTCTGAACTAAAAGCCGTGCCCGCCATAGCGCCTGCACCTGCTGCTCTGGCTGCTCGCAAAGTTTCTGGATCCGGCCAATTTCTGTGATGATGGCATCTTCTTCGCTGTAATCAAGCGGAGAATACAAGGCTGCATCGTTTTTGGCAAATGTGCGGCACCCAAAAAGGCACAGGCAGCCAAAAAGCAGGGGAAGCAGCAGGAAACGTTCAATGTTCGGAAGTTTCATTGCGTTCTGGCTCTTCAAAAATTAGTTTTCCATAGGTAAAGTTTCCCACACGTATAGCAAGAACCCGCGCAGAACCGGTGCCAACAACCGTTCGCACACCTTGTCCTGGCTGACGGCCGAGCGCCTCCAGCACAGCAGCGGCCTGCTCAGACGTTCCCGGCCGGCCAATCCAGAACATGTGGTACACAGAATCTTCCTGCACGGAAAGAACTTCGCTTTCACTTTCGACACGGACTGGGATGCCATCAATCATGATGACCGTCACAAGTGACCCCTGCGGCGTTTGATAAAACTGCACTTCTTCCACAAGCGGCACACGGCTTCCATCGCTGGCAAGCGGCTGCGGATGGCGAACAAAGCGAATATCCCAGCGGCCATCTCCGCTTACATCCCAGGATGTAATCTTTCCGTTTTGCGGAAGATACTCCTCGGTAAAGTCAGGAACCGTGTCGCGATCACGGTCAATCTGTATAAGGCGCACATAAAAGCCGCTTCCCTCCGAAGGAAGTCCGAACAGATTTGTCATGACAGAGCGTTCGTCTTCGAGCGTGTGCACGGCCATTGTATTCTGATAATCAAAGCCATAAAATTCTGTGGTCTCAAAAATTCCGTCGTCGTCAGCATCAACCATGCGGTGGTCTGGAAATCCCTGTTTGAATTCTGTCTGCGCGTACATGCGCCCGTCCACAAAGTAGTTGGCGACCTGCACCTTTCCTTCCAGCATCATAAAACGGACTGTGGCGCCAGAACGTTCCCTGGAAGGCATTTCGTATGAAGAACAAGCCGCAACAAGCATTTCATCGCTTATTTCCTGGTCAACAGGATTCACTTCTGGAAAGAAAAAGTGTGAGCCAGTGCCCAAAAACACCGGGTCGGGTGCAATGCGCACAGGCGTCCACAAAAGTGATTCTTCTACCAGCGTAAACGAAAGGAGCGGCTGGTTGTTTTCACCGCGGAATACAGCACCTTGCAGCGAAGGGTATGGACTCCATGAAACTTCAAGTCCCCGCTCCGTTATTACGCCTGAAACCGGCACGCCAAAATCACAGGAAAGCTCCCAAGCTGGAACACCGTCCTGATTTTTATCGTAGCTGATATGTTCAGGACGGCCGCGGCTGTAGCGCACTCGGAGGTTCACAAGGCCATCGCCGTCAGTATCGCGCACAATTGTTCCGGCAAACGACGTAAAGTACACTTCAGCATTTTTGAGCACGGCTTCCTCTGTGATAAGCGGAATAAAATCCACCAGAACTTTGTAGTCGATTTCATAATCTGAAAAAGCCGTTATGTAGTCGAAGGCCTGCTGTTGTGTAAGGAGTCCGGCACGGAGCGCTGCGGCGGCATACCTCGGATGTCTGAGCCCCCTCGCATGGAACGATTTTAGCATTCGAACCTGTGTCTCTCCGCGGGCAAAAAGCGCGGCATACAGCTCAAGCTCGGTGTCTTTGTCGGGGGCGGCTGCGGCATATTGGGAAATGCGGGCAATAAACAGGTCTGCAAGGTGGCGCACTTCGGGGTCTTCATCGTCGGGCGATTCATTTTTAAAGAACAGGAGCGGAAAACGTGTGTCATCCGGGTATATGCGGCGTGTGCTGTCGATTTTGTTACGGGCGCGGGAAAGCATGAGAGGCGTTTTCATGCGGTAAAAGGCCTTTGCGCGTATATATTCGGCATCTGAAGAAAAGAGGAAAGGTGCCGCATCAAGCAGTGCGGGAACCTGGGCAAAAAGTCCTGTGTCGCAGAGAATGTCGGCATAAAGTATGCGGGCACTGTCGCGGTTGTAGTCAACCCATTCACCTTCGGTGAGAGCAGTCTGAACTAGCGGGAGCACCTGCGCATTGATGCTTCCGGTCTGGTGGCGGGCAATGGCGAGCACGTACCAAAGGTCCGAAATTCTGCCGTCATATGCGAGTCCGAGCGTGGCCTGCGAAATGGCGCCCTCCCAGTTTTTTGCGGCGGCACAGTCCTTTGCAAGCGAAAGGCAGTGCAGTGCCGTCCTTCTGTTTGCAAGCGCCGCGCTGGAAGCGGAGTTTTGGGCAAACAGATCCGAGGAAGCCAAAAAGAGAAGCGCAACCAGCGCCATACGTTGAAAGATTTTGTCCATACCAGTTCCTGTTTTCATCAGAAATTACCGTCCTGCACTATCCAAAACCATATATGTCTTGAACCCGAGCGCCTCTCCCCAGATGCACACCAGCGGCTGTCCAGGTTCGGATAGAGCCTGCACCAGTATGACCCAGTCTCGGAGCGCTCCCACTTTCCAGTCAGAAAACACGTCCGAAACCGCCTTGTACGAACCGTCCGCAGCTCTGATGCTGTCCCCCGCGCAACGGCTTCTGAGTGCGAACGGAAAGCACAGCGAGCCCACAAACAGCTCGGAAGGCCTTTCTCCATTGCGCCGGGCGACAAGAAGCATGCCACCGTGCGCCATCTGCACCTCGCAGCGCCATGGGCCAATGACATACTGTCCGTGTGTTTCTATTATAGCAAAAAATCCGCACTCTGTCGCTACCTTTTGCCGTTTTTGCAGTACAATCCGCGTTTTGTTTGACTTTGCTTCAATGCCGGCCGCATTCCACACAAACGGGCGCTCTTTTATGCATGAGTCAATCAAAACTTGGAGTGCGCGCATCGGAACACGGCTTGCCCCACCCACTGCGGTGCAGGCGCGGTACACAAGCCGCCTCTGCAGCGGAGGTGGAAGTTTTGCGAACGGCTTTCGTTCAAACGAAACGTTTCCATCTTGTTCAGTCCAGCCGATGCGAGCCTGCTCCTGTTCAGCATATAAAGAAAGGAGTGCTTCATCCTGGGCCATGTTGCGCGAAAGTGAATCAAGTGAACGGCGCCAGCCCGGGCAGGCGCTGTCCAGGAAAGGAATGACCGAATGCCTGAGTTTGTTGCGGAACAGCGCCGTGTCTGCATTCGTACGGTCAACGCAATAAGCGATGTTTTGGGCTGCAAGATATTCTTCAATGTCGGCACGTGGAATATCCAGCAGCGGACGCACAAACGGGCCTCGCCGTGCTTCCATGCCCCCGAGCTGGCTGCTTCCCTGCAAAAACCTCATAAGCACAGTTTCATGCTGGTCATCACGGTGGTGGGCAAGTGCGAGGCAAGAAAGCTGATGCTCGCGCACAAACCGGTTGAACGCCTGATAGCGAAACTCACGGGCCGCCGCCTCAATGCCAAGTTTTTTTTCCTTGGCGCAGGCAACGATTTTTCCAGCGGGAATTTCATGGCAAAAACAGGGCACACACAGAGCCTTGCAAAGCATTTGGACAGCACGTATATCGGCTGAGCTTTCCTCGCTTGGACGGAGATTGTGGTTCACGGTGACTACAGACAAAGCAGTTGGACTTCCCGCGCAGAGATGCGCCATCGCCACAAGCAGCGCAGTGGAGTCGGCCCCTCCGCTTACCGCGACTCCCACGGTTTGCGCGCACGAAATAGACACGCCACATGCTGCAAGAGCTTTTGCAACTCGTGATTCAAACCGAACAACTATTGTATGCTCCATACTCTGCCCGCTGTTTACCCAGCCCAAACACTGGCGCCGCAAAATCCAAAAAGCTTCATTTTGCAATATAGATGAATGGATTTACAGCGGCAACAAAAAAGCCCCCTGATTCCAGAGGGCCTGTACCGCATACGGCTGTCCACGCACCTATTTTTTTGGTGGCGCCACTGTGATGATAACGGAGTTGGGATCGGTTATCAGCGTTACCTTGTCGCCAAGATTCAAGTCATTCACCGTGAATTTCTGGCCGATTTCAACCTTGGAGACATCGGCGGTCACAGATGCAGGCATATCCTTCGGAAGCGCCTTGAGTTTTATGCTTGGAACATGCTTGACCATAAATCCGCCTTTTAGCACACCGGCAGGAGTACCCGAGTAATGCATTTTGAGCGTAGCGGTAATCGGTTTGTTTCCGCTCACAATATGAAAATCGGCATGGAGCGTCTTGTCGGTCTTGATGTCGTATTCTGTATCTTTGATATAGGCCTGATTGCCCTGGCCGTCAATGTTCAGCGTAACCAACGTGGTTTTGGTGATAGAACGCCATACCTTTGAAAATTCAACCGCATCGATGTCAAGCATCACCGACTCGCCTTTTTCATTATATGCAACGGCAGGAATGCGTCCCGTGGCACGCAGCTGCTTTGCGGCGCGTTTACCTGTTTCGCTACGAGTTTTTGCATTGATTACATACTGTTCCATAATTTGAGGACTCCTTCATTCATTGTGAAACATTTTAAAAACTCATCCGATTCGAAAATGTTTCTCTATTTTTAAAAAATTGGGACGGCTGGATTCGAACCAGCGGAATGACGGCACCAAAAGCCGTTGTCTTACCACTTGACGACGTCCCAAAAAAATATGAGCACCGAATCGAACACGCCTAGTCTTCGGCCGGCACTGTTCCACTTTCAACGTGGCCCGCTTCGTATTCCGCGATTATGGTGTCCTGCAGCACCGTGCGGAATTCAGGGCTGATGGGGTGGGCCACATCCTTGTATTCGCCGCTGGCCGTTTTTCGGCTTGGCATGGCGATAAACAACCCCGTCTTGCCCTCGATAATCTTTACGTTATGCACAACAAAGCAGCTATCAAATGTTACCGTAACATACGCCTTTAATTTTCCTTCCCCTTCGACCTTTCTGATACGTATCTCAGAAACCTGCATAAGCTCATCCCTCCAGAGTACGAGCATTCACACCACAAGCACTGTCTGCCATTGGCCCGCCATTTTTGTTTGGGCTTTCAGCGCTTCCTTCTTCTGAGTGAATATGCCAAATACTGTCGCACCAGATCCGCTCATGTTGGCATACACTGCTCCACATTCACGGGCCACCGCAAGGGCTTTCTGAATGCGGGGATGATGAGCTGCAACCGGAGCCGTAAAATCATTCTGAAAGCTCCAATGCTCTACCGGTTGCATAAATTGTAGCTGTAACGCCGAGCGGACTTCCGCAGGGGCTGTATGCGATGGAGGATGCAAAGCCATCCAGTCATCAAGCAGGGCATAGGCTTCTTTGGTAGAAACGCTTACGCCGGGAAACACCAGCAGCACACAAAAATCGCTCCGTGGCACGAGTGGTTCTATCTGCTCACCCCGCCCTCCGACCAACGCCGCAAACGGCCTTGCACCGGAAAGGAGCGCATGCATAAAAAAGAACACATCGCTTCCCACTGAGGCACAAAGGGTATCAAACTCCTGTGCCGTAAGCTGTGTGCCACACAATGTATCGATGGATTTTAAAAAAGAAGAAGCATCGCTTGAGCCGCCCCCCAATCCACCGCCTGCCGGAATGCGCTTTTTTACCTTGACGGTACAACCGCAGTCCATGCCAGTCAGCACGCAGAAAGCTTTGTATGCCTTGGTTATAGTGTTTTCGGCAGGAAGAACCATGCCTTCGCACATAACCGTGCAGATGTTTTTTTTATCGGAAAGGGTTACCGTCACTTCATCATACAGGGCCACAGTGGTAAACACACTTTCCAAAGCATGGAACCCGTCTGGCCGCCTAGCAAAAACCTTGAGACCAAGATTCAGCTTTGCGGGCGCCAGCAACGTCATGCTCCTGCACATACGCTCGCAGTATACCGATTTTGTATTTTGCCTGTCAAGCCCATGCGCAAATCACTTTATAAATTCCATGCGGAACAAGGTGTCAAAGAAAGTTTGTGCGGACACACAAAAAACATGGCTCTTGGTTGGTTAAAAAAGCATTGCTTACTCAATGCCCCCCCCCGGCGCAAAAGCAAGGCCTCGCTCCGTAAAGCGGGGTATGTATCTTTTTTGCAAGAATTAAAGATAAGTATTCCTGTACAATTTCTTGACAGGCGGAAGCAAGCTCTCGTGCCTGTTGCGGTTGTAATGTCACTCGCATTCTTTCTTTGAATAGTGTAGTACAAAAGCGACGTATTCACCAGTGATAGCATGGAACACAATTACCAGTGGTGAATGAGACAGGTTCACCAGCAATGTGTGTGGCAGACTTGCAAGTGCCAGATGCAACTGCGTTCCCCGCGCACCCGCCTAGCGGATGCTCTCGCTGAGGATTGCCCTGTGCAGGAGGCTGTGGCAGCGCGGCTGGCGGTGTTGCCCTTTGCGCCGCGTATGTCCGCCGTCAGGTTGTTCCTGGAGCATAGAAATCCTGTTCTTCTTTTGCGCTGTAAGTCTTTGCTTTATCACTTCTTAAATCCTGCCATGGATGATTTAACCAGTCAAAGGCCAAATCGGTTTTAAGGACAGCAAAAAGAAACAGGCAGGGCGGAATCTTGCCCACGTGCGGAACATCAAAACGGAGGATAGGCCGAAACGCCAGCTGGAGAGTGTTTTGCCATAAATCGGCCTGATTGTTTGCAATAAACAGGCATTCTGGCAGTCATTAAACTCCTGTGGATTTGCCTGCAAAAAATATGCGGAGGCCACAAAAAAGGCCGGCTTTTACGCCGGCCATGCCCATCAGGCAGCCGGACGCCAATGGGTGGGAGAGGATAAAATTGTACGTCCGGCACTTATAGTATCGGCCGCCACCTACATATCTTGAATATTATTTTACATAAAACCCTGGGTGGAAAAACGCAATGTTCAATTAAAGAGACAGGGGCGCTCAAAAGTTTATTCGTCTTCTAAAACGGCGGCATCCATTGTAAGGGCCACGGTATAGCTGCGGCCGTTCATGGCTGTAATAGTTTTGACAATCTCGTAGTCGCCCACAATGCAGCGGATTGAGTGTTCTCCCTGCGTAATAAAAAACGGTTCAGGGCTCACAGGCTGCTGCTTGCCGTCAAGAAACAGCACGGTGCCCTCCGGGGCTGCAATACGGAGGGTAGGCGTAATGTCGCGGAAAGTAACCGCCACGACGGTTGTCTGCGCCTGTTCAATGGTGATGGTACGTACTTCATTACGGTAAAAATCACTTACCAAACTGATATTGTGCACACCTGTTTCAATGAGCTCGCTTTCTGCTCCGTGGCTCCACGACTTGCCGTCTACGAACGCAGTGTAAGGTTTCAGCTCCGTGCCAGAAGGCGGGGCCACGGTAATCGCGAGCTTGCCTTTGTTTATAAGAATAGGCTTTACGGTGATTTCAAACTTCGCATCCGTGATTTCTTCAGACGTACCCTTCATGGCCAGCTGGAGCCGCAAAAACACAAATCCTTTTGACGTGTCAGGAACTATGTCCAGCAGAGTGGCATAGGCGCTCTTTTTTATGGCGTTTTCCTCTCCAAGGGGAATCTGGAGGTTCAGGCTGAGAGAATTTCCGAAAGTGCCTACAGTCGCCCTCGTGCCGTTGTAGTCTATGCGATTTTCTTTTGGCGTGCCCGAAATGTCATTGTACACGGACCATGCCACGGAATCCCGCCAGGAAGCCACAATCTGCGGCACCTTGAACGAAAGTTCCACACCTTGGATGAAAGTGCGGTCTTCCGGAAGCATAAGCACAAGCGCATCGTTTATACCTGTGCGTACAGTTTCAGAGCCCCCGGCTGCGCCAACGGAAACCAGATGGGTTTTTCGCACACGGAAGCTTTCAGCCATTGCGGGCTGCGCCAGCGCGCACACGGCACCAAGTGCCATGCCAGCGGCAAATGTCCGCCGCGGAGGGCAGAGCCTGCACGCACGCAGAAAGCCCTTCCAGAAGCGGACAAAAATACTCGCAGCGCAGGGAGAAAAGTCTTTCTGTTCGGAAAAACGCAGGCAGCGCATATTCACATTCAGTATAACGCAAAAAAAAAAGAACGGCTAGTGTTGGATTCCCCGTTTGCAGAAATTCAAAAAAAATAGTTTTAAATTGAAAAAGCCCCGGTGCAGAAGGCTGGTATGGTTTTCTGAAACTTGGTAACAGGGCAGTGATAAAGAACCATTTAGACTTTGCCGGATGCGTTGTTCCTGTAAGATGTTGCAGCCAAGGGGCGGGCTTTGGCAGAATCGCGGTATGTATCATTTCCGCACGAATCATCATAACGTGGCGGAGGCCGTTCATTTTTAAGATAGAAAGTGGCTACTTTCTGGAAGGCAGGTAACTGTCAGGATTCTGGGACTGCCCGTTCTGCCTGAGCTCGAAGTGCAGGTGCGGGCCTGTTGACATGCCGGTGGTGCCTATTTTTCCCACAACCGCCCCCGCAGAAATGTTCTGCCCTTTTTGCACCGCGATAACGCTCATATGTGCGTACAGGCTTGAAAATCCCCCCGAATGCCGGAGCACAACGTAGTTTCCATAAACGATGTCATTCTGAATCACCTGCTCGACCGAGCCGCTTTTGCAGGCAAATATGTTTGTTCCCAAGGGGGCCGCAAGGTCAACACCGTGATGAAATTTCCATGAGCCGCTGATGGGGCTTTTTCTCATGCCAAACGGAGATGTGAGTACGCTCTTTGCAAGCGGAAGCCTGAACGCCGTGTCCAAAAAAAAGGCCCTCTGCGATGGTGAAAGGCGGGCCTTGCGTCCTTTCAAAAAATACAGGGACTTTCCGTTCAGCACAAGTGAAATGGCAGAGCCGCCGTTTACCGCCGCAAGATTTTCAGAATCGGCCGCCAGCAGGATGTCAAGAGATGTCTGAGGTTCCTGCGGAATAAAAATGCCTTCGACCGTCGGCAAAAGAATTTCACGCCCCGCAAGTGAAAGTGTCGCATCGGTAATGCCGTTTGCCGTCGCGATAGTGTCATATGGAATGGAACAGCGTGAAGAAATTGTAAAGAGCGTGTCCCGTTCGCCGGCCACATAGGTATAAAAATTGAGCAGCGGCTCTTTCTCGGGATGGGCCAGTGCCTTGTTCGCCTCTTCTACTTCATCCTGATACTGCAAAAAAATTGGATTCTGGCTCCTGAGTTCGGGAATGCGCACAAAATGCTGAGAAAAAACCGGGCACGCGCATAAAAGCTCAAAAAGAATGGCGGTTGTGAAAATGCCCGAGCGCCACCGAAAACGCAGCGGCCGGTTTGCAAAAAATGTCCTCATCGCTCTTTTTTATTTGCGCCGGAGGCAAGGATTCCGCTGGCAATGAACATTGCGGCAAGCACCAGCAGCGCGGCAAAGCGTAGTCCCGAAAGCACACAAAACACCGAAAGCGCGATTCCTCCTGCAATGACAAGCACACGCAAAAGTCCACGCAAAAAAGGACGGATGCCGTGTTTTTTTATTCGGCGCGCAAGAAAACTGATTACTGCCAGAGCCAGAAGAGCCAACATGCAGTAAGTGTAGCTTTTTGGTGAACTGAGCGCCCATTTCCACAGCGGAAAAACCACCGCAAACGAAAGCACCACACAGAGCGTGGCCAGCGCAAGCAGCTTTAAGATGGAAAGAAACAGTATTTTGTAGCCGTGGACAACCAACGACAGGCGTTTTTTGGAGCCGGAAAGTTTTTGCGGTGACAACCGCACAGATGCATTTTTTTTCATATTTGAAAGATTTGTGTGCGCCATAAAGATCCTCTGTGAATCCAGAACCGCAGGCCCTAAATTTCAATGGGCAGTCCGAATCGACGCCCCTGCACACGCGCCTCCAGCAACGCTGCACAGCACCATAAAAAAAGGCTTCCGTTGCATTGTATGGCAGCAGAAGCCTGTGTGCCTGAAACCGCGCATGACAAGCGCCATGCTGCAATTTTGTTCAGCCTTCGGAAATCGCTCCAACAGGGCAGACAGAAGCGCAGCTTCCGCAGTTCACACATTTGTCGGCATCGATTTTCCGCTTTTCGTCAACCTCGCTGATAGCCTGTGAAGGACATTCGCTTTCGCAGGCACCGCAGTTGATGCATTCATCAGAAATTTTGTAGGCCATAGTGCACCTCTCAATAAAAGAATTATGCCCAGTATACAGCAGAAAAGCCCCGTATGCAAGCCATTATTCGCACAGAATTGGAGACAGTCGGCTTGCCGCGCCAGCCCATCCGGTTTTTCGCCCAGATCGATGTTAAAAAAGCATCTCCAACCGTGGACAGTCCGCACGGATCAGCACACCACGGCGCAGAGGCGACCTTCACCCTGTGAAGCGGACTATGATTTTCTGAAATTTGATAACCGGTTAGTGATAGATAAACCTTTAGACTTAGCTTGGTGTGTTGTTCTTGCAAGTATTGCAGTCAATAACCGAGTTTTGAAAAAACTTGAAGTTAAAATCAGACACGCCACCTGCGCGGCTGATTTTAAACGTTCGTTTTGCCCCGGTAATTGCGGCAAGGCTTCACCTCAAGGGGCCGGCTTTTCAGAGGCACGGTATGCGTCCGTTTCGCACGAATCAAAGCGCAGCCTTGATTGCAGACAGGAGCTCGTCATAGGTTTCAAAGGCTTCGAGGTCTGGATTGTCTTTTTTGATCTGCTCTGTGCTTCTGAACAGAAAACCTTTTCTGCTTGCGCGAATCATCGCAAGGTCATTGTGACTGTCGCCGCTTGCGATGGTTTCGTAGCCAATCGACTGCAAGGCTTTGACCGTGGTCAGCTTTGATTGGGGGCAACGCATCCTGAATCCTGTAACAGTGCCGTCTTGTGACACTTCCAGCGTATTGCAGAAAATGGTGGGCCATCCGAGTTTTTCCATAAGCGGCGTGGCAAACTGGGTGAAAGTGTCGCTTATAATAATCACTTGAGAAATGCTGCGAAGTTCATCCAAAAATTCCTTGGCGCCCGGAAGCGGATCAATCGTGGCGATTGTTTGCTGGATGGCAGAAAGTCCAAGTCCGTGCTCCTTTAAAATGCCAAGCCGCCACCGCATGAGTTTTTCGTAATCGGGTTCGTCGCGTGTTGTGCGCGTCAGCTCGGGAATGCCAGAGGCAGCGGCAAACGCAATCCAAATTTCGGGAACAAGCACCCCTTCCAAATCCAGGCAGACAATATTCATAATTCTTCCTTCTTTTAATCTAAAAACTTGGACACACTATATCACACAGTGCAAGATTTGTATACAAAGTCCTGTTTGAGGTATTTTTGAAGCGGCGGGTCTTGAATCATGGACATTCGCCCCGCAGCTGTTTTATATGCCTACCCATGTGCGGCACTGCGACTGCCGCAAAATCTTGACAAAGCCACTTCCTTAATCTATACTGGCCTACGTCAAGTTCTAAAATGCAAGGAGAAAACGCTATGGGCGATGGCAGTACGAGCGGCTCGTATTCGGATGACTGTTTGAACGATGCTGCCTTGACCTCTGTGGTTTCTTTCCGCATGTAATCTTTCCGGCAACTTCACACAATCCTCTGACACAGCCACTTTCCACGCATTTGTTTTTTCAAGAGGTATCGGATGGCAGAATTCAGCGCTACTTTTGAAGGCACGATTCAGACTCTTTTGGAAGAAAAAAAATTTCCAGCGATCAAGGATGTTGTAGGCACGATGGCTTCCGGCGACATAGCGGCGCTGTTTGAACGCATAGAAGAAAAGCAGGTTCCTGTGCTGTTCAGGCTGCTTCCAAAAGATACTGCGGCCGATGTGTTTGTTGAGATGGACAGCGATTTTCAGGAGCTGCTGATCAAAAGCTTTTCCGATTCAGAACTCAAGGCCATTCTTGATGAACTGTATGCGAACGACACCGCCGACCTTGTTGAAGAAATGCCGGCCAACGTGGTTGACCGCATTTTGAACCAGGTCGATTCGTCGATGCGCAAGGACATCAACCAGCTGCTGCAGTATCCTGAAAATTCCGCCGGTTCAATTATGACCACGGAATATGTCTCGCTCAGCCTCGGAACCACTGTGGGCGAGGCGATAAACCAGGTGAGGCGCACCGGTGTTGACAAAAAATCGTTCTATGCCTGCTATGTTACGCGCAACAAGGAGCTTTTAGGAAGGCTCTCCGTAAAAGACCTGCTGCTTGCAAAAGACGACAGCATGAATATAGATGATTTGATGAAGACAAACGTCATCTCCGTGCACACGCTTGACGACAAAGAACAGGTCGCCACTTTGCTTTCAAAATACAACTTTTACGCGCTGCCAGTAGTTGACAAAGACAACAACATGGTTGGCATCATTTCTTTTGACGATGCGCTGGAAGTCATGGAAGATGAAACCACCGAAGACATCGAAATCATGGGCGGCATGACCCCGTCCGAAAAAACATACCTGCGCTCAAGTCCGCTTGACCTGTTCAAGCACCGCATAGTGTGGCTCATGCTGCTGATGGTGAGCGCCACATTTACAGGCATGATTATCACTGGATTTGAAACGGCGCTCGCCCAGCTTGTGGTTCTTACGGCGTTCATTCCCATGCTTATGGACACCGGGGGAAACTCAGGCTCACAGTCTTCCGTTACGATTATCCGCGCGCTTTCGTTGGGTGAAATCGAATTCAGGGATCTGCCAAAAGTGATTTTAAAAGAAGTGGGGACCGCCCTGCTCTGCGGCATTGTTCTTGCGGCGGTGTGTTTTGCAAAAGTCATGCTCGTTGACCGCCTTCTTATGGGAAACCAGGAGGTTACCCTGCACGTGGCGTTTGTGGTGTGCCTGACAATGACGCTTACGGTGCTGGTGGCAAAATTGATAGGCTGCGCACTGCCGCTCTGCGCAAAAAAACTCGGGCTGGATCCGGCTGTGATGGCGAGCCCCTTTATCACCACCATTGTAGACGCGGTTTCGCTTTTGGTGTACTTCAGCATTGCAAAAGTGATTCTATTCTGAAATCAACACACCCTGACGCAAAAGCAAGGCTTCAAGCCAGGGGCTGGCTTCGCAGAAGCATGGTATTTACCCTGTTCCGCACGAATCATGCACAAAAAAAGCTGCGTAAAAACTGCTGAAAGTTTTAGGCCTTAAAGACTTTCAGCACAAACGGAAATGAACCAGCAAAAGCATTCCGAATGCCAAAAGGCATCAGGAACAACACGGCAATCCGCATTGCTTCATTGCTTGGGAACAATGCACCACGCGCATAGCCGCATGCGAAAATTTCAGTATACGCAAAGTCTCACATGTGGTATACTGGGATGGATGTTTGGCTTTCAGTTTGCAAGCAGACCGGCTGAATCACATGTCAGCACCGCGACAATCTGCATAACGTGGATGAATGCGTCAGTCTCGTAAACTGAAGGTTCCTATGGTACCGGGTTTTTAGGAGCATATAGCCAACAATAAAATCGTACCCAATCCAAGGAGAGTATGGCATGAAAAAAATCATTGTACTGCTTGTTTCAACTACGCTGCTTTTTGGCTGCATCTTTGCGCGCGATGCAAAAAAGAAGTCCACGGCGCCAAAAATATCTGCAACCGCCAATACCAAAACATTGGCGCACCAGACGGAAGAAAGTTCGGCACCTGTCGTATACTTTATCCGCGACATTTCTTCCGCAGGAATGCTAAAGGCATACAACGCGCTCGGCTGGACTGCCACTGGAAAAACCGGCGTAAAAATCAGCACAGGCGAACCTCCGGCTTCAAACTATCTGCGTCCCGCCCTGCTCAAGGACACGGTGCAGACTGTGGACGGCACAATCGTCGAGTGCAACACCGCATACGGTGGAAGACGCGCGAGCGTTGCCATGCACAAACAGGTTGCCAAAGACCACGGCTTTTTGGACATCGCGCAGTTCGACCTGCTGGACGAAGAAGGTTCCATGGCTATTCCAGTGGCTGGCGGCACACGGCTCACTGAAAATTATGTTGGAACGCATTTTGCCAATTACGATTCATATCTTGTGATTTCGCACTTCAAGGGTCACGCCATGGCCGGTTTTGGTGGCGCAATCAAAAACCTTTCCATAGGATTTGGAAGCGGCACGTCCAGCGAAAAATCCGGAAAGGCATGGATTCACTCTGGCGGAAAAAGTTTTGCAAATCCGTGGGGCGGCGACCAGCTTGCGTTTTTGGAAGCCATGGCAGAATCCGCGCAGAGCGTGTGCCAGTACATGGACGGAGGAAAAAACATAGCGTTCATAAATGTCATGAACCGCCTGAGCGTTGACTGTGACTGCAACGGAAACCCTGCGGAGCCCGACATGCATGACATCGGTATCCTCGCCTCTCTTGACCCGCTTGCGATTGACCAGGCCGCAATCGACCTGGTGTACGCGGCGCCAGATTCCGCGTCGCTTAAAAAACGTATCGAAAGCCGGCAGGGGCTGCACACGCTTGACCACGCCGCAGAAATCAAGCTGGGAAGCAGAACATATCGGCTGGTTGAGCTGAATTAACGCGGCACATCTGCTTGATACCGATTAAAAATGCAAACGGCGCTACAGGCACGTAGCGCCGTTTTTATAAGGCATTCAGCTTAAATCTGCATGTTCATCCAAGGATAAAATGCCGAACATTGTTTTATACTTCATCGGTATTTTGCTTTTCCTTGGCGCTTCCTGCCTTTTCTGATTTTAGCGCATCTTCAAGTTTTGCAATTTCCGAAAGCAGCCTGTCGATTTCAGCCATCTGCGCAACAACAATTTCGTCTGAATCGGAGGTTGAATCGGAGTCTTTTTCTCCCAGCTGGCTGTGCACGGTTTTGCCAAGAGCCGCGTAAGCCTTCTCAAGCTTGAGCTTGAACTGTGCCGTTTCTATGCGCTTTACAGATTTGTCCCCAAAGTCGCTGATGGCAGATCCCGCCGATTTTAGCCCCTTTTTTGAAACTTCCACACCACGGTCAAGATACGTAAAAAATGTTTTTTTTAAATCCTCAAAAGCCGCTTTTCGTTTCTGGACTGAATCCGTGCCAGATTTTCCAGCTCCAGATGTGCCTTCCTGCTGTTCTGCCGTTGTTTCCTCAGCCATACAATCCTCCAGAATTATTGTCAGTCATTCCCTACCACACAGGCACCACTACTTTACCACTGATTCCGCAAGAGCGCAACCACATATTTAATGGCGGCAAAAAAATCAACACACCCCAACGCACAAGCAGGGCTTCATGCCGCTGGCCGGCTTCGCAGAGACACGGCATGTACCTTTTCGCTGCGAATCATCTGCCCCTTCCTGCAAGAATCGGGCCTCACATCTGGCGTTTCTTGTCTGTTACTGCATGGGTTTACGGCGCTTCCCCATGCCGTTCCCAGGGCTGCGGCGGTTTCCGCCGTGACATGCGCCACACTGACGGCCCAGGCGCTCCGCACGTTTTTGGCATGGCAGCTAATTGTGCTTGTTGACAATCGCGCAGGCTGCCCGTATGCTGGGCAGATGGCGAAGCTTGGAATAGCCGTGGCCTGATTATCAAGGAGTGATACCATGAAATCCATCTTCCATCTGATTTTGACCGCACTGCTTTTGTGCTCTGTGTTCTCTTGCGCCACCGGGACGGCACTTGTGACCGGGACACAACGCCCTGCAACTAAATCCGACGAAGTTGTCGTGTATACAGAAGCGCCAGAAAAGTACGAGGTCATCGGCATTGTGACGGCATCTAGCGATGCCGGTTGGACGGCGCAGGAAAGCCTGGACCTTGCACTTGCGGAACTGAAGAAGCAGGCCGCAAAAATAGGTGCGAACGGCATAATTCTTGAGAACATCGGCACGTCAATCAGCGGCGGCATGGTGATGTATGGCGTTTACATTCCTGTCACGGCAAAGGATGTTTCCGGCAAAGCTATTTTTGTTGAAGAGTAGCGCGGCTGTGCCGATCGTTCCCGGCTCGCCAGGACGATGGGGTATCAATATCTTTATGTCTTGTACAGAGTGCTGAACGAAATAAAGCCCTGAAATATCCTTGAGTTAGGCATGGGACAAACTACGCGCATGATAGGTCAGTATTCGGCATATTATGGGGGGCGTGTCGTTGTTGAGCATGACGAAAGCTGGATTAACTTTTTCAAGAAATAATTTGCGCTTTCCGAAAATACAGCGATACAGATTTTGGGATTGGAAAAAACGGCGTACAAGGACGATAAAGTGAATAAAAAAACGTTACTACTCTTAACGGAGTGGGTTTTGTTAGCGTCTTTAACGGATGCCCACGGAGAGGGTTTTAAACAGTGCACGGAGAGACCTTTAAACAGTGCACGGAGAGGGTGTCTAACAGCGCAATGTTTAAAGCCCTCTCCGTAGGAGGTGTGGCGAGCGGCAAAATGGCGGGATTATTATAAATTTGCATACAAACAAAGCGTCAAATGTGCTATAATAGTGTCAAAAAATTAAGAGAGGATATTTTTAGATATGACAGAGCATGAGATGAAGGAAATCGGAAAGTGGTTTCTGGACAACGGACATCGGAAACTGACCCAATCGGAAAAAGCGAAAATAAAATCAGCAATAGACCGTGCGGGCAGTTTGAATGAACTGCTGCAAGTGGCAATCGCGAGTTTGGGTATTGATTTTAATAGGTGAGTGTTTTGGCTAAAAACTCTTTTAGGCAAAATATGCAGACACAAGAACACAAACAAGACGGCATCTCACTGAAAAACAATCGGACTGATATTATTACAGCGGCATTAAAAAGTGCCGTGGGCATAATTCCTTGTGTGGGCGGTGCGCTTTCCGAAATAGTATCGCTATGTATTCCCAATCAGCGCATGGACAGGGTGGAAACTTTTCTAAAGAAACTGGCGATGCAAATTGCGCGATTAGAGGAACAGCAAAACGAATGGATGGAAAAACTGAAAAGCAGCAAAGGCAACCTGCTGCTGTGCGAGCTTGCCATAAAATATTCGGCGGAAACGAATTCAGAGACACTGCATCATTGCTACGCATACTATGTTTTCAACGCGGTTCATAACAAGACGCTTGAAGATTCTCGCAGCGAAAAACTGCTGAGAACGTTATCCGAGTTGACGGAAGAGGAGGTAATCCACCTTATCAATTTCAGCGAGGCAAAAGGATTATTTACTTCCAGTGAATTTGATGAAAAATATGAAGAAATGCTCATGCCTAAATCACGCAGTGAAAATGATGAAGAAAATGACATTCATAACACTTTCCGTGATGAATACATAATCACCTTGGAGCAGAAAGGGCTTGTCACGATTGTTATGAAACACAGCGGAACGAAGTTCCCCATCAGTACGAATGATGTGTCAATCACGGATTACGGCGAGCTTTTGGTCAAGGCGGTATATGACGAGGATTTTTTCGGGAAGATGGCAAGATAAGGAGTCGAAGAAATGGAATGCAAGGATGTACTGAATTTATTGGCGATAATAGTTATCCCCATAGTCGCCGTTCTGATTGGGCAATGGCTACAAAATCGCTCTGAAAAACGGAAAGACAAGATGTACATTTTCAAAACGCTGATGACATCGCGCATATATTTATGGACAGAAGAAAGTATACATGCGCTTAATTTAATTGATGTAATTTACTCAAAAGACGAAACTGTTCGCAGTGCTTGGGCAAAATTGTTAGAAGCATATTCCTCTGCGGAACAGTCGGATTTAATAGCGAAGAAGCGACAGGATTTGATGTATAAACTTTTAGAAAAAATGGCTAAAACTCTAGGATATAAAGAACAAATCACATGGGAAACGATACAGAACCCGTATGTTCCAAAAGCTTTAACAGACAGATGGAAGGCTCAAGAAAAATATCAAGGCGACTATGCAAATCTAATCAGCAATATGAATAAATTTTTCCCTGCGAAAGAACAATCGGAGAAACAAATATGAGTATCAACCGCTCCAAACAGAGGCGAGAGCAGCTTGTGAGCAAAATCAACGCAATCAGGGCGCACATCGCCGCCGCGCCGCAGGACGAAAACACGGCGCAACTTTTAACGTATATTGCTGAAATTGAAAAGGAGATTAAGGGCAAAAAATACGGACTTGTATTTGAAGAACACCGAGAAAGCATTGACGAAGTTTTAGAAAACAATCTTCCTGTTTTAAGCGAAGATGAAAGCCTTTTTATAGACAACGGCGGGCAGATGAACTTCCTCATCGAGGGCGACAATTTGGCAAGCCTAAAACTGCTTGAAAAGACGCACACGGGCAAAATCGATGTGATTTACATTGACCCGCCGTACAACACTGGGGCAAAGAATTGGAAATACAACAACGATTATGTAGATGAAAATGATTTGTTCAGGCACAGCAAATGGCTGAGCATGATGCATTCCCGCCTTCTTTATGCGAAAAAACTTTTGACCGATAAAGGGGTGCTGATTTGTGCTATAGATGAAAACGAAAGCGCGACGTTGCGCCTCCTGCTGGACGATATTTTCGGCAACGGCTATGAATACGACTGCATTACCATTGTACACAATCCACGCGGCATTCAGGGAAAGAATTTTTCTTATACTAATGAGTTTGCCTATTTTGTAGTGCCGAAAGGTGACAGAATAATAGGCGAGCGGCTTTTGTCGGAAGATGAGATTAGCCTCTCGCCATTAAGAAACTGGGGCGGCGAATCGTTGCGCACAGATGCGAAAAACTGTTTTTATCCCATTATTGTCAAAGATGACAAAATAATTGGCTTCGGTGATGTTTCGCCTGATGATTATCATCCGCAAAAGAATGTGGCGTTTGATGATGGCAGTGTCGCCGTATATCCTATCGATGCGCAAGGGGTCGAGCGCAAATGGCGGTATGCACGGCAATCTGTGGAAAAAATCCGTGAGTATCTTACGGCAAAAAAGACCAAAGGCATATACGACATTGAATTGGGGAAGATTTACGGAACATACAAAACCACTTGGTCAAATCCCAAGTACGACGCAAACAACTATGGTAAGCAATTATTGAATTCAATTTTACCGAAATGCTCTTTTGATTTTCCCAAATCATTGTGGAATGTCTATGATTGTCTCTACGCTGTGGTCGGCAAGAAAAAAGATTCCACCATCCTCGACTTCTTCGCAGGGAGCGGCACCACGGGACACGCCGTTATGAAACTCAACGCGGAGGACGGCGGAGCGCGAAAGTTTATCCTCTGCACCAACAACGAAAATAACATCTGCCGCGAAGTTACTTATGAACGAATAAAGAGAGTAATCGAAAAAGAAGGATATGCGGCAAGCCTTAAATATTTCAAAGTGGATTTCCTGCCCATCTCGGACGCGCTCTATTACGAGTACGCCGACGAGCTTTTGAGGCACGTCCGCGAGCTTGTGGAGCTTGAGAACGGCATCAACTTCACGGGAAACGCGGAGATTGCCATCGTCCTCACCGAAGAAGAACTTGACGCTTTTGCGCTCAATATCCCCGAAAAGTGCAAAACGGTGTACCTTGGGCATGACGTTTTGCCCACCGAGGCGCAGGAGCGGATTCTGAAAGAAAAGGGCATCACGGTGAACATTATTCCCGACTACTATTACAGGGATTTGGAGACTTAATAAATGACGATAGATTTAGCACACTTTCAATTGACCGCCATAAAAATCCTGTTGGAAAGTATGGACGAGCCTTGCCGTGAAATTGTGCTCAAAAGCCCCACGGGAAGCGGCAAGACAATCATTCTCACCCACTTCATGGACGAGTACCTGAAAGCACACGGCGGCATGGTATTCGTGTGGCTCACGCCGGGCAAGGGCGATTTGGAGGAGCAGAGCAAGGCGAAGATGGACAAGTACATCCACAACGCGCGGACGAAGCTCCTTGCCGACGTGATGACGGGCGGATTCTCCGAGGGCGACTGCTGCTTCATCAACTGGGAGAAGCTCACCAAGAAGGGCAACAACGCCTTAAAGGACAGCGAGCGCACCAATTTTTTGGAGTGGATTGAAAAGGCGCTCGGCGACGGGCTTTCATTCAAAATCATCATCGACGAGAGCCATCAGAACTTCACCGAGAAGTCGGACGCGGTGGTGGGGCTTTTCAGGACGGACAAAATCATCCGCTGCTCGGCCACGCCGCTTGTGGGCACGGACGCGCGGCTCATCGAGGTGCGCGAGGAGGATGTCATTGCCGAAGGGTTGATAAAGAAACTGCTCGTCATTAACGAAAACTTCCCGCAGGAGATTGAGACGGACAATCAGACGCACTACCTTTTGGAAAAGGCCTACGCGAAGCGGCAGGAATTGCGCTCGCTCTTTTTACAGCGCAAACTCGATATAAACCCGCTGATTATCGTCCAGCTGCCCAACAAGTCCGACGCGCTCTGCGACACGGTAGAAAAATGGTTTGAAGGTAAAGGCATTTCCGTAGAGGCGGAGACGCTCGCAATATGGCTTTCTGGCAGGCACGATAACATCGAGAATATTTCCGATAACAAGGCGGAAAGCGTCGCCGTCATCATGAAGCAGGCGGTCGCCACGGGCTGGGACTGCCCCAGAGCGCACATCCTCGTGAAGCTCCGCGAGAACATGGACGAGACGTTCGAGGTGCAGACGATTGGACGCATTCGCCGTATGCCGGAGGCGCGGCACTACGGAAACGACGTGCTCGACAGCTGCTACCTGTACACGTTCGACTCCAAGTTCACGCAGGGGGTGAAGGAGAGCATGGGCATGGCCGCGCTGGAGGCGAGGACGCTTTTCCTGAAAGACGGGCACAAGTCGTTCTCGCTCGTCAAGCAGCAGCGCACGATGGTTTCCGACACGCGCGACCCGCGAAAGACGCTGGCGGCAATCGCGCAGTACATAAAAGAGGAATTCGCGCTCACGGGAAAGAAGGCGGAAAATCCGGTGCGGCTCCAAAGCAGGGGTTTTGAGTTCTCCGGCAAAATCGTTCAGCACACGCTTTCTGGCAGCGTGGTGATGTTTTCCGAAATATCCGAAAAGGACAGGCTGAACGCCGTGAGAATCACTGGGCCGCTGGACACGCACGCTCATGGGCGGGAATACCACAACCGCGTGGGGCGTATCGGTTTGGAAATAGGTATGCCGTACAACTACATGAACGCCATCATCGGAAAGCTGTTCGGCGAGAAGTTCTCTTATGGCGGAAAAATCCTTTCACTGCCGCCAAGAAAACTGTATGCCTTCGTCATCAACAATTTTGACGCTTTGCGCCGCATTTTTCGCGAGGCGATGGCGAAAGGCGACGGGCAGAACCTGCCCGGACTTGAGGGCGTGAGCGAGCGCGAGTTCAGGTTTCCGCAGTCGGCGTTGTTCACCTACGACGCGAAAATCAAGCCGCAGAGCATCGGCGGCAAGAACGTCTACGACGGCTACCTGCTGTCCGCCGCGCCGCGCTCATCGTCCGAGAGGAAGTTCGAGAAAATGTTCTGCGAGGGCAGCCCCGCCGTGGACTGGTGGTACAAGAACGGCGATAAGGGCGAAGATTTCTTTTCCATTGTCTACCTTGACAACTCAAACCGGCAGCGGCTGTTCTACCCGGACTACATCCTGTCCGTGAGAGGCAGTGTCTGGATTATAGAGACCAAGGGCGGCTTTGACAGGACGGGTGCGAGCGAGGACATAGACCGTTTCTCTGCGAAAAAGTTTGAGGTTCTGAAAGCCTACCTGAGCAAGCACGGTCTGCACGGCGGCTTTGTGCGCTACGACAACAGGAGCGAGGAGCTGTGCATCTGCACGGAGCGGTACAGCGACGACATTGCGGGCGAGGAGTGGAAGCCGCTGTCGGAGGCGTTGGGGTGAGGGGCTGGTGACTTTATACATTGGAAACCAGCAGACGTATATTCTATACTAAAAGCCAGTCGGGTTGTATGCGACATTCGCGGAAGGCCCTTATGTCATGCGCTCATGGCCCCGCGCAATTCCTTTGTGCCGGCGCAGCCTATCCGCATGGCTTGGCCGCATATCTTCTGCCTTTTCCTGCACGTGATGCGCGAGAGCATGTTCGGCATGGAAACGCGGTGCCCGGATATTTTTCAGGAGGATTTCATGGAATTCGGATTCGTGCGCGAGACACGC
>JAFLSN010000029.1 GCA_022510905.1 Treponema sp.
ATACACAATTTTCGTCTTATCCCCTATATTCTGGTTTCCTTGGTTGCTGCTGGATATGACGAATCCCGTGTACTGCCTGTCGTAGTCCACGAACAGCGTGTAGGGCGTTTTCGCTATGGGATTTTTGCCCGCGTCGAGCAGTGCCACGGCGAGCGGGAAGCTTTCCCGTTTTTTCGTGTTCGCCCATTTGAGCCAGTGGTCGCCGGGGATGTCGTCAGCATAGGTCCACGGGAATCCGTTTATCTTTTCTCCCCAGTTCCTGCTCTGCTCTATGCTCCACATCGCGCACATAAGATCCGCCACAATCTTGAAATTATCCGCCCCTCTCACCTGCTTGAGGTAGGGCGCGCCCATGCGGAACGACATTGTGCCGTTCTCATAATCTGCTTCCGTAAGGTCAAGCGCCTCTACGTCCGTGAAGTAGCGCAGCTCGAATTCGGGCGGGTTCGCCGCGATAAGCCCTGCCACCTCCAAAAGAAGTTTGTCCCAGTCGTTGCGCAGCTTCATCATGTTCTTGGCGTTCGCGCCGAAGTTGCCGCTCTTCACAACCGTGGTCATGCCCGCCATGCGGCTTGCGGCCTCGGCAAGGCTACTGTCGTTTTTCTTTGCCTGAATATAGTACGTGAGCGCCTCGATGTTTGAGCCGCCTTTTTCCGCCGCGATTCCTTTCGCAACGCTCGCCTGCGCGCTTGTCTCCGCCGTCATCGCGCTCGCCGCCTGTGTGAGCCTCGCCTTAGCGTCATCACCCAGCGCGATTCCGTAGCCCGCCATCAGGTCGTAGGAAATCTTGTTCGCCGCCGTGCCGTCCTCCAAGGCGGAGCGCGGGCAGTCGGGAATGCTCGCGGTGGCCTTGGTCTCGCCGCTCTCTGCGTCCGTGATGCTGAACGTGAGCGCGTATGAGGCGGACTTTGCCACGATGTTCCCCGTGACGATGTAGCGCGCGCTCGTCATCTTGCCAAGCTCTATGGTGTTCTTTTCGTCGAACTCCGCGTTCTCGGAGAGGCGCTGCTCGGCCTTCACCATGTCCGCGTTCTGGCGGTCTATCACCGTGAGCCCCGAGTACTGCTGGAAGTTCGTGGTGATGATGCCCTGGATGAACAGCGGAATCCAGTCCGCGCCGCCATCAAGGTTCACGCCCTTGGGCGCTGGCACGGCGATTGCGTTCTGTTTATTCGCTGCCGTGGGGCTTGCCTTGGCGTCCTGCTTTTTCGCTGATGATTTGCTTCCTTGTTCCACCATCTGCTGCACCATGTTGCCCGCAAACTGCTCGTCGGCCTGTGTGCTGTTTTCCACGGCCTGCTTGCTCTTCTTGTTCTTTTTGCTCGTGTCCTTTGCAAAGCCGTAGCCCGCAAGCAGCGCTGCCGCCGCAAAAAGCGCGATGATTCTCTTTGTCTTTTTCATCTGATTGCTCCATATGTTGCTTTGTGCCGCCGCCTGATATTCGGACGGCGGTTCTGTGTTATCTCTGGTTTGGACAGGACTTTTTGCATCTGGGTCAGTGTACACATTGCGCGTGAGGGGTGTCAACAGGCGGTTCCGCGCGGTGCGTGAGGGGTGGGGCGGATTTCCGGCGGGAATGCGTGGCCTTCCGCGCGATGTTCCTGTCATTCCGATTTGCGGGGGTATGTAAATTATGTTGTGGACTTTTGGAGCGCTTTGGGGTATACTGTGTACCATGGCAGAAGGCAGGAAGCTCATATCCCAGAACCGAAAAGCTCTTTTTGACTACGCTGTTGAAGACCGCATCGAGTGCGGTGTTGCTCTTGAGGGCACCGAGGTCAAGTCCGTAAAGGCGGGGAACGTGTCGTTTGCCGACAGTTTTGCGCTGATAGAAAACGGCGAGGTCTGGCTTCAGCATTTCCATGTCGCGGAATATGTGTATTCTTCGGTGTTCAACCACAATCCTGACCGCAAAAAAAAGCTTCTGCTACATAAAGACGAAATAAAGCGCCTTGCGCGCAAGGTTGAAGAAAAGGGTTTCACTCTTGTTCCGCTGGACTGCTACCTGAAAGGCGGGCGGGTAAAGATTACCCTTGGTGTGTGCAAGGGGAAAAAGCTCTATGACAAACGCGCCGGAATCCGTGAGCGGGACATGCAGCGCGACATGGCGCGGGAATTCCGCGCGGGGCTCCAAGGGTAGGCTGTGGCACGAACGGGTATTAGGTTTGCAAGACTGGTTATCATTGGCCTCTTGGCTCTTTTTGCGGTGGCGGCCGTTCATGCCGCGACTCCTGTGGATTTTTACGCCACAGTTTCCGGTTCCAGCGATGTTTCCATGCTCAAGATGACAACCGACCTGTTTTTTACCCAGCTGCAGTCGCTCGACGGCTACGCCGTTATCGACCGCCGCGACACGCTGTTTAGCGCTGACACCGCTTCTGTTTCAAACATTTCGTTTTATGCTGAAATACAGGAAGATGCGGACGGCTGGGTTTGCACGCTTCATGCCACTCAGAATGGAAAGTATGCGAATTCCTCAAAAAAATACGCAAACTACTACAAGATTCTGCTTGACGCCAAGTCTTCGCTCGAAACCCTGTTTTCAAGTCTTACGGGCACCTCCTCGGGCGCTTCCGCCGCTGCGACTTCTGCTTCCGATGTGGAAAAGCTTGCCGGCACATGGAGCGGGGAGCCGCAGATTGACAAGGTTGTTATCCTGCGGGGCGGAAGGGGCTTTGTGATTTTCAGGAACGGAGCCAGCATGAACATCGCTGTGGAAGTCCGGGGCTCGTCGGTCACCATCAGGCAGGTGGGAAAATTCAATGCATCGTTCTACCCAGAGCTTCCGCGATCCACGGCTCTCCAGAATGCCGACACAGCTCCGCTCATAGAATGGAACCTCACTATTTCGGGAAATACCATGTCAGGCACCAAAACCACGCTCGTGGAGGACAGCGGGTCAACCACCGGGGCAGCCTCCGGCACCGTGGAGGTGAACTGGCTTCGCCGCTAGCGCCTCTTGTGCGCATTTCCTTGAGGAATTTCGTGGCTGCAAGCTTTTATGCGCATGGAACCGCAGTGCTGGGGCCGGGGTCTGGCGGGCCATGTTTGGAAGGCTTTGCGGGGCGCTTCCGCCTTGCGTTCACGCACTGGGTCATTGGCAGAGTTCTGCGGGAAGCTTTACCGCGCCCTGCCTTAGAACAGTCACGTGGCCGTTGTGGGTTTGCGCCACCGTTGAAGGAATCGCATCGGCTCTGTCTCCGTCTGAAACAATCAGATCCACGTCCCGGCCGAATGTGCGCACGATGTCGTCAATCCGCCAGAGGGCAGGGAAGCCGCTTTTGTTCACGCTGGTGGAATATAGTGTGCGGCCGACCATGCCGATTACTGCGCGGAGCCATTCGTCTCCGGGGCAGCGGAACGCCACTGTGGGTGGAAGCGGAAAAAGCGGAGCCGTTTTTTTTGTTGGCACCACCAAAGTGAGGGCGCCCGGCCAGCAGGAAAGGAGCGCGTCCGGGATGCGCTCGTCTGTGTACTTCCAGATGTCGTCTGGTTGGGCGATAAGCTGGATGAACGGTTTTGATTCACTCCGTCCTTTTATGCGCCTTATTTTTTCTTCTGCGGAATCGGGGGAATTTGCGCAGGAAGGTACCTGCGCGCTGAGGCCGTATACGGTGTCTGTGGGGAGAACCGCGATTCCTCCCCGTTCAAGCACTTCCGCGGCCCGCCCAATGGAATCCGAGGCTTCTTTCTTTATGGTCATAGCGAAAGGCTTACCACTTCGTCATGCGTTTTTTGGGGCAGGTGAAAGTGGAAGAGCCCCCGGTTGAAGTCAAACATTACAATAATCGCATATACCAGAATGAACACAACGAGCCCCGCCACCTTGCAGTATTCTTCCGGGAGGTATTTTACTTCGTGGTGCTTCATCACCATGCCGGGGTCGTACATGCGCCGTTCCTGCGCGGCAAGCCCGCTGATTTTTACGAGCCGCTCGCCCCTGCCCACATAGCCAAGGCTTTTTGCGAATGCCGCAATCACGTCCCGGTCTTTTTGCAGCGCAAGCTTCTCAAGGCTGAGTTCATCGTTCACTTTTTGAATGGCGGCGGTGTGGGCGCTGAGCTCCCGCTTTTGTTCCAGCAGCTGTTTTTCGGCCCAGACACCGTCGCGGCCCACGCACAGTGAAACCAGCACATAGACGAGCGTGCCGGCCAGTGTGGAGGCAAGAAATCTGAAACGCATCATTATATTTTTCTATCGGCATCCAAAAGTGGAGGCTGAATGCAAATTCTTGCGGCGATTTCGCGGCAGCCGCCTGTCTTCCATAGGGCGGTCAATTTGTTTTCCTGCATATGGACTGAAAAAAAATCGTCCTTTGCGCCCATGTATTCTGAAAAATTACAAAAAAACGCTTAAGTGTGCTGCTCAGATTCCGATAATGAGATGAGGCCTCGGAATCGAACTGGTTTGGATATGCTTCGGGGCAAAAATTAAGGACGGACATATGGCAGAAGACAAGGAAGCAAAACTGGTACAGATTCTTACCGCGCAGAACGAGCTGCTCGACGGCATGCTTGAGGAGCAGCGGAAAGTGCATGACACCGTGAAGGAGCGCCGCTGGGCAGAGCTTGAAGACTGCATCTCCCGAATGGGCACCTTGGGTGACTCTTTTGTGGAGCTTGACCAAAAACGCGAGGAGCTGGTCGCAGGGAACAGGGAGCTGTATTTCAGACCGGCGGTTGAGGATCTGTTTGCAACTGTGCGGTCGAAGCTTTCACGGAGCCGCATAGAAAACCATGCGCTCTCTGCCTACGTCCATGCCACGCAGGATTTTATCTACGGTGTGCTTGATTACTGCATTCCGCAGCAGCGCAACACCCGTTACACATATGATGGCAGGCTGGTAAAGCCTCAGGCACAGAGCATGGTGGTAAACGCCTCCTGGTAGGCCATGTTTACCGGCGGGAACTGACATTTTCAATTCAGAAAGACATGATGGAGGAAGCAGCATGGCAAACTCTTTTGCAGGAATAGAAATCGGAAAACGGAGCCTGATGGCCAATTCCACGCAGATAAGCACTGCGGGCCACAACATTTCAAACGCCGGCACGGAAGGCTACAGCCGGCAGCGTGTGCAGGTGCAGGCTTTTGAGCCCTTGTACCGCCCGGATCTTGAGCGCGCAGAAGTCGCGGGCCAGATAGGGCAGGGCACAGAAACGCAGAGCATAATGCGGGTGCGCGACGAGCTGCTTGACACCCGCATCGTGGCGCAGACCAGCGATGAAACATACTGGGAAACCCGCGAAAAATACTACATGCAGATTGAGCAGATCTACAATGAACCCGACGCCATTTCGGTGCGCTCTAACATGGACAAGTTCTGGGAGAGCTGGCAGGAGCTTTCGGTATACCCTGAAAGCGATGCAGCCCGCATTGCGGTTGTGACCCGCGCAGACAGCCTTGCAAATTCAATCCAGCAGCAGTTCAAGAGTCTCCGAGGTATCGCAAACCAGATCAACGGCGACATCGAAGCCACTGTAAAGCAGGTGAACGACTACAGCCGCCAGATTGCCGCGCTGAACCATGAGATTGTGCGCAGCAAGGCCATGGGCGACAGTCCCAACGACCTCATGGATCGCCGCGACCTGCTTGTTGAAAAGCTGTCGGGCCTTATCAATGTAACGGTGGTGTCCACAGATCCGGACGAGTACATGGTGCACACCGACGGCCAAGTGCTTGTCCAGGGAAGTCATGCAAGGCAGATTGACATTGAGCCTCAGATCAACAACAACGGCTATGCCCGCCTCTCATGGCACGACACCCGGATCGAGGCGGTGTTTACCGGCGGAACCCTCGGCGCGTTGGTGGAGCTCCGCGACAAAGACATTCGTGATGAAATCCAGAGCCTGAACACGGTGACCATCAACTTCGCCGACCTTGTGAACGACGTGCACCGCTCGGCGATCGGCAAAAACAACGTAACGGGGCTGGACTTCTTTACACAGCATCCTTTTGTTGAAAACGTGAACGGAAACTACGACCGGAACGGAGATGGCGTGGCGGATTCATCCTACATATTCCGTTTTACGGGCACAAACGCGCTTTCCATGCAGGAGCAGACCGGGCTTTCTGGTACCATGGTGTTCAACGGTCCAAACGGAAATGTGAGCGTCCCTTACTATCCGACCGACACCGTTGAGGATGTGATCAACAGGATAAATGACAGCAACGGCGAAGTGAAGGCCTACCTTGACCGTAACAATTCGCTCGTGCTCAAGGCCACCACGTCCTTGTCCGTCTCAGACCCTGACTTTGTGATTCGCCACGTGGAAGATTCTGGCATGTTCCTTACAGGATACGCCGGGGTCTTGGCCGCAAGCGGGGAAGTCGGGGCCTATGACTGGGAGCAGGCCGATGCCGTTTCAGCTCTTGCAGGAGCCCGCTTTGCAGTTTCTCCTGTGCTGAATCCTGCCGAGTACGTGCAGGTGAACGACCTGATCCACAACGACATTCAGAGTGTCGCGGCGGCTTTTGCCGGGGCGCAGGGCTTTGCCGAAAACGGAGATGCCAGGGCCGCGGTGGAGATTGCCGCCATACGCAACACAAAGGTGATGATTGGCGGACGGCGCACATTCGATGACTATTTTGCCGATACGGTGACCAAGGTTGGCCTGAAAGGGGAGCAGGCTGAAAACCAGCTTTTGAGCCAGCGGGCGATAATGCAGGATCTGCGCGACCTCCGTGACTCAATCAGCGGGGTCAACATAGACGAGGAGCTTGCGGACATCATCAAGTTCCAGCACGGATACAACGCTGCCGCGAAATTCGTCACCGTGCAGGATGAACTGCTTGAGACGCTCATCAACCGCATGGGCGTGTAGCGCAACCTGTACGGCTTGCAGATATTTTTAGATTGAGGGGAACAAGAACATGCACAGAATCAGTTCGCAGATGAACAATATGGACACGCAGTACAACCTGCGCACTCAGGAATACCGCTCCGCAAAAGTGCAGCACCAGATAGGCTCGCAGAGTCGCATCTCGTCGCTGCGTGACGACCCGATAGCGGCTGGACACCTCGTGCGCTACCAGTCCTACCTTTCGCGCGTAAACCAGTTTGAAAAAAACGCGCAGACTTTGGCGGACCAGTTCCAGGTGCGTGAAGGATACATGAACCAGAACCTCCAGATTATGCACCGGGTGCGTGAGCTTGCTATAACTGGCGCGAACGGCACCTACAGCACCGACGACCTCAAAAACATGGCTAGCGAAGTGAACGAGCTTTTAAAGGAGCTCATTCAGAATGCGAATGCCGTAGGCCCCGACGGAAACTCCCTGTTTTCAGGGACCCGCACCAAGACGGTGGCTTTTGACGTTTCTTTGGGCAATGTTCCGGGCGCGAACGAGCCTCTCATTTCTTCAGTCACATATAATGGAAACATTGGAGCCAACCGTGTTGAGGTTGACGAAAACGCCTATCTCACGATTGACAACAGCGGAAGCAAGACCTTCTGGGCGGAACCGCAGCAGCTCATGGGCCAGCGTGACCTGACCGCGTGGCAGGCGCCTGGAAATGCCGTTATCACTGTTGACGGCCAGGATATTGCAATCGAAGCGGGCGACAATATTTTTGCTGTTGCCGCAAAAATCAACCAGAGCGGGGCCGCTGTCAAGGCTGAAATTGACCCGATAAGCCAGGGCCTGAACCTCACCGCCACCGATTCACGCCAGCTTTGGCTTGAAGACAAGACAGGAACTGTATTGCAGGAGCTTGGCATGATAAAAGACAGCTCCCAGCGTCCTCCGTACAACATCGGCGATAGCGTGCGCGTTTCAGGCGGCTCCCTGTTCGATGCGGTGATTTCACTGCGCGATGCCTTGCTTTCAGGCGACCAGGAAGCCATCGGCGGTCGTGTGCTTGGCACCATAGATCTCGGCATGTCGAATCTTACCGCACGGCTTGCAAAAACGGGCAGCGAATACGAGCGCGCCCAGAACAACATACAGCGCAACCGCACGAGCGAGCTGAACACCACTCAGCTGGTGAGCCGTGAAGGCGACATCGACATGACCAAGGCGATCACGGACATGAAGATGCTCGACTACGTGAACCAGGCCACGCTCAGCAATGCCGGCAAGATGTATTCGAGCACCCTGCTCAACTACATGCGGTGAGGTGGGGCGGCATGCAGGTACAGACCAAGACGCAAGGCATTGTTGACGTTCAGGACGAGCACATTGTCACAGTTCCTTCGGGGCTGTTCGGCTTCGAGGAATACACGGATTTTGCGCTTGTTGAAAGCGAGTACCAGCCCTTCGTGTGGCTCCAGTCCTTGCAGGACAAAAACCTTGCCTTTCTGCTCATAGATCCGTTCATCATATGCGAGGACTACGAGGCCGACATCGATGACAAGGCGCTTGCGGCGATAGGCATACAGGATCCTTCCGATGTGATTGTGCTTGCAGTGGTGACGGTGCCGGGTGACGGGCGTGCAGTGACCGCGAATCTGCAAGGGCCGCTTGTCGTAAACCGCCGGAACCGCCAGTGCATGCAGGCCATCTTGGGCGACACCAAATATACCACCAAATACAGCATCATCGATGCGCTGAAGCGGAAGGAGGGGAACTGATGCTCATCCTTTCGCGAAAAGTCGATGAAAAAATCAAGATTGGAAGCGACATCACCATAACGATTATCGAAGTGCATGGCGACCAGGTGAAGGTGGGCGTTGAGGCCCCAAAAAATGTGAAAGTGTTCCGGCAGGAAGTGTTCGAGGCCATACAGTCTGAAAACCGCCAGGCGGCGGCAGCTCCGCAGGGAACGCAGGACGATGTGCTCAAGCTCCTTGCAACAAAACTCAAATAGCAGGATGGGGGCGGGCGCCGCAGATCCATATGGCGCTTTTCGGCCATAAAGATGCATGTGCCTTGCCATGCGAATGCGCCGCCGGGTCACATCTATTGCAAAAATGATTCTGCAAAGTCCGCCGTTTTGGACTCCATCTTTCATTCTGAAAAAAACGATCCCTCCGCGCATGGATAAATCGTGCTTGTGGAATCTGGAAATGCATGGTATACTGGACAAATCCGCAAAGGTATTTTCTTCTGTTTTGTGCAGATGTGCCTGGCTTTGTATTCCCGTCCGTTGTGAACGGGCTTTTGCCTTTTATGGGAGTTTTCTATGTCTAAGCGACGTGTCGTGATAACGGGGCTGGGGCTTGTTTCCCCGGTGGGCAATAATGTGGATGAAGCATGGGCTTCCGTGCGGGCATCCAGGAGCGGGCTTGGCCCCATCACTCTGTTTGACGCTTCGTCATTCGATGTGCAGGTTGCCGCCGAAGTGAAAGGGTTTGACATTACCGCATATGGCATTGAATCGCGGGCTGTTCGCAAAATGGCGCGCTTCACACAGTTTCTGCTCGGTGCCAGCGCGCAGGCCATTTCTGACGCAGGCTACGACGAGGAGCGCATGAGCCACGAGGGACAGAGGCTCGGTATCTGCGTGGGAAACTGCTTTGGCGGCATGGATGTGCAGGAAGAGTCGTTTAAACGCTATTTTGACCCTGCAATCGGTCCTTCGCGCATTCCGCCGCTTACGGCTCCGCTCATGATCATGAACGAGGCCGCGGCAAACGTGAGCATTTTTTACGGTCTGCAAGGGCCCGCATGGACGATTGCAACTGCATGTGCTTCTGGCAGCGACGCGCTGGGGCAGGCGGCCCAGGCTATCCGCTCTGGGATGCTTGACGTTTGTATCAGTGGTGGCACGGAGTCGAACATCTGCGGTTTTGGCATGGCGACTTTTTCCGCATTGCTTGCCCTTTCAACACATTACAACGACACGCCCCAGACGGCCAGCAGACCATTTGACAGGACCCGCGACGGATTTGTGTTTGGCGAGGGGGCTGCCGTGCTTGTGCTTGAAGAGCTGGAGCACGCCAAAAAACGGGGGGCCACCATCTATGCTGAGCTGGCGGGCTATGGTTCTTCAAGCGATGCCCACCATATAACCGCGCCGCTAAAAGACGGAAGCGGAGCGGCCCTTGCCCTGCGCAAGGCCCTCTCGGATGCGGAAGTGTCGCCGCAGGACGTGCAGTACTACAACGCCCACGGCACGTCCACACAGGCAAATGACGCCAGCGAAAGCCGCATGTTGAAATCCGTGTTCGGCGAGCATGCATATTCGCTGAAAGTGTCGTCCACCAAGTCCATGACGGGACACATGGTTGGCGCTGCGGGCGCCATAGAAGCTTTGTTCTGCGTAAAGGCCATTCAGGACGGATTTTTCCCGCCCACAATCAATCTGAACGAGCCCGATATTGAGAACGGCTGCGACCTTGACTATGTGCCTAACGTGGGGGTCGAGGGAAGGATTGAAGTCGCGACCTCGGCCTCCCTGGGATTCGGCGGGCACAACGCCGTGCTGGTAGTTAAGAGGTTCAAGGAGTGAATCGAAGGGCTGCGGCCCGTGGGGTTGCACGGCGTTTTTTCGGAACAAAATGAATGCGGACATTTTGTTTTGCAGTGTGCCGTATCCAGGATTCATCTGGAAGGCATGGCTCCCGGTGGTCTCGTGGCCAAAAATCCCGGGTTTTACCAGCTAGTTTTTCTTTATTGCGATTAGCGTGAGGTCATCGTACTGCGGGTCCTCCTGTACGTTCCAGTACCACAAGAATCCCGGTTCCGCCACGGTTTTTGTGCCGCTCCATTCAGCGTACTGCAAAAAATGCCTTGAAAGGAATTCGTCAATCTTTTTGTCAACCTTGACCCTGAGCTTTGTGGAGCTGCCTGTTTTGCCTGCCGGCTTGTACATGCGGAACACCTTTTCCACCGAAACAAGTGCCATGACTGCATGTTCGGCATCTGGCGGACATGTTGAAAAATCAAATTCCAGCCTCTCCGCTTTGTCGTGGTGGTGTTTTTTTAGCGTGTAGCGCCCTTGGGCGAACACCGTTTCGATTATGTCTTTCACACGTTCTGCGCCAAGTTCTTCCGATTCATCGCCTACCCGGTGGTTTTCATGCATGTCGCCTGTGGCAAGGCCCGGCATCGCGCACAGTGTTGGCGAGCCGTCCTGGGCCCTGAACAGCCGCTTTGCCTCTTCGATTCCGTCCGTATATAAAAAGAGCACATCGTCTTTTTTTAGCGTCAGTTTTGAAACTTTGTAGCCACCGCGCATGTCAATCAGATCTGTGCTGAACATTCCTGCGGCCGGTGTTTCAGGCAGTGTTACAGTTTTTTTTGCGTGGGCAGTGCTGTCGTAAAGCTGCACCAGGTTGTCGCCCGCGTTGCAGAACCAGCATGTGCCTTGCTCTGTGTCAAGCAGGCAGAGCGTGAACGCCGCGAACCGCCCTTTGAAGCTGCGTGATTCCAGCAGGTCGTTGATTTGGCCTACCACCGGCGCAAGGTTGTAGCCCTGGGAGGCCTTTTTCATGTCCCAGTTTCTGAAGTAGTTCAGAAAAAGCGTCGCCACTTCTACCATGATCAATGCGGCAGGAACTCCGTGCCCCGAGATGTCGCATTTTATGATGACGTAGTGGGTGCGGTCAATCTGCTTGTAGTCGAAATAGTCTCCCGAAAGCTCGTCGGCTCCCGCGTAGTAGCTGAAGAAATCCGCTCCTTCTGCTTTGAGGTGGCTCGTGGTGAGCGTGTTGCCGTTCTGGTCGGTTTCAAGAGGAAGGAATTTTGTCTGCACTTCTTTTCCGATTGTAAGATTCTTTGAAGCTATTGCGGCCTGCGCGAGCGCCTGCGTCATCTCGTTTACGGTGTCGCCAAGAAGGGCAATCTCGTCGTTTGTCGTGATGGATATGCTTTTGCCCGAAAGCGTCTCTTTGTCTTCCGTGTCGCGAATCATGGCCACATGTGATACAAGACGTTTGATGGGCCTGATGATGAGGTTTGCGAGTGTTACGGAGCCGATGATGCCGATAAAGAATGCAATGGCAATCACAATTAGCGTGATGAGGCCTATGTCGATGTAGGCGCGGTTCATGCTGCTTATAAGCGAGTCGGTGTTCACTTTGACCAGAATCATGCCGCGCAGGTAGAGGTTCTGCCGTTCATTTGAGGCGGGCCGTTTGAGCACCGGCTTGTAGAAAAGGTACGTGTTGTTTTTTAAGTCAACCGCGTTGGTGTTGTATTCGGGAAAGCTTCCGCTCAGACTTTCGGATATGTCGTTCAGAATCCGTTCCGTTTCGTTTCTTATCTGTGCGTCGCGTTCATGTTCGTTGTGGACGGGGCTTGCTTCAAGGCGCGAGTCCAGCTTTGAAAGCTCTTTCCGCACACGCTCGGCTATGCGCTCCTGTGTGAAACGCTCCAGCAGCTCCTGCACGGCCTCTGCGTCCTCATCGGTTTTTATGGCTCCAAGGCGGCTGTTTCCGTATGTCTGCTCAAGCTGAATTTCCGGGTCGCTCGATGTCCATACATAGTCAAAGCTGGTGTCCGTGCCGTTTTCGTTCCAGCCGGTGACGGTGGTGTACAGGCTGTCGGTTCCGAGTGCTTCGTCTGCCTGCACAGGAAGCAGCATCAGCTCTGTTGTGTCAGGTGTCGGTGGAAGATAGGTGCGCGCCGATGTAGCGAGTGAGCCCATGACCACTTTGACACGGGTGTACAGGTTCTGCGAAAGAGTGCGCTGCTGTGTGCGCTGCATGTACACGCTCAGTGGAAGCGTCACCATGACGATGATGCTGATGACAAGGAACAGCGAAAATCCCAGGAGCTTGTATTTGAGGCTCCTTGACTTCTTTTTGAGCGCAATGATGTTTCTCTTTTGTGGCATGGTTCCTCCTGTTAGCAGCCCGGTCACTTCGCGGTGTATTATCGAGGCTTCATGCGCGGTCTTGGCAATGCCGTGCATGGATATTGCAAGGCCGATTATCGCAAGAAGAAAAACCAGCGAGCCGGTGAGGGCCGTTATGTTCACTTTTCGGGCGGATGTGGCCACAAGCGGAATCCACTCGGGCGTGAATTGCCATGGCCTCTGTATTTTTACGGTTCCGCCTTGTGTCACGATCACCGAAGTTGAAGGGCTTCCTTCCGGGGTGAAGTACAGGCCCCGCCCGCTGTGCAGAAGCCCTATGCGGTATGTTCCCTCAGGAAGGTCGTCAACCACAAGGCTGGAAATGAGCGAGTCGGATTCCACCTTGAACGCATGGTCTGAAAGCTTGAGCTCGCGGTCGTACGGAACAAGCCCGTCGCGGTCAAGATAGATTTTTGTGATGGTGCCGTCATATGCAAAGCCTACGCCCTTTATGCTCACATGGCTTCGGTTGTAGTCGTCCTGCAGGGAAGAAACCGATGAAACATATGTTGAGGCCCTGTATTTGTTGAGAACAAGAGGCAGGTCGAATCGCGCCTGCGGCCCGGCGTTTCCTGCGCGGTCAACTGCGACAACTGTCAGCTGGTAGAGCCCGTTTTTTAAGTTTGAAAACGAAGCCCCTGCGCGCCATGTGGTGCCGCTCTGCACCGTTGTGGTTTTGAGCTTTCCCCGTTCCTTTTCGCGCCTGTAGCGTTCGATAAGTCCGTTCATTCCCTGCCGCGCTTCGGCAGACTGCGGCTGCAAGGTGGCTGCATGGAGCTGCTCCGGCATCGGAATTGAATCAATAAAAGAAAGGTTCCAGCGGTACGACTCAACGTCCGTGTCCGAGGGGTCATGCCTCCACGAAATCGCAAGGCTGTTTGTGGCGCAAAATCCATCGGTGTCGGTGGCAGGGCGCGAAAGCAGCGGCGCGCGAGGCGGCACCGTGTCTAGCGTGTATGAAAAGCCTGATGCCGCCGACCAGTTTCCTGCGTTGTCGAGCTGGCAGGCCTTAAAATACCACAGGCCGTTGCTTTCAAGCTCTACCGCGATGGGCTTTTCGGCCTCAAACGGCATGTGCAGGGCCTCGGCCTCGTGCGAAGGAAAATCGTCTTTGTTCATGCTCCAGCAGTATGAAAAACCCGCCACTCCCGACGAGTCGGGTGCGAGCCTGAGCGTAACCTGCGGCCTTGTCACGGAACTTGCCGCACCCGCCTTGACAGAGCTCTTTTGCACCGTGGGGGCCGCCGCGGAATGGTCGGGTTCCAGCACGCTTATGCTTGTGCGGGAATCTGCCTGTGTTCCGTTCTGCCAGATAATCCCGAGCGTTTCGCTTCCCTGTGCGCGGAACGGGCTTGCAAAAGATGCCGCGCCCCTCTCAGAAGAAAGCGGTCTCTCGTCATCTATTCCCCAGAGCTTACCCTGCCGCTGTTTTAAAAAAATCTGTCCGTTTCCGTTCCGGGTGTCAAACCACAGCAGCATCAGCTTTCCGCCGTCGGTGAACAGGACGGGGTGTCCTGCGTTTCCCGCCTCTGTAAGCTGTTCCGCGTTTCCATCGATACTTCCGTTTTGCAGAAGTTTGGCAAACCATATGTGCGAGCTGATTGCCCCGTAGCTCCGCCGTTCCCACGCAAGGTAGATGCCGTCGTCGTCAGCTAGAACGCAGGGCTGCTGGTTTATGTACATGTTCCACTGCCCGGTGTCGGCTTTGGGCAGGGAATCTTCGCCTGTGACAAGCACGGATTTGCTCCATGTTTTTCCGTTGTCTTTTGAGACTGTTGCGTAAAGCTGGAACACGTTCAGTTCACCGTTGGCGCTGTGCGTGATGTTGTACGCCTGGTACACCACAAGGTCTCCGTCGGGAAGCGGTGACAAAAAAGGAACCATAGGGTTGTTCGCGTTTTTTGACGGAGTGAAGGGTTCGAGCTTTGTCCATGACGTGCCGTCTTCGGAAGTCGCCTGGAGCAGCGAAAGCGTGTTGCTGTCTGCGAGCGAAACGAACAGCATGAACGAGCCGTTTCTGGTTGCGTAAAGGCGTGGCGCAACCAGCTGGTCGTCGCGGGAAAGCGTGTGCGCCTTTGAGAAAGCCATTCCGTCTTTTGAAACATAGATTGCGATTTCCGTGGGACCTGTGAACGTGGCAAGAGCGATCGTTCCGTCCTGGTTTACAGCCGCAGAATACACGTTCGGAATGTCCCCGGAATATGTGATGGGGCCGGCAAATCGGGTGGTGTAGGTCCAGTCGAAGCCGTTTTTTGTGTGCGCGGCAGAAAGATGGATGCGGTTTTTGGCTGCATCCACATCTTCCCAGAACACGGTGGCCCCAGAGCCGTCCGGGGCGCTCACTGCTGACGGAAAACGGCAGACAGCTCCTTTTGGGCTGAGCTGGCGCGGGTGTTCCCAGTACAGGGGACGGGCTGCGAGCGGGGCGCAAGCGGCAATGAGGAAAAGCGCTGCAAACAACCGTATTCTGCCTGTCATAGCGACTTGTCTATCCACCGTTTGAGTTTTGAAACTTTCGTTGATGTCCTGTTCGATTCTTTTGCCCACAGCTGCGCCATGATTTCGTTCGCGCGGCTGATGTAGTTGTTGCGGTAATAGTAAGAGGCCTGCCTGTACAGCTGTTCGTCCTCGGAGGAAAGCACGCCGGGATCCTGGCCGCCCTGCTTGATTTTAAGCTCGTCCAGAAGGGCCTTCGCCTCCGAGTTCGCCGGGTTCAGCTGGAGCACCTGCTGTACGGCGGCCCTGGCCTGCTCGATTTTGGCGCTGTCGCTCCCTGCCTGTGCCACAAGTTTTCGCGCGTCCTGCATCATCGTGTCGGAACGTTTTACCGACGCGGCGGGAACAGGGCGCTTTCGCAGGTTGAGGTCGTATTCGGCGTTTTGAATCAGCGAGGAAAGCCCGGGATAGCCGGGATTGACGGCGTACAGATCCTGCAGGTCTAGGTATGCGGTTGTGGCTACCGAGTCCCGTTTTTTGAAGTCCACCTTTTTAAGCTCGTTCACGTGGGTGGCGAAATTGCGGTCAAAGGTTTCCCTGTCTAAAAGCTGGTCGATGCGGAGCGTAAGCAGTTTTGCGTCCTGGTTCCGCGGGTATGAGCGCTGCAGGTAACGCAGCTTGTTCTTTGCGTTGGCAAAAGCCTCTTTTGCCTGCGCTGTTTTCCCCTGCAAAATGAGGGCGTGCCCCTGCTCAAAATACTGGCGCGAGGTGGAAAGAATCTGCGACATTTCAGGATAGTTTGAATATGTTGAAAGAAGGTAGCGGCCTTCGTTCATTGTGAGGGCGGTGTTCACGAGTGCCTTGAGGTTTTCAAGCTCTTCGTCCTCCTCAACGGTGATTGCCTTCCACAGCGCGTCGGCGCGGTTCAGAAAGCCCTGCGCCTGTTCAAAACTGCCGGAGTAGTATGCGTTTTCGGCATTTGTTTTTAGCTCCCGGATGTCGTGGATTACGGTTTCATACTTCGCATGTGAAATCTGCTCGCCCAGCGTTACAAGCATGCTGTCCCGCAGTTTCTTGAGCTCGGGGTCATCCTGGAACCTGAGCGACTGGTCGTAGTGTTCGGCGGCCTCTTCAAGCTTTGCCATGGCTTTCTGGTACTGCTCCATGCTGAACGCGGCCCGCGCTTCCTTCATCGCCATGTCCCCGTCCGCACGGAACTGGAGCGAACGGGTGTATAGCGCCTGTGCGTTTGCGTTCTGCGCCTGCACGTCGCCTAGCAGCCGGTCTAGCGCTTCGATTGACTTTGTAAGGCTCTGCTGCTGGTTTATAAAATTGGCGCTGAAATTCGCTAGGGCCTTGTCGCCAAGATGGTTTTTCGCTTCCTGTAGAACGCGCTTGTCTGTGGCGATGTCAGTTTTTATCTGCTGAAGAAGGGAAATGCTTTCTTTTGCGTTGGACGGCGTTGTGTCAAGCACACTTTCCTCGCGCCCCGAAAGGCGTTCCGCCGCGTTCGGGGCAAAGCTCAGTGCTTTTTCAAACTGCTCTGTGTCGAGCGTCAGGCAGTCCTTCCCCGTGTCGGCATACCAGGCGCTGACACGTTTCAATGCCTGCATCGCAAGTGAGGTTGAAGAGTCCGTCTGGAATTTCACGAGGTTTGCGGCGGTACCGTAGGCTTCGATGGCTTCATTCCAGCCGGGGTCAAGCGATGAAAGAGGTTCAAACGCTGAAAGCCATTTTGCGCGTGTTTTTCGCACTCCTTCGCCTAATATGTAAACTGCGGTTGCGGCCTGCTGTAAGGTTTGGACATACGAACGGTCGTTTTTCCGAATGGCTGTGACTGAATCGGGTGGTGGTGCTGCGGTTTCTATGGTACGGCTTTCTGCTGCAATGCCTGCGGCGGCGGCAAAAAGGGAAGAGATGTTTTCCTGCAAGGCTATGCAGCAGCCAAGCGATGTCTGGAAATCCTTGTAGATTGAAAGTTTTGTGTCGCCGTTACGGAGTAGAACCAGCTTGTAAAGTCCGTTTGCGTTTTGTGCAAGCCCGGCATATGCGGCGATTTCAGAAAGCTCCGTTTGGGCATGGGAAAGAGCGGCCTTGTCATTAACGATCGGTAGGTCAAATATTCTCCCTGCGGGATACTTTTCCACAAATGAGTGTAAATCTGCCCGTACTATGCGTAGGGCGCTTTCTTTCATGCGGGTTAGCGTTTCGTTCAGGGCGCTGTCCATGGCACCTACAATGCCTGTCGAAATTCGGTTTTCGTAGCCACAGATTAGCGTTGCAACCGAAAACAGCCACGAGGCATCGGCAATGCCATTCTCATGCGAACGGTCGTACAGGGAACGCACTTCCCAGCCGGCTTCTGCCGTGGTGTTCCGGGCCAGTGCACAGGTGGCGAACACCCGTTCAGCCTCCGAAAATGTTTTCTGGGCGGCGGCTTTTTCGTGCGCCTGTGTCTGCTTCTGGAACTGCTCTCCCAGTGCCGAAAAGTCCCGGTACGCCCGTATGAATGCCTCGCTGCTTTTTCGTGCGGCGCTTATGGCCTGTTCCACCTGCGGTATTAACGTGGCCGCCACGGATTGCGCTCGGAAGGCTTCTTTTCCAAGCTCAAACGGCTGCATCCGTGAGGTGTCGGCCTTTAAATATGTTTCCAGCGCCTGTTCAAATGATTTTGCGGCAAGATGCTTCTTTGCGGCCAAAAGCACATCGTCAAAGCGCGGCTGGTTTTTCCTGAATTCTGGAAGGCTCTGGATCGCGCGCTGTTCGGCTTCGGTCAAGGGGCCGTCCTGCTCGCGCGGAGCAAGGAGAGGTTCTGTGGAGGCCGGTTTGGGCTGGGAGCTGTTCTTCCGGGCTGCATCCGTTGTGTGCGGAAAAAACAGGAGCAGGGTCGCTAGCGCACAAAAAAACTGGCGGCGTGATGTTCTGTCCATCTGCTGTCTCGTGCGCACCGGTTCCACTCACTTTTTGCGGCTGAACACGCGGTAGTTGAGCCATGGAAAGATGGCATGGTCTTTTTCAAGGTTTGTGAGCCATTCCGTGCTTATTATGTTGCTCGCAAGAGAGTCGAACACTGTTGTAAAAGAAAGTATGTTCAGCTTGAACTGTGCCGTGGCATAATCTGGAAGCCTTCCGTCATGCAGCAGCCGTGGCCAGGAACCGGACTGCGCCATGAGCACTTCGCGGGCGCCAAGGTTCAGGAGCCGAGCCTTGAGCCCGGTCTCTGACGGAAATCGTTCCGTCAGGTCGATCATGCGTTCGCTTGCCTTCCGCACATAACGGAGCATCCAGCAGTTTGAGCTGTCAAGCAGATCCTCGCCGTAGCCTGTGCCGCTTGCCGCGCATGGATATGGCTCCATTTTGGGCATGGTGAACTGGCCTGAGATGAGGTTCTTGCAGTGCTCCAGCGTGATGTCCTTGTCCTGCGCTATGATGCGGATAACGTGTTCCAGCCAGTCAACCCCTTCGTGCCAGGTCTGGCCCATCACTTCTGCCGGAATGACGCAGGTCAGCGTTACATCGTTTCCGTTCTGGAGCTGCCGTGCCTGTTCCAGTTCCTGCCGTTTGGCATGGTAAAAGTCGAGCGCGTCGAATTTCACCTGCGTGAGCGCGGCCATGGTGTTGTAAGGCTGCCTTTCCAGTTCGTTGCTGCCGTTCGCCCAGTATTTGTAGCCGGACTGGACCCTTGCTGTGCCGTTCCCTAAAAACGCCGAAAGCTCTTCCTTCGGAAGGTCAAAGCTGATGTCCTCCTGCTGGGCGCGGTACACGCTGTTTTTTGCAAATCCGCCTTCACCTGTCAGGCATGAGGGCATGTCATAGTCTGCGCCGAACAGCACCAGCGAATGTTCCGAGCGCACCGGCGAAAAGATTCCTGTCTCGGGCGGCTTTTTTGCAAAAAGAAAGGCTGGCGTGTCAAGCACCGTGTAGTTTATCCCGTAGGAACGGAGCACCTTGTCCAGCCCTTTTGCGTAGCCAAGGCTCGGCAGGAAAAAACCTTCCCCGAGTTCGCCAAAAAAGTGTCGCTGAGAATACAGGCCTGTTTCAATCTGCGCGTTGAGCGCCTCGGTCAGATCGGCGTAGTGGGGCAGGAAGGCGGACGTGGCGGCGGTGGCGATAAGCTCAAGAAAGCCCCTGCGGGCAAAATGTCGGAAGGCCGGCACAAGGCGCCGCTTGTACACGTCGATAAAATCTGCCTTGTTGTGCATGGCGCGGTTCAGGCAGCGGCGCGCGTTGTCATGCATAGCCGCGTCCTGTGCGGTGCGTTCAAGCTCCCGTTCTCCTAGCGCAATGCGGCGGTCGAGCCAGTCGATGTACTGCTGCTGTATCGCTTCGTCCTCAAGGAGCGTGCACAGCGTGGCGGGGAGCACCATTCCGATTTTGAACGAAATCGTCTCGTTTTCAAGTTCTGTGAACAGGTTGAGGAGCGGCAGATATGTGTCCGATATGGCCGAAAAAAGCAAGTCGTTCTGCACTGAAAAATCAACCGTGCTGTCGAGGTTCCTGATGTAGCCCTGTTCCGCTGCTATTATTAGAATAAGATTCTTTTTGCCCACGGCATGCTCCTCATGAAAATGACTGGCGGTGGTTGACAAAGTGTTTTCTGAGCAGGACTTCCAGTCCGGATAGTCGGTGTATTTCGCTTGTCTGTATTTTTTTGCCCGGCTGCATGTTCAGCACGAGGTCGCATTCTTTCGGAATCTCTATGCTTGCGGTGGAAGCCAGCACTACGGGAACCTGTTCTTCCGACGTGTGCGCGAGCTGTATGACCACAGAGCGCTTTCCCGCCGGCATGAGCACATACTGCTCACGGTCATCAAAGCCAATCTGTATGTCAAATGAATCCGACGGCTTTTCGTCTTCCGCCGAAATGAACGGCATGACGTGCAGAAAAAGCGATGCGCCGCTTTCCTGCAACCTTTTTGCGTCGGCTTCGCGAATGTCCCAGAACACGAACGCCCACGCCGGGTTTCGCAGGATTGCGGTGATTTTGGTTTCGTTGTAGCTTTGTGGCAGCTCTTGTGGAATGTCGATTCCGCTGGTGATTTTTACATCGTCGTCTGAACGGGCACTGCGCTGTTCCCGGTCGGCTTCAAGCAGCTCTCCGATGATAAAGCGCCTGTTAAGGCTGTCTGGAATGTCGAGGCCGAACTCGTCTGCGAGCACAATCAGATCCGACGTCGCCATGGACTCCAACAGCTGCCGCGACAAAACTGTGTTTTCCATACGTATATGTATAATCTTAAAAAAAAAGCACTGTGTCAAGTGTTGTGCAGACGCGGCTCAAGGCAGGGCAGGCGTTTCTGCCGGAAGGCTGCGAATATTTCGTTTTTACGCCTGTGACGTGCCAATGCCACTCCCCGTGGCATACACATGTCATGCCCGCAAAAATACGCGCAATTCATTGCTCAGCAAGGCCTTGGCGATTCCAGTGCATGAAATGGCATGGTTCGTGCGGAAAGTGTGCATACCTTGCTTCTGCATCGGTGTATGTTGATTTTGCCACACATGGTGACAAAATCACAAGGAATTCTCGCAGAGCAGTTCGCAGGCCACGGACTCCGGTAGCTTCGACAATCGCATGCACATCCGGGGTAGATGTTGGAGATGACGGTAAAACGCTTGTGTGGGATAGTAATCGCCAAACAAGGTTCTCCCGCGTAGATGAAGATGGATAACCGCCGTACCGCATAACCGCACGAACCCCGGCCTGAAAAAACGGCGTTTTTTCAGGGCTGTTTCCCGCCGGTCTCGGCGCAGGCCTGTTCAAGCCATGCGAGCAGGGTGTGCTCGACTTCGTTTCGGTTTGTTTCGTTGAACAGCTCGTGGCGGCCTCCGTCAAAAAGCTTCAGCGTTACGGATGTCATTCCGTTTTTCTGGTAGCGCTTGTACAGCCCGCGCACCGTCTTTGCGTAGGATCCAACGGGGTCGTCGGTGCCGGCTATGATAAGCACTGGAAGCGACTTTGGAATCAGCGCCATATGTTTTGGGGCGTGTATCCACAGCAGGCCTCTGAACAGCTCCTGGAAAAATCCTGTAGTGCACGGAAAACCGCAGCGCGGGTCGCACACGTAGGAGTCAACCTGTGCGGGATCCCGGCTGAGCCAGTCAAAATTTGTGCGTGGGTGCGGAATGCGGGCGTTGCTTGATCCGAACACCATGGCGTTCAGAAGCGGCGAAACGCGCGTCTTTCCGAAAAGTCCCACAATAGCCGCCACAAGGCTCCCCGCGCCGATAAGAGCGTTGCGTGGGCCTGCCGTTCCGCAGAGCACGCAGCCGTCTATGTCGCTTGCGTAGCGCTCCATCACGCATTGGGCCAAAAAGGAGCCGAAGCTGTGGCCTGCCAGAATCAGCTTTTTGCCGGGATGGTTTTTACGTGCCAAAAGGATGTCCTCGTGTATGTCGTCAACCACGCGGAAAAAGCTTTCCTTGGCTCCAAGGTGTCCGAACATTCCTGTTCCTGCGTCGAGCGCTTTTTGCGCCGTGTCGCCGTGGCCCCTGTGGTCTTCTGCGTAGAGGGCAAATCCCCTTTCGCAGAGCGTGGACGCAAGGTGCTGGTAGCGCATGGCATGTTCGGCCATGCCGTGGCTAAGCACCACTACAGCCGTGCATTCTCCGTCTGGAAGCCAGCGGTGAAGGCACACCGGAATGCCGTCGCTCATTTTAAGTTCAAGTGTGTCGAAAGTCATAATTCCTCCAAAATATCCCGCGCGGATACCGGCCGCTTTGCAGGCCCGCACCCTTTTGCAAATCACGTTTTTTTGCTATGCTTGTACAACATGGACGTGCATCGTATTGTAACAGAAAAAATGGTTTTTGGTGGAGACTGTATCGCAAAAATTGACGGAAAAACGGTGTTCGTGCCGTTCACGCTTCCGGGAGAAACCGTCGATGTGGCAATCACATCGGAATTCCGCGACTATGCACGTGCGCGGATAGTGTCGGTGGTGACCCCTTCCCCTGACAGGATACAGCCTGTCTGTCCGCTGTATGGCACTTGCGGCGGCTGCACGCTGCAGCACGCTCGTTCCTGCTGCCAGACGGAGATACGCTCTTCCATACTGAGGGAAGCTTTTTCCCGTGCGGGAATCGCGGTTCCCTGCGTTTCTGTTGTAGGCGGAAATGCTTTCGGCTACCGTTCGCGTTTCCAGCTCCACGACGGCGGGCTCATGCGGCGTGAAAGTGATGCCGTGGTTCCTGTCGGGCACTGCGCGGTGGCGGTTCCCGAAGTGAACGAATATTTTGCGGGCACTCCGATGGAACGGCGGCCAAAAGGCAGGGTGCATGTGTTCGGCTCTGAGCGGCTTGCATCGCCTTGTTGCGGCGCCCCAAAAGTGATAGTGGCACAGGGTGACAAAAAAAACGCCTGCCGTCAGGAAGGGCAGGGAAGCCGCCGGTGGAAGACTAAAAAAAAGGCGGCCTCGCTCCATGGCCGCTACACGGGAACCGTCTCGGTCCCTGGAAACCACTGCACCGTGCGTGTGGGCGGAAAAGACCTTTCGTTTGATGTGCAGGGCTTTTTCCAGTCCAACCTCGCGGTGCTTGAGAAGTCGCTCCCTGCCATAACCGGAGGGCTTTCAGGGCACCACGCGCTCGACATGTACGCCGGATCCGGCACGTTTTCCGCGTTTCTTGCCGATCGCTTCGACCATGTGACTCTTGTTGAGCACAACCGCGACGCCGTGGTTTACGCGGAAGAAAACCTTGCGGGCACAAGCCATGAAAGCTTTGGCGTAAGCGGGGATGTATGGACGCGGTTCCATGCGGAGCGCTGCATTCAGGAGCACGGCCCGTTTGACGCGGCCCTGGTTGACCCCCCGAGAAGCGGAATGGAGCCTTCGGTGCTGCGCTGGCTCTGCGAATCCAAAATCCCTCGGATAAACAGCCTTTCATGCGACTGCGCCACCCACGCGCGTGACGCTGCCTTTCTGGTTCGCGCAGGATACCGGCTTGAACGCCTGTATTTGCTCGATTTTTATCCCCAGACCTGCCACATCGAAAGCCTTGCCATGTTTACATCAGGAGGTCTCCATTGAAACATGCCAGCCGTTTTTTTGTCTGCGCGGCCTGTGCAGTCTGTTTTGGGCTTTGTTCGGTTTTTTCAGCCCCCGGCGATGCGTATTCCCTGGCCATTGAACGCGAAAAGCCGAGCTGGGTGGCGGTGCCTGGCGGGAACATCCTGTGCCAGCCTCTGCGCACAAGCTACGGTTCGGTTGCCGTCTGCGACGGAAAGCTTGTGTGCGCCATATCGCCTTCGGGCAAAGTGCTGTGGCAGCGCGGGTTTATGGGAAAAATGCAGCCTTTCATTTCCCGCGCCCCATCGGATCTGCTGTATGTGGTAACAAAGAGCAGCGTCCTTGCCATGCTGAATCCGGGCGGCCTTGTCCTGTGGGAAACGGACACACGTTTTACCATCACGGAGGCGCCGCTTTCCGGGCGTGACGGGCGTGTGTTCGTGCGGGGCTCGAATTTTATCGCCTGCTACGGAATCCACGGCGTTCAGCGCTGGAAGCGCTCTGTTGACTCGCAGCATACTTCGCTTCCGCTCCTTGAGCTGAACGACGGCTCCCTGCTGGCTCCCCTTTCCCGCACGGACGGCGGAAAGACCATGGCCATTCGCCTCTCGCCGTTCGGGGTTCCGCTTGAGACCATCACATTTTCGGGAACTGTCAAGTCTGCCCGCTCCTGTGTTGACGGAGTGGTGCTGCTGTTCTCAGACGGAAGCATAGGACTTGTTGCCGCCGAAGGTGAGATGGCGGTGTCGCGCTGGATTCTTCAGTCTTCCAGGTCGCCCGCGCGTGACGGCAGCGCCACGCTTTGCACCGACGGCATGAAGGAAGGAACCGTGATGGTGGTTTCAGGAAACCCCGCCCGCATTGCCGTGCTTTCGACCGCAGACGGAACCACACTTTCCGCCATAGAGACACAGGGGCTTAACGCGCGGGAAATCACTTATGCCGGAAGCACGGTGCAGGGCATGGTTGTGTGCGACAAAACGAAAGGGCTGTGCTACAAGATGGACGGCACCCTCGTATGGCAGGCTTCGTTCGGCGGCTCAAAACTCTGGAACTATGTGTTCCCCACCGACAATGGCATGCTGAACTTCTGCATGGGCAACTGGGCCATAGAAGCCTACCGCATCAGGCAGGACGTGCTTGACAGCGCCCGCTCGTTCATAGAGGCCAGAATCAGGGCCTACCGCGACTTCTACACGCAGCCTTTTACGCCTTCCACATCGCTTCTCGGCCCCACAATCACCCCTGACACGGCGCAGGCAATGCGCAGGGGATTTTCCACCGGCGCCGTTGTCGAAAACGATGGAGAATGGCTTCCTCTTGTTTCAGGGGAACTCAAGGAGCTGGCATACGCCTGGCAGCAGGAAAACGCGGATACAACCGCCGAAAAACCGTACCACCGCACCCACGTGGCCTACAGCGAGCTGGTCATAAGCCTTGCGGCGCAGACTGGAGTAGCGCTTTACCACAAGGACATCGCCAATCTGATAAAGATAGTGGAAGACCCTTCCCTCAGGATCCGCCTCCTGCGCAGCGCCGCGGCCATTTCCTACGACCCGGACGGAGACATGCTTTTTGCCATTGACTACCTTTTGCAGACAGCGACCACTCCGAGGGATACGGCCATGCTCCGTGAAATATGCAGCGCCACGTTCGCCATCTGCCGCTTCATGGGACGGCCGGCGTTCTTTGAACGTGGGCAGGGCATACTCGCAAGGCTGATACAGCCCCAGTATGACCGCGCCACCCGCGAATACGCCCGCGCCACGCTCAGACGCTTTGTTGAAATCAGGCTGTAGGAAGGGCGCGCACCCGCTGCTCCGGAAAACTTGCGCCCCGCTTTATGCAAAGTGCATCTGGACGGTGTTGCACTGCTGGCCAGAAATGATGTACAATGACCCCATGGCGAAAGAAAGTGCAAACACAACCGTTTTTGGTCAGGAAACTGAATTTGACGGAACGCTTGAATTCACGGACAACTTGGTGATAACCGGCAAATTCACCGGTACAATCAAAGCCACAGGTTCCCTCGAAATAGAAAAGTCCGCCGTGTGCGCGGTGGACACAATGACCGCCGGTGCCATCGTGGTCTCTGGAACCGTCACAGGAGATTTGGTCGGCTCGGAACGGGTCGAACTGTGCAACGGAAGCCGCGTCAAGGGCGACATCAAGACCGCAAGAATCCGCATAGCCGACAATGTTGAATTCGAAGGCCAGGTTTCCATGCTGGACACCGTTCCCGATGTGGACGTATTCAGCGTGGCCTCCGCCGAATACAAGCAGGCCCTGATTCTCAAGACAAACGAAGCCCACTGAACAGAGGATGGCACGGGGGCTTTTTATCGAAAAGCCGTTAATCATCATCCCGGCCATGCGAAAGGCGTTCAATCTTTATGCGGACAGCACAGGACTTGCCCACATAGCATTCCCCTACGATTGGACAGATGGACAGAACCCACCAAAAATCCTCAAAGAAACCTGCAAGCCCCCGGTACATCAAGCCTTCGCAAAAAACAATGTGGTCGTAAACAAAAGGGCAAAGCGTCCTGAAAAAAATCCACATTTACAGGAAAGTTGCAAGCGTAAAGCATTCTTTCTACGTTTGTAGGAAGAATGCCCCGGCAGAAGGCATGGTTTCTACATCTATAGAAACGTCGCCCAGAGGAAAAGCGGACTTTCTACGCTGTAAGAAGTCTGCCAGAAAGAAAAGCAAGGTTTCTACAGACTTGGAAGTCCGGCCCAGACGGAAGGCAGGTTTTCTACGTTTATTAGGAAACCAGCCCCAGCATAAGGCATGGTTCCTACGCCTGTAGGAAGTCTGCCAGAAAGAAAAGCAGGGTCTCTACAGACGTATGAAGCCAGACCGGGCAGAAAGCAGAGTTTTTATGTTTGCAGGAAACCCGCTGCCGTGCGTCTGCGGCTTTGAGCAGTTCCGCAACGTCCGTGGCACCCCGCTCGGTGGCACACGCCGGCGTGGTCTTGCCGTCTTCGTCCTGCTCGTTTACGTCCGTATGCGCCGCGAATGCCGCAGCGCTGGGCATAAGCGCGGCAATCAGGGGCTTTTTTGTTTTCATCCGTGCGGAAAGAAAGGTGTACATACCGTGCTTCTGAAAAGCATGCCCCGAACTCTTGCTGCAAATGTGGGCGGGAAGGGTAGCCCTGTCCGCGATACCTTGCAAGGGCAGCGCTCTACACCGTGAACTGGTCAACCAGCTTGTCTATCTCGCCGATGGAATGCTCCATGATGTTTGAGATGTCTGCAAGCGAGTTTCCTGTCTCGCTGATTTTGCCCGCGCTCCTGTTCACCTCGTCCATTCCCCGGATCATGGCGCGTGTCTCCTCCTGCAATATGTCCACTTCTTCCTTGATGATCTGGCCGCCTTCCGTCATCTCCTGCGAGGCTTTCTGCACCTGCTCGGTGCTGCTGTTCATGCCGCGAAGGGCGTCTGTTATCTGCGCCGAGCCCTGCTGCTGCACGCTCATGGTCGTTTTTATCTGACGCACAAGAGCCTCGGTCGCCGCTACCTCGCCCGCAAGGTGGGTATAGCCCTGCACGCCGCGCTGCGTGGCCTGGACTACCATGCCGATGGTGTCCTGGATGTGCTTGAGCTGGTTTCCGATTGTCTTTGACTGTGTGGAAGATGTCTCAGAGAGCTTGCGGATTTCGTCCGCGACGACTGCAAAGCCTTTTCCCGCCTCGCCGGCGTGGGCCGCCTCGATAGCCGCGTTCATGGCAAGGAGGTTTGTCTGGCTTGCAATGCTCGCAATCGCGGTGTTCGCCTCGCTAAGAAGTTTTGACTGGGTTTCAATCTCGGCGATCTGCGTCTGCAATTCCGCCTGTGTCTTTGCGCCGCTTTCAGCGTCAGCTGCAAGCGTGTCGAATGACGACGCCATCTTGTCCACGGAAGTGTTCACATCGTCAATGTTTGAGATCATCGCCTCCACTGCGGAAGCCGCTTCCTTTGCCGCCTGCGCCTGGAAATCCACCAGCGTCTCAAGCGAGCTGATCTTGTCGAGTATCGTGTTCACGCTCTCAAGGGTCTGCTCGACGCTCTTGTTCTGCCGTGAGAGGTTCGTGCTCACACCGTTTATGCTTTCGCCTATCTGACCTATTGCCAGTGAAGTTTCATGCGTGCCGCCGTTGAGCCGCTCGCCGGCCGTTATGAGAGACTGCTTAGAGTTTTTCATCGCCCCGACAAGCTCCTGCAGTTTCTTGATGAACTGGTTTTCCTCGGACACAAGCTCCCCGAACACTCGGAACACGGTGCGCCCGCTCACGGACACGCGCTTTGTGAGGTCGGCGTTTCCGCTAGAAAGCTCCGCCACCGCGTCTTTGAGGACGGTGAGCTGCCCGATGATGCTGACGATTGCAGTGGCAAGAACCACAATCACCGCGGTGATTGCCACGCTTGCCGCAAGCGGAAGCGCCGCGTACCTTATGCGGTCGTCCATCGTGTACGGCGTGAACAGCACCATGTGCCAGCGGACCAGGGAGAGCGGCGCAATCAGGTACTCGCCTTCGCGGGTGGAGCTGAAAGTGAGCGTGGATGACCTGTTTACGGTGTTTCTGAGATACGGAAGCATGTTGAATATGCTGAGCTTGTCTTTCAGGATGCTTGAGTCTAGCGCGCCCGTGACTTCGTTCTTGTCGTTGTAAAGGTACATCGTGGTGCGTTTGTTGAGTCCGTTGTACATCGTGTCGATGAAGTTCTGGAGCGGGATTCCTGTTCCCGCCATGCCGACGGGCTTTCCGCTTTGGTCGCGCACCACGGCGTTCACCCAGAGCATTGTGGCGTTCAGGGCCTCGTTGTAGTTGATGTTGAAGTTGTACTCGTCCGTCTCGTAGAGCGTCATGTTGTACCAGTAGTCGTTCGGGTCGTTTGGATTGACCGTGTAGGAATACTCCATGCCGCTCCAGAACTCCAGGTCGGCGTCGCTCGTCCAGAACACGGACTTGCTCAGAAACGAGTTCTGGAACGAGAGGAAGTCCGCGAACGCCACGGGGCGGTTCTCCTCGTCCTTCGGATCAGTGAGGTACTTGACGATTGACGGCGTTTTGACCATCTGCCGCACGAGAGTCAGCTGCTCGTTCATGCTCGCCTCGAACTCCAGCGTCCGAATCTGCACGTAAAGGTTTGTCTGCTCTCTAGTCTTTGCCCTGAACGACGCGCGGGCAATCGCGTTCACGATGAACAATTCTGCCACTACCACAGCGGCAAGAGCCGCCACCACCAAGCGTTTTGATTGATTCTGCACAGTAAATACTCCCTTGCAGCCATTATAGCACAGACTGCGCGCTTTGTGTGGAAAATTCAGCGTTTTGAAGAAAATAAGAGTGCTTTTCGGATTCCGCACGAATCAACCTTGCGGTTTTTCAGGCGTTTTGTTTCTTCAAAAACAGGCATCTGCCTTGTCTGTAATGGTCTGGAGAAAGCCGTTTTATGCTGTCAAAGCGTTTCTTGTATTCGCCGACATCCCATTCCCACGCCTCCTGCATGACGTAGTTTTTGTCGTACAGAATCCAAATGAGTTTATCCCAGTCGTAGTTGGTTGCCTTAGGCACCATCGTAACCTTGCTCCCCGGTTTTCCGCTCGGCCTGTTGGCCTTGACTTGGTAGGCAGTTCCCCTGAACACAAAATCCGAGCCTCTGTTCACGGCTGTCTTGTCCTGCATATAGGCTGAATATTCATCTTCGGACATTCCGGCCAAAATTGCCGCGTCATATTCGGATACGCTGCTCGTTATCTGGGGCGACACTCCGAATCTTTCCTGCCATTCCAATGCAGTTTGGACGAGCCTTTCCCGTAAATCGCGTTCTGCCATGATCCTGTTCTCCTTGATAAAATGATTTTCGTATTATAGCATAGGATTCCCGTTTCCGTATATCAGTGCGAATTGACATCTGCCAGGCAGACGGATTTTTTTGTGGCGGGAATTCGGCCAGCGGATGACCACGGCGTGCCGTGGTAGGGTAGCGGGAATTCCTCTCGGACGAGGAAAACCCGGACGGGTGGAGTCCGCTTTTGCGTCAGCGGAGCAAAAAAATCTTGTTTGGAAGCCGACCTTGCGTTCGGGCGGGAAAAAAAATTCTGTTTGGAGCCCACTTTTGCATCAGTGGAGCAAAAAATTCTTGTTTGGAAGCCGACCTTGCGTCCGGGCGGGAAAAAAAATTCTGTTTGAAGTCCGCTTTTGCGTCAGTGGAGCAAAAAAATCTTGTTTGGAAGCCGACCTTGCGTCCTGGCGGGGAAAAAAATTCTGTTTGGAGCCCACTTTTGCGCCGGGGAACGAAAAAACATTTGTTTGAAACCCGACTTTGCCTCGGGGAGCGAAAAAACAAAAATTTGTTCCCCGCTTTCCGCTTGGGGAGGCAAAAAAATCTTGTCTGGAAGCAGAAATCCCGTCCGGACAAGGAACGGCGGAATGCCGCCCACATCGCTCAATATGCAACGCACAAAAATACCCGCCGCGATAAAATCCCTAACTATTTTGCCCAAAAACAGTTACTATTTTGGATGAAAACAGTAACTGTTTATATATAGAAACAGTAAGAGTTTTTACCTAAAATAGTTACTGTTTTAACCGAAAAGAGTAACTGTTTTTAACGGAAATGGGGCTATTGCCCAGCGATTTAATTCTTGAACGCCTGCCATCCGCTTCTTCTCTTTCACGCCAGTCCAAGATGGTAATCTGTTTTTGAGCCTGTCCGCGCAGAGTCGCTTTCACGAATCCCACTCAAAGAGTATCTCGTCAATAACTATATTGTAATTATTTTTACGCCATTCTTGCCATATCCGCTGCATGGCGTTTCCATTCCTTCACCAACCATGCGGGCTGAATCGGTTGTGCTATGTACTTGTGTGAGACACGGCGTCGTGCTTTGCGCGAAAAAAAATTGCCTATTATATAATAGGCAATGGGCTTAGAATAAACCATTGTTTAAAGCAATGGGAAGGAGTAATGACATGAAAAAGATGGTGAAAGCGATTGTGCTTGCAGTCGTGGTGGCGGCATTGTTCGCGGTGTGCGGAAGCAAGAATCTGGTTGCGAGCAAGAAAATGGCATTGGAAGCAGGAGTGATGAGCTTTGTCTACGTTTTTGATGACGAGCAGTTCTGCATGGAAGGTTTTGACGGACTCAAGATGAAGTACCGCTACGACAAGGAAAGCGATTCCATTGTGTACACGGAAACTGACGGCTCCGAGCGCGTGATTGTGATGAGCAAGCTGAAACGAGTGAAGTAAAGCGGCAAGAACACCGCTTGTACGGTGAAAATGTAGCAAGGTCGTCAAGGGCAGTTCAAAGAAAATTAACGCATGTATAAAAGAAGGGCTTTCCGAAGAGACGTGCATTCCGGCTAATCAGCTGAACATCGGTATGCTCGGCTTGCGGGAAACGGATTGAAAAATGTCTGCGGGGTGTAAGGCATGGCCTTGAATCACGCAGGGTATATATGTGTTTACCTAAATATGCGTTTTTTGTTAAAATACAAAGTATATTCATATTAGGGAGATAAACATGGACTCAAAATTGACAATAAAACAGCTGTTCAATGATGAAGAGATTCATTTCAGAATCCCCACGTACCAGCGTGCCTATTCCTGGGGCAAAACGCAGATAGAGCAGTTCCTTGACGATATAAAAGAACAGAATCACGAGAAAAAATATTTCTTCGGTCATTTCCTTTTTGAGCGAGAGAACGAGCATTCATATTGGATTGTGGACGGGCAGCAGCGTTTGACAACTATAGTCATTTTCATAAGCTGCCTTATTGCAGAACTTGAAAAGCGCGACACTCATGTTGAAACATGGCGAATAAGGGAATTGTACATCAAAT
>JAFLSN010000003.1 GCA_022510905.1 Treponema sp.
TCGTTGCGCCTCGTCTGGAGGCGGGTCAGCACGTCCGCGATGCAGTCGTTCTCGTCGTCCTTGGTCAGCGCGTTCGGACGCAGGTACACGTCCCACTGGTGTTCTTTTGCCATGTCGTTCTCCTTAAAGATGGTGATTTGCGTGATGATTTCAAAAAAAACGCTCACTTGATGAGATTGTAGATTATTGTCCAATACATATCTTTATCTTTGTCATAATTGTTTATGACTACAAAATCGACATTCGTGCCATAATTCTGCTTTGTGCAAAGCGTAACGCTCACATCGCAGCCCCGCTGCTTCATCAGGGCTTTTACAGAGGAAGCCAAATCATTGTTGGGGTAAACATTTTGAATGTTGTCAAAATCAATCACATATCCCATGGACTCAATCCACTTTGGAACAAATTTACCGACTATATCCCTGCCATAGCCATCCCAGTAAGTGTAAGTATCATAGAGCCAGTAGTGGAGTTTTCTGCCTTGAACAACTGCCCAGCCGTCCTGCTCTCTGTAAGATTCAGCCACGTCATAAAACCATTTCCCTTTTAGTGTTATACCACTACCCCACTGCCATCCGACGCTTTTGATGGGCGGCTCTTCCGCAAAAAGTCCTGCCGCACAGCAGAACAAAATAAAGACAACGCATAGTTTTCTTTTCATTTTAGAACCTCCAAAAAATCGTGTCTGAATATTTCCGTGCAAATGCTAAATTTTAACATTGCGCATGGTCTGTACGCTATTTCACAAATCTTCCAGCCACTCAAGGAATCCGCTTATTCCTCCTTGCACCGCAAATTCGTACTTTTGATACTCTACAAGGCAGACAATGAGAATCAGGCTTATTATTCCAGCCACCGCCATGCAGACAATGGCAAGCATAGTTCCTTTTTGTCCATTTTTCTTTGCCTCCTTGTAGCCAAAAAATGAAATGATTATGGCGGCAAATCCCACAAGGCCATAGGTGTTAACGAACAACGTCAAAATGGTTAGCACCAGCCCCGCTATGCAAAGAGGATTTGTTTTTTCAACGGTGTCGGACACGGGGTCAGTTTTTTTATTCGCACTTCCACCCGCGTCTGGGCCACCCTGCTTGGCAGACGCTCCAGCCGGCTCGTTGGCCGTGCCGCACTCCGGGCAGAATTTCACGCCGTCTTCGATTTGTTTTCCGCAGTTTTTGCAGAACATTTTTGCCTCCTGTCACTTGTATGCTTTGTAAGGTTTTAGCGGGAATCGCGTAACGCTTTGAGTCTGAGAGCAAGTTTGTAGCTGTAATCGGTAACGCCTTGTGCGTATCTGTTTATCGAAAGTCTGCCGTAACGATTTCCGCGTTTGTCCATAAGCCAAGGGGCATTTGAGGCGTACTTGTTGAATGGACTGGTGTCCGAATAGTCCGATCCGTAGTCGCTGTACTTGTTGAAAATGGAGGTCGAGCTGTATTGTGAGCCGAAATTTCCGTATCTATTGTAAACCGACTTTGTGGAATACTCGTTTTCAAAACTTCCTAGAAACTGACCGTCCGCCGCAACAATAATAAGTTCTCCCTGCGTGATTGCGGATGCCTGTCCCGCAAAAATGATGAAACCTGCCACGAGCATGGCAATTTTCCCGACGTTCTTAAAGAAGCTCATATATAATCCTCCATCTGCAATTCTATCGCGTGCACATGGACAAACTGTCGCTTTGCAGGCGACATTTCAAAATTTTTGGCAGCTTTTTGCCCGTCTCGTTTTTCTGCGGAACATTTCGATGCTACTTTGGCAAAACATGCAAAAGATGATTTGCAGTGTCATGCACCATATTTATGTGAGCATACAGCATATTAAGTCATATACTAACACAATAAGACCTTAAAAGCAATATTCACAATAAAATATGGCGTAGAATACCGCAGGAACGGTTTGCATGGACGAAGAATTTTTCAGAGACAGGCTGCGCTTTTTCCGCAACCAAAAGAAAATCTCTGCGCGAGAAATGAGCCTTGCTCTTGGTCAGAACGAGACGTTCATCAACAAAATCGAGACCGGCAGGAGCTCCACCACGATTTCGTCCTTCCTGAATATCTGCGACTATCTCCGCGTGTCGCCGTCAGACTTTTTCAATACCGAAATAAAAAGCAGCGCCGGAGATGCACAGGAGATGACGCGCCTGTTCCGCAGCCTTTCCCCGCGACAGTCAAAATACATGCTTGAGCTGCTGCGCGACCTCGCGGAATGCGCCGAAGAGCGGACATAGATGTGGGCAAGTCTCCGATATTTCCGCAGAAGAACGGAGTGTGTAAAATGACGGGAATTTTTAATTCTGTACAATTTTTTGCAACGAACGGTTTTATAATTCGCCGTGTGCATTGGCAAGGGTATTGATGCCCGGCTTCTTTGTTTTTGCGTATTTTTTACCGCACTGAATACTCGATGCTTTTTTGTTCCTGCCCGCACTGTACCGTCAATTCATGTGTTCCGCGTGTTAGAGGAATCTGCCACACAAAACGCCCCCGCGCAATTCCGACACGCTGGCCGTCGGCAAAAAGTGTCGCAGCTTGTTCGGAACCTCCAACCACTTCAACAGAAAGCATCTGCGCCTGCTGCGGAATGGAAAGGTCGTACACAAAAACCGCATGGTTTATAGGATACACAAACGAAAGTTCGCTATCAGTTTTTGCAATATCACCTGCGATATTTTTTGTACTTGCCCAATGCTGATATTCTGAAGGATAGTGAATGCGCACCGCTCCGTTTTTTTTGCTGTGCCATGCGCATGATTGCAGCGGTTGCACACCAACGCTTTTATAGCTGCCAGGTTTTAAAACATATTCCTGTGCCATTGCCGCACATGCATCAGTTATCGCCATTCCCGAAAGCGCACAAACCGTTTGCTTTTCAAAATGTTCTGGCTGCCCAAAATCCTGCGCCCCCGATTCTTCCGTGAGAATATCAAGCAGGTCGCGCACAATGGCCGCCGGGATGCTGCTTCCTGTCTGCCTGATTACGGTTTCGCCTTCAAAGTTTCCCATCCAAACGCCAGCGGTATATTCACTTGTCGAGCCCATGGCAATAATATTCTGAAACTGGTTTGATGTTCCGGTTTTAAACAGCGCAGGGTAGGGCGTGGCAAAAACGGCTGCATGTCCAAAGCCAAGTTCGCGTGCACCGCCGTCGCTGAGCATGCTGCACAAAATGCGCGCGGTGTCTGCTTCAAACACGCGGTGCGTATTCGGAATATTTTTATTGCCAGCACCAACGGAATCGGCCGTAAACACGAGCGAATCAAAAACGATGCCGTCCCGCACAAACACTGAAAAAGCCCTCACCATTTCATACAAAGTCACCTCTCCGCTACCGAGTGCCAACGAAAGCCCCGTTGTTCCGCGCTGTCCATGCAGTGAATCAAAATGCAACGATGCAAGGGTCGCAAGATATTCGTCGAGTCCCACTTGGTACAGCACATATACGGCAGGAATATTCAGGCTTGAAGCCAAAGCCACCCGAAAACGAACAGGACCATTGTATCGGTTGTTAAAGTTGAGCGGCACATACACCTGGGAACCGCCATAATCCTGCTGAATATCCGGCAAAACGGAATTTGGCGCAAATCCACGCTCCAGAGCAAGTGCATATAAAAACGGTTTCATGGAGCTGCCCGGCTGGTTACGCACCAGCACGCCGTCTATTTCGCCGCTGTGTTCTTTGTCTTCAAAACTGGCATTGCCCACCCATACTAAAATCTGACCTGTGCGGTTATTCATTACCAGTGCCGCACCGTTGTGAACGCGGGCATCATGGTATTCGTCCAATTTTTTCTGGATGTTTTTTTCAGTGCGTTCAACCAGAACGCTGTCCACCGAAAGACACAGCTCGTCAGGAATCCGCTTGTGCTGCTGCGCAAACTGCGCCACCACATAGTTTACAAAATGCGGACATTTTTTTTGGTACACGTATGTTTTTTGCGGAGCATATTTCGCAGGGCGGCGCGGGATTTTTGCAAGCTCCTGCATCTGCGCTTCCGTCAATGAAAACAAATTCACGCCGTAAAATGCCCGGGCAGCGCTTCCCAGTCCTTCAAGCTGAAATCCAAACGGCACGGAATTCAAGTACAACTCCAGAATCTGGTTTTTGCTGAGCTTGATTTCAAGATACAGCGCACGGAGCATTTCAAGCATCTTGAGCGGCACAGTCACCTGTCTTGTTTTTCGCGGGTACAACATGCGAACCAACTGCATGGTTATTGTTGAGGCACCGCTCACCAAGCGCCCCGCACGCCGATTCTGCATTGCGGCACGCACCACAGACGCAATGTCGATTCCGCAATGCCGGTAAAAATTTTTGTCTTCGGCAGCAATGAACTCTTCTATAAGTTGGCGCGGAATTTTTTTGAGCGGAACATATTCACGGCGCAGCCCATTTTCCAAAGGAAGCACATACAACAGTATCTGGTTGCGGTCATAAAAGCGTGTGCTGTTCTGCCGATTCATAAAACGCCACAAGGTAGGGCAAGGAAGCATTTTTAACGCAAGGTACAAGCCAAGCGCCACCGCCGCCAAAAAGCAAAGTGCTTTTGCCCGGCCCCACACACGTTCAGAATTCATTGTACCTTCCACACTTTTCCAGCACTGCGTCCAAAAATTTCCTCCTGATACATACATTCCGCAGTGGAGCTCGGCGTATTAAAAGTACCTTTGCGCGCAGCCCTGAACAGGAACTGCACCTGCTGGTTTCCGCGCGGAAAATAATCCCAGAAATACTGCACTTCATTATCGTAAATCGCCTGGTGCGAAAGACCATAATTGTAATCTTCATACCAATATTCGCTGAAATCCCATCCGTCTTCTGAATATGCGGAAACTTCGCCTGCGCTTTTGCGTTCCTCTTGTGGAAGCGTGCCTGTTGTGGCAAACGCCGCATTCATAATTTCGCACCCGGCGGGAACAGGCGAACGCACCGCCACATATTCCCTGTTTCGCGTTGAAGTGATGAACACTTTCTGGCGGTAAACATTTCCGGCAACCAGCTTGTCGCTGGAAACAACTTCACCGGTTTTTACATCGGTAATTTCCGTAAAAATGCACAAACCTTCATCCCGGGCGTTCTGCTCTTTTGCAGGAATCGCATATTTCATGGCCACCGTGTAGAACAGTGTACCTGTTCCTTTTTTGCTAAACACAAGCGGAGTCTCTTTGTCGCGGCTCATGTTTTTTAACGGAACGTCTGTAAAATCAAGCCTGGTGTCAACCGGTTCTGCCGCCATGCCTTTGAATTTTCCGTCAAGCAGCTTGGTGCCGCCGAGCAGGGCTTCGGCAGTAAAATTCGTATCGGCCAGATTTTCAGCGTGAATGTAGGAATCAAGCGCTATCAGCACACGGCTGGTGGCCGCCGTTGATTTCCAATAGCCGTTGCCCGCCTTTTGCAGCGCAAGCAGCTCGTACACCAAACGCTGGTTTATGTCATCGTCTGGATTCAATCTACAGAACAAATTCAGGAGCAGCGCGTAACGTTCGCTTTCATCGTTCAGATATGACCAACGCGAAAACTGTTGCTGCGTTGAAATCAGCTCGATACCACGTGCTGAATATTTGGCAAAGCGCCGCAGCTTTGTGGCAACCCTTTTCGCCTCGTTGCGGTTGCCTTTGTTCAGATACGTGAGCGCCACAAACGCAAGGCTGTCAAGGTCTGCATATTTTGATTTGTCCAGTTCCGCAAGTTCGGAATCAGCAACAACGACACCAAGACGCTGCGCAACATAATACGCATACGCGCTTTGATACACGCCTCTGGCATCTTCGGAAGGCGATACGCACGACTCTTTTATGAATGAAGCAAGCCGCTTTACATCCACATCATTACCAACAGAAATTCCTTTGTCCCGCGCAATCGCAATGATTTCGCCGATTCGCATTGAAACAGTTTTGCTTTCATGCTGACCGCCCGGCCAATACGGGAACGCGCCGTTTACAAGTTGAGATTTAGCCCACTGTTTTATTTCGCGCTTAACAACGCCGTTCGGATTTTTTACTTCGTTCTGCAAACCGAACACGGTCAGATATTCTCTAAAGGCAACCAGAGGAAGAACAAACGCAGAGCGCTGCTCCAAACATCCATACGGATATCGGAACACATAATCAACAGCATCATGCAGCACTCCCAGCCGCGAGGAATCAAGCTGCACATAAAGCTCACCTCTGCCATCGTCAGCAGATTTCGGAAGCACAATCAGCTCTTGCTTTGTGCCGGCGGTTCCATCGTTTTCAGTGCGCACCTCGCCAACGGTGACAACCGATTCAAAAATGTACGGCTTTTCAATTTCAAGCGGAAGAAGAATGCGTTCATTTACCACATCGCTTTTTACCACGTATTCAACCGTTATCCAGCCGGGCTTTTTTGCTTCAAGCATGAACATGAGCGGCTGGGTGGAATTGCTTCTTACTGAAAGCGTTTTACTTGACAAACCAGAAACAGTGGCGCCTCCGGGCAATTTTTGCACAGCATCAGCATCTTGTGCGGCACCAGTTTTTTCAATGCCTTCATACACGTTGAGCTCTACAGAAACTTCATGGTCGGCCGCATCAAGATTTGAAACGGTTACGCCCAGTTCGCCCACATCACCAATACGGAGTTTGCGTGGCAGCACATGGCGCACAGAAACAGGCTCCGCGACCGGCATTTCGCTTTCATTCAACGAAAATGCGTTTTGATTCACTCCAACCGCAGTAATACGGTATGCCGTCAAAGAATCCGGCAAAGTGAATTCGTATTGGACATTGCCGTTCTGGTCAGTGACAAGCGAGGGAACAAAGAGCGCGGTTGGATCAAAATTTTTGCGCTCATTCAGCTTGGAATCTCCATCGTCCATGTCACCGCCAAGAAGGTTTTTGATTTCATACGTTACGGGGTCAATGAGCAACGAACGGCTGTCTCCACCTTTCACGCAATCCGGAAATCGGTTTGAAGAATAAAAGAACGCTACAGGGTCTGGAACATGATAGTTGATTAAATCAATCACACCACGGTCAACCGCCATCAGCGTGATTTCTGCATTTTGAACAGGCATTCCGTTTTTTGAGGCATGCAAGGAAATGGTCGCACGTTCCCCGGGCCTATACGAAGGTTTATCTGTAGTGATTGAAACATCGAAGCGCTTTGATTCCGGGTCAACCATGAGCGTTGCAAGACCAAAATAACCTTTGGGCTTGCCAAGGTCAGGCGTGTCAAAATCTTTTGCGGGAGACTCCGTGCGCAAAGAAAAAGACGAAAGTGTTACATACATAACCGGCACAAACTGATCTTTGATCTCAACATCAATCACGCTGGTTGGTTCATTGATTGTAAGAACTTCCTGCGAAAGAATGCCTTCGCGTTCAACCGTGAGCATGTACGTGCCTTTTTGTAGCTGGCTCTGCATCAAGATATGCGCCGTTTCGCCAACAGCGTACATATCTTTATCGCAAGTCATGGTTATTTCCTGGGCATTGTCACGGGCAAACCAGTACCAGTCGCTGCTGGTCACGTATAATTTTGTTTCTGTTACAACTTCATTGCCTTTTGCGTCCTGCGTGGTAAGGCGCAGCAGGTAAGCCCCGCCTTTTGGCGGCACCACCGAAAATTCCCCTGTACCAGAAACCGTGAGTGGCACCGATGTGGCAAGCTCGCTCACCATTTCGCGCTGATAGCGTGTATTGATTTGGCCATCCCATCCAACCTGCTGCACTTGTTTCCAGTCTTCGCGAAGCATCTCTATGTTCAGTTTTTTGCCTGTGCCGGCATCTTTTACGGAAGGCACTGATTCATCGGGGGCAAGGCACACGTAGTTGAATTTGAGCGTATCGCCTTTTTTTGGAAAACCCTGCGCGTTTTTTATTCGGCTTACACCCAGATAGAATTTGGCAGGATGAACCACGGCACGACTTGCGGCACTTATCATCTGATTTCCACTATCGGTCACATGCGCTTCCATGCGATATGCATATGCCATGCCTTTGAGTTTTTCGCCACCTGTCTGCTGGCTGGTGACCCCCTTGCCATCTCCGTTCAGAACGCCATCATCTTCGTTCAAGGTGGTGCGACCATCATAACCTTGAATCGGCCCAAAGCGGTAGCCTTCATATGCGGCACCTCTTGCCGAAAAACCGACAGGCTCACGAGACCAAATGGCTTCGTACTGGCATCCGCCCAAGCTGCCGCCTCCCAAATATTGCGCGGCGATTTCCGCATCAAGCCTGTCACCGCTAAAATAGGTGAGCGCAGGAATTGATGCGTTTGCCTCAAAGCGGAGCCGTTCAAAAAACTGCACCTGAATAGAACACGCCGAACGGTTGTAGTAGCTGTTTTTTTCACCCGCATGTTCATATACAATCTGGTACACACCCGGTTCCAAATCCTCTGGCACTTTCCATGAGCCATAAAAAGTTCCGTTGGCGCTTGCTGAACCAGAAATCTCTGCGTAAACCTTTGCATTCCAGGAACCATCGGTGATTTTAACCGTGTAGTTTCCAGTGTATGGACTGTATTCGCCAAAGCGCAATGTGCGGTCAATGCCACGGTATGTCACTGTTTCACCCGGTTTATACAAGCCCCGATCCGTGAACAAGAATGCCACTTTTTTCATGTCATAAGGCTCTGCAAGCGAACCGACTGCACGGACACTTGTTCGCCACATATTGTAAACTTCCGGCTGAAAAATTGCACGGTCGTTTTCAGTCTTGGCTTCAATGTACAGATTTTCGCTGGCCTTGACCATATAGGCGATTGCATTCGGGGCAAATTCAATAACGGCAAATCCTTTCTCATTGGTTCTGGCTTTTCCAAGCGACCTGTATGAAGAGCTGTTTGAAACAATTTCCTTTGGTTTGCTGCGCTGCGGAACACTAAGCACCGTAACAGTTGCGTTCGCAACGGGCTCGCCGGTTTTCAGGCTGGTCACCAGCACGGCCGCGCGGTTGTAGCCGTACCGCGCAGAAAGGCCCAAATCAGTTACCTGAACAACCTGGTTGTTTTCTTGCTTGCCGATTTTGATCGAAGTTTCATTATTATTCCACCAATCGGTGTATTTATATTGATAATACATTTCCGCATCGAACGCGACAGCGCCACGAAGCCCTTCATTCGTGTTTTCAAGAAACGGAGCGAGGTCAACTGTTTCTACAATTTTCACATTCTGCGGAATCGTGTCCGGGTCAAGCTTAAAGGTTTTTTGGGCCGATGATTTCTTGCCCCGCGCATCCGCAAGCGCAGAAACCGTATACAAAGATTCAGGCTTTATATTTTGATGCTCGAATGCAAGCTTGGGCGCAAACTGGGCTTCAAGCATTTTGAATCCATGGTCTTTAAAATAGGCAAAGCTCGCGGCACTGGGAACCTGCACATCCCACGAGTCTTCAGCAACAAGTTCAAGCTTAAGTCCGTACACATCAGTCAGGCGCTCGGTCAGCCGAATCTTGTATTCAGAATCAAACGTGACGGGCAAATCATGCACAATTATATTCTTTCCGGAAAGAGAAATATTTTGAGCCGTAATCTCCATTGGCGGCTCCGTCACAATACAGGCCGCAACATCGGCTTCCGTGCCCTGCTTTAGTTCATGGCTCATGTGGAATTTGACCGGATTTGCATGAGCATTGCTGGTGTAGTAACGGGCATCGGCATTGAAGTCCTGAACCGTAAACGGACGCAGCGTGTGGAACGTGGAAGACTGGGATGTAGTGGTTGCAAAAAAACCTTCGTCCGCTCTTGCACCTTCGGCCAGGTATACAACAATATCTTGGTTTTGCGGCAGAGATTTTTCGACCGTCACCCGAACACAGTTATCTTTTTCATTTTTTGCTGTGAATGGAAAATCGGTGTATGCATTTTTAATCGTAAGGTATTCAGAAACCACATCGGCATTGACGGTGGTGTTAAAAAATACGGCAATGTCGCAGGCAAGCTCAAGCGGCACATCGTCCTGGTCAACGGCAGAACCGTTTGCGACAGCGCCATAGCCAGCGACGATCGAAGTCATTTTTAATTCTTCCGTGTGAAAGCTGAATAAAAGCTGCCCTGAAATCGTGTTGCCATTCAAAGAAACTGTTTTAGGATTCACTTTTACAGTGTATTCTTTTTGCGGAATGATTCCCTCTGCACATTCAAAACTCAAAAGACTGGTTCCATACCAGCGGAACACACCTTTGAGTGGCGGCTCAATGCTTACCATGTCCAAACTGTCGGCAGGCTCGCCCAGTTTTTGCATTGCAACAACCGGCTCAGAAAACTGCACCTGTATAGATGGAAATTTTACCGCACTGGGCAACTCGCCTTCAGGGGTAAACGCAAGCACGGTAAAAGGCCCGGAAGCATTTGTGGCCGCACCTGCCGTGTGCACGGTGGATTTTTTTTTGCAGCTTCCGAACACGGCAAGCACCGCCATAAATGCAAATAATATTTTAAAGGCTGATTTGATTTTTATATTCATAGACCAAACCTCTTCTGCTTGTAAGATATGAATAATATAGCAGGTTTTTGTCCATGTTATCTAGCTGATAAATAAGCAGTGATAAAAAATCTTCAGTCGCCAGTTTAAAGCCTGCTTGAGGAGCTCACGGCGGCAATCCGTTTATGCACTTGGATTGCAATTTTTATAAACTTGCCGCAACCGGATGGCAGCAACACATTTTCAACGGGTTTTGCTTTTTGCGCTCTTTTCGGCAGGAATTTTCAGAATTGCCGCACATTTAAGCAAACGACCTCCGTTCAATATGCGCTGTTGTGTACACCCGCGATTGCCCTTCCAGAAGGTTCATCCATCTTGAGCCAGGCGGCATCCCATTCCAATGCCTTTGCGGTTGAGCAGGCCACGCCCGCTTCATGCGGAACGGTGAGGGCAGCGCTGTTTCCCGGGAAAAAGTCCTCGAAAATTTCACGGTAGTAATATTCCTCTTTGGTAACAGGCGTGTTCACGGGAAAACGCCTTTCCCTCTGCGCAAACTCCGAGTCGCTTACCTTTACGGCTGTCATGTCTTTAAGTGTATCTATCCAGCTGTAGCCAACGCCGTCACTGAACTGCTCTTTCTGTCGCCAGCAGATTTCAGGCGGAAGAATATCCTCAAATGCTTTGCGCAAAATCCATTTTTCCATGCGCTGTTTTTTTGCAGGAAGCTGAATACACATTTTATCCAGAGGATTCAAGTTCATGGCGATGTCGATAAAATCCTTGTCCAAAAACGGAACGCGCCCCTCGACACCCCAGGCTGAAAGCGACTTGTTTGCGCGGAGACAATCATACAGGTGAAGCTTTCCCATTTTGCGCACAAGCTCTTCATGGAATTCCCGGGCATCGGGAGCCTTGTGAAAATACAGGTAGCCGCCAAAAAGCTCATCGCTCCCTTCGCCGCTCAAAACCATCTTGATTCCCATGCTTTTTATTACGCGAGCCAAAAGGTACATGGGCGTTGATGCCCTGACGGTTGTTATGTCGTATGTCTCTATGTGGTAAATTACATCGGGAAGGGCATCCAATGCCTCCTGAATAGTAAAGTGAACCTCGTGGTGCACGGTACCGATAAAGTCAGCCGCTTTTTTTGCCGCAAGCAAATCTGGCGAGCCTTCAAGCCCAACCGCAAAGGAATGCAGCTGCGGCCACCAGGCATCTTTTATGCTGCCGGTCTCCACCCTCTTTTTTGCGAATTTCTGCGTGATGGCGGCAATTATGCTTGAATCAAGCCCGCCGCTCAAAAGGACTCCATAAGGAACATCGCTCATAAGCTGCTGCCTTACAGCCGTTTCAAGGCCGTTCCGCACACTGGAAATCACATCCAGCCGCACAAGCGCGCCATCTTTGTCGCAAGCGCACGGGGCATCATGAACCGCCAGAAAATCCTCCCATCCGCGCTTGTACCAGCGCAAAGGTTTTGGGGCAACATCTGCCGGCATTGAATCTTTGGTGCCGCCAGAAAGTTTGACATCTCCAGAATATAAATAATGCCCATTGGGAAATTCTTCTATAGTGATGCAGTGGCCTTCAAGAGCCTTCAGCTCGCTTGCAACATAATAGCGGCCTTCTTTATCCCATCCCTGATACAGTGGAATCACGCCTATTCCGTCCCGCCCAATCAAGTACACATCTTTTTCTGAATCATATAATGCGAATGCAAAAATGCCGCTGAGCTTTTCTATCATCGCACCGAAATCCTTGCCAGCAGCACGGCATTCCTTGTAAAGCGGAATGATAACCTCGCAATCGCTTTTTGTCTTGAAATCATATTTCTGCGCAAAGTATTCCCGTATTTTTTGATGATTGTAAATCTCGCCGTTCACCGCAAGAATGATTTTACCGTCATCGCTCACCAGCGGCTGTTTTCCGCTAAGCGGATCCACTATGGCAAGCCGTTCATGGCTCAATACGGCGTTTCCGCCAGAATAAACACCGCTCCAGTCAGGTCCTCTATGCCGTATCTTTTTTGACATCGCCAAGATCTGAGACCGCAACTGCTCACGCAGACCATCATCAATCGGTTGGTTTCCTGCGCTTAAATCAAATGCTCCAACAAATCCACACATATATGCCCCCTTACCTGCATACCGCTTTACCAAAACCATCACGTGCCATTGCAAAACCAATGCCGCAGAAAATCACACTGAACATGCTGTTTGCGTCCGGCCATAAAAAAACGTCTATTCTGTGCAGTGGCCAACAAAAAACAACCGCACAGAATAGACGTCTTTGTCGCAGTCAATTTACCGCATTGCACTTCAAATGTCAATCGGCGAGCATGAGTATAGCCCAAGCAGCAAAAATTCATTACAATGATTCTCATGGAACAGTACAAAAAAGATTTTATCGATTTTATGGTTGAATGCAAGGTGCTTTCGTTTGGGTCGTTCACGCTCAAAAGCGGACGGCGCTCACCGTTTTTCATGAATGCAGGAGCGTACATCACAGGAAGCCAACTGATGCGGCTGGGTGAATTTTATGCAAAAGCTATCCATGAACAGTTCGGCGATGATTTTGACGTTCTGTTCGGGCCGGCATACAAAGGTATTCCGCTGACTGTAGCTACGGTCATTGCCTACAGCAAGCTGTTTGGAAAAGAGATTCGGTACTGTTCAAACCGCAAGGAAGCCAAAGACCATGGCGCAGACAAAGGCAGTCTTTTGGGTAGCCAGATAAATGATAACGACCGTGTGGTAATAATAGAAGATGTGACTACGAGCGGAAAATCAATCGAAGAAACATTCCCTGTAATTCAAGCGCAGTCACAGAGCGGAAAACCAATCACCGTAGTTGGCGAAATCGTAAGCCTTGACCGACAGGAAAAAGCCCAAAACAGCACAAAAAGCGCACTGACAGTTATTTCAGAAACATACGGATTTGCTGCGCGGGCCATTGCAACCATGCAGGACGTTATTGAAGCGCTGTATGTACCTGGAAAATCCGGTGTAATTAACGATAGTATCAAAGCGGACATAGATGCATATTATGCTGAATGGGGTGCCATACAATAAAACATGGACACAACAAATACAAACGAACGGTCATTAAAAACAGGTGCCTCAAGTTTTTTTTGTTTACCCTTCCACTTAGCTGAATTTTTGTGCCTTGCCATCGGAATATGCCTGCTCTGTGTGCTCGGCGGGTGCAAAAAGCCCCGCGAAACCAAAACAACCGGCAGCATCGGCCCCGCAATAATTCCGGAAAGAATCATTTCGCTTTCTCCAGCAGGAAGCGAAATTCTGTGTGCGCTGGGGGTTTTTGACCATATTGTTGCCCGCACGGATTTCTGCAATTATCCCCCGGAGATAAAAAACAAACCCAGCGTAGGCGGATTTGAAAGCAAAAGCATCAGCATAGAAACAATCATCTCGTTTGAGCCGCAGCTTGTGTATGGCACCGCCGGCATTCACGATTTTCTGGCACCACAGCTGGAGCAGCTCGGAATTAGCGTGTATCTATCGCGCGCGCACTCGGTAAAGTCACTGCTGGACGAATTTGTTTACCTCAGCAAGCTGGTGACGGGCAGTGAACAAAACGGGCTGGCACTTGCGCAGTCGGTACAGTCAACCTTCACTTTGATTCAACATGCGGCAGCAAATGCGGAACCGCTTCGGGTGTACTATGAAGTTTGGGGCTCGCCATTTATGAGCGTGGGCTCGCGGTCGTACATCAACGACATAATTCAGGCAGCCGGTGGCGTAAACATTTTTGGCGACCTCGATGATGAATATCCCATGGTAAGCGAAGAAACGATTGTGGCACAAAATCCGCAAGTCATTATTGTTCCCGACATGAACGGCGAAACCAAAGCAGGAATTGCGGCCCGAACAGGCTGGCAACGCATTCAGGCGGTGCAAGACGGACGCATTTATTTTATAAACGCCGATATTTTTTCACGACCCGGGCCACGCATCTCGGAAGCGCTGTCCAACATTTTTGAGCTGCTGCATCCAGAACTTGCAGGTGAATGATGAACCACGGCAAATGCGAACGGCGCAAAAGCTGCACATTCCAGCTTATTCTTCTCCTAGTGGTGCTGGTTGCGGCGTTGGTGTGTTCGCTCATGTTCGGCGCACAACGTCTTTTAATCCAAGATCTGCTTGGCAAAAGCGACGCATCCATTGCCCAAACGATTTTTTTTAAGATTCGTGTGCCAAGAACAATATTGGCGGCGATTTCTGGTATGCTGCTGGCGGGGGCGGGGGCAGCCTTTCAGATGTTTTTCAGGAATCCGTTGGCAGAACCTGGCATCATGGGCATTTCGGCAGGAGCCACGCTGGGTGCTGTGATTGCAGCATGTTTCGGCCACAACTCTACGCTGGCAGGCGTGCTTTCGCCAGTCAATATGGGCGCATTTGCGGGAGCAATGTTGGCCGGTTCAGTGGTTTGCGCGCTTTCTGGCAACAAAAACGGCCCGGCTGCAACCACTGCGCTTCTGTTAAGCGGCACAGCACTGGGAACACTGTATGCTGCGCTCACTTCAATAACACTTGCAATTCATAACGAACGCATCCACACCATGTACATATGGATGCTTGGAAGTTTCAGCGGAAGAGGCTGGAACGAAATCCGTTTTATTGCGCTTCCTGCATTGGGAGCAATGGCGCTACTTTTGCTCTGCGGACGGCATCTAGATCTGCTTTCTGGAGGGGAATTGACCGCGCAATCTCTCGGCATAACCGTAACGCGGCTCCGTCTACAGACAATCGTTGCAGGCGCGTTGGCAACTTCGGCGGCGGTTTGCGCAGGTGGCACCATCGGATTTGTCGGACTCATCGCGCCCCATCTTGTAAGACGGCTATTCGGTTCCAGAAGCCTCACACTGATTCCTTTTTCAATGTGCGCGGGAGCTGCACTGCTGCTATATTCCGACACCATCTGCCGGGTGATTATTCCCCCTGCGGAAATTCCCGTAGGAACCGTCACAGCCATTTTAGGCGCTCCATTCTTTTTATCGCTCCTCTTTTCCAAAAAAGGAACAAACCATGCCTAATCCTGAATTCCAAAACAAAGCTGAAAAAACCAACCACATGGAATCCAACGAGAGCCACGCAGGTGAACCGCAAAATGCTAAAGACAATCGAAAAAAAGTGCTTGCGGCAAGACATTTGTTTGCAGCTTGGAATGACACATTGGTGCTTAAAAATATTTCGCTGGATGTCTATGCAGGTGAAATGCTGTGCCTCACCGGGCCCAACGGCAGTGGAAAATCAACACTCCTGAATCTGCTGGCAGGAATTGTACCCGCAGGACTTAAAATTTGTTCCAACGATGGTAACAATTCAGCAGGCCAAAATAGAAATGGCGAGCCAAACTGTACCCAAGAATTTGACAATATACCAGACAATATCAGCATGATTTCTGCCACAATGGATACAGATAAAACAGGTACACTGCATCAGCGAAATCTGTTACCATGCATGGCGCATAAAAACATCGCCCCTCAATCTGCACCCATTAACCTGAAAAACAACTTGCAGTTATTTACGCGCATCTGGCACCATAAAAGCCCTGCCAACCCATTTCCTGTATGGCTTGAAAACAAACCGATTTTGCAGTACAGACCCAAAGCGCTTGCCAAAATCCGGGCATACCTCACACAAACCGAAACAAGCGCCTGGAACTACACAGTGCGAGATGTGGTGCTCACCGGCAGGTTTGCCCATACTTCACTAAGCGGAATATATACACACCGTGATTATATGGTAACAGATGAAGCACTGGAACAGGTACAGATTTTGCACCTTGCCAACCGTTCCGTGTTCAGCCTGTCTGGTGGCGAATTTCAAAAAGTGCGCATCGCCCGCTGCCTTGCCCAAGAACCTCACGCCCTTATTTTAGACGAACCCGTTGCAAATCTTGACTTTAGCTACCAAACAGAGCTGCTAGAGCTTTTGCAACACCTCGCGCACAAAAACCATTTAGCCGTGCTGGTCTCCATTCATGACCTGAACACCGCCGCCCGCTTTGCCGACCGACTCGCAGTGCTCCCCAAATGCCGCCCGCTGATAACCGGAACGCCAAAAACAGTATTGCAACCATCTACGCTGCAATCAGTTTACGGACACAAATTTGGCACATTTGTGCATCCTGCCTACCAGTGCATTCAAGTGTTCACGATTTAAATCCAAATACTGGATAAGTGCCTTGTTAATATGCGGAACATATCCACATTTTTGTAAAATTTAATAAGGAGTTTTTGTGAACGCAAAAAAATTGTGTGGACTGTTTGCAGCTTTGTTTGTTTCTGCGATGATATTCGCTAAATGTTCCGTGCTTACAATTCAAAATGACAAAAGCAAACCCGCCGAAAGATTTTAAAAAATCATCAATGCCGGCAACAAAACCATCTATGTTTCCATCTCTGGAAAAATACGGAGCAGACATCGAATTGGCAAATACACTTGTCGCTCCTCATAAAGAAAAACCTGCTGCTATCCATCATGCAACCGCAAAAACAGATGCATGTTCAACAGGACGGATATTCCCGGTCAAGGCAACATTTTTTGCAAGTCCTGCATTTTATAGATACTGAGCAACAAAAACAACGTCCATTCCGCAGAAAAATACATTCTTTTTTTATATTATTTGGCATAAACAATATCTTTTCGTTGACCGCAAAACAAATTGGCTGTATAATTTCTTTCAAATATACATGGAGGACATATGGCTAAAACCAAATATGTTTATTTCTTTGGTGATGGCGACGCAGAAGGCGATGAAAGCATGCGTGCCGAACTTGGTGGAAAAGGTGCCAACCTTGCACAGATGGCAAAAAAGCCTTTGAGCTTACCCGTTCCATCAGGGTTTACTATTTCTACAGATGTGTGTCAGGCATACTACAAGCTGGGCAAGGACTATCCTTCAGGGCTCCGTGAAGAAGTTGCCAAGTATTTGACAAAGCTTGAAAAATCAATGGGCAAAAAGCTGGGTGACGAAAAAGACCCGCTGCTCGTTTCCGTGCGTTCCGGTGCCGCAATTTCCATGCCGGGCATGATGGACACCATTCTGAATCTTGGTCTTAACGACAAATCAGTTCTTGGTCTTGCAAAAAAAACTGAAAACCCGCGCTTTGCCTGGGATGCCTACCGCCGCTTCATCCAGATGTTCGGCGACGTGGCGATGGGTGTGGAACATGCGAAGTTCGAAGCAATTATCGACGATGTAAAATCACACCGTGGTATCAAGCAGGACACGGATCTGACCGTTGAAGAGCTGCAGGAAATCGTGACCAAATACAAGACCCTGTACAAAAAAGAAAAGGGCGAAGACTTCCCGCAAGACCCAAAAGAACAGATGTGGGCCGCCATTGGTGCCGTGTTCGGTTCCTGGATGAACCCCCGCGCCATCAAATACCGCGAGCTGAACAACATCAAAGAAGGTGCCCTCAAGGGAACAGCCGTTACTGTTATGGCCATGGTGTTCGGCAACAAGGGCGAAACATCCGGTACAGGTGTGTGCTTCAGCCGCGACCCCTCGAACGGCAACAAAGTGTTCATGGGTGAATATCTGATGAACGCTCAGGGCGAAGACGTGGTCGCCGGCATCCGCACGCCGCAGCACCTTTCCCAGCTCAAAGAAACCAACGCCAAAATTTACGACCAGCTTGACAAAATCCGCGAGCGCCTTGAAAAGCACTACCGAGACATGCAGGATATGGAATTCACCGTGGAAGAAGGCAAGCTGTACATGTTGCAGTGCCGCAACGGTAAACGCACCGGTCCCGCCGCTGTTAAGATTGCGGTTGATTTGGTAAACGAAAAGCTGCTTACAAAGGAACAGGCGCTTCTCCGTGTGGAACCCGAGCAGCTCGACCAGCTCTTGCACCCCACGCTTGACCCCAAAACAGTCAAGTCAACACAGGCCATCGCAAACGGTCTCAACGCTTCTCCTGGAGCCGGTTCCGGACAGATTGTATTCACCGCCGACGAAGCTGAAGAATGGGCCAAAAACGGCAAAAAAGTCATCTTGGTGCGCAAGGAAACATCGCCGGAAGACATTGCTGGCATGAACGCCGCGGAAGGCATTCTGACTTCGACAGGTGGACGCACTTCACATGCTGCCGTTGTTGCACGTGGCATGGGCAAACCCTGCGTGTCCGGCTGCGCCGATGTAAAGTTCACCGGCAAAGACGAAGTAACCATTGGCACCAAAGTGCTCAAAAAAGGTGACAGCATTACTATTGATGGAACCAGCGGCAACGTGTACGCGGGAGTGCTCCCCGTGGTTCCTGCAACAATTTCTGGCGAGCTCAAAACATTCCTCAGCTGGTGCGATGAAGTGCGCGACAAGTCCGTGCGCAAGGCTACCGGTGGAGCAGCAATCAAAGGCTTCCAGATTCGTGCCAACGCCGACCAGCCTGACCAGGCTCAGAACGCATTCAATTTTGGTGCTGATGGCGTGGGTCTGTGCCGCACAGAACACATGTTCTTTGACCCCGAAAAGCTTCCGTATTTCCGCGCAATGATTATTGCCGAGGATACCGCCGCCCGCAAAGCTGCGCTGGCAAAAATCCTTCCTCTCCAGAAGAAGGACTTTGCTGGAATAATCAAGGCAATGGAAGGCAAACCTGTTACCATCCGTCTGCTTGATCCGCCGCTCAACGAATTTGTTCCCAAGCCGAACGCCACCGCAGAAATCGCATCTCTGGCAAAGGACTTGAACATGGACGTGAACAAGCTTTCCGTAAAGATTAACGCTTTGCAAGAAGCCAACCCCATGCTCGGTCACCGTGGCTGCCGTCTGGCAATCACATATCCGGAAATTTATGCAATGCAGGTTGAAGCCATAGCGCTCGCAACTGCTGAAGCAGAAAAAGCCGGAATCAAAACAAACGTTCAGATTATGATTCCGAACGTGGTGACATACCGCGAAGTAAAACAGATTCGTGAGCAGGCGCTCGAAATCATCGCCAAAGTGAACGGACAGAAGGGCACAAGCCTCAAGTTCCAGATTGGTACAATGATTGAATTCCCACGTGCCGCGCTCACCGCCGACCAGATTGCAAGCGCAGATTTGGGTGGCGCTGAATTCTTCAGCTTTGGTACAAATGACCTTTCACAGACTACGTTCGGCTTTAGCCGTGACGACTATGGCAAGTTCATTGATTCCTACCTTAAACAGAACGTGCTTGAAAACGACCCGTTCAAGACGCTTGACCCAGATGGCCCTGGTGCTCTCATGGAAATTGCCCGCAACAAGGGCCGTTCCGTGAACCCTGCGCTGCACCTTGGCATTTGTGGCGAACACGGCGGCGATCCTGCTTCCATTGAATTCTGCTACAACATCGGCTTGAACTATGTTTCTTGCTCTCCGTTCCGTGTGCCAATCGCCCGTCTTGCCGGTGCGCAGGCTGTGATTCACGCAGACCTCGCAGCCAAAAAAGAAAAAGCATCTGCAAAAAAGGCCGCACCAGCCAAAAAGTCAACAACGGCAAAAGAAACGAAGTCTACAACAAAAAAAACAACAGCTTCCGCAAAAAAGCCGGCCGCAAAGAAGACTACTAAAAAGTAATCTGGTGCCCTGAACAGCGGTGCAAGCCCCTTCCGTTTTGGAAGGGGCTTTTTCTTTACTTCGTTTCCGCACGAATCAAACCATGTACACATTCAGAGCATTTTGTGCTATGCTAGCCGCAGCCTCACGAAAGAAACCAACATCGGAAGGTGTGACAGCCGGATGCAATTTGAATCCCAACACAAGCAGTGCCGCATCATTTGTATCCGCAGAACATATGACAGCCGTTTTTACACAAAAAAGGAACCATTATGAAAAAAATCGCAAACTTTCACACGCACACATATCTTTGCCACCACGCCAAAGGTGCCCCCGCACACTACACCGCGCAGGCAATCAAAGAAGGCTGCACCGCGCTTGGATTTAGCGATCACTGCCCCTATCCCGACAATTTTGAAGACATTTGGCCGAACATCCGCATGGGTGTGAACGAAGTTCCGCAGTATTTTGCAGAAATTGAGCAAGCACGAAAAATGGCACCGTTTCCAATTTATGCAGGTTTTGAATGTGAGTACGATGCCCGTTTTTTGAGCTGGTACCGCGACGAGCTTCTGGGCGCATACAACGCGCAGTATTTGGTGCTGGGCTCGCACTGGGTTACCATCGGAAACAGCCACAAATATTGTCCCAATGCTGAAGGAACGGAGCTTAACCGCTACATTGACCAAACGATTGACGGCATGCGTACAGGTCTCTTCGCGTTTCTTGCACACCCCGACCTGTTTATGATGTCCTACAAAGAATGGGATGCCCAGTCAAAAGCCTGTCTGGGAGCCCTGCTTGATGCCGCAATTGATTTAGACATGCTGCTCGAAATAAACGGACTTGGATGCAGTCGTGAACCGAACAATACCGCAAATGGAATGCGCTACCCATATCCGTATGTTGAATTTTGGGAGATGGTGGCAGACAGCAAAGCGCGCGTTATATGCAACTCCGATGCACACGAAAGCCAAACTGTCATCTTAAATGCCTGGAAAGCCCGCGATTTTGCAGGACGATTTGGAATTATTCCGCAGGAATTACCTGATTTTGCAAAAAACTGATTGCATTTTATCGCATCTGGCCCTATAATAAATGGGTACAGATTCCTCAGTATAAAACAATCTGTACCCACAACCGTGCCAAGGAGCCTTTGTGATTCCAGTTCCGTTTTCATTGGACAGTACCAGCAAAGTCAAGCTGTACCACCAGCTGTACAGCAACATTATCACTTCCATTGAAACTGGCGTATACAGTTACGGCTCAAAACTGCCGTCAGTGCGGGTGCTTTCTTCCAAGCTGAATATCAGTCGCAACACAGTTACAAAAGCTTATGCAGACCTTGAAAAAGCCGGATATGTTATTTCATTTGAAAAAAGCGGCTATTTTGTTGCTGAAAAAAACGCCATAGAACTCGCAAAAAAAAGAGGCACAAAAGCGGCGGTCAAAATCACTTCCGACAATGAATCAATTCCAACCGTGGATGCCATTTTAAAGCAGCGCCTGTCTTTTGATTCCGCAGACGGAATGGCTCCACGGCTTTCTCTAAATCTAGGTGAATCTTTTTCTCCGCAGGAAATCGGGACTTTCAGCGTTGCACATTCCGCCAAAACAGACTCTCCCAACCACGTAACGCAGAATGCCCCTGAATTTCAATCTACCGACGGACAGGCTTTTGCAGACGCTGTTCCTGCTTTAGAATCCATGCTGATTGTTGCGCCGGCAAAAAACGATACACCAATGGCACAATCGCCAGATTACAGGCCAAGTGCAACAAATTCCACAGAAAAAAAGGAGGAAGAACCCATGACGCAGACAGGCGATTCCACAGACCCTTTTGCAATTTTTAATGAAGCCGTTTCTTACGAAGTAGAAAACGCCCGGGAATTTTTGGTTGAAGACCATTATGGCGACTCTGTAAATCCGTTGGAAAGTCTGGCGCGTTCTTACAGCCGGGTTCTGTACCAAAAACCAGAACTGCTGACCACTCAGCAGGAACCGTTCGGCGAAACACAATTCCGCACAGCTATTGCAAATTTTCTGTTCCGCTTCCATTCAATTCAAGCGGCACCTGACTCGATTATCACGGGTTCGGGCATTGAAGGGCTTTTGGCAAACATCGTGCTCTTGAACAGCATAAAAAATCCTTCAAACCAAAAAGCAAACGGCCTTCTGCAAAGGGCGCAGCAGGCGGCCTTGGGAAATACGCAGCATGTCGTGCCGAGCATTGCAATTCCAGCCAAAACAGATAAAAACATCCAGACGGTTTTTAAAAATGCGGAAATTGCAGTGACCGAAGTATTCTGCGATGACAACGGAATCAGCGAAATAGCACTGCGCAATTCAGACGCAACAATGGTGCTGGTAAGTCCAAAAGACCTTGTTTCCACAACTATTGACATAAGCCCCGAACGCCGCAACGATTTACTTGCCTGGGCAAACGAAAAACCGTACCGTTATATCATTGAATATGACACAGAAATTGCCGTGCACGGAGCGCCCACGCTAAAAAGTGAAGACACAAACGAAAAAGTTATTTACATCGGAACACTTTCAGATTTAATCGGAAAAAGCGTGAATGCATCTTGGTTGATTCTGCCAGCAGAGCTGCATACTGAATATCAAACACAATTTGAAAGCATTGCCTGCTCACTTTCGTTGCTTGACCAATATGCGCTGATAGACTATTTAAACACCGGCGAACTTGACGAATACCTTGTTCGGGTTTCACCACATGAAAATTTTCAATAGATTCTGAAAGTATGTGCAAAAATCGGCACGGTCGTTTGCGCAAAAAAAACAGCTAAAAAATAGTTTCACCAAGCAGGCGCGAAGCTAATTGCACTGCCATTGCAGCAGTTTGGTTCCGAACATCTAGCACAGGATTCACTTCGACAATTTCCATGGAACGAACAAGTCCTAGGCTTGCCATGTCTTCCATCAGCAAAAGTCCTTCGCGATAATTCAATCCTCCTGGAAGCGGAATTCCTGTGCCCGGGGCAAACATGGGATCAAGCGCGTCCATGTCGAAACTCACATGTACCATATCGCATCGGGTTTTAAAAAACAGCTTTACTTTTTTTAGCACCTCAGCAAAGCCTTGCCGGTCTATGTCGCTCATGGTGAATGCTGTTACGCCAGCTTTGTGCATAAGCTCTCGTTCCCCAGAATCAATATCTCGCAGACCTAGGTAGCAGATATTATGGGCGTCAATTTTTGCGCCGTCATAGTACAAATTCACCAATTCAGGAATGCCGTATCCCGCGCTAGCGCTCAGACATTCGCCATGAATGTTTCCGCTGGGACTTGTTTCGGCTGTGTTGAAATCTCCGTGCGCGTCAACATACAGCACACCAAGCCTCTGCTGATTTTTTTTTGCACAGGCGCTCATGCCCGCAATGGTTCCCAACGCAATAGAATGGTCGCCACCAAGCACCAATGGAAAATCGCCGGCAAGCGCAGAACGTTCCACTTCGGCGGCAAGTGCTGTACAGGCCATGACAATGGGCCGCAAGTATTTTGCCTTGAGATTGCTACCGATGTCGGCATATTCCTGCGCTTCTATAGGAATTGGATTTTTGTTGTTTGAAACCGTATGTCCAAGCGATTCAAGTTTTGTGCGAAGCCCCGCCAACCGAATCGCAGAAGGCCCCATGTCGCTTCCATGCCGACTGGCACCAAAATCAAGCGGCATTTCTATGACGTGGATATTCATTCTGCTATGGTACTATGGCTGTGTTTTTTTTGCAACGGTAAGTTGCGCTTTTAAATTGAAGCTGCATCGATTCAATTAAAAACGGCTCCACGCTATGACAATGATGCCGTTTTTGCGAAGCCAAGATAATTATGATTGGCCAAAAATTTCATCACGATGCTGGTGCCCCAGCATTTGCAAAGCCTGTGGAAGGGTACAGTCTGGATGGGTTGCCTGAAACTGATTCAAGTCAACCAAAAACCGGTTCATCGAAAAATGCTGATACACGTACACTTCATTCCATGCGGAATTCATGGTGCCAGATGGATTTTTATAAGCGGCCTTAAAACTGTCGCGGTAAGGAATAAACAGGCCACGCCCTTTTAGCTCTGAATATCCAACGAGCCATAACTGGGGTACAGATTGCGCAGATCTGGCTCCATGAATCAGAGATTGATGAAGATTTGCGGCCGCCTGAGCCATAGCAACCTGGCTCTGAAATATAAGGGTACAGATTTTTTCGCCGCCGTGCTTTTGCAAATATCGCAAGTGCGTTGTTTTTGCAGTATGCACGGGTGTCTTATTCATAATCACAACATTTTTGCGAAAATCAATTTGCAGTTCTGAATTTCTTTGAAAAAATCCGTCCGCAATACGCCCGCTCTGCCCGACCAAGTATTTGCGGTTGATTGCAAGCTGTTCTTCTTTTCCTGGATTATCTCCAATCACTATCAAGCGAATTTCATCATTTATGGTAACAGAATCATAGGCAGTATTATATACAACCGCCGTTTCGACAGGATATTCAGGAGTGTCTTTTCTGGCCGCGTCCTGTTGCAATGGGTACAGATGTTCAGCCCATTCATTCCAAAGGGTACAGTTTTTTTTGAAAGAATCCCGATAGGTACAGAAAGCAGTCCACTGAGCCTCTGTCATTGCACACCTCTTTTATTCAGTTTATCACAAAAACAATTCTCATTCAATTATTGGAAAAATTTAAAGTTCTGTTTTAGTCTGCGCTTTCCTTGCGATAATCCCAGTTATGTTTTGGATAACGGCCTTTCATTTCTGAACAAATCTGTGGCCAAGTGCTGCTCCAAAAATGTTCCAAATCACTTGTTATTTGCAGCGGACGGCGCGCCGGCGAAAGAAGTTTGAAAACAACTGGCTCGCCCAAAATATGTGGAGTATTCAAACAACCAAAAGCCTGCTGAATAATAATTTCAACCGTGGGCACAATCTGCGACTGCCGTTTTTCGTAAACAATGCGCCGTGGCTTGCTGTTAGGAGTAAGCTGAATTTCTGACGGCACATGTTTGCAAACAATTTTACCGTCCAAGTACCAATACAGCGCATCATGCACTGTTTGAGCACACAGTGCAGATGGCTCAGGCAAAAAAGGCACAAGCCATCTCTCAACACAATCTTTTAATGTCTCAAATTTGACCGCAAGACTTTCATGGTCTAAAACACTATCATTGGGATTTAAATATTCCATGGAGTTTTTGGCCTTACAAATATCTGTACCCATTCGTGAAATAAAAAACTGTACCCGTAAAAGTAAATTTTTTGTTGCAGCTGAAAGTGGTAGCCAAAAAATTCCTTCACGTTGAACGGCAGAACACACAGCATTTGTAAAATCTTCGGAAGATGGTGACAGATTTATTGATTTGAGCACAATGGCTCCATACGCCGTATATTCTGTCTTTTTCAGTTTTTTGGTACCAGAAATAAACTCGGTTGTAACATGACGTTTTGCCTTTTGCGCCAAAAAAGCCTGCGCAATATCATTCTCAACTGTCACCATAGAATGGATAATACCTTTGATTTCTCCAGCATCTACTTCCGGCGCAATTAAAAAATCTGGCACCATAACAGATTCTTTGGGTAAAATTGCCATTCTTCCTGATGGAAATTGATATAATTTTGCCGTCCTGTCGCTTAATCGAGCAATCCTGTCAGGAAATCCGCAGAGTAGGGCAAAAACTGTGGAAAACCCAGTGAATATCTGTGAAAGTGGCTGTGCATATCCGGTGGATTTTGTGTATATCTGCAAATATTTCTGTACCCGTTGCAGCATGAGTTCAGTAAAACGCCGTTTTTGTGCTTCACCAGACCGTGCATACGGTGAATATTCCGCTGCAATTTCAACTGACTTCCGCAATGCATTAAAAGCAATGCCGCTTAAAACCACGCAGCCCAGACGCGGATTGAGCCCCATGTGCAGACACACACGACCGGAGTCAGTGCATTGTCCAGCCCCATCTATGCAGCCTATGTCTTGCAACACAGTTTGCGCAGCCTGCCATGCTTCATTTGGAGGTGCGTCCAACCACGAAATTGAATCTGGATCCGTTACACCCCACTCTGCGCATTCCAGCACCAGACCAAGCAAATCTGTCCGCAGAATCTCCGGTGGAAGCTGCTCGCTGAGCGTGTCGTGTTCATGCCACAACCGAATACATATACCTGGCGCCGTCCTTCCGGCACGCCCCGCACGCTGGGCCGCATTGAACACGCTCTCTTGCCTAGTTACCAGCGTTTCCATACCTACATTCCTGTTGAACATATTCATGCGTACCAAGCCGCTGTCAATAACCACGGTTACATCAGGCACAGTCAGAGATGTTTCTGCAATTGAAGTCGAAAGAATCACACGTCGGCAAGAAGAAGGTTTGAGCACTTTTTTTTGTTCCGAAAACGGCACAGAACTGTGCAAAACCAGCAGTTCCGCAAATTGTTCCGCGCCAGCCGCCACAAGCTGCGAAAGAAGCTCACGGATTTCGGCAATGCCTGGCAAAAACACAAGCACACTGCCCGAACTCGAAGGATGCCGCAACTCATCTAGCACAACTTGTTCCGCTGTTTTTTTTCCTGCATAATGAATGTGCACCGGAAACTGACGTCCCGGCACTTCGTACAATGGAGCTCCATTCAAATAAGAGCAGAGCCGTTTTGTTTCCATTGTGGCAGACATCACTAACACAAACAAATCATCGCGCAGGGTCACAGCTTCTTTTAAAAACGCCAGAGCCATATCAGCATGGACGGAACGCTCATGGAACTCATCAATCACCACAACGGAAATACCTTCAAGAGAAGGATCCGACTGCAACTTGCGTGTCAAAATCGCTTCAGTTAAAACTGTAAACCGCGTATGCTTTGAAACCGCCTGTTCCAGCTGCATCACATATCCGCAGGTTTTTCCAGGTTCTTCGTGCAACAGAGAACTGACCCTCTGCGCAATGTTCAGCACCGCAAGCCGCCGAGGTTCCAGCATAACAATACCGCCGGAAAAATTTCGCATCAATGCAATCGGAACAGCAGTTGATTTTCCCGCAGCGGTTTCCGCCGTCAGCACCAAAAAGTGCGAAGGACTGTTTTTTAGCTGTGTGCAAATGGCATCAAGATGAAACGAAATCGGCAGCGATTCAATTTCTTTTGGATAATACATCATGACTCCTGCCCTGTTCCCGAAAGCCGCAAAAGCCATTCATCAATCGTTACAACGATTCCTTTTGAACGAAATGACGCGAAAGAAATACCATGTTCCATCATTTTTTTCAAGATGCTGAATTCCTGGGCCACAAAGTCACCAACAATTCCTGGCAAGCGAATCTGGCTGCCGATTGCAAGCTGAGACAAAAATACCATTCCTACCAGAATTCCGCTACGATGAAGACCTTGTGCAAGCGCTCCTTGAGTTATGCGCCACGGACCAAGCGTTGCCAGCACTTTTCCAAATGGAGAAAGCAGGGCAAAAAATGTTACGCTCAAAACTATGCACAACGCGGGAAAAAGTTTTATGCGTCCTTTTTTTTTGAACATTACCGCCGCAAAAAACAGAGCCACACAGCTCCACAAAACGGCATTGTTTTTGACAAACAAAAAAAACATCATCAAGACCATGCAGCATACAAATATAATGTTTTCCCTTTTTGCAACGTTTTTGTCTTTTGCTCCACTTTCGTTTTTCTGCGGAATCTGCCACGGCTTTGGTTCTGGTTGCAGCTGGGCAAACCAACGAGACATTTTTTCAAACCGCGCTACAAACAATCCCAGAATCAGACCCGTCAAAAATCCAGAGCACAAGAGCAATGGCGCAATGTACTTCGTGTTCTCCCTGAACAGCACTGCATTCGAGCATATGAGCTGCGCTTTGGAATTTGCAAACGCGCCCGCAAGTGAAAGTCCTACTGTGCTTATAAAACCACGCGCATAGAACAGTCTGCACAAAACCATCATAACTAGGCCGCTTGCCAAATTTCCTGCCGCACTGAATAAAAAAATATAGCTGAACAATGTTCCGCTTATACAGGCCTGCCCCAAAATTTTTAGACCGACAAGAACCAGCACTTTTTGAACCGGCATTTTTTTTATGGCCAGCAGAATGGGCATATTTGCCAAGCCAAGTCGCAAAAAAGGAAGAGGTTTTGGAATAGCATATTCAACCGCAGAAAGAAACAGACAGAGCGCGGCAAAAAAAGCTGTGTCAGATGTAACGCACTCGCTATCAGCATTACGCATAAAAAAATTGTAACACAAACAGCTCTGTTTTTAAAGGCACACTTGCGTTACTTATAAACGGCAAATCTTGTATGGTTATAAAAAATGCGGAAAATGAACACATGCATGGAGATTTGTTTTGATATTCCTGATGGTGTGGGATAAAAATAAAATGGCAGATTCTGAGAATCAACACATCCCGATGCAAAAGCAAGGCCTCACTCCGTAAAGCGGGGTATATACCTTTTTCGCATGAATCATTGCCCAGAACCTGCCTGCATTTTTATTGAATATTTGTCAGCTCAATATCAAACGCAATGTATGAATTACCTGGAATAACTCCACGGATTCCAGCTTCGCCATAAGCCATATCTGGAGGAAGCACCACTGTACGTTTTTCGCCAAGCTTCATATCCTGTACCATAACATCGAATCCAGGAATCATATCTCCAGCAGCTGTTTTGAATTCGAGCGGGCCGCGTCCTGTTGACTGGTCGAACACGGTACCGTCAACCAAGTAACCTTTGTATTCAGTGGCGACATTTTTGCCTTTGCCGCATTTTTCACCGCTTCCTTCCTGCATGACTTTGTAATAAATACCATACTGGTCTTTTTCATATCCAGGGAATGTCTTTTCAACTTCCGCTGTTTTTGAAGCAAGAGCTTTCGCACGTTCAGCAGCTTTTTGTTTCTGGATTTCGGCAACTTTTTCCATAGCCTTTGCATAGAGCGCGTCAAAATCAGCCTGCGTTGCCGTAAACTGTTCGGCTTCATTACCCTGGCGAATAATAGTCACCTTGGTAACTTTGTCACCCTGCGCAATTTTATTTACCACTTTCTGGCTTGCGTCATCCACCACATGACCAAAAATTGTGTGGGCTCCGTTAAGCCATTCAGTTTTTACATGTGTAATAAAGAATTGACTGCCGTTGGTACCTTCTCCGTTTCTGCCATGACCTGCATTTGCCATGGCCAAATCGCCAGGACCTGTAAATTTCAGGTCGTCCACAATTTCATCGGGGAAGGTATAACTGGGGCCGCCGGTTCCCGTACCAAGAGGATCTCCTCCTTGAATCATGAAGTCGGCAATCACCCGATGGAAAGTAAGCCCGTCATAAAAATGCTTGCCTTTTGTCGCATCCAGCGTACCTTCAGCAAGGCCCACAAAATTGGTCACCGTTAAAGGCGTTTTTTTATAGAACAACTCCAACAGGATTGTGCCCTTTGAAGTTTCCATTACTGCAAAAACGCCCTGTTTGCCTTGAAGCGCTTTTATGTCCATATCTTTGCATCCTCCAAAAGAAAGTAACACACCGCCACAAAGCAGTGCACACAAAAATTTTTTCATTTTATGCTCTCCTATACCGTTTTATTTTTATAACTCGAATTGAGTCTTAAACCATTCGTAAATTGCATCAAGACGGGCACTAAAAGATTCTTTCATCTTTTTTTCCAACATAGAAAGTGCCGGAAATTTTGACCGCACCAGCATGTAAATCAATATTTCGTCATCGCAATTCACAATCACAAAGCTGATTTTCAAATTTCCCGGCACAATTGCACGGATTGGTCCGACACGCAACGTTGTGACATTCACAAAATTGACATTCACTTCGTTTTCATTCTGATGATACTCAAGGCGATAATTTATCTTTCCAAATGAATTATCGTCCTGCATACAGTACATAACTTTTCCATCGGCGTTGCCTTCGGTATCATCTTCAACAGGAGTTCTGTCATTGGGGCCTTTGATAAAATGGCATTCATGGTATAAAGTCTCATATTTTTTTTCACCATGTGAATAATACTGCATGCCTTTCATCTTGCTTACAGAGCGCATTATTTTTGAGATACGATCCACAGAAACAGAATCCTTGCCGCCAAGCGAATCCTTATCAATCATGTACAAATCTTCTGCAATGAACGTGGGTTTGTCGTTTTCCTCTGGCCAAAACGTTGCCATTTGCCTGCTCAAAGATGTTTCAGGAGTCAATTCAAGCATTACATTTTTTTTCTTGTAGTAACTCCGTTCCATAAACCCCGTTTCAGAAAGCTCTGCAAACACATCAGGTGCAAGCACTTCATCAGCAGAAAAAGCAAAAGCCACTGTTGTAGGGAACCAGCCCATGCACAGGAACATAGCCGCTGCATGAATTATTCGTTTTGTCGTATTCATTGCACAACTCCTTGCAGGAATACGGATACTTAAAAATCGCTCTGGACTTTTACCGTACACCTTTGTAAATAACGCGCACCTGTTTATACAAACCGTCACCTTCGCTTTTTGTCTCAACATCAGGAATATCATTCAGCGTGGTATGAATGAGACGGCGTTCAAATGGATTCATAGGTTCCAGCAAAACTGATGTACGTGTGCTGCGCACTTTGTCAGCGGTAACATATGCAAGCCGAACCAAGCTTTCTTCACGACGGATGCGGTAATTTTCACTGTCAAGGATAATGCGCACATCCTCGCGCCCAAGATGACCTGCATAAACATTGGCAAGCAGCTGCATGGCATCAAGGTTCTTGCCTTTGCGCCCAATCAGAATGGAAGAACTTGAACTTGTCAGTTTGACGCCTATTTTCTTTTCTTCGCGGAACATGACCTCGACCGTTACTTCGTAGCCCATTTTCTGAATCAAGGCCACAATAAAATCCAACAGCTTTTGTTCAAATTCATCCTGCGGAAGAGGATTTGCCACAAGCTTGGGATTGTTTGCCCGATCGGTTGCATTTGGAACTTTGCCGTCAAATTCAGGCTCCACGTGATCCTGCGTATCAACAGTGTGCACACGGATTTTCACATACCCTTTTTTGAACAGCGTGTTCTTCTGGGATTCAAGGATTTCAACATCGAACTGGTCTTTTTCAAGCCCCAATTCTTGAGCGGCTTTTTCTATAGCCTCTTTTTCTGTTTTTCCTTCATACTCGTAAACCATATTTGTACCTCTTAAAATAAAATCATTTTTTATGAACAACGCCATTTACAGCATTGAAAAATGCATTCTGCTCCACTTTGATTGACTGCTTTCAGCCAAATAAAATCTTTGCTGCACTACCGCGCCTTGCGATGCTTTTTTGCATTCCTGGTGCTTTTTTGCGGCATCACAATTTCAGCTTTTTTTCCCGCTATGATTTTGTTGATGATAAGCTGCTGTCCTATCTGCAAAATGTTGCTCACAGTCCAATACAACAGCAATCCGCTCGGAACATTGTAGAACATAAAGAAGAACAAAAGCGGCATACCATACATCATGAACATCATCTGGCTCTGCTGGGAACCACCAAGATTTGCACCACCATACTGCGTGATTTTTCCGTTCAGCAGCTGAGATATTGTATAAATAAACGGCAACAGGCGTAAAGTGTTCTGTGTGAACGAAGAAATAAACGGAATATTCCGATTCCAAGTCCAGATGCCATCGCCAACCGAAAGGTCGTCTATCCAGCCGTGAATAAAGCCTGCGCCACGGAATTCAAAATGATTGTTAAAAACATTATACATGGCAAACAGCACAATCATCTGCAACACCATCGGCAAACATCCACTTGCCGGATTGAATCCAACTTTTTTGTACAGCTTGGCGGTCTCCTCCTGCATCTTCTGCGGATTATCTTTGTATTTGGTCTGAATTTCCTGAATCTGAGGCTGCAATGCCTGCATCTTGAGCGTACCCATCGCACTTTTTTTGTTAAGCGGAAAAAGTATGATTTTCAGTATAATCGTAAGAATTATGATTGCAACGCCCCAGTTGTGCACAACTTTATAAATCTGTTCAAGGGACCATTTAAATGCCACTTCAACCAGTGAAAGAAAGCCGCTTGTCTGCAACGCCTGATTAAATTTTGCATTCACCAGACCCCAGGCATTTTTTTCATTTGAATTATATTTTATAAGCTCCGACTCCGAACGAGGTCCCACATAAATATAATACGTGTCGGTAACACTGTTCGCTTCAATGGCATTTCGCGTTAAAAACACCTGCGCATTCTGATATGCTGTTCCGCTTTCCAACGAACATTTCACCATTGGAGACATGAACATCGGGGCGGCAGGTTTTACCAACATTGTAAAATATTTTCCAGCGACACCTGCCCAATCATACGGCTTGTTGTAATACCGATTTGAAAAACCTTTTTTTGTGCGGGAATTGCCGTTCAACGCAACATACTGACGCACTTCGTAGCGATTTTTTTTAGGATCATAATGAGGTCCAATCTGCGGAGCTGTTCTCAATGTGTAAGAAGCGCCTCCAATGTTCAGACCATTTCCGTTTTCGCCGGTGCTTATTGTAATATCAAGCCTAAACACGTAATCATCCGGCTTGAATGTATACAGTTTTCCAAGTACGAATTTTTCAGTTACACCCAAATCGTTTACCCGCTCAAATATGCGCGAAAAGCCGATTGTGTAATCGTCAATAATTTTTACATTGAATGTATCGTTTATGGCGCTGGCTCCGGTATCACCAAATGCAAGAGAAAAAGCCCGGTTGGTCTGCGTCACATTGTCCACCATTTCAACGCCGACGCCAGTCTCTTTGTCCAAATGATCCAAAAGCTGGTAGCTGATTATGTCGCCACCTTTGTTGGTAAAAACAACCTTTACTTTTTCAGTGGAGATTGTATAGGTCTGTTCTGGAATCACAGTTTCAGCGGAATTTTCCGATTCACTTGTTTCATTTTCAGAATATTTTAAAATAGATGCCGCACTTATTTGGACTTTATCACGCTCTTCCTGTTTTTGCTGCTCGGCAACCATCTGTTCCGCCGCTTGAAGCTCCATTTTAGCCCGCTGTCGTGGAATAATGAAATTCGTTTCCACAAAAATCGAAACAACCAAAACCAATGCAGAAAGCACTAAGGCTAAAACAGTATTTTTATCCATGACATTCCTCTTTTATACATGCCATGTATCAGGAACAGGATCAAATCCACCTTCATGAAAGGGATTGCATCTCAGTATCCGTTTAACGGCAAGATAGAGCCCTTTTAACGGCCCATGTTTTTGTAAAGCCTCTAGCGCATACTGCGAACACGACGGAGTGTACCGACAACACGCGGGCAGAAGGGGAGAAATACAAATTTGATATGCGCGTATCAAACGAGAAAAAAAAATTATGACAAAATTTTCTATCCCTTCAACAAACCAGCTTTTTGGCATAATGTCTTAAATTGTTCACACCGTGAATGGAACGAATCTTTTCCGGGATACACAAGCAAAAGCATATCATAGCCGGTGTTCAGGTGTGCTTTGAAAAAACGATATGTTTCGCGACTGTAGCGTTTGCTTTGGTTTCTTTCCACAGCATTACCATAGCCACGGGGAAGGGGAAATCCGATTCGATTTGTGCTTCGGTCATTCAGCGCATAGAAGAGCTTTGCTCCGGCAACGCTGACTCTCTTCCCTGTCTTAAAAAGTTTACGTATGTCAGCAGGACGTTTTATGTGCTCCTTTTGGGTAAAACGTCCTGTTTTTGACAAACTTTTTCCATCCTTCACAAAAGCTACATTTTCTTTGTCTGGCATTTACCGTTATGATACGGCTTTTTTTCGTCAGACACTGTGAGCTTCCAACGACCTTTTGCACGCCGACGAGCAAGCACTGCACGGCCTCCGCGGGTCTTCATGCGGGCACGGAACCCGAATTTTCTATTGCGTTTTACTTTGCTTGGCTGATATGTGCGTAACATAGAAAATCTCCTTAAAAAAATCCATGAATGTAGTAGGATGAATATTATCATCAATTTTATGAATTGGTCAATAGGACATTGTAAAGAGTGCAAGCAATTTATTTTATTCACGCGGGAATAGTACATATCGTGCTTACGCGAATAAAACCCCTTGTTTGAAGTCATGCTGCAAGTATTGAAATAAATAGTATGTGTACTTGACTGCACTACCTACAAAAAGATTTCTTTGTCACTGCTCAGTTATCAAATTTAAGAAAATTCATACCATACTTCACGGAGTGAAGCCATGCTTTTGCGTTGTATTGATTAAAATATTCTGAAAAATATATAAAATACTATCCTTCATGCTGAGCGCGTTTTTTTAAATCCTCAAAAATACTGTTGAGTTCTGGAGGAAGGGCACAAGTGACGCTGCTGCCACCAGAATTGTTTTTTACATCATTTTTATTTGCCTGTGCAGCAGACAAAAACGCTTCTTCCTGGGTAATGCGGCTCATGGTCTGCTGCTTGACAACTTCAACTGAAGGCGCCGATTTTTCAGCGTTGAACAAATTAGCGCGTTGACCCTTCAGCGTAAACATAATGCCGTGAACATCAAGCTGGGGCAGTTCACGATTTATTCCAGTCAAAATGAATTTCTTATGAAGCTGAATTAATTCCATCCAACCAGGATGGTCAACTTCAACATGGAGCATTCCGTTTTTTAAATCTACCACGCGGCTATGGTCTACAAGATTCTGTCCTTCATTCGGATTGGAGGATTTTATGCGAAGCAGTACAATGCGCCAAACATTCAGCATGGATTGGGCATTCTTAATATCGCCAAATCGAATGTTTTGAAATGTGTTGCTTATAATTTCACTGAACGGAACAACATTTTCATCCATGGATTTCTTTCCACCCGCCATTCTGAATATTGTAAACCCGCGTACTCGCACGACGGTAACGCTCATACGGCTCGCCAGGCAAAAACGTGCAGAAAAGCTGGTCATAATCAGGCAACAGGGCAACTACTTTCTGGCGTTTTTCGGTGTCAAGCTCAAGCAGAACATCGTCCATGAGCAACACAGGTTTTTTTTGCGCCACCTGGGTATAATAAACAGCCTGGGCGGTTCTTAGCAGCAACGCAATCAAACGTCTTTGTCCTGTTGAAGCTGTGGGAACAAAAGTTTGTCCGTTCCGTTCAAAAGTAATGCGGTCACGGTGGGGACCGCTCACAGTTGTGTTCAGTATTTTTTCAGTATTGCGCTTTGATTTTATGGAATACAGCACATCATCAATACTTGGAATTGTTGCGTCACCAAAAGGATTTTCTTCGGCGCTGTCAGTTCCTGTTTTTTTCCATGAAGAATCGTAGCGGATTGTTACGCCGTCTATGCCTGTCACACTTTCATACAGTTTTCCGAAAATCTGGTTGAACTGGAACACCGCGTTTTTTCTTTTTTTTTGAATTTCAAGTCCATTCTGCACAAGCTGAATGTCATACGTGTCAAGCAAATCATACCGTTGTTCTTTTAGGGACATGTTGCGATTTTTTAAAACACGTTTATATCGGCGAAATACGTCAATATACAGAACATCGTACATGCTCAAACTCTGGTCTATAAAAAAACGCCGGCGTTCTGGAGAACCAACGGCAAAATCCAAATCATCATGGTTGTACAGAACACAAGGCATAGTGTTCACAAGCTCCTTGCGGTCACGGAGAATTTTACCGTCTTTTTCAATTTTTTTTACGCCATTTTCAAATGTGATTGCAGTAGTGTGGGTAAGATTATTTTCTTCTTTGAAAATTGTGCGCAAACTCATCGCGGTATTTCCGTGCTTTACCAATTCCGAATCTGTGTGTGTACGAAACGAATTTCCATATGCCGAATAATACAGCGCCTCCAGAAGATTACTTTTGCCCTGTCCGTTTTGTCCAACAAAATACACCTCTTTTGCCACCAAATCAATCGCCAAATCATCGAGGTTTCTAAAATGAACAGGAGAAAGAGAAAGAAACGGCACAGAATATTTGCTATTCTTTCTGCATGGGCATAACGATATGGAAGTAGTCCATTGCCGGTTCAGCCCGCATAGTAACTGCTTTCATTTCTTCGGTAAACTCGAACTTGATTCTTTCGCTGTTGATGCCACGCAATGGTTCTTCAATGTAGCGGTAGTTCAAGGCAATGACATAATTCTGACCATCATACTGACAGGCAATTTCTTCGTCAGCACTGCCCAAGTCAGAAACTTGTGATGTAATGCGCAGCGTTCCCGGTTCAATATTGAAATAAATGCGACCTGCTTTTTTGTCAACCATAAGCGCCACACGTTTCAAAGCGCTCATCAAATCGCTGCGTTCAACTTGAAAATTGTGCGCCTGATTTTCAGGAATGACACGTTCATAATTAGGGAACTGGCCGTCTAGCAGCACCGAGCCAAATTTGTACGTTCCAAACTTGAAAAAAATCATTTTGTCAACAATGGCAATGGCAATGGTTCCTTCTTCAGGCGCATGTCTCAAAATAGTGTTAAGAACTTTTGGATGCACAATGGCAGACGGAAAATCTGTAACACCGCCAAGCAAGTTTTTTGAGGCAAAGCTCAGTCGGCGGCCATCGGTGGCAACAAGATTCAGCAAATCGCCTTTTTTTTCAAAATAGACACCGTTCATAAAATATCGGGTTTCATCTTCACTTACAGCAAACGATGTCTGGCTAATCATTTCCTTGATTTCTTTGGAAGGAACTTCAAAATACGGCACATCGTCTGCGGAATCGAAATCGGGAAATTTTTCCTGCGACATGCTTTTAATCTGAAACTTGATTTTTTTTGCGACAGGCTTAATCAAAACTGTGATTGCCTGTTCCTCGCCATTTTCATGCGCCTGATTGAATTCTATCTCGCCTTCAGGAAGCGATGTAAGAATGCCCATAAATTTATCGCAATACACGGTCGTAGAGCCTTCCTGTTCAACCTGCACCGGAAGATGCGTTTCAAAATTGACTTTTATGTCTGTTGCTTTTATAACAAGCGAGTTGTTAAAAGCTGAAAGCAGCACATTTGAAAGTATAGAGCCAGCATTTTTGGTAGAAATGATTTCCTGAGCGATGGCAATTTCTTTAATCATCGCATCCCGGTCGAACGTAAATTTCATGGTCTATCTCCCATAAAAGCCAAAGGAAGCTTAATGTTTTTGCGCCGCCTTGCAGCAAAAGAAAAGCGGCGTTTAATATTCAAGTCTGCAACGCAAACTTACTTGGATATAAAAGTCACTTTGCTCGTGTGGCTTTTATTTCGCATTATCTTGATACAAAACGAACCTGTTGTCCACAATTCTTTTTGTATATGAATTTATAAAATTTAGTAGTAGTAATAATAAGGACTGTGAATTTCTGGAAAAACACAGTAATTTGTTAAAAAGCAAGCGATTGCCGTGTGCACAGATGCCTGGGGGCAAACTACAGCTTTTCCACTTTTGCACAGTCTTTAAAGATTTCCACTTGTTATGCACTAGATTGTATCATATTTTTCACCGTTTGTCTTTATTTTTTAAAGTCCTTTATTTCACGGATAAGAATCTGAATTGTTGAATTTAGGGACGAATCCGTTTTTAGCTGGCATTCTACCTTGTTGTAGCTGTGCATGGCGGTAGTATGATCGCGGCCGCCGAATTCAGCGCCAATTTCCGGAAACGAATATTCAGTGATTTGGCGTGCGATATAAATGGCAATCTGGCGCGGAATCACAAATTTCTTGTCGCGTTTTTTGCTTTTTATGTCGCTTATTGAAATGGTGAAATGGTTTGCAACAACTTTCTGAATCAGTTCGATTGTGATTGTGCCGTTTGAAGGTTGGCTTGCAATGTCACGTATGAGATTCTGAATTTTGTCAAGCGTAACGGTTTGGCCTGTAAGCTCCGTGTAGCCAATCACTTTGTTCAGCGCGGAGGCAAGGTCTCGCACGTTCGATTGAATGTTTTTTGCGATATAGTCAACAATCTCCGGCAGAAGAGTTTTGTTTTGCGAATCAAGTTTTTTTTGCAGAATTGCATGGCGAACTTCATACGGTGGCGGCTGCAAGTCAATAGTCATTCCGCTGTTGAACCGCGTGCTCAGGCGTTCTTCTATGCCTTTTAACTCAGAAATAGGACGATCGCAGGTGAATACCATTTGGGCCCGTTTTTGATGCAGGGCTTCAAATGTGTGGAACAGCTCTTCCTGTATGCCTGGCTTCCCAATCAAAAAATGAATGTCATCAAGCAGAAGTACGTCAAGCTTGCGGTATTTTGACTTGAATTTATCAACGGTTTTGTTTCCGATAGAAAAGGTGAATTCATTTGTGAAATTTTCGGCGCTTATGTAGCAAATTTTGTCCTCTTTTTCGGTTTGTGCAAAAATATAATTTCCGATTGACTGCATGAGGTGGGTTTTTCCCAGACCAACACCTCCATATATGAGTATAGGATTATAAGCTTTTCCGGGATTTTTTGCGATTGCCATTGATGCATTGTAAGCAAAAGCAGAGTTTTCGCCAGGCACAAAGGTTTCAAATGTGTACGACTTATCAAGCTGTGGATGCACTCTGGCGGGCTTTGGATTTACGGCAGGCATATCGGAATTCTGCGAGACATTATTGTTTGAATTTTTGGATTGCTGTGTTTCTGGAAATCCTGCGGTTGTCCGCTCTTTTTTTGCGTCTATTGCAAGTTCATCTTCCGTGGTAACGCCATCTGAAATTGGTTTATTGCTTTCAATGTATGTAATCACAATGTTTTGACCGGAAAGCTCAGCTATTTTTTTCTGGACGGCTTCAACATATCCCATGCTCACCATGCGCGACCACATGAATTCAGACGGGACTGCTACCGTAATCTGTGAAAGGTTGTCTTCAACATAATCCATCTTGAACCAAATTTTGAATTCATTTTCTTGGCCCTTTTCTTTGTATTCGTCATGAATTTGTTTAAGTGCTTCATCCCAAAACGCACGGTAGTTTTGTTCACTCATAGCGATATATTATACTCCGCCTTTACTTTTTTCTTCAATATGGATATACTACATTTTCATAATTATTCTATTATATACGGAAATTTTATTTGCAGAATGAATTTAAAACGCTGATGTTGTTCCGCAGCTTTGCGCAAATAAATGGCATCTTCACTGAATTTATTTTGCAAAAACATTTTCATTTTTATAGTGAATGTGTTGGTTTCCGCGATTCAATATTCTAAAAGTGGGGATTTTATATGTCAGATGAAGTGAACGGCCAGCAATATTCAGCAAGCAGCATACAGGTTTTAAAAGGACTTGAGGCGGTGCGGAAGCGCCCAGGAATGTACATAGGTTCCACAGGACCAAACGGATTGCATCATCTGGTGTATGAAGTTGTGGACAATTCCATAGACGAAGCTATGGCTGGCTATTGTGATACAATAACCGTTGCACTTGAGAAAGACGATATATGCCGCGTGGAAGATAACGGACGCGGAATTCCTGTTGACATACATCCAACGGAAAAAGTTTCGGCGCTGGAGCTTGTGCTTACACGTCTCCATGCAGGTGGAAAATTTGACAAGTCGAACTACAAGGTGTCTGGAGGTTTGCACGGCGTTGGTGTTAGCTGCGTGAATGCGCTTTCCGTGTGGATGGAGGCTCTGGTGAACCGCGAAGGCAAAAGGTACGAGCAGCGTTATGCCGAAGGAAAGCCCAAAACAAAAGTTGAATGCCTTGGTGACACGGAGCTTCACGGCACCACGATCCGCTGGAAAGCTGACAAGTCAATATTTACCGAAACCACCACATACAATTTTGATGTGCTTTCTGGCAGACTTCGCGAGCTTGCTTTTTTGAATCCAGGCATAACCATAAGATTCCGTGACGAGCGACTTGAAACTCCTAAAGAAGTTGTGTATCGCTATGAAGGTGGCATAAGGCATTATGTAACCGTGCTAAACGAAGGAAAAAAAGTGGTTCCAGAAGAACCAATATACATAAGCGGTGAGGTTGACGCTGGAGTAAATCCAGATTCAGGCAAAGTTATTATAGAAGTGGCCATGCAGTACGTGCGCGACAGCTACAATGAAAACATTCATTCCTACGTTAACGACATCAACACTCGTGAAGGAGGAACCCACCTCGACGGTTTTAAAATTGCACTGACTGTCATACTGAATAAATTCCTTGAAGCAGACCTTCCTTCAAGAAAAAAAATCCATAACAGGCTTATTGCAGTTACACCAAAAAATCAGACTGCTGAAAAACTTACCGGCGATGACGTGCGAGCTGGCATTACAGCCGTGCTTTCAGTAAAAGTGCCAGAGCCTCAGTTTGAGGGGCAGACTAAGACAAAGTTGGGCAACAGCGAAGTGCGAGGATATGTGGATACTTTGGTAAAAGAAAAGTTTACCCAATGGTGCGAGCAGAATCCTCAGCTTGTTGACATGATTTTGGAGAAAGCGGTTGCAGAAGCTGTTTCGCGGATTGCCGCGCGCAAGGCAAAAGAAGCAAGCCGCCGAAAGTCTGGACTTGACAGTTTCGGGCTTCCTGGAAAGCTCGCCGACTGTACGTCTAAACATCCTGAAGAATGCGAAGTGTATATTGTGGAAGGTGATTCCGCAGGAGGTTCTGCCAAGCAAGGTCGCGACCCTAAGATTCAGGCAATACTTCCACTTTGGGGCAAGATGCTTAACGTAGAGAAATCTCACGCTGACAAAGTTATAAACAACGATAAGCTTCAGCCTGTTATAGCTTCTCTTGGCACTGGAATAGGCAAGGATTTTGACATAGAAAAGCTCCGTTACCACAAAATCATAATAATGGCAGATGCCGATGTAGATGGAAGCCATATCAGCACGTTGCTCCTTACGTTCTTTTTCCGGTACATGCCGCAACTCATAGAACACGGATATGTGTATATCGCTATGCCACCGCTCTACCGTGTGAGCTACAAAAAGCATGATTATTTTACCTTCACGGATGAGGAAAGGGATAATGTGATTGCAAAGTTACGCGAGGAAAATCCCGGCGACATAAAACTTGATGTGCAGCGATACAAAGGTTTGGGCGAAATGGAATGGCAGGAACTTAAAGAAACCACAATGAGCCCTGCAAACCGTAAAATGAAGCAGGTGCATCTTACCGATGCAGCGGAAGCCGACAGGATATTCAACATACTCATGGGCGAAGAAGTAGAGCCGCGCCGCAAGTTCATCGAAGAAAACGCCGAGTATGCCACTCTGGATGTTTGACGGCCTGTGATTGCATTGTGTTACACAAAAACTTGAATGTTACACTGTGAAAACTTTTTGAAATCGACAGTTTTTTGTATAGAGACTTCTTTTTGCGGATTATGACAGAAGGCTGAAAATACGAACAGAATGCAAAAGTTTTTAGAACAGTGAAAATAAAAGTAGGAGATAAAAAGTGAAGATAAAAGCACGGTCAGAAAAAAATCAATTTGTTGTGAATTGGGTATCAATTCTTTTGATTTAAAGCTGAAAATATTTAAAACCACTTGTAGACAACCAGGAGTAATTCATGGAAGAAATAAAAACCCCAGAAGGCGGCACACTCATTCCCGTTGCCATTGAGTCAGAAATGAAGAAGGCTTACATTGACTACTCAATGTCAGTTATAGTAGCCCGTGCATTGCCAGATGTCAGGGACGGCTTGAAACCCGTGCACAGGCGTATCCTCTACGCCATGAACGAAGAGGGCCTTCACATGAACGGAAAGACCCGCAAATGTGCCACTGTGGTTGGCGATGTGTTGGGTCGCTATCATCCGCATGGCGATGCAAGCGTTTACGATGCGATGGTGCGCCTGGGCCAGCATTTTTCCATGCGTTATATGCCTGTGCAGAAGCAGGGTAACTTCGGCGGCATAGACGGAAGCCCTGCCGCTGCGTATCGTTATACCGAAGCAAAAATGTCAAGCATCGCAGAAGAAATGGTCGCCGACATAAAAAAAGAAACGGTGGATTTTCTTCCAAACTTTGACGACACGCGCCAGGAACCTGTGGTGCTTCCCGCAAAATTTCCGTTTCTATTGTGCAACGGTTCAAACGGAATCGCGGTCGGAATGGCCACTAATATGCCTCCACATAATCTGCGCGAAATTTCATCTGCAATAAGCGCGTATATTGACAATCCCGACATCAGCATAGATGAGCTTACGGCGCATATCAAAGGTCCTGATTTTCCCACTGGTGGAATAATTTTTGGTAAAAAAGGAATCAGGGACGCATATAAAACCGGGCGCGGTAAGCTTGTTGTTCGAGGCAGATTCACAATAGAGGTAGACAAACACGGAAAAGAGTCAATCGTGTTTACAGAAGTTCCATACATGGTGAGAACTGATGACCTGTGCAAACGGATAGGTGAGCTTGCCCGCGAAAAAGTCATAGATGGCATAGAGCGTGTGAACGACAGTTCCGCCGGCGATGATGTGCGCATCGTTATAGAGTTAAAGCGCGGTGCCATGACCAAAGTTGTTGTGAACCAGCTTTTTGCCAAGACCGCTCTCCAGTCCAGTTTTGGCGTGATTAACCTTGCGCTTGTAAAAGGCCGTCCGCAGGTGCTCAACTTGAAGCAGCTAATTGGATGTTTTGTAGATCACCGCGATGAAGTGATTACCCGCCGCACAAATTTTGACTTGCGGAAAGCAAAAGAACGCGAGTACATTTTGGAAGCTCTGATTATCGCCGTTGACAACATCGATGAGGTGATAAAAATAATCCGCTCCAGCCGCGATGAAAACGAAGCCAAAGCAGGCTTGATGAGTCGGTTCAATTTTGGCGATCCGCAAGCCCAGGCAATCGTGGACATGCGCCTTGGCCGCCTTACAAATCTGCGCATAGATGAACTTCACAAGGAAATGGAGGAAATAAAAGCCCTCATAGCGCATCTTGAAGATTTGCTTGTTCACCATGAAAAAATCCTCGCGCTCGTCAAAACCGAGACTTCCGAACTTGCAGAAAAATACGGCGACGACCGACGCACCGACATCGTGGCCGGAGAAGTCGAAGAAATAAACGTAGAGGACATGATAAAAGAAGAGGACATGGTAATCCTCATAAGTAAGCTTGGCTATATAAAACGTGTGCCTGTAAGCCAGTATAAAAGCCAAGGACGCGGCGGAAAAGGCAGCATCAGTGCGAGGCTTGTTGAAGAGGACTACATTAACCAGCTTTTTGTGGCATCTACGCATGACCACATCATGTTCATAACAAACGAAGGCAAAGCGTACTGGATAAAAGTCCATGAAATTCCTGAGGCAAGCAAAACAAGCCGTGGCAGCCACATAAAAAGCCTTTTGGCAGTTACCGCAAACGAAGAAATTTCTTCAATCGTTAGCTTAAAAGAATTCACTGAAAATCAGTTTTTGTTTATGGCAACCGCAAACGGCGTTGTCAAAAAAACTCCAATTGGCGAGTTCAGAAACGCAAAGGCCCGCGGAATGCAGGCGGTGCGTCTTGACGATGGCGATAAATTGGTGAGCACCATTCTTTCAAGCGGAAATGACGAGTTGCTGTTGGTAAGCAGAAGAGGGCAGGCATTGCGGATAAGCGAAGAAGAAGTTCGGTCAATGGGAAGAAACAGCCGTGGTGTTGCAGGCATGAAACTTGGTTCCGGCGATGAACTGTGTGCGGCAATTCATGTTGAGGAAGATTCAAAAATCCTTGTTGTTACGGAGCAAGGTGCCGGAAAACGTGTGGAATTCACCGAATTCAACGCACATGGAAGAGGCACCGGCGGCCAGAAAATTTTTGGAAATATTGATGACAAAGGTGAGCTTATAGGCGCTCTCACAGTGCGTGATACCGACAGTGTAATGTGCATTACCAGCCAAGGAACTTCCTTGCGCGTTAAAGCCGAGTCCATTTCTACACAGGGTCGCACTTCCAGCGGCATTAAAGTGGTGGATATCGAAACCCCCGACTATGTTGTTGGCATAGACCGCATTGCTGAAGAAGACGAAAAAAAGGAATAAAAACTTTATGGAAGAACGTAGATTTATTCAGATTGAATGGGGTATAAAAATCAACATACCTCGGCGTAAAAGCAAGGTTTCACTTCAAGGGCTGGCTTCGCAGAAACAGAGTATGTACCATTTTCGCATAAATTGATTCAATTTGTTAAATTACAATGAATTAGATAAAATTGCGTTTTTTTGATAAAAACCGTGGACAAAACACTAAATATGGTGTATAATTTATTCCAGCTAGGCGATATGTACAGCACAGTAACTTGAATGTAGTATGCTGTACACACTAGAAATTCAGATTTGTTTTTTATGATTGTTCTCCCGGCAATCTGAACAAATCAAACCCATCAGACACCGGACAGGCCTTTTCCCTGGTCTGTCCGGATTTTTTTTGCATCCATAAAAATCAGAATATTGACTGTTTTGGGTATTATAACAGCTTGACAAAATCAACGCTCCTTTGTTGCAGAAGGCGGGTATGATAAATCTCTGGTGTTTCATTGAAGGTCTGGAAGAGCTTAAACTTTTCTAACAGCATTTGCATTTGGTTGTTTTGATGTTAAAGATTCATTTGATATAATGAAAAAGCTTTGCGTTGTGGTTGCTGATTCATTCGTTTGCTATTTCATTTTCTTAATGACTTTTTGAATTGGTCTTGCAGTTCTGTAAAAAAAATTATGTATTTTGTTATAATGCCAATTTACAAAATCAACACAACACAGAAGCAGGGCTTTATTCCGTAAAACGGGGTATGATTTTTCTAAAGCTTGATAACTGAGTAGTGATAAATAAACCTCCCTTTGCCGGGTATGTTGTTCTTATAAGGTATTGCAGTCAGATGGTGCATACCTATCATTTCGCCCTACTTTCAGCATAACTTCAATCAAGAGACTGGCTTCGCAAAAGCGTGGTATGTACCCTTCCACACGAATCAATTTTATTGTTGGCTTTGTTCTAGGGTTTTATGATTTTATATCGTGGAAGTTTTGAATAAATTTATCAGCAAATATCCAATACTAATAATCTGTGGAAAACTTTTTAAAAAATGAAAGAAATTCAAAAATAAAAAAATGGAACAAAATGAGCCTTGCAAATACAAGCTTTTTTTACTGTCTCTATTTTATGATAAAAAAAAATAAAATTGAATAAGTTGTGGAAAACTTTTGCCTTTATTGAAATTGAAATATTGTTCAACGTTGTATTGAAACTGTTAGTCGTGTGTTATAACTAGCATCGCGTTGTATAATTTGTTTTTGGAATTTTACCATAAATGTTCAAACTTGTTCTTTTATTCGTGTGGAAATGATGAACGAAATAACGGATATATATCCTTGCCTCAAATAGTTCTTTATTACTACTCAATGAGAAAATTTCAGAGAAATCATAACCAGCATCGTGAAGTGGTTACAGTGTTTCACGTGAAACAGTTTGTCATCAGAATAAAATTGTTTGGGCAATTATACAGCATAATATTTGTTTGTATATAGGTTCTAGCAGACCATCATTGCTGTGGTTGTATCATCGATGATACTCTGGGATACTCAGGTATGATTGTTACAAACACCTTACGCTTGCATTAGTGTGCTTTGGTTTTGTGAAATAAAAATGGGGATGGCTTTTGTTTATCAAAATGTTTCACGTGAAACATTTTGCAGCCATAAGAGTCCAATTATTTCTGTGTCAAGTTCAAGCGCATCACTTTTGAATTGCGCTGTGGTGTCCATGCGTCTTTCCTCTTTTGCGGCAATGAAGAGATCGTACTGGAGACAAAGCCGAAGTTTTCAAACCAATCCGCTGTTTGTGTTGTTAATAGAAAAACTGAGTGCGCCTGCATTTTCTTTGCCCGTTCAAGCAAGAATGAAATCAATTTTGGACCTGCACCGATATGAGAGCATGCTTCGTCCACCGCAACTCCTGCAATTTCCATTTGGCCGTCTGAATAAGGAACAAGTGAAGCGCATGCCCGAATTGCGCCGTCCAGCTCATAAACGATGTAGTTCTGCATGTGGGAAATCAGCTGCTGTTCAGTACGGGGAAGTAAAATTCCACGTTTTATAAACGGCTGCATAAGCCCCATCACCGCAGAAACATCTTCCCGCCGCATATCGCGGATGCCACCGTAGTTGTTGGTGTAAATCATGGTGCCAGATCCAAAATCACTAAAAATTTCACATGGAAGTGTACCATCCAAAGAACCGTTTAGGATATGAACTCGTGAAACTCCATTAAGACATGCCTGTTTTGCCAATATCAATAATGAAAGAACCGAATGTTCGGTAAAATTTGTAGAAGTTACCGAATGTTCGGTATTCATTTGTTGAGTGCTTGGTGTGTTGCACTGTACAAATTCATCTACTTCTTCCAGATTCATGGCAGGAACTGTGCCTTCCCCGGAAAGACCTATTGATTGTGGTATAATAAAACGCCCGTTGGTAATTTCAGCATCTGGCAGCAAAAAAAACAGCTTATCTGCCTGCAAATGTACAGCAATCTGTTCCGAAAGCTGGATGGACGATATGTTGTAAGGCTTTCCTGCGCCACTCCAGCCGATGCATGGAAAAATCGGAATGAATCCGTCTGCCAGGATTGTGCGCAGCGCTTCATCCTGCAATTTGTCTATCTCACCGCTGGTGCCGTAGTCTATGCCGTTTATCACACCTTTGCCGCGTGCCCTGACCCAGTTGCCGATAACGGCATTTTTGCGTTCGCCGGCAAGTGCTGTCATAACTTGGTTTGAAACATCAAACGCAGCCATCTTGATGAGCGGCATGGCCTGTTCATCTGTTATGCGGCAATCCTCGTGATAGCTCCAAGAAATTCCGGCGGAGGCAAGCACTTCGTTTATTCGTTTTCGAGCGCCAGGAACCACAATAACTTTGAGGCCCGATTCATGCAGCAAACCAATATCGCGGATGTGGCTGGTGAACACAGGCGAATCGATAATCGCATCGTCAATGTGAATGATCACGGTTGCGTTTTTAAATCGCCGTAGGTACCGGATAACATCACGGATTCTTTCTGCTTTTTCATGAACAAGGGCTTCTTTCATGCGGAAAGTATTGCGAGCCCCCAAAAAAGTGTCAAGCGCCGACCAATGACTATTGCGCTTTTCCAAAGATTCATTTATAATATAGCATTGCTAGATTAGGCATATGAGGGCTTTGATTGATGAACGAAGCATTGAAACTGGAAATCAAGGAAGTGATTATTTCTTCTCTGGAACTAGAAGATGTCAAGCCGGAAGATATTGTTGATGACGAGCCTTTGTTCGGTTCTGGTTTAGGTCTTGACAGCATAGATGCACTGGAACTTGGTGTAGCGCTAAAGAAGAAATTTGGAGTCAAATTTTCTTCCGAAAATAGTGAGAATCGGAGCCATTTTGCATCTGTTAATGCATTGGCTGAGTATATTACCGCTGAAAAAGCAAGGGATGTGGCAAAATGACAAAAGAAGACATTTTTGGCAAATTAAAGGACATTCTGGTAAAAGAATTCGAAATCGATGAAGAGAAAATCACTCCAGATGCCAACATGGTTGATGATCTGGACATGGATTCCATTGATTTTATTGACTTGGTTGTAAAAATGAAGGATTTTATTCCTGGAAAAATAGATCCAGATATTTTTAAGACGGTCAAGACCGTGCAGGATGTGGTTGAAAAACTGTATCCGTATACTCAGGACAAGGCATAAGTGCTTTTGGCGGCAAAACGGTGCGCGGATTTTTGCGGGTTTTGTTCTATGTAATAGCGGCCTTGTATCCAGTTTTAGTTTTTACCGCACTGGTGATTCTAAAACTGCCGGTCAGGGTGCTTTCGTTGTGTGTGATCGTGCTGGCGTTGGCTTTTTTTTTAAGTGCTACCGGCTCCAAGCGCACAAATGGAACTACCGCGAAAGCCGATATGTTTTCGCGCGTCCGTCCGCTGGTTTCTTCGATTCTGTTTTTGGCCGCAGGGCTGTTTTGTTTTTTTACGAACAGGTCGATTTTTTTAAAGCTGTATTCCGTTGTCATAAGTGTTTCACTATTGGTTGTGTTTGGAAGCACCTTGATTTTTCCACCGACCATTGTTTTTCGGTTTGCCACGCTAAGTGACAGTTCGATTGCAGGCTCTGTTGCAGAAGCCAGAATAGCCGCGTACTGTAAAAAGGTAACCATCGCTTGGTGCCTTTTTTTTATAATAAACGGTTCCATTGCTGCTTGCACTGCGCTGTTTTATAGTGACCGTGTGTGGTCCGTTTACAACGGAGGAATTTCCTACGTTCTCATGGGGCTCATGTTTGCTGTGGAATTTATTATTCGGAAATTGGTGAATAAAGGAATGCCGAAGGTTTATACCATTTCAAATTTTAAAGCTGATTCCCGCGCTGATGATTATGTGCTCTGTTACGAAGGCGTATGGTCGCAAAAGAACTATAAAACTTGGCGCGATTTTTTGAGCGACACCGCGAAAGTCCGTGCATTTGTCGCTACCAAGCCAGATGTTTCCGACTGGATTTTGCATTGCGAAGACTACTGGTATTTTCTTGTTACTTTTGTGGCCCTGCTACAGTGCAAAAAAACGGTGCGGCTTACACAGAACATCACCCCTGCATTCATTGCTGAAATAAAGATTCCGGGCACTGAATTTTTGACTGACCAGGAAGCAGAGGATTCCATTTCTATTCCGCAGATTATGCAAACATCAAATGTTCCTCCAGAAGCCCAGATTCGGAACATCCCAGCAATCGTTGCGGACGAGACTTGTATCCTCATGTACACGTCTGGGAGCACCGGGAAACCTAAAGTTGTTCCCCAGCGTTTGACGGAGTTTGAAGAAGATAACGCCTTTGTGATTTCTCAGTGGAGCGAAGAATTTTTAAAACGCAGGCTGGTTACCACTGTGAGCCAGCACCACATATACGGATTCCTGTTTGGAATTTCTCTTCCCTTTGGCCTTGGCATTCCGTTCCGCCGCAATCGTATTGAATTCCCTGAGGAATTTACCACGCTTAACGACACTTCTTACTTGATTGTGACCACGCCCGCCTTTCTTAAACGCACCGTTGAAATCGAGGACGCACTTCCATTGGTGGACTGTTTTATTTTTACAAGCGGTGGCGCACTTACCACAGACGTTGCCATGCGCACCAAAAGCGTGTTCGGTTTTTGTCCGGTTGAAATATACGGTTCCACCGAGACAAGCGGCATAGCATACCGCCAGCAGACAACGGACGGTCTTGAATGGACTCCCTTTGCAAATGCTAAAATCTGGAAGGGCGACGACGGCTGTTTACGCATTGTTTCGCCGTACATAAAAGACCCGGCTGGATTTGCTACCGCCGATTTGGTTGACATGCTTGAAAACGGGCGTTTTATTTTGAAAGGCCGCTCAGATTCAATCGTTAAGATAGAAGAAAAGCGTATTTCGCTTACGGAAGTGGAAAACCGTCTGCTACAAAGCGGCCTAGTTGCAGATGTAAAAGTGATTGCCATGGAAGAAAATCGCCAGTACCTGGCCGCCGCCATTCAGCTTAACAATGCAGGTGAGCAGAAATTCAGCGGACAGAAAAAGCTGGCTCTCAACAAATTTTTTCATGATTATCTGATGCAGTTTTTTGAAAATGTGGTTATTCCAAAACGGTGGAGGTTTGTGCAGGATCTTCCCAAGGATGTTCAGGGCAAAATACACAAGAGCGACATTCAGGCCCTATTTGAAAGAAAACAAGATTAGACAACATGAAGTGAGGCGTACATGAGTGAAAACAATCATGCTGTTATAAATGAAACGGTGATTTCCCAATCAGAAACAGACATAAAGCTGGAGGTGCTTGTTCCTGCTGACTGTGATTTTTTTGACGGCCATTTTCCGCAGTTTCATCTGCTGCCGGCTGTTGGCCAGTTTGAGATTGTCACACGTTTTGCGAAAAAATATTTCAAGACCCAGCGGTATGTTCCCAGAATCCGCAGAATCAAATTTTCAGCGCCGATTATTCCTGATACAACAATCCATCTTGAAATGTCATATAATGCTGAAAAGCGGAGCGTTACATTCACTATTAGCGATGCTGTTGAAAAAGACAGAATGTATTCCACAGGTGCCTTTGAAGTGGTTCCACAGGATTCTGCAAAGTGAAAGTGGGCTTTGTTATCCCCGTGTACAATCACGGCAGTACAATTGATTCGGTGCTTTCCGCTGTTGATGGTTATGGGCTTCCAGTGATTGTTGTTGACGATGGCAACGATGAGCAGAACAGAACCGCTATTGCTGCTGCCGTTCAGAAACATCCGCAGGCTGTGCTGGTGACGCACAAAAAAAATAGTGGCAAGGGTGCCGCCATGAACAGCGGCGTTTGCAAAGCCCTTGAGCTTGGCCTGACGCATGTGTTTCAGCTTGACGCAGACGGCCAGCATGATACAGCGCGGTGCGGATTTTTTTTGGAGCAGAGTGAACGCAATCCAAATGCGCTAATCTGTGGCTTTCCTGAATATGACCAGACTGTGCCTGAATGCAGACAGAAAGGGCGTGAAATTTCAAACCGCTGGGCTCGGGCAGTCACGCTGAATAAAAACATTGTGGATGCGCTCTGTGGTTTTAGAATTTATCCGTTGGAACCGTACATGCGCATAATGAGTCGGCTCGTTGTTTTTGACAAACGCATGGGCTTTGACCCGGAAATATTGATACGCTTTTCTTGGAAAAATGTGCCGATTATTTTTTATTCGGTGCATGTCACGTATCCTAAAGAATGCATTTCCAATTTCCGCATGGTGCGCGACAACATTTGTATTTCTCTCATGTTTGCGCGACTTTGCCTGGGCATGTTCGTGCGTTTTCCTTGCCTTTTGTTTCAGTCAATTCGGAGAAAAAAGCAAGATGAAAAAAACTGAAGGTAGCGGTTCAACTCATTGGTCAAAAGAAAAAGAAATTGTAAAATCAAATCGTTCTTTGAAATTTCTGATGATGCTGGTTGATAAAATGCCGCTTCCTATGCTGCTGCTGAACACGGTGCCTGTTGCATTCTTTTTTTACCTGTTTGGGCCCCGCCGTGTGCGTGATGTCGTGTTGCAGTACCAGACCCAGTTGATTGAGTTTTCAAACAGAAAGGTTTTGAAGCATCCAAATGTGTACCGCCAGATACTTTCGTTTTCGGAATGTGTTGTTGAAAAAATGGCGGCCTGGGCCGGCAAGCTGAATCTGGACTCCGTTACTTTTCACGATGATTCTGTGGTTGAATTAAAACGGCAGCTTGCGGATTGCAAAGGCGCGGTGCTTATCGCTTCGCACATAGGCAACATGGAATTATTGCGTTGCCTCGCCAGCTACAACCAAACTGACGTGCAGCGTGAAGTGCCTGTGGCTGCCATCATGGAAACTGACATTACGTTGCAGTTCAACAATACTCTCAGAGATTTGAATCCCCGTTCCCAGCTTGACATTGTTAGTCCTGTTGATATAGACATTGGCACTATGGCCAAGCTTCAGGATATTATAGATGAAGGCGGCCTCGTGGTGGTCGCGGCGGATCGAACATCGGCTTCTTCTCCCGGGCGCAGCCTTGAGCATCCTTTTCTTGGAAAACAGGCATTGTTTCCTTACGGCAGTTTTTTGCTGGCTTCTCTTTTAAATGCACCCATTTATTTTGTGACAGCCGTGCGCCAAAAAACATTTATGTTGTGGCCAAAGTACAATATGTTTGTAACAAAAGCAGCTACGTCTTTTGACTGTTCGCGCAAGGAACGCATGGAGAGAATCGATTCATTGTGCAAAGAATTTATCCGCGAGCTTGAACGGTATTGCGAACGGTATCCATATCAATGGTACAATTTTTTTGATTTTTGGGCACACCCTGAACCAGACCAAGGAAAAATCCCCTCATGACGGAACAATGCATCAGCAAAGAAATAATGTTTCCTGTTGAATTTTATGATGTTGATCCAATGCGCATTGTGTGGCACGGCAACTACGTAAAATATATGGAAAAGGCTCGCTGCGCTTTGTTGGACAGCCTTGATTTTGGTTATCTTGAAATGGAAAAAATCGGTGTGGCCTTTCCCGTGACCGACATAAAATTGAAGTACATCAAATCGCTCCGTTTTGGCGACATGGTGCGCGCCGTTGCACGTCTCATTGAATACGAGAACTGCATCAAGATTGTGTATGAGCTGTATAATGCTGCTACTGGTGAGCTTACCACCAAGGCGCAAAGTACGCAGATGGCGGTTGACATAAAAACAAACGAATCCAGTTTTTTTGTGCCAGCGTTGTTTTTGGAGCGGGTTCAAAAGGCTCTTGCAGCTTTGTAGCGGGAGGCGTGTATGAAAATGGTGCGGTATCGTTTTTGCGCTGTTGTACTGGTTTTGGCGTTTGCCGTTTTTGCGTTGGTGCCATGCGGGGCGCAGCCTTTGCCAGGTTCACTTTCGTTTGATTCTGTGTGTGATGGTTTGATGGCGCATACCGTTACAACCGGTTCTTTTTTGCAGACAAAAACTGTTCCGTCATTGCCAAAGCCGTTGGTTTCTTCTGGTACATTTATTTTTTCGGAAAGCGGAATCGCTTGGAATTCAAAAAAACCGTTTGTGTCTTCCTTGGTTGTTACAAAAACCCAGATGATTCAGATTGGCCCGAACGGAAAAAAAAATGTTATTGACGGTGTTTCAAATCAGATTTTTTCGAACATCGCGGAAACTCTTTCTTCACTTTTCAGCGGAAATAAAACTGCGCTGCAAAAAAACTTTAACGTTGATTTTTCTGCACATGATTCCCGGTGGAGCATGGCGCTTACTCCAAAAGATGCAAGCATTGCAACATTCATGCAGCATGTGACGCTTTCTGGTTCTGCCACAAGTTTTTCAACATCTTTGGATAGCATTGCGGTGCAGGATACAAACGGTGGAACATTGACATACGAGTTTAGTGATCAACTTTACAAAGAGACGCTGACCGATGAAGAAAAAACTTATTTTGTCATCAAATAAATTGTTTGTGGCGCTTTACCTTGCCTTTCATATTGTGGTGGCGCTTTTGTTTGCTGGCGCGCTTGCACAGACAAAACGACTTTTGGTTGATTCCGACTTGTTCAACATGATGCCACAGGGAACGGCGCAAAAAGCGAAAAGCGTTGCAGATAAAAAACTTTTGGAACGTACCAACCAAAACACAATAATTTTGGTTTCGCATGAAGATTTTTCCATGGCAAAAAAAACTGCGCAAGCCGTTTATGATTCTTTAAAAGAAAGCCCGTTTTTTTTGAGTCTTGCGTTGCATGTTGACAATGCGGCATTTTCTGAGATGGTTGAATTTATCCATGAGAACCGATTCCATCTTTTGAGCGAATCCGTTGTGAGCCAACTTGACACAGCGGACGGTGCGGAAGCGTTCGCGCAAAATTCGCTGGCAGCCATTTTTGGCGGATTCACACTGGTGCCGCTTGATTATCTTGCAACAGATCCTTTCCTGCTGGATCAGTCAATCATGCAGGACTATCTGAATGCCATTCAGGATTCTGGAACATCGCTTATGCCAAAAGACGGTGTGCTTGCAACAGAATACGAAGGGCGCTGGTACATCATGCTGAATGGCACACTGAGTCGGGAAGGCGCCGCGCTTGCTAGCAAACACAACGGAGTTACAGAAATCTATCGAGTGTGCGAGCCGCTTGAAGTAAACGGAATTCGTTTTGTTTATTCTGGTACGCCGTTCCACAGCCACAAGAGTTCCACATCGGCCGCGCGGGAAATCTCGTTTATTTCAACCGGGTCGTTTTTGCTGGTGCTGGTCATGCTGTTTCTTGTCTTTAGAACACCTGTTCCCATCTTTGCGTCGGCGTTTTCGATTGTCGTTTCTGTTTGCACTGGATTTGCCGCAACTTATGCGCTGTTCAAAAACATCCATGTGCTTTCGCTGGTGTTCGCTACGTCGCTTATTGGATGTTGCATTGATTACAGTCTACATTTTTTTATGAACTGGAAGGCAAACAAGTCGCTTTCTTCTGGAAGCGAAATCAGAAGGCATTTGGCAACTGGACTGGGGCTTTCGTTCCTTTCAACCGAATTGTGTTACTTGTGTTTGTTTTTTGCGCCGTTCGTTTTGCTAAAGCAGATTGCCGTTTTTTCGTTTACTGGAATTTTGAGCACGTTCCTCACCACGGTTTGCTTGTATCCGCTTTTTAAAATTCCTTCTGCAGAAAAAAGAAATATCACCGTGTTTTCAAATGTCATTCCAAGGCTGGGAGGTGCAAAAAAAACTGTAGGTATGGCGGTTACTCTGGCGTTGTTTGCGCTTTCACTTGGATTGCTTGCGGTGTTTCATAAAAACGTGCGTATAAAAAACAATGTTTCGCAGCTGTACAAGCTCGAAGGCCGCCTAAAAAACGACACTGTGCTTTCGTTGAAAGTGATGGACTATGCTCCTTCTGCCTGGTTTGTGATAGGCGGAAAGACACCGCAGGATGTATTGGAACACGAAGAAGCGTTGTGCAGTCGGCTTGCAGGTGAACATTTTTTTGCAACATCTCGTTTTATCCCATCGATTGAACGGCAAAAAAAATCATTCGCGGCCGCGCAGAATTTGGTGCCTTTTGCGCCAAAACAATGTGACCTGCTCGGTCTTGGACAATCTGCTGTAACCGATATGGTCAGCGAAATGGCTGCAAAAGAAAACAGTTATCTTGTGCCAGACGGCACTGTTCCCACACAGCTGCAAGCGTTGCTTGATTCGTTGTGGCTGGGAAAAATCGATGATACGTACTATTCCGTTGTGCTTCCTTCTTACATTTCAGATAAAACCCGATTTGCCTCTTTTGCCGCTGATGACCCTGCCGTGTATTTTGAAAGCAAGGCAGATGATGTGAGCGCGGAGCTGGATAATCTTTCACGCATTATCTTTATGCTGTTCACGGTTGCCTATGTGCTTATTTTATGTGTGCTCAAATTCTTTTACACTTGGCGCCAGACTGCGAAAGTCGCTTCAATTCCGTTGCTAAGCGTTTTGGTCACTACGGCAGTGTTTGCCGCCAGCGGACAGCCGTTGGAATTTTTTGCCATCACGGGAATGATTCTGGTTTTTGGCCTGGGGCTCGATTATGTCATCTACATGATGGAAAGCGCGAAAAGGGCGCATGGAAATGTTTTGCATCTGGAAGCATTTGCCATTGCGCTTTCGTTTTTAACGACTGTGCTTTCTTTTGGGGCACTGGCATTGAGCGCTTTTGTTCCCGTGCATGTCATCGGCCTTTCGATCTTTCTTGGATTGAGCACGGCTTTTGTGTGCACGATGCTGTGAGCTAGATTGCATCGTTGTTTTTTATGCGCTACTATAAAAGCATGAAAAAAGGAATGACGATAGCCTATGCAGTGAACAACGGCCTGTACCTTAATTTGACGAACCGCTGTCCATGTGCCTGCACATTTTGCATCAGGCAGAATGCCGACATGGTTTACGATGAACCCGACACACTCTGGTTGGAGCATGAGCCAAGCTTTGCCGAAGTGTGCCAGACGCTTGAGGCGCAAGACATGGGCCGTTTTTGTGAATGCGTATTTTGCGGATACGGAGAACCCACAGAAGCTTTGGATGTGCTGTTGCAGACTGCGCGGTTTATAAAACAACATTACAGCATTTTGATGCGCCTAAACACCAACGGCCTTGGCAACCTTATCAACAAAAAACGTATTGAGCCACTGTTTGCGGGGCTTTTGGACACTGTTTCCATAAGCCTAAATTCCAGCAAGGCTGAACAATATGAAAAATCGGTGCGGCCCCGTTTTGGCGCACAGGCATTCCCGGCGATGCTTGATTTTGCCCGTGCCTGCAAGAATTTCGTGCCACACGTTGTGCTTACGACCGTAAGCACAACCATCACCGCGGAAGACGAAGCTGCCTGTGCAGCTTTGTGCAGAAAGCTTGGTGTTACCTACCGCATTCGGGATTATTCTGCACCAGCTGAAAGGTCATAACAAAGCAATGCGTGAAAGTCATTTTATTCTTGTGGAAAGGGTATATACCGTTCTTCTGCGAAGCCAGCCCCTTGCTTAAAGCACTTCCTATTTTTTGAGCAGAGCCGCAAACGGGTTGTATGTTTCGCCTTCATTATCATGCTGGCGAGAAAGATATTCATTTGCATTGTTCTGTTCTTCGTTGGAAACAACCGGAGCAAGTGAAATGCGCCGTTCCTCCATGTCAACCTTTTCTACAACGATAGGTAATTTTTCGCCAACCTTGTACACTTTGCGGAGGTTGGTGTTGCGTTCTACCGGAAGTTTTGAAATGTGGACCAAGCCGTCTATGCCTGGTGCCAAAGAAATGAACAGGCCAAATTCAGCAATGCGGCTGATTTCGCTTTCGAGTGATGTGCCAACTGGAAAACGCTTGTCAGCGCCATCCCACGGGTCTGCTTCAAGTTCTTTTGTGCTTAGCGAAACACGTTCATGCTGCCAGTCGGTTTTGATGATTTTTGCCGTTATTTCTTGCCCCACGCGGAGCACATCGTGCACGTTGTTTACCCGGACACGGGAAATTTCTGAAACAGGAAGCAGCGCTTCAAAACCCTGCAAACTCACAAACGCGCCATAACTTTCTATGCGGGTTACAGTGCCGGTTACCGTCATGCCCACAGTCAAATCCTGCGCCAGCTTGTTCAGCTTTTGGTTTTCTTCCGCTTCCAGAATCGCACGGTTTGAAAGCACAATATTTTTTCCGTCGTTTTTATATTCCTGAATTCTGAAGGTAAGATGCTGGCCGACATATTCGGAAGGTTCTTTGCGCTGGCGGTATCCCATCTGCGAATACGGACAAAACGCACGGACGCTGCCTACCATCACTTCAAAGCCTCCCTTGATTTCTTGCGTTACATGGCCTTCGACTGGAATGCCGTTTTTGTAAGCGCTTTCAAGAATTTCTTTGCCTGCTTTTTGGCCGCTCAGTTTTGTGGTAAAGTGAAGCTCATCGCCTCGGTTTTCTAAAAAATAAACGGTAAGCGTGTCGCCTTCTTTTACTGAAAGTTCGCCAGCTTGGTTGGCAAATTCAGCCTTGTCCAAAATGCCTTCGCTTTTTAGTCCTAAATCCAAAAAAATAGTATCTGAAGAGATGGCCACGATTTTTGTTGTTACCTGTTGACCGGCCTCGTATGTGTTTTTCATTGTTAGCGCTCCTTGCAACCTGTACGGCGGTAAATCCATCATACCGATTTTTTTTCAAATGCACAACACGGCAAGACAGTGCATGGCCGTAACATTTTCAGCGAAAATAAATGTCTGCTAGAACGGCGTGGCTCCAAACGGATGTATTTTTCTTCCACGAGCTAAAACCGGGCATGGCGTTTTTTATCGTGGAATTTGTGTTTGGTGTTATGATGCTCCCTGCTGTTCTTGCATTGCGGTGGCCACGTCTGGGAGGGTGATTTCTGGGCGATTTGCTTGGGCTGCAATCAGTGTGGCTCTGTTCAGCACGGATTCGATTTTGGCGCACGAAAAACCTTCAAATTTTTTTGCAAGCACCGATGGCGTGCAGTCCGCGGCGCAGGATTTTTTTGCGGTGTACATGCGCACCAGCTGTTCGCGGGCGTTCGCGTCGGGGTAGGGTACTCGGACCCGGGCGTCAAAACGTCCGGGGCGTATGAGGGCTTCGTCAAGTGCGGTGATGCTGTTTGTTGCGGCAATTACCAGAATGTCGGAATTTGCTTCAAAGCCGTCAAGCTCGTTGAGCAGCGCTGTGACAATGCGGGTGTTTTCCGTTTCGATGGCAGAGCCGGAATATGTGCGGCGAGTTCCGATTCCGTCAAATTCATCGATGAATACAATGCATGGCGCACTGCGGCGGGCTTTTTTGAACAGCAGTTTTACTTTCATGGGGCCGATTGCCATGAACATGCTTTCAAAATCGGTTGCTTTTGCGGGAATAAAATTGACTGCGGCTTCTCCTGCAAGCGCGCGGGCAAACAGTGTTTTGCCGTTTCCCGGGGCACCTTCGAGCAAAATGCCTTTTGGCATGCGGATTCCTTTTTGGCGGTAGGCCGAGGGGTGGCGCATTATGTCCATGATTTGGCGCATGTCCTTTTTGAGCTCTTCCATGCCAACAACATCCTTGAATGTAACGCCGGTTCTGCGCACAATTTTGAAAGTGTTGGGGCTGATGAATTTTCTGAACACAAAGATGATGGCACCGAAAAAAAGCACGTAAAACGCCACGTCCAGCACTGTGCCAAAAATCTGTCCCCCATCTGCGGATTCTGACACAGCCACATTGTTTTTGAGCAAAAATTCTTTTAGCAATGGTGAGTCTGGATTTTGGGTGACAAAAACGGTTGTTTTATTCTGACGTGGCTTTGCCGCAGATTCGCTGGTTTTTCTGGAACAGCTTTCCTCTGCGGAATCCGGCGGCAATGGCCGTGAATATTTTCCGCCAAAGGCAAAAGACGATGGTGCGCTGGCCGTATTGTCAGGTAGGGCGGAGTTATTGTTGGACGTGTTTGTATCCGCGTAATTTGTTTGCGCTTCATCTGTGTTTGTTGCAGTTTCATCTTGGATTGCGCCATGCTCTTCTGGCTTTTCGGAAAAGGCCTGCGCTGGTGTGCGCAAGGTTTCGTTTTGCGTATCAATTTCTGGCTGCTTTGACGGTGCTGCACTGAAAGCTCGCTTTTGGTAGTACAGGTTATCGGCTTTTATGGTTACAGATTTGATGGCACCAGATTCTACTTGTTCATGGAAGTGCGAATACGGCTCTTGTATAAGACGTTTTTTTTGCCATCTGTCACCTAAAAAAAGCCATATAGCTCCGATAATAACAGCCAGCAAAACTGGTACCATAACACTTCGCCTGTTTTGTTTTTTTGTGCTTTTCATTGTTTCTAAACTCCGTATGAATATGGAATGGGTACAGATACACTTTTGTGCCATGTGGCATAAACTGTACCCATTCCCTGTGTCAGTTTTTCCGCTTTTATCCTAATGCCACGTCCAAAATCATCATCAGCACAAATCCAAGTGCAAAGCCCACCGTGCCAAGGTTTGAATGCTCACCTTCGCTTGCTTCTGGAATCAGCTCCTCCACAACCACATAAAGCATGGCACCAGCCGCAAAGGAAAGCAGGTACGGCAGCAACGGTGTAATCACGCCTGTGAGCGCAATCGTTACCAGTGCTGCGATGGGTTCCACAATGCCCGAAAACATTCCGCGCAAAAATGCTTTTAGCTTGCTGTTCTCTGTGCCAGCAAGTGGCATAGAAATTATGGCACCTTCAGGAAAATTCTGAATGGCGATTCCCACTGAAAGGGCAAACGCTGTTGGGAATGAGATTATTCCGTTTCCTTGTAAAAATGGTTCCGCCATTGACTGGCCGGCACCCTGCGTCAAAAGTCCTGCGAACACTACGCCAACCGCCATGCCTTCGGGAATATTGTGCAGGGTCACTGCCAGGCATAGCATGGTGCTGTCTTTGAGCCGCGCCTTGAGTCCTTCCGGTTTTTTCGCATGCACATGCATATGCGGAATGATCATGTCGAGGGCAAACAGAAATGCCATGCCCAGCAGAATGCCAACTGCCGCCGGCAAAAAAGCAAGCTTACCTAGCCGCGCCGATTCTGCAAGAGCTGGAATTATGAGCGACCACACGCTTGCAGCCACCATAACGCCAGAAGCAAAGCCCAGCAGCAATTTTTGCACCTTGGGGCTCAATTCATTTTTCAGAAAAAAAACGCAGGCAGCTCCAAGCGTTGTGCCTAAAAACGGGATAAGCAGTCCATACACAATATTCATATTGTTTTCAGTGTAGCATAAATTCTGGCGTTTTACAGCTGGTGCTTTAAAAGTCCTGAAGTTTTTTTGCAGAATTTGTAGTGAAAATACGAATTTTTACAAGTCCAACCAAGTGTGAACAAATTCAAAAGGCGGAGGGAGTGTTATAAAATTTTCAACAACGCATGGAACCCAATGTGAATGCAACAGAACTGAACAACCAGCTTGTTATAGAACGCGAACGTATCCAAAACGTGTTCGGCGCTAATATCCGAAAAAAGCGTAAGCAGCTGAATTTGACGCAGGAAATATTGGCAGAACGAATTGGAGTTGACGCAGAAACTGTTACCAGCCTCGAAAACGGCAGGGTTTGGATCGGACTGGATAATCTGGTAAAACTTTCAATCGTTCTGGAAATACCTGTATATGCATTTTTTATTGACTATGAGCGCGATTCCATTGTGCCTGTTTCGGAAGTAACGGCATTTTTTGAAGATGCACAAGAACGGTTCAAGCAAACTATTTCTGAAAATATTTCCTCCGCGAAAACTGCGAACTACACCCAACGCCACCGCAGGCAAACACGTTCACACACAGACAAAAAACGATCCAACAAAATTTCCCCAAAAGATGAATCCCGGCTCCACCATTCAGACTGACCGCGCTGGTTCCACAAATCTTGCCGCAATTTTTTGATTCGTGCTGAGAGGGTGCATAGCCAGAGCTTGCCTCTGGTGTATTGATTCGATTTTGTATAAATTTAGGCCCTTGACTAGTTAAAAGCCGGCATTCCCTAATCAACACACCACGACGTAGAAGCATGGCTTCGGCAATGGACGGATTCGCAGTTTTGGCATCACTTTACTGTGGCACTGGATTCAGTGTGTTATTGCCTTTTCCTAGACAATGCGGACGGTTTTCGCTAGAATAAAAACCGAAAAATAGTCCGCTGGCATATTTCAGTTAAACGATTTTGCCAAACGGCTCAACAATCACAACCGAGGAAATCATGCCAAAAATTGAAGTCAACGAAAAACTTTTTTTTAATCTGCTGGAAACTACATACGATTATGACACGCTCGAAAAAAAACTCACATTTGCCAAAGCCGAGCTTGATGAAAAACCAGATACGTCGGAACCAGAGTCTAAGCGCACTATCAAAATTGAACTGAACGACACCAACCGTCCTGACCTTTGGTCAACAGCTGGCGTGGCACGATGTCTGCGTGAGCATGAAGGCGCTCCGCACAAAGATTACCGTGGCTTTCTTTCTACAGTGCAGGTGGCACAAGATGCAGGAAACCGAATTGTTACCGTTGATTCTGAGCTCAAAGACATACGGCCGTACATGGTGGCTTTTGTAATAACCGGAAAACCTATTGACGAGCCTATGCTGCTCGACATCATACAGACGCAGGAAAAACTTACTTGGAATTTTGGCCGCAAGCGCAAGACTATCTCCATGGGCGTGTATCGTGCCGCAAACCTCAAATGGCCCGTGCGCTATAAGGCTGTTGACCCTGATGCCACCTCTTTTGTGCCCCTTCAGGAAACTCGCCGCATGACATGCCGCCAGATTCTCACTGAACATCCAAAGGGACGCGATTACGGCTGGATTATTGAAGAGTGCAAAAAATTTCCGCTCCTTACCGATGACACGGGCGAAGTGATGAGCATGGCGCCCGTTATAAACAGCGCAACACTGGGCCAGATTGAAGTGGGCGACAAAGAGCTTTTGGTGGAGTTGACCGGCTCAGAAATGGAAAGCCTGATGCTGAGCGCCAACATTGTTGCATGCGATTTTTTTGACGCAGGTTACAAGATTCTGCCTGTAAAAGTGCAACATCCATACGAAACCGGTTATGGCACGGATATAACCATTCCGTTTTATTTTCAGCAGCCAACCAAAGCGCGGCTTTCTGAAATCAACAAAAAACTGGGCAGCACGCTTGATTCTGCCAAAGTCAAAACCGACTTGGAGCACATGGGTAATGCAGTTTCGCTTTCCGAAGAAATGGGCGACACCGTGTTCACCGTGACCCAGGCGCCATACCGCAACGACTTTTTGCACGAAGTTGACGTAATCGAAGACGTGATGATTGGCCAAGGTCTCGACTTTTTTGAGCCGCAAAGCCCCAATGATTTTACCATTGGCCGGCTGTTGCCGATTACCATGTACAGCCGAAAAGCAAAAAACATCATGGCTGGCATGGGCTATCAAGAGATGATTTTCAACTACCTTGGTTCAAAAAAATCCTACATCGACAAAATGAATGTTGATGGCGCAAAAGTTATAGAAATTGCGAACCCCATGAGCGAAAACTATCAGTTCATACGTCCATCAATAATTGCCTCTTTGCTTGAAGCTGAAAGCAAGAGCGCCAACGCCGTGTATCCGCACAAGATTTTTGAAGTTGGAAAAATCGCCTTTATCGAGCCCAGCGAAAACACGGGAACAAAAACCGTGCAGAGCCTTGGTTTTGTGACATCTGCCGGAAACGCAAGTTTCAACACCGCCGCAAGCGAAGTCAGCACCTTGCTTTATTATCTTGACCACAGCTATCAGGTGCAGGAATCACATGACCCGCGCTTTATTCCAGGACGTCAGGCTGCCGTTATGGTGAATGGAGTCCAGGCAGGCATTTTTGGCGAAATTCATCCGCAGGTGCTTGAAAATTGGCAGATTACAGTGCCGTGTGTTGCAGGTGAGCTTGATCTGGAGTTCCTCATGTCTGCCGATTCTGTTTCTGAAAAAGAAATTCCTGCCGATGCGGATATAAAAAAAGCGCCGGCCCAGAATCAGGCCCCAAAATCGCAGATGGAAAATTCTGTGCAGGCCCAAAGTCCTGCCGGCCACGCCGCAAAGTCTGACGGGCCAGAGCTTGCGGAAGACCAGATTGAGCATTTCAATAAATATATCGATTTGCGCGTGGCCGTTATCAAGAGCGTTGAACCAAATCCACAGGGCGAAAAGCTTTACATCGAGCATCTTGATGATGGTTCTGGTACCGAGCGAATCATACAGAGTGGATTACGCGACTATCTTAGCCCCGAAGAGCTGATTGGTCAGCACGTAGTTATTGCGGCAAACCTTGCGCCCCGCAAAATGCGCGGAGTTGAGAGCCACGGCATGCTCCTTGCCGCAGACTATACTGAAAATGACGCGGAAAAGGTTGAGCTGATTACCGCGCCTTGGGCGGCACCAGGCACTCCGGTTGTTCCGCAGGGAAGTGATGAGGCTGCTGCTGCCACAAAGCCGCAGAAAATTGACATTGAGCGCTTTTGCAAAGTTGAATACCGTATCAGCGGAAAACAGGCACAGGTTGGTGGAGTTCCCTTGGTTGCAGCAGGAAAACCGCTCACCACGCAAAAAGCCGACAACTGTGCAATTGAATAAACAGCTCGGTTTGTGAAAGTACACCCTTTGTTTCGGTGTGTGGATTTTTTTTGCCATAAAAACATGTGCTTGCCCGAAATTTGCGCAAAACTATTAGTGTCACTAAAAATTTTGCGCAAATTTTTATGGTTTTACTGCATGGCGCATTGTTATGTTTGGGGCATATCATGTTTGTACACAGGAAAGATTTCTTTTAATGATGCCAGACGCTTCGTTACGACCAATCTCTGTGGCTTTATTTCTTTAGAAAGTTTTTCTGAAGAATGACGGTTGCAAGAGTCTTGAGGCTTTTGCAACCGTTGCTTTTTTGTTATGCTTGTACCGTGCAGGAACAAAAACCGAATTACCATAAACAGCTTGAAACACTCATAAAAAGCCTTGCTGGAGCGCCGCAAAAACCAAGGCTTTTGCTTCATGCCTGTTGCGGCCCGTGTTCTTCCGCCGTGATTGAATATCTTGCGACTGTTTTTAGAATCACCATTTTTTATTACAATCCCAACATCTATCCGCAGGCTGAATACAACCGCCGACTCGCCGAGCTAAAAAAGTTTGTGGCTGAATTTCCACCCGCCGTGCAAACGGCAGTAAGCGTGGTTCAAACCGAATACACACCGCAGGATTTTTTTTGTGCCACAAATGCGTGCAACGAACTGGAACTGCAAACGGAGCCAGAACGCGGTGAACGCTGCCGCCGCTGCTATGCATTCCGCATGAAAAAAGCCTGGGATTTTGCGAACCAAAACGGATTTGATTTTTTTACCACAACACTTTCTATCAGTCCGTATAAAGACGCGCAAAAAATAAATGCCATCGGAATGAATTTTGCGCCAACTGATTGCACCCGGTATGTGCCGGCCGATTTTAAAAAACGTGGTGGTTTTTTACGTTCGTTGCAGCTGAGCGCGGAATACGGCCTGTACCGCCAGGATTATTGCGGATGTATATATTCGTACAAAACCGCCCATCCAGATGAAGGAACAAAAAGCATCTAGGCTTATGCCGTGGCATTCATAAATGTACCGTTTGTGCCCCCGCGACTTGGGCATGGTGCGTTGATATAAATTCTCCGCTGTGATAAAATCAGTCCATTATGGATAAATCTTTTTATAGTGTTGATGTCTTTAAAAAAGATTCCTTGCGTGCTGTCGATGCAAAATTCGAGGCGCAAAAAATCGCTTTTGCCCCGCTCACATTTCAGGCTGTAAGGGCGTTAATCGAATTGGGCATTTTACAGGCTGTCGAGGAGTCTGGAGACGCAGGTATTTCTATAAATGAACTTGCACAAAAAACAGGTGTTTCTGAGTATGGCGTCGGTGTGCTGTGTGAAATGGCGCTCAGCATGAACGTGATTAAATTGACCCAGGACAGCGACCTTGCTTCAACTGAAAAATTTGTGCTAGGCAAAATAGGCTGGATGTTTCTTGAAGATGATTTGACCAAAGCCAATTTTAACTTTTCCAACGACATATGCTACAAAGGCGCTTGGGATTTGCTTGATTCAATTAAAAACGGAAAGCCAGAGGGCCTTAAAACGTTTGGTACTCAATGGACCACAATTTATGAAGCGCTTTCGGCTTTGCCATCCAAAGCCAAAGAGAGTTGGTTCAATTTTGACCATTTTTACAGCGACATCGCGTTTTTTGAGACATTGCCAATCGTTTTTGCGCAATCTCCGAAACATATTGTGGACATTGGTGGCAACACCGCAAAATGGTCCATTGCTTGTTGCAAATACAATCACGATGTGCGCATGACTATTGTTGATTTGCCCGGACAAACGGCTGTTGCGGAAAAGAATGCCGCTGCTGCCGGTTTTGCAGACAGAATCAGCACGTATGCGGCCAATATTCTTTTGGAGGACACAAAACTGCCTTCTGCTCCAGATGCCGTGTGGATGAGCCAATTCCTTGACTGTTTTTCACTTCAGCAGGTAACAGATATTCTTTCCAAGGTGTATGATGCCGCAGCGCCCCATACCGATGTGTATGTGCTGGAACCGCTGTGGGACAAGCAGCGGTTTATGGCTTCATCGTACTCTATTATGGCAACATCGCTGTATTTTACGTGCATGGCAAACGGCAACAGCAAGATGTACCGTTACGGGGAATTGGTTAAGGCTGTTGAAGCCGCTGGATTTTCGCTCAGAACTGCACACCATAATTTGGGCTCCAACAGCTATTCGCTTTTGGTATTTAGAAAGAACGCATAAGTTCCGCAAAAAGGAAGCCGCTTTATGAAATTCAGTGCAGCAGCTGCAAACACCGTGTATTGTTCCTCTCCTTCTTGCTGGGCACCAGGCCTTGATTCGGCGCAGGATTGGTATGAATGGGCTTGTGGAACTAAACATCGTGAATGCACAAACGATGCGCCTGCTCTGGAATTTACTCCGCCGCTGTTTCGCCGCAGACTTGGGCAGCTGTGCCGCATGACAGTGCAGGTAGTGCATGACGCTCTGGAACAGACTGGCTGCGGCGACATCAAGCAGGTGTTCGTTTCCTGCCGTGGCGATATTTCTCGGGAATTTGCCATAAACAAGCAACTGATTCAGGAAAACAGCATACTTCCAGCTTCGTTTTCACTTTCAGTGTTTAATGCACCTATCGCGCTTGCAACCATTGCGTGTGGGCTCAAAAGCGGCTATTCAGTTATATTTCCGTCAAAGGGGAATTTTGCCAGCGCGTTCTTTGCAGCATGTGCACCAGTTTTGTGTGGGCACGAACAATCTGTTTTGTTTGTGTATGGCGACGAGGTGGTTCCTGAATGTTACGGCTCGCTTTGCCCTCAGCATAATGTGGCACTTTCGTTTGCGACTGTGATTTCCGCGCAGACACGGCCGCAATATGGCAGCATACCTGTGGCTGTTGACAACACCGTACCGGTACAGGCTGAACTATTTTTAAAATCACTTATTATCCATTCTTTTCGGGGGACTGCATGAGTAAAAAACAAAAAGACCCGCGCTACAGCACAGACGATTTGCCGCCAATAAAAAACCTCTTTCTTTACTGCTATTTTTCATTTATGAAATTATTTTTCTTTTTGTTTTTTGGCGTGGGCAGTTTTTTTTTGGCTGTGGTTGTCATTCCGCTTATGAAATTGTGCATCCATCCTGCTGACCGATTTAAACGAGCCGGCCGCCGTTTTATAAGTGCGACGTTCCGGTTTTTTATAAATTTTATGCGCATTACAGGTGTAATTAGTCTTCGTGTTGATGACCGCGAGAAATTCAAGCATCTCAATTCTAAAGTTATCATTGCAAACCATCCTTCTATTTTGGACGTTGTGTTTATCATTTCACTTGTGCCGAATGCCGACTGCATTGTGCGGGGCGGGCTCACAAAAACGGTTGTGGCTGGAATAATCAATCGTATATACATCGTTAATTCGCTTGGCTACGACCAGATGGTGGAGCTTTCGAGGGAATCGTTGCAGACAGGCTCAAATTTGATTATTTTTCCTGAAGGAACCAGAACGCCTCGGCACGGAACCAATCCCTACAAGCGTGGCGCAGCCCACATTGCGTATGAGGCAAACTGCAATGTGCTTCCGCTGTATATCGGTGGCACCGATAAGTACGGACTTGGAAAACACGACCCGTGGTTTTCATACAACCGCACCGAACGCTATCTGTACGACATCCACATGTTGCCAGAAATAGAAATTGCGCCGTACAAAGAAATGGAAAGCCAGATTGCGGCCAGAAAACTTACCGCAGCCATGCACGATGTTATTGCCGCGGAAGCCCTCGCCCGTGATAACCGCATTGTATAATTCAGGCTTGTCATATTGCATACAATTTGATTGTAAAAAGGGGGATTGCATGAAATCTGTTAGATATATTGCCGTTGCCATGGTGATTTTTGCCACGGCCCAAACGCTTTTTGCCAAAGACATAAACTTGTGGAACAAAGTTCCTTCCATGCGTGGCGAGCGGGCTATTATGGAAATTTTTGTCCCCAAGGAATCAAACGGAACGGGTGTGATTATTTGTCCGGGAGGTAGCTACCATCATCTTGGCATATTGAATGAAGGGCATACAACGGCAAAATGGTTCAATGAACAGGGGGCCGTTGCATTTGTATTGTGGTACCGAGTGGCAAACAACAACTACCACTATCCCGCCATGATGCAGGATATTCAGCGCGCCATTCAGCTTGTTCGCGAAAATGCTGAATCTTACAAAGTGAATCCAGACAAGCTTGGCCTGATTGGATTTTCTGCCGGTGGGCACCTTGTTACTTGGGCTGGCGCGTTTGGTGAACGCACAAACGAGCTTGAAAAAATCGGCATCGTCACGGAAGTCAGCCTTACACCGAATTTTGTGATTCCCGTGTACCCGGTGGTAACAATGCAGGAAGATATTGGACACGCCTGGTCTCGCAAAAGTCTTTTGGGAAAACAGCCTTCTCAGGAGCAGCGTGATTTGTTTTCTATGGAAATGCAGATTCCCGCGAACATGCCGCCTGTGTACCTGGTTGCCTGCCGCGATGACCCGGTGGTGATTTATGAGAACAGCGAGCGTCTGTATTCCGCCTTGGTTGAAAAAAATATTCCCTGCGTGTTTGCCCGCTATGATTGGGGCGGCCACGGTTTTGGCATGACCGACAACAAATTCATGCAGGCTTTCCATTGGAACGAGCCGCTGCGTAAATGGTTGCAGGAACAAGGCTTTTTACCTGCGGATAATGCCGAGATTCAGTTTGAGAATTAAAAATGGCATTTCTTCTTGTAGAAAATAAAGAATAATTTTATAATCCGCCATAATAAAATTTGCTTTACTTAAGGAGTAGCTTTATGAAAAAAATGTATCTTGTTTTTGTGTGTTTGCTAGGATTTTGTGCTGCCGCTTTTGCACAGCATGATACTGAAGAACCACAGTACACTGACGCTCCAAATGCTTACGTGTTTTCGTTTAGCAACAAACGGGTCAAGGACAATATAGTTTTTGAAAATCTTTCATCCGACTCTAATTTTGGTGTAAGATTGTACGGGTTTTACAAAGGTAATTGGATTCTTGCCAATGTGGGAAAACTGAAAGACTTTGGCGATACGGATCGTGATAGCATTTATAAAGGCAAATACAAAAATACATTTTGGTATGCTCTAGTTCCCATAGATTCATTCAAAGAATTTGTGTGCGCTGCCATGGAAAAGCACCACGACATGTACGTGTACATTCAAGACAAATAAAATTTTGTATATGTGAATTGGTTCCGCTGTTTTGGCGGATGTTCCTGCTTTTACCATGAATAAATCCCGCCGGGCATTGCCGGAATAAAAGGCTCTGTTTGCAATTCAGTATAATCTTCTACGCCGTAAGAAGGCTTGTTTTCGTCTCCACGGAGCGAAGGATTCTTGATATAAATTCCGTCATAACGGCGAAGTGAAAAAAATCCCTGGGTTTTTGCATGTGCGTCTCCATTTTTTGCGGAAAGTGCTATACGTTGTTTTCCGTTGCACAGCAGATAGCGGACACGGCCTGCTTTGTTACGCATTGCTTCCGACACCACCCTGAAATGCATGTGGCGTTCATGCGGTAAAAGGCAAGGTTTTTCTTGCAGCCCATCTGGATTTGTGTTTGTCATGCAATGTTTTTGCAAAACCAAATATGTCATTTTTACGGACTTGCGTTCAAGTCCAGCCACATTTGCCAAAGACGCAACGAGTTTGGGAGGCCGCCATGCACAATCTGCGTGGCATGTGTGTTGCTCTCCAGCGTGAAGCGCAGGACACGGATTGCTTTGCGGGCACGGAGCAATCACCCGGAACCCGCTGCTGCACAGTGAATCTCTGATACGGAGCAAGTCGCGGCTTGTCTGGAGCAACGCAGGTTCACATAAAAGCAAAATGCCGTTTGGAGAAAGTTGTGCGCTTACCTTCTGCAAAAAAGCGATGCGGCGCTGCAATGCATCTGATTGGTTGTACCACATTTCGTTAAGCGCGTGGCTCAGCACAATAATGTCAAAAAAATCGTTTTTAGCTTTTTGCTGAATGTAATCCTCACTTGTGATAGCAGAGCATTCGGTTTTGATATGCACTTCCGGAAAGCTTTTTTTGAACAATGAGGATGCAATTTGCAAGGCGCTGGCACTGACATCAACGGCAAGTACTTCCAAAGAAGCATTTCTTTTGCATACTGAAAAAATTGCATCACAAATAGCTGCGGAAGCTGGCGCTGGCCCAGAGCCCAAATCCAAAATTCGTATCGGTGTATTTTTTCTGCCTGCAAGACTGATTAAATGTTCTTGCACAGAGCATAGCGCAAACCGTATCTGCGCATAAGAAATGGGCCAATAATACAGAAGATAGGCCCCCAGCAACGATGGCGACTGCATATAGGTGGTTCCTGCAAGTGCTCTGGAACCTGTAAGTCCTCGTTGCAGCTGTATCAAAGACGTGCCAAGTTGTTCACATTCCGTGGCAGATAAATTGATTGTACCGTTTTCAGCCGAACGGTCGTTTCGCCATAGCTGCAATAGGTGCGGAATATGTGTATGCTCCAAACAATCAAATAAAGGCAAGCGTTTTTCTGGTTGCTCTGCTTTTGATTCCGCATTATGAATATTTCTGGGGTGGTTTGAATTATTTTTGTCAAACGAACGATTGTTTTTGTTCATGCTGAATGGCATTTCGTTGTAAAAATTTATAGTTCATCAACAGGAATCAGATATTCGCTGCCGCAGTTTCGGCAGGTTATGTGCAGGGGATTGGGGCCATGCAGTTTCATGTCTGTTACCTCATCAACTGGCAGAGAACGAATGTAAGTAAGGTATGTTTCTTTGGAACATGGACAGTCATAACGCACTGATCGGCGCAAAGCTACAGACGGTTCAAATTCACCAAATATTGAATTCAACAGTTCTTCAAGATGTCTTCCCTTGCTGCAATATTTGCCCAATGACGGTAATGTTGCAAAAATGTGCTCCATGCGCTCAATTAGGCCTTCATCTGCATTGGCCGCTTGCGGCTCCCGCGCCTTTGTTCCACCTGTTAGGGGCAGCATCTGCAAAAACAGTCCGCCTGCGCCAACAACTCGGCCTTCGCTGTCCAACTGGATGCCTGTATTGAATGCGGTTTGAATCTGTTCACTTTGACTGAAATACCAGGCCAGATCTTGTGCGATGTTTTTATTTTTTGCTTCCACTGAGCTTACTCGCGGAAATTTGTCGCCTGCATGTAGCGTGGTCATGGTCATTGTTCCTGTTCCTAAAAATGGTGCCAAATCCCAATTTTTGAGTGGTTCCGCAACGGGAATCGTATCGGTGAACAAGTAGCTCCGCACAAATCCCTGGGAGTCAGCTTCAACAGAAAAACCTTGGGCGGGACCATTCACTTCGTGTCGCCATGTTATGTGCTCACGGCCTTTCATGGTTGGTAGCAGCAATGCTCCGCACAGTGAAGCCTGCCCAAGCACCATGGTTTCCAGAATTCCAAGGCGGTGTTGCGCACGCATCTGGTTTACAAAACGGGTTCCGTGAAACAAGGCACCGCGTATTCGTCCGTTTGCCATAACAAATACAAGCATTTCATCTTTTGGCAATGAATCCAAATGTGTATTCAGTTTTGAATCTTGAATGGGGGCAACAATCATGCATATACTATATCAGATTTCAAGAATTTTTAAAACTCATTTTAAAGTGGCAAAATTGAATTTTTAGTAGACTCGGTTTAGGCTTTACAATGCACCGTGCGCCCTCTCCATTCCTGCGAACATGATTTTTCGTGCGCAATCGTTTTTTCAAAATCAGCTTCTGGTTGGCAATTTTGTTCAATCTGTATGGCAGTTGTGTGGAGCCGTTTGATGCATTCAGATTTTTCCGTGTAGCCAAGTTTTGATTTTTCTATGGCATCTCCCAATACACGGATGCTTTCATCGTAAATTCTTGTGGGTACGGGAAACGGATGTCCGTCTTTTCCTCCATGCGCAAAGCTGAATCGTGCAGGGTCTTTGAACCGCGAAGGGGTTCCGTAAATCACTTCGCTTACCAGCGTGAGGGATTGAATTGTGCGCGGTCCGAGCCCGGGCGTAAGCAGCAGGCTTTCAAAATCTTTCGGCTCGCTTTCGTGTGCGGTGACAAGCACTGCGCCAAGCCGTTTGAGGTCAACATCTTCCGCGCAGAGATGGTGCCGGTTGGGCATGGTGCATGTGCGGCCTGAGTCAAAATGTACGGCGGTATCTGAAAATTCATCGGAAAATAATTCAAGTTGTGCTGAACGATTTTCTTCAGGATTTTCCAGCCGTGCAATATCAGAAATTTCCTTGATGATTTTTTGCGGTGTTTCTTTTGAAATAGAAAGGATTGTATTGCGGGTATTCCGTGCGTTTGCATCGGTCAGGTTTAAAATGGTGCCTCGGTTTTCGCCGGTAACGCCCGCGTGGGGTTCTTCCACAAACGATGAAATGTTGCCAGAACACCAATGATATCTGCGCGCAGATTTTGCCTGAGGATTCATGCCTTGCTGCACAATGGCCCAGGAACCGTCGCTGCTCAAAATAAGGTTGTGCTGGTAAAGCTGAAATCCGTCCTGCACCGCTGTGTTGTCAACTTTTGCTGCAAGTTTGCTTGCACGAACCAGTGCTTTGCCGTCAAGTCCGGTTTTGTCTGCAATGAACAAAAGTTCTTCCGGAGTTTTGAGTGAATGTTTTCCGCGGCCACCACAAATGCACAGGCCAAATTCACGTGCACGGGCATTGATGCCCCGTTTGAGCGCATACATCACGCTTGTGGTGATTCCCGAAGAATGCCAATCCATGCCCAGCACCGCCCCGAAAGATTGAAACCATAACGGGTCACTTAAGCGCATTAGCACTTCTTTGCGGCCATATTCGATAAGAATCGTTTGGATTATTTCTGTGCCCAAGTCGCGCATTCGGTCGGCAAGCCAGTGTGGTACCGTTCCGTGGTGCAGGGGCAGGTCTGCGTGGCCCGTTCGTTTTATCATCGTAAAATAATAGCACATTCAATGTAAAAACAAAAGTACACCAAGTCATGCCGATGGAGCATTGCATAGCCGGGGTCAATCTGGTATAGTCTTTCTGCCGCACTGCTGATATAAAATTGGCAATGCGTTAAACGCTTTTCGGTGTGTAAAACGGATGTTCCATATTTTGGTGAATTTTTTATGCAAGATTCACAGGGGCGCAAAAGTTCGTTTTCAAATCCATATATCAGTTTATCTGGTAACAACGGAACAGTAAATGAAATCTCCGCTGACAACACTCTGCTATATCGAACAAGACGGTTGCTATCTGTTGCTGCATCGCGTTTCTAAAAAAAACGACATCAACCGTGACAAATGGATTGGCGTTGGCGGTCATTTTGAAGCTGGCGAAAGTCCGGAAGATTGCCTTGTGCGCGAAGTACGTGAGGAAACGGGGCTTTTGCTTAATTCCTGGAGATTTTGTGGCATTGTGACTTTTATTTCTGATTCCGATCCCGCCGAATACATGTGCCTGTATACATCAAATGATTTTTCCGGCTCGCTGATTGATTGCAATGAAGGCACACTTGAATGGGTGCCCAAAGATAAAGTGTTGAAGCTGAATTTGTGGGAAGGTGACAAAATCTTTTTGTGTCTGTTGCAGGAACAAGTTCCATTTTTTTCACTCAAACTGATTTATAAAAACGGTTCGCTGGTTGAATCTGTGCTCAACGGAAAACATTTGTAATTTGTTGGATGTCAAGATTTAGAAACCACTTTTAGAACGTCCGTTAGTTTGTTTTATACCGATTGATAGTTGTGTTGTGCTGATTTGGTCAGTTAATGCATATTTTGTAGTTGCAAATAAAATATCGGTGCGATACAATAGAGGAGCTGTCACGGAGAGCTGGCTTTTATCAAGATGTGTTCACGCTGGAATTATGCGGAATGCGGCCGAGGAGCGATTACATGGCTTTGTCACAAAAAGAGCAAAAAGACTTGGTTTCGAGAACTGCAATCGACACACTCATCACAGAGCATAAAATTTATAGCGGCATGAAGATTGGCCTTGGCACAGGTTCCACCGCTATGCCTGCCGTGCGTCGTTTGGCCGAACGTATTGCAGACGGCTCCGTGCGAGACATCAAGGCTGTTGCCACCAGTTTTCAAACGCAGCTTGCATGTGAAGAGCTTGGTATTCCAGTGTTTACAATGAACGACAGAGCTATCGACGGCGCTCTTGATTTGGCCATTGATGGTGCAGATGAAATTGATGAGCACCGCGGCCTTATCAAAGGAGGCGGCGCAGCCCTGCTCCGCGAAAAAATAATAGCATATAATTCCGCAGAATTTGTGATTGTGGCAGACGAATCGAAAACGCTTTCCGCAGGAACTGAATTGGGGCACAAATTTGCAGTGCCGGTTGAAATCATTCCAGAGGCGCGTGTGCCTGTGGTGCAGACAATGCAAAAGCTTGGAGCAACCTGTGTGCTTCGTGAAGGTGTGCGCAAGGCGGGACCGGTTATAACCGACAACGGCAACATGATTCTTGACTGCCTGTGGACAGCTCCCATAGATTGGAACGGCGCCGATTCCCATGATGACTTGGAGCATCGCATAAATGCTATCGTTGGTGTTGTTGAATGTGGTTTCTTTTTGCAGATGAAGGAACATACCATCGTGTTTGTGAGCCATGCTGATGGCTCCGTGGAAGTGCGCCGCCCGTAACCGCTAACCGCACCTTATACATGGGCTTAATCGCGGTATAAGAATATCCATGCGGCAAACCCCTTTTTTAGCCACTCGCCATCTACAGTCCAGCCACCGTCTGCAAGTTCAGCAAAAGCCCACTGTCCAGGCTGCGCATCATCGGTGGCTTTTTGGCCGATTTTTTTTATAATGATTTCTAGGCCGCGTTCATAAATCAGCATTCGGTGCGTTTCATGCTCTGCTAGAAAATCAGGCGCGTTGTACAATGTTACCGGATAGTACAAACGGTACACGCCGTCAACAGCCAGCGGTGCCGTACGCGCGTTTTGCTGATATGATTTTTCTTGAGGCACTATCTGTTGCTGTGCAAAGATAAATAAAGCCAATAACGTCACATAAAAAAATTCAGTTTGAATGTGTTTTTGGCAGCGCAAAACCGATTTTGTCATGTGCTCAGTGTAGCGTATTTTTTTAAATTTGTGCTATACTATGTTCGCTGCTGGAGGGCGCAATGAAGCTGATGCATCTTTCTGATTTGCATTTGGGAAAACGGGTGAATGAATTTTCACAGATTGAAGACCAAGCGTATATTCTGAATCAGATTGTTGAATGTATTGCCACAGAACAACCCGATGCCGTGCTCATTGCTGGCGATGTTTATGATAAACCTGTGCCACCGATTGAAGCCGTGCAGCTGCTCAATTCATTTTTATGCGACCTTTCGCGTTTGAAAAAAACTGTTTGCATTATCAGCGGCAACCATGATTCTGCGGAGCGCGTGACGTTTGGTGCCGCGCTTATGCAGTCAAGCGGTATTTTTTTTGCGCCCGTATACAACGGTAGTGTGAGTCCCATTGTGCTGCAAGATACTTACGGCCCTGTGAATGTATACATGCTGCCGTTCATAAAGCCTGCGCAGATACGTTCCATTTTTCCCGATGAATCTGTTGATTCATACACTGATGCGGTTCGTGTGGCAATTTCGCATATGCAGATTGACATAACGCAACGCAATGTGTTGGTGGCGCATCAGTTTGTAACAGGTGCGGTTCGTTCAGAGTCCGAAGAAATTTCCGTGGGTGGAACAGACAATGTTGATGTCTCGGTGTTTGCCCCGTTTGATTATGTGGCGCTCGGGCACTTGCATGGTCCGCAGCATGTCGAAAAAGAAACAGTGCGTTATTGTGGCACTCCGCTCAAATATTCGTTTTCAGAATGCGACCATAAAAAATCGGTAACAATGGTTGATGTTCTGCAAAAAGGAAATGTGCAGGTAAAAACTGTGCCGCTGGTTCCGCTTCGTGATTTGCGGAAAATCCGTGGCACTTATGAAAGTGTTACCTTCAAAAAAAATTATGAAGATACGGATACTTCTGACTATGTGCAAATAACGCTTACTGATGAAAATGATGTGCCGGACGCATTGGCAAAGCTTCGGATTATCTACCCCAACCTGATGAAGCTCGAATACGACAACGCGCGTACACGTTCCAATGCTGAACTGGAAATTCCGCAGCGAATGGAACAGCTTTCTCCGCTTGATTTGTTTTGTGATTTTTATCAAATGCAAAACAACCAGCCGTTGAGCGATGAACAAAAACGCTATGTGCAGAAGCAGATAGAAAACATTTGGGAGACATCCGCATGAGACCGCTGAAACTTGAAATGACAGGCTTTGGAACTTACTGCGAGAAAACGCTTGTTGATTTTTCAGCACTGGGAACAGGCGGTTTGTATATTATCACAGGCGAAACGGGTGCGGGAAAAACCACCATTTTTGACGCAATTACGTTTGCCCTGTATGGCGAAGCAAGTGGCAACAATCGTGACGCTTCCATGTTGCGCTGCACATTTGCGGAGCCCGAAGTTCCTACGCTGGTAAAACTTGTATTTGAGTATGCCCAAAAAATCTATACGGTCGAGCGCAATCCTGAATATATGCGCAGGGCAAAACGCGGCACGGCGCTTACAAAACAGAACGCGGATGCAACGCTCTATTTGCCAGACGGTTCCAGTGTAAGCCAGACAAAAAACGTCACAAAAAAGATAGAAGAAATTGTAGGAATCAACCGGAACCAGTTCACTCAGATTGCCATGATTGCACAGGGCGATTTTCAAAAATTGTTGTTTGCGCCCACAGATGAGCGGCAGGGAATTTTCCGCAGAATTTTTAAGACTGAATTGTATGAAGTGCTCCGTGAACGGCTTAACAAAGAATCGCTGCGTCTTGAAAATTCTTGTGCAGAATTGCGCCGGAGTATTGAGCAGTATTTGCATGATGTGAAATGCGATGCCGATGTTCAAACGCTTCCGCTTGAACTTGCGTTGGAATTTTTAAATAATACAATCGATTCAGACACTGGACACGAAGCCGAGTTGCAGCGTGAACTACAGCTGCTGCAAAAAAAGCTTGACGCTGTGCATATTCGGCTTGAACAGGCCCGCCGTGCCGCTGAACAGCAGAACTCGTTGCAGCTTGCCAAAACGGATTATGCCGAACATCAACGTCAGCTTGTAGAAGCGCAAAAATCATTCGCAGAGCAAAAATCAAAAGAACCTGAGCGGATTTTGCTTGAAGAAAAACGTGCTGTTTTAAGAAGCGAGCTTTCAAAATATGATGAACTTGATTCATGCGTCAGAACACAAAACGCGCTCACAGAAATGCTACAAAGCCAGCTGCAAAAAAAACAGCGTGTTCAGACTGACATTCAGGCGCTTGAACAAAAACTTGAAGCCGTAAAAATAGAACGAAGTGAGCTTGAAGATGCCGCTGAGCAAAAGCAAAAACTGTTGGCGCAAAAAGAACAGTTGCAGCTCCATCAAACACAGCTTATTGCCTTGCGGCAGGAATATTCAGAATATCATGCAAACTCTGAATCTCTTTTAAAAGCCCAGGCGGATTGTGCCGCCACCACAAAAGCTTACGAGGAATTATCGCGGGATTTTCACCACAAGCAGCATTTGTTTATGGACGAGCAAGCTGGAATTCTGGCACAAACATTGCAGGAAGGGATGCCATGCCCCGTTTGCGGTTCACTGCATCATCCGGCGGCGGCGCACAGTTCTGAACAGGCTCCAACAGAAGCGGAACTGCGCCGCGCTGAAGCCGCAGCTAAAAAGTCGGAGGAACTTGCGCGGCAAAAAACGCAGAAAGCTGCCAGCCTTGCGGGAACGGTGCAAAATCAGGCGCTGCATATCGCCAAGCAGTGTCAGGCTGTTCTGGGACTTGATTCCGCAGATGATGAAATAATTTCGCGGCATATAAACGAAACAGATGCTTCGCTTTTGCAAACGGAACAGGCCATTGCGCAAGAGCAAAATCGGCTTCAGAAAAAACAGGCGCTCGATGTTCTGATTCCCCAGAAAGAAAAAGAAGCGCAGTCTCTTTCGCAACAGGCACTGGAACTTGAGGCTTCAGTTGCAAAAAACAACGCTGAGCTTTTGCAGGCACAAACTCGCCGTGAGCAGCTGGAACAGGCGCTTTCGTTCAAAAGTCGGGCAGAGGCGGTGGCGCATGGCAAACACCTCACCGCAACCATCGATGCCATGAACAAAGCGCTAAGCGATTCGCAGCAGGCTGTAGAATCGTGTACACAAAAAACGGCACAGCTTGAAGGTCTGATTGCTGCTTTGACGGAACAGCTGGTATCGTTTGAAACGTTTGATGTTTCTGCGGAAGAACGGATAAAAGCAGACTGTGCGAGGCGCAAGGCAGAACTGGAGCAGCAGCGCAAAGAAGTGCAGCAGCGGCTCTATACAAATACGCAGGTCGTTCAAAACATAACAATACAGTCTAAAAAACTTGCCGCACTTGAAGCTGAATATCAATGGAAAAGCGTGCTTGCAAAAACCGCAAACGGCACCATCGGTTTTGGCAAAGAAAAAATCAAACTTGAAACATACATTCAGATGACATATTTTGAACGAATCATCCGGCGGGCGAACAAACGGTTTCTGATTATGTCGGGAGGTCAGTATGAATTGTGCCGCAAAACAAAAGCCGATGACGCACGTGTACAAACCGGCCTGGATCTTGACGTGCTCGACCATTACAACGGTGGACGGCGCAGTGTAAAAACGCTTTCGGGTGGCGAATCATTTCAGGCTTCGCTTTCTCTGGCTTTGGGCCTTTCCGATGAAATCCAGTCCAGCGCCGGAGGTATTCGGCTGGATGCCATGTTTGTTGATGAAGGTTTCGGCTCGCTTGACGAGGACACGTTGCAAAAAGCTATTGCGGCACTTGCAAGCCTTTCCGAAGGAAACCGAATGGTTGGAATAATTTCGCATGTTGCGGAACTCAAAGAACGGATTGAAAAGCAAATCGTGGTTACAAAAGATAAAACAGGCGGAAGTCATATACGGCTTATGTTGCAATAAATGTTTGCGACTTGACCATGCTGACATGGCGGGATACACTATGTACATGCACTTGCTGAACATCCAGAAAAAAAACTACATCAGTCAGGCAGACGCATTTGTTCTAAAACCAAACAGATATTATTATATCTATGCAATAAGCCGTAAAATAATTTGTACGTGTTATTCAGGTTCAGGCAAGGTTGAGCCTGGCAGCAGCAGGATTTGTACTGGCACACGCACATGGATCATACATGGTTTTGTTCCATATAAATACCCGGGTCTGTTTACGCAGACAATGCAGCTGCATTCATTTTTTATTTGCTTTTTTCAGACGCTTGATCTAAAGGTGAATGGTTTAAAAATTATTGACGCTCCTGTACATTTGCAAACTGCATTCATAAAACGGAACAATAACTGTGGAACCGTATCGAGACTACATGTGGCATAAACAAAAGGCAAAGAGGATTTAAGCATGGTAACGAACGATAAAGGCATTGTTTCATTTAAACACAAAATCATGGAAGAGGTGTGCCGTCTTGCATGGGCGGGCAAACTGAATGATACTGAAAAAGAGCGGCTGGTGTACCGCATGGTGCCAGGACCAAAATCTGAATATTGCTGTATTTATAAAGAACGTGAAATTGTAAAGCAACGTATTCATCTTGCATGTGCGGAATGTCCTACCGATATGCCTGTAACTGATTGTGTTGTGCAAGTGATTAACGCCGCCTGTGACGACTGCCCAATTTCCGCGTATTCCGTAACGGACAGCTGCCGTTTTTGCATGGGCCGTCCGTGCCAAAGCTCGTGCCGTTTTGGTGCTATAGCTCCCGGCGAATTCCGCATGCACATAGAATCTTCAAAATGCAAAGAGTGTGGCATGTGTGCAAAGGCCTGTCCGTATGGTGCCATTGTGCATTTGGAGCGTCCGTGCAAAAAAGCCTGCCCGGTTGGTGCCATCACGTATGATGAATTTGGTTTTTGCAGAATCAATGAGGAACGCTGTGTACAGTGCGGACATTGTATTCACAGCTGCCCGTTTGGTGCCATCGGTTCAAAAACATATCTGGTTGACATTATTCAGGCAATTCGTTCAGGCAAAGAAGTAATCGCCATGTGCGCTCCTGCAACGGAAGGTCAGTTTGGCGACACCGTGAGCATGGCATCGGTAAGGCAGGCGCTCAAAAAAATGGGCTTCGCCGACATGGTTGAAGTTGGTCTGGGCGGCGACATGACGGCTGCATACGAATCTTTGGAATGGGCAGAGGCATACAAGACTGGCAAGAAAATGACGACTTCATGTTGTCCCGCATTTATAAACATGCTTCGGCAGCTGTTTCCTGATGTGTTTGAAAAAAATATGTCCACGACGGTTTCGCCAATGTGCGCCATTTCGCGTTATTTGAAATACAGCCATCCTGGATGTGTAACGGTGTTCGTGGGGCCATGCATTGCAAAAAAGGCCGAGTCCAACGACGCGACCATTCCGGGCAATGCTGATTATGTGATGACATATGGTGAGCTTCGTGCGCTTATGCGTTCCAAAGATGTTGGTTTTGAAGCCGTTGAAGAGCAGTATCAAGAGGCATCTATTTGGGGCAAGCGGTTTGCCACAAGCGGCGGCGTTGCAAACGCTGTTCTTGAATGTATGCAGGAACGCGGCGAGCAGGTTGAAGGAATCAAGCTGCTTCGTTGCGCCGGCGGCATGGAATGTAAAAAGGCGTTGGCGCAATTGAAGCTTGGCACACTCGCGGAGGATTTTGTGGAAGGCATGGTATGTCCCGGAGGCTGTGTGGGCGGTCCTTCCAAGCACAAAACTGAAATGGAAATTTCACGGGCGCGGGAAATATTGCTTAAAAAGGCAGATGGCCGCAAAGTTCTTGAAAACCTAAAGCAATATCCGATGGAAAAATTTTCTATGCACAGAGATGGACATTGAATTAGTATAATCCGAACGGAATAGTTTAATTGATTCGTGCAAAAAGGGCACATACCGTGCTTCTGCGGAGCCAGCCATTGCTTGAAGCCTTGCTTTCTGCATCGGGGCGATGATTTTTGATATGCCCTTTTGTGCTTAATTCATTTACCCTTAAAGAAATCATCTACGCTTTTTACCAGCGCCTCGGGAGCCATGGTTTTGAGCAGATACTTTTCTGGCTTTGCGGAAAGCACTTTCATCACTGTTTCTCGGTCATCTTTTGATGTTAAAAAGATAACAGGAATGTGCTCTGTTTTTGGTTCATTTTTAATCATTTCAAACACTTGTAGTCCGGACGCGACAGGCATTTCATAATCAAGCAGAATCAAATCGACATGGTTTTGGCTCAAAAATGAAATTGCGTTCACGCCGGAATTTGCCATGAACACATCGTATTTTTTTGAAAGCCAATTTTTCATGGTGCGCAGCATGATTTCGTCATCGTCAACAACTAAAATGCGTTTGTGGCCTGTAAAGTCGTCCTCGTCTATAATCAATGTGTTAAGGCGGTTTATAACATCTTTCATCAAAACGGGGCGGGTGAATGCTGCGGAAACCAGCGAGTGCGGAACAATTTCGTATGCGGATTCAATTTCAAGCTGGCTGCCAATCAAATACAGAACTCTGTCTTTGCCTTCTTCTGTTACTTGTTTTTTTAAATATTTGAGTGTTCCGTTGAACATGTTCAAATCGCCTTCAAGATATACAATGTAAATGTCGGGCTGAACCTGCAACAGTGAAATTTCCACAATGTCGGGCTGAACTTGCAGCACCTCAAAGCGGTTTTCTTCAAGCACTTTGATCATTGCCGACACTAAAAAATTCCGTGATTCGCTTACAAAAAGAATTCTTCTGTCCATAATAAAAACTCCAAAACTCCATCGCTTTAATTAAAACGGTTTTTATAAAGTGAAAATTTCGTCCAAATTATAACATATTGGTATGTTCTTCACAACAATTTTAAAAGCCCTTCCCGGTCGGCCACTTTGATAAGTGCACGGATAGTCTTGTATTCATCACGCCGTTCCTGCGGGATGCTATAGGTATCGAGCAAGTCAAGTATGCTTTCCGCCGTGTCAAAATCAAAACCGGTGACGCATTCCTTCAGGTTTTGCAGCGCCTCCCGATACTGTTCGGTTGAAAGCATTTCTTTTTGAGTTTCTTCTGGCTCTGCGTTTGAAAAAGCCGCCAGATGCTCTATGTAGCTGCGGTACAGGGCAAGCAGCTCAGGCGTTTTTTCTGCGATGGTTGCCGCATCGTTTTTGTCGCCGCACTGTTCAAGATGGGCCGCTTTTTGCGAAAGCACGGTGGCTCCGATAAGCCGCGCCGTGCTTTTGAGTGCATGAACCTGCACGGTGAAGTTTTTAAAATCTTGCTCGGATGCGTAGCGTTCAATTTGCTCCGCTTTTTTTTCAATGCTGTCATGAAATTCGGTAAGTGCTTCTTTTAGAAGATTTGCGCTGCCGCAGTTCGTAAGGGCTTCGTTCAGGTTGATTTCTTTTGCTTCCGCAAATTGTTTTAAAGCTTGTGAATATAGCTCTGCATTTTCTGCGGAAAGGTTTTCAGTTTGTTCTTCAATGTTGAACAATTCAACCTTTTCGCTGGGCAGATAGTGGATGAGCATTTTTTCAAGCTTTTTGCTGTCAACAGGCTTGGTCAGGTAATCGGTAAAACCGGCGTTCAGATAAAACTGCCGTGCCCCGGAGATTGCGTTTGCGGTGAGCGCAATGCACGGTACGCCTATGTTCATATTGTTGGGGAATGTAGACATGGCTTGCAGTGTTTCAATGCCATCCATAACCGGCATACGGTGGTCAATAAAAATCACATCGTATTTTTTTTGCGTTATCATTTTCAGAGTCTCGGCGCCGCTGGTTGCTGTGTCAATGTGCACAAGGGTTTGTTTGAGCAAATCGCGTATTACTTTTAGGTTCAGGAGGGTGTCGTCAACAACGAGCAGTTCTGCGGAAGGTGCGTGAAAACTTTCGCGGTATTTTGCATTGCTGTCAAGCGATTTTCTGTATGTTTCCATAAAGTTGCCGATTGGCTCCCAGTTGATCACACGCTGTTTTATTGTGAAGTAAAAATCGGAGCCAACGCCATATTCACTTTTGACTTCGAGCTTTGAGGCCATCAATGAAAGCAGCTGCTGCACAATGTTCATGCCAAGGCCGGTGCCTTCTATGGTGCGGTTGCGTTCTTCTTCTATGCGCTGAAATGCGGTAAACAGTTTGGGAATGTCTTCCGAGTGTATGCCAATGCCGGTATCGATGACATGCACGGTAATCAGAATGTGCGAATCGTCAGCTTTTTGATGTGTAACGGTTATTGTAACCGAACCTTCGTTTGTGTATTTGACGGCGTTGGTCAGAATGTTCAGAATGCACTGCTTTATTCTGATGTCGTCGCCAAACAGCAGATGTGGCATGGTATTGTCAACTGAAAAATGCAGCTCCAGATTTTTTTCTTTAGCTTTTTGTGATGTCATGTTTATCAAGTCGTTGATAAGCGAGCTTAGCTCATACTCCACAGGAATGATTTCGAGTTTGCCGGCTTCGATTTTTGAAAAATCAAGAATATCGTTTACCAAACTGAGTAGGCTTTTTCCGGCGCTTTGAATGTTGATAGCGTAGTTTACAATTTCTTGTTCAGAGCTTTCACGAATTATCATTTCATCAAGGCCGAGCACGGCATTTATAGGCGTTCGTATTTCGTGCGACATGTTTGAAAGGAACGCGCTTTTTGCCTTGCTTGCGCTCTGCGCGGTTGCCAAATCTATTTCCAGCTGTTTTTCTTTTTCGAGCCTTGCGATATATATTGTAATGGTGTTTACAGTTTTTATTAGTATTTTGTGCAGTATACCGATTTCATCGTTTGAATGCACCGGAATCAAGTGAATGTCCAGCACGAATTTTTGGTTTTGTTTTGTGGCATCGGAAGTAAAATCTTCCATGGCTTTTGACATAAGAGTTACGGGCTTGGTAATGGTAATATGAAGAAATGAAATTGAAAACAGGATAATCGGTATGGCAACGGTAATCATCAGAAAAGTCATGCGGGTTAAATAAACAATGTAATTCCTGCTGTCAATTTCTGGAAATTGTAATTGAAAAAGTGGTATAGCAAATAAAAATGCCGAAGCCATCAGCAGAACGGCTTCTAAAATGACGATGGTAATAATTTTTGTTCCGATTTTTGGACCTTTCCGATGTGAAAGTTGTTCCTGAATCATTTTGTAGTCTTCAGATTCCAAACGTCCTGTGAACCATAAATTGCGAAACTTTTGCGGTGTCGCTGAAAAAAACAAGTAGCTCAAAAAACATACGAATGTGCATGGCAGCACCGCAACAATAAAGCAAGAAAGATCCATACCTTTCCGAATATCGTGTCCGCTCAAAATAATAGTTAAAGTTCCAAAAATTGAACCTAGCAGCAGGATAAAAATTAAATCCGCCATGAGCGTTTTAAAAATGCTTTTGAACCAATTTTTGTAGATTGGAAGATTTATAATGAGAGAAGCCCATATCAGCAGTAGGGTATGAAAGGCAAATTGATGCAGTTTAATGGACTGTTTGATAAAAAACGTGAGCACCACTGCCACTCCGGTTATGGGACCGGAAACCAGCGTGGTAAGCATCACGGGGATAATTTCCAGATAGCTTCGTGTGTTGTTTGCCAGCCTTGGATTTAACACGTTGTTTGTACTGTAGAGCTGCTCAATCAGCAACAGCAGAATAAGGCACAGTACATACGAAGCAGGAATTGTAATGTAAAGCGCTTTTGATTTAGCATTGAGTGGATTCGTAAAAAAAAAGTTGTGCAGTTTTGATTTCATAGTAGTTCCTTTGTTGCTTAGAATACTGAATTTTGTTGCAGGATACAAGATGTGCAAATTTGTTTGCAGCAGACAAGTGTCAGTCCAAAATCAATTCCGCTGTTCGGTGCGGGGCGTTTCCTGTGGAATGCCAACGGAGCTGCGAGTTATTTAAAAGGCTTTGGACTAACGAAATCTGTTGTCAGATGTGCCCGTTCGTTTGCCGCGTAGAAGTTTCTTGCTGGAGAGCTGAGCCTTCTTTGTTTATGTTCTGCATTGCACTCATTCAGAAATTTGGATATGATACTTTTATGGAAAAGCTGAAAATTTTACTTGCCAAGGGCAGAATTTATGAATCAGTGTACGAACTGTTAAGTGATGTGGGCATTTCCATCCATTTGCCCGAGCGCACGTATTTTCCTGTTACCAACCAAAAAGACTTGGCGTTTCAGGTGGTAAAACCGCAGATCACGAGCGTTCTGCTTGCAAACAACAAAGCTGATGTTGGTTTTAGCGGAAAAGACTGGGTGTACGAAAATGGCGTTCAAGGCAAAGTTGAAGAAATCATGGATTTGGGATTTGATCCGGTGCGGATTGTTGCCGCCATTCCTGACAGTGTTGATTTTAAAAAACTGTGCGCCGCGCCTGTTACCATTGCAACCGAATACCAGAAACTGAGCACACAGTGGGTTAAAGAAAAAAAGCTGAATGGCACTGTTTTCCGTACATGGGGAACAAGCGAAGGATTTGTGCAGGATACCGAGGATTCAATCGCGCAGATTTTGATTGACAACACGAGCACAGGTTCTTCGCTCAAGGCAAATCGGCTCAAAATTGTTGACACGCTCATGGAATCTTCCACACGCATGTATGCAAGTAAAATAGCGCTTAAAGATCCAGAAAAAAAACAGAAGATTCTGGAGCTAAAAATGCTGTTCGAGGCCGTGCTGAATGCCAGGAGCCGTGTAATGCTGGAAATGAATGTGTCTGAAAAAAAATACGATTCGTTGGTAAAAGGTCTGCCCGCCATGCGAAGTCCCACAGTGAGTCCGTTGTTTGGCGGCAGCGGATACGCCATAAAAATTGCCGTGCAAAAAAGCGATGTGCCCACCCTGCTCCCCAAACTGCAAAAACTCGGAGCCACAGACATTGTTGAATACGAGCTGCGCAAAGTGGTGGTGTAAAACAGATTTCGCTGTGTTGCCGTTTTTTATGAATTGCGCTATGCTGGAGCCATGGCACGAACGGCAACAATCGAACGCAATACTGCGGAAACCAGAATAAAACTCACGCTGAATGTGGACGGCGCTGGAAATTGCTATATAAAAAATCCTATCGGTTTTTTTGACCATATGCTGCGTTCGTTTTGCAAGCACGGTATGTTCGATCTTTCAGGTGAATTACATGGCGATTTGGAAGTTGACCAACACCACTTGATTGAAGATACCGGCATTGTGCTCGGTGCCTGTTTTGCACAGGCGCTTGGAGATTGCGCAGGCATTTACCGCTCAGGCTTTTTTATCTATCCCATGGATGAAAGCCTGTTGCAGGCCAGCGTTGATTTTGGCGGGCGTGGTTTTCTTGTGTGCAACGCCCGGCTTTCCAATGTTCCGCTGGTTTCTCTTGGGCGGGACGGAACAGAATCCAGTTTCCAGACGGACTGTTTTGATGATTTTTGGCAGGGATTTGTGGGCAGTGCAAAATGCAATCTTCACCTTGAAACCATTCGGGGGCGGAGCGACCATCACAAAATGGAAGGACTTTTCAAGGCTGCGGCTCGTGCCATTAGAAGTGCAGTTGAAGTTGACCCGCGCCGCCATGGGGAAATTCCTTCTACCAAAGGTGTGATTGTGTAATGCAGTCGCATTTTAGGTCGCGGTAACGATTTTTGTTGCGGAGATTCTGTTTAGATTCATTAAAACATTTCTGAATAAGGAATTTTTATCCGTGCGGAAATGTACATGCCGTGCCCATGGATTGGAGCCCTGTTTCTATATCGGGGTGTTTTGATTCATTCTTTGTGCTGGCTGGAATTTGTTTTAAGGCGAATCAGGAATATGCAGAATATATAAAATGCAATGCTTCCAAGTACGGCGCCAACAGTGTCAAAAATCCAGTCAAAAACTGAGCAGGTGCGGCCCGGCGTAAAATGCTGGTGCACTTCGTCAACAATGCCGTAGAACGATGTAAAAAAAATGGGGAGCGCAAGCCGAATCAGTGCGCTTTTTCGGGTTCCGCAGGCAAATGCAATCCAAAACGAAAGTGCCGCAAAACATACGCAATGCACGGCTTTGTCTGCATGTTGAAAGTTCGGAAGCGGTACGGTTGGTTTTGAAGAAATGTGCCAGCTCGCTGCAATAATGAGCATGGCAGGAATCCATCGTGCAAAACAAAGTGTTTTATTCAGCTTCATGTGCAAAAGTATAACATGTGCCCGTGATTTCGTCATGTGCGGAAAACAGATTGTGCGGGGCTTTGTAAATCAGGGAATGCTTGTGCTCCTTTATTCGCGCGGAAAAAAGTGTACGGATCGTTTTTGCATCGGGATGTGTTGATTTTGGCGGTGAATTTCTTGGCTTTTTCAAATATAAAAAAAATCGATTGAAATTTTGGTCATTATAGAGTATGCTGAATGTATGTGCCTTTTACAGCAGGGCCACAAGACAACAATTCCGAGGTTAGTATGAGCATAACGTATGATTTTACCATTGAAAATCTTGGTGAATGCAAAGTACATTCACCAATTGAGCTTTCACGTGAGCATGGCAATTTCCGTGCAACATATGTCAAGGATACATCGTTTGTTCGCCGTCCAGTTAATATTTTTGAAGACGCCCAGACTCCTCCCGATGATGTTTCAACATTGCTTGAAAAAGCTGGCCCCCGCGAGCTGGTTTACTTTAACCCATCGCATGTAACCGCCGGCATCTGCACTTGTGGTGGCCTGTGCCCCGGATTGAACGATGTGATTCGTGCTGTGGTGCGCTGTTTGTGGAATCGTTACGGTGTGCGCAGAATTCGCGGAATCCGCTTTGGCTACAAAGGCTTTTTTACAGAACAGGGCTTTGACACTATAGATTTAAATCCTGATTTGGTCGATACAATCCATAAAATCGGCGGCTCGTTTTTGGGCACATCCCGTGGCGGCGGTGACAGGGTTATAGATATTGTTGATTCAATTGAACGGCTCAATATCAACATGATGTTTATCATTGGCGGTGACGGAACCCAGCGCGGTGCTTTGGACATTGCCAATGAAATTGAACATCGCGGTCTAAAAACTGCTGTGGTTGGTATTCCCAAGACCGTGGATAATGACCTTCAGTTTATTGACCGTTCGTTTGGTTTTGAAACTGCGGTGCAGAAGGCAACACAGGCCATCAATTCCTGCCACATGGAAGCCCATTCGCAAATCAACGGTATTGGGCTTGTTAAAATCATGGGACGTGAGTCTGGGTTCATTGCGGCCGCTTCTGCCATTGCAAGCCACGAAGCAAATTTCTGCTTGATTCCTGAAGTGCCATTTGACCTTGATGGACCCAACGGATTTTTGGCACATCTTGAACAGCGTCTTATCAAGCGCCATCATGCGGTGATTGTGGTCGCAGAAGGTGCTGGACAGGAACTTTTGACAACCACCAATCAAACCGATGCTTCCGGAAATAAAAAGCTGGCCGATATTGGAGTATATCTGCGCGATAAAATCACGGAACATTTTGCCGCGAAGAAATTCCACATAAATCTCAAATATATTGACCCCAGCTACGAAGTGCGGGCGGCTGTTACCACTGCCAACGATTCCATTTATTGTGAACGGCTTGGTAACAACGCCGTTCATGCTGCTATGGCTGGAAAAACAAAAATCGTGATTGGCTTGGTGCACGGCAAATATGTGCATATTCCTATCAGCATGGCAACGCTTAAACGCAACACGGTTGACCCTGAAAGCTCCATGTGGCGCGATGTGCTTGACGCAACGTTGCAGCCAATCTACATGGTGAACAACATCAACACGGTAACGGAAAAGCTGCAGAAGAACCAAGATGATGCCAATTCTGCCGCAGAATCCAGACTGCAAAAAGTGCAGGCAATGAAAAATAAGTGATTGTGTCTAAATGAATGCAATAAAGTTTTTACTACCGGTCGTTTTTTATGTGTGGACGGTATGCGTTTGTGCATGTGCTACTACTGGTGCGGTCACTACCGCATCGCCGTCTGTTAATGACTCCAACCGACCGGTTGTAACAAAGCCATCTGTTACAGTGTGGCTGCACGATAATTGTCCTCAGGAAACCGCTGCTTTGACTGCTGAGCTTGCATTTAAAGTGTCCGATTTGAATTACACTGGAAGCACGGAATTTTCGTTCGTTATTCCTCTCACCGCAGCACAAAGAGCGGAGCTTGATTTGTATTTGGGGGATTGCGCCCGCATTCAGGCTGCATTGGAAAAGGCTTCGGAAAAAGAACGCCCGCTTTCGTTTAATACCAGCTTAGATGGTTCAGGAGTGGAGCTTTCTTTTGCAAGCGAGGATGAAATCAATGCTTCGCTTGCAGCTATTGCCCAAAACAAATATACGGCTGTGTATGCTCTGTATCATTAATTGCATGTGGCTTTTGAAATTTCAGATTCAGAAAATCCTGATTATCTCACAAAGCAGCTTATAACATATCTGGGCAACAAACGTGCATTGCTTGATTTTATTGGGCAAGGTGTTTCGTTGGTGCAAAAACGGTTGAACACGAAACATCTTTCTTGCTTTGATGTGTTCAGCGGAAGTGGCATCGTTTCGCGTTACTTTAAGCAATTCGCTTCGGTTTTGTATGCAAATGACCGTGAAGCGTATGCTCGAACTATCAGTTTGTGTTATCTTGCGAACAGTGGCGATGTGTCTCTAAAAAAATTGAACATGCTGTTGCATGAATTGAATGAAAGATGTGATGCTTTGCTTAAGAATTTTTTGCATGGTGCTGGTGGCGAGCGGTTTGGAAAAAATCGTCCGGGCTTTATTTCTGAATTGTATGCCCCTCGTGCTATGCACCGCATCAAGCTAGGGGAACGCTGTTTTTACACACCATACAATGCATGTTATCTTGACTGTATGCGCCAATCAATTGACACGGTGGTGCCGCAGGAACTGCGCCATTTTTTTATTGCGCCCTTGCTTTCAGAGGCTTCTGTTCATGCAAATACGGGTGGGGTTTTTAAAGGCTTTTATAAGAACAGCACCACTGGCGCAGGAAAATTCGGAGGGAATGGCGAGGCTGCGCTTTCCAGAATTACCGGGCACATTGCGCTTTCTCTTCCTGTGTTCAGTAGGTTTGCATGTCCGTCTGTGGTGTTTTGTGAAGATGCAAATACTTTGGCTGCCAGTTCCGATTCCCCAGAGGTTGATCTTGCCTACCTTGACCCGCCGTACAATCAGCATCCCTACGGTTCAAATTATTTTATGCTTAATCTGGTTGCCACATACAAGGCACCGGACATCGGCAAACTGAGCCGAGTTTCTGGTATCCCGTGTGACTGGAACCGTTCCTGCTACAATCGTCGTGCCGAGGGTGCTGCGGTTTTTTTAGATTTGGTACAACATGTTAGGGCCAAGTTCCTTTTGGTTTCGTTCAACAGCGAAGGTTTTATTTCTCCAGAGCAGATGACTGGGCTGCTGGAATCGGTGGGAAGCGTAACGGTTTTGGAAGCTCCTTATCCCACATACCGAGCCAGCCGGAATCTTTCAGCTAGAAGCATCCATGTAAAAGAATTTCTGTATGTGGTTGAAAAACGCTAGATTAGGCGAAACTCCGTGTAAAATTTGTAATACACGCCACATTGTATTTTGTTTTGTGCTGTGAACCAGTGAGCTTGCCACGGGCTTTGCTGGATGTTCCCACAAAGCCAATGGATTAAAATGCCACAACGCATTTGATGGGTAAATGGTCGCTGTAGCCCCAGCCGCTCCAAATTTCATACCGTTTGGGCACTTTTGTTGACGTATCGCACCAGGGGCCGTTAGTCTGTGGTGCAAAAGATTCAATCTGTGCTTTGCCGGCTGCAAAAAAGTGGTCGATTCGGCTCCATTCATCATTGTAATAATAGCTGCCAGGTTTGATGAGTCCACCTGCCGAAAACCACGGACTGTGCACTTCGACTTCCGTGGATGCGATTCCTGCGTTGTTTTGCCCGTGTCGGGAACGGAGCTTTATGCCATCAACTGAATTTGTTCGCTCAAATTCAAGCAGATCTTGATTAAAATCACCGCACGCAAGAACCGCCTGTTGTTCCATTGTGATGCGGCGCACCACTGTTCCTAAAACGGATTCCTGCCACAATCGCCATGGTGCCGTTTTTTCTTCACCGCCGCTTTTGCTTTTCCAATGGTTTACTAAAAGCTGAAGCTGGCCGCCGTTGTATTCAACCTGTACTTGCATGAGCGGGCGCATACGTGGCATAGCGTCAGCTTCCGAGCGCACGTCCAGTGCATGTATGGTCATGCCGGCCAACGGAAACCGGGAAAGAACTCCACAGCCGATTGAGCTGCCTTCATCTTTGGCAAAGCAGCTGTAGCTGTACAGTTTTTTGCTGTTCCATTCGCCAGCTAAAAAATTGCTGATGTCTTGCAATACGCCTTCATTTTCAATTTCTTCCATAACGAATATGTCGGCATCTAGCGTTTTGATAACCGAGCATAACCGCTTGAGTCTTTCAATATACGCTTCTGTGCCCCAGGTTTTGCTTTTGACAAATTCCGTGTATTCTTGTCCTGTGGTAACAGAGTCAAAAAATGTTTCCACGTTCCAGTTGCCCACCGTGAGCCGCCGTGAAGTGGGTGGCGGTGTTGTGGTGGCCGACTGGCTTGGTTCCGTTTGGGTGCATCCGATTTCTGCAAAAAGAAATATCGCCATAAACGCCATCGTGAATTTTTGAAACAAATTGTTCATCGCAACCTCCATAAAAGTATGTGCACACAAATTATGTTTTTCAGCACAAACAGCGATTTTTTTTGAAAATTTTGCTAAATGTGTGGTATCATTGTGGTATGAAAGTTCTTGTTGTAGTTGATATGCAGAATGATTTTATTGACGGGTCGTTGGGCACAAATGAAGCAGCAAAAGTTGTTCCGAAAGTGGCGGCAAAGATTGAGGAAGCGCGGACAGCGGGAGACGCGGTTATTTTTACGCGCGATACGCATTCAGCAAATTACCTCAATACTCAGGAAGGGCGCAATTTGCCTGTGGTGCACTGCGTTTGCGACTCGACAGGTTGGCAGATTTCCCCTGCGCTCAAAACCGACGGCTCTAAGGTGATTGACAAACCATCGTTCGGATCGCTGGAACTGGCAGATTATATTGCAACGCTTGGCTCGGTAGACGAAGTTGAGCTGGTTGGACTGTGCACGGACATTTGTGTTATCAGCAATGCAATTATTCTGAAGGCGAGACTCCCCGAAACACGGATTTGTGTTGATTCAAGTTGCTGCGCGGGTGTAACGGTAGAAAGCCATAATAACGCGCTTTCGGCAATGAAGATGTGCCAGATTGAAGTGAATTAAGGCGTTTGGTATTCTGCAAAATCTGATTCATGCGGAAAGGGAGCATACCGTGCTTCTGCGAAGCCATGCCTCAAGTATGGGCGAAACTAAGTGTATGTTCCCCTTGAATTTTCAGAAAAATCATACCCGCCTTATGCCTCTGGGTGTGTTGATTTATTCAGAAAGATGAAAGCTTATGCCATAAAGTGCCGTATGTAGTTTGCCTGTTCAGTGTTATATCAGCGCAAGCAATCTTAGCACAAAAATAAACAGGAACAATGTGAATATTGACGTTGCTGTGGTGAATACCACAATTTGCCCGGCAAGTGTTGCATCGCCTCCCAATGTTTGTGCCATCGGAAACGAGCTAACTGCTGTGGGAGTCGCGTACATGATGAGCAGCATAAAGCGTTCCATTGGTGTAAAAGGAAAAAGAAGAATCACCATGAACAATACAAGCGGAAGCAGCACCATTTTTACGGCGCACGTTGCCGCTAACGTCAGCAGATTGTGTTTAACCATTTTCAGTTTGAGTGTGCCTCCCAGCGCGAACAGTGCGAGCGGGGTTGCCATGTTTGCAAATACCGTTATCGGTTCTGCCAGAAAAACAGGAACCGGTATATGCAGTGCACGGAACAATACGCCGGTCGCCACTCCAAGAATGAGCGGATTGGTTGCAACTTTCTTTAGCAAATTCCATTTGTTTGAAGTTGCGTTGCTAAAGTATTCAAGTACAATCACCGCCATCACGTTGTAGATAGGAACGATGAAGGCAACAATCATGGTTGCAAGCAGATGGCTCTGCGCACCGTACAGATTTTCGGCAAGCGGAATCGCAAACAGCACGATGTTGCTGCGGTAGATGCCCTGTACAATAACGCCACGCTGCGGATTTGTTTTTATGACATGCGGCACAATCAGCATGAGCAGCGCGATGACAAAAAACAGGCTGATAATTGCAAAGGCAACGTATCGCACATTCAGCACAAAATCGGTGTCAACCCAGTACACGTTTTTGAACATTAGCAGCGGAAAAAACGCCTTGAACGCAACACTGTTCAGCTTGTTTAAAAATTCTTCGTTTGCAATGCCCATTTTTTGCACCGCCGCCCCGAACGCCATGTACAGCAAAAACGGAAGCACCGCATAAAATGCAATCCAAAAACTTTCCATGCATCTAGCCTACACCATTACTGCCGTTAAGAAAAGCGGTGAAAATAACTTCCTAAAAACGCAGTAACGCAGGAAGTTTCGGCTTCCGAAGATGGCATGTTTGTATGCTTTTTTATCCAGCGATATGTTGTTTTAAATGCAGGAATGAATTTTAGGCTAGATACTTGTGGCGAAAGTTTCAGTCAGAATAAAATCAACACACACTGACGCAGAAGCAAGGCCTCACCCTGTAAAGCGCCCTCCACTCCATGAAGCACGGTATGTACCTTTTCCGAGTGAATCAAAGTTTTCCGCAAAATTGCCCGGGTATTTAAATGTGCAAAAAAGCCTCTTGTGTCTTTGCAAAAATTGTTTTAGGCTGATGCCATGGATATGAGCGCGAAATTGATTTTTGCAGGAATTGCTTTTTTGGTGATGGCCGGTGTTTTTTGCGGTATTGCATTTTTTTTGCGTTTGCCACAGCAGGTGCAAAAGGCTCCGATTTGTAAACAGAGCGGCTCCATATTTTTTTTGATTGGCTCACTTACAGGCGTTGTGGGATTGCTGGCCTTGCTGTTCAGAAATGAAGCAACAAAAACCGTAGCACAAATCTGCGCTCTGGTTTATCTGCTTTTGCTCACAATGTTGTTGGTTGTTTTTATCATGATAACCAAGGATTCGCAGTCAAAATGAATGGAACGTTTCACCATGTAAAAGCCAGCACCCAATACAAGCGTGAACACAAAAGCGACTATGGCCGCGAGCGCATGGATATTTTGTACGAAGATGCCAACATCGTAGTGATTCATAAACCTAGCGGTATGCTTTCAGTGCCTTATCCTGGAAGCAAAGCACGAACGGCTCTGGACGTGCTTGAAAAAATCATGCGCACAAAAGGAACATATTCTTCTGCGCACAGGCCTTTTACCGTGCATCGGCTTGACCGCGACACAAGCGGAGTCATGATGTTTGCATTAACGGAAGCCGTGCAAACCAAAGTGATGGATTCATGGCATACTATGGTGACCGAACGCCTTTACCGTGCTGTTGCAGAAAATCCTCGCAATCCAAAAAAAATCCTGCCAGTTTCAGGGCTTATCGATTTGCCGCTTGCAAAAAACTCGCATCATCTTGGCTATGTTCCGCATGACCCACACGACAAAAACAGAACCGTTGAAGCGCGCACATATTTTTCTGTTGTGTTTCGAGGAGCCACGCACACACTGTTTGAGCTTTCTCTTGACACTGGCAAAAAGAACCAGATTCGGGCACACCTTAGTTCACAGGGTTATCCGCTTGCTGGCGATGAAAATTATCGTGCACGGACTGATCCGTTCCATCGCCTGGCACTGCATGCGCGAACACTTGCTTTTGTGCATCCGATAACGCACGAACCATTGCGTTTTGAAGTTCCAGAACCTGAGGAATGGCTTTTGTATGTTCAGCGTGGAGACCGACATCCGCAGACTCCAATTTGGTTTGACCGCGAGGCCCAGAGGCAAATGCGTCAATCTTACACCAATAGCAGCCCTGTTCCTGCACCGAGACTTTCGCGAAAACAACGCAGCAAGATGGATTTTATTGCACAAGCCCACGCTCTGCAAAAATGATGCATTTACAAATCATGTTTGGTGAATGTCTTGCTTCATCATGCGTTTTCAGAATATTCCGCTTTGCATAAGCAATCGTATAATCAACACATAGACGCAACAATTCTGACAGACAAGCTGCAATCCGCAGTGATTGGCAATGGCAAGGCAATTTTGCTGCATCAAAATTGGAGCGCAGTAAAATGTGCAAAGAACGAAACCATAAAGGTGCCCGAAAAAAAGAAACAGGCGCAGACTGCATGATTTCAGGTTCGGATATTTCCACCAATGAAAAAAGTATCAAGTTTTTCATTGGTGGAAACGGCAGCCAATAACCGAGTTCTGAAAGCTCGGAATTAAAATCGGCAGAATTATAGTCCGCATATAAACAGATATGATTATCTGGAAAAACATTTGCAGCTTAACCAGAAAAGTGATTGCATGCAATTTTTGCAGCCTGTGGATTACAATTCTGTAACAGCCTGAATCAGACTGAACGGGGTAAGTGCAAAATCGTTACGAATTATCCGCGAAGCCAGCGCATGTGCCAATGATGCGCAACACGCTGCGTCTATCGCGGAATTTTTTTGCGCTAACAGAGCCGCTATCAAACCTGAAAGAACATCGCCACTTCCTCCTTTTGCAAGTGCCGGTGTTCCCCATGGATTTATAAACATGCGCACTTTTTCTTGATTGTGCAGTTTTACGCCGATAGTCACTACTGCGCCTTTTAAAACCAGCACTATTCCTGGAAACTGTGTACAAAAACGGCGCGTCAATTCTGCCCGCTGTTCTACCGCCTGTAAAACCGTGTATGTGCCAAGTTCACAGCGTTCAAGCAGCGCACAAAATTCTTTAGGATGCGGGGTAAGCACCACGGAACCACATTTTGCAGTGCTTCGGTTTTTTAAAAAATTCTTCAGTCCTTCAGCATAAAATAAATCGGCGTCAAGCACACAGGGAATATCTGCATGTTCTGTGAGCCAGGTGATGGCAGATTCCGCTGATTCTTTATTTCTGCCAAGCCCCATGCCGGCAGCCACTGCTGTTGTGTTTGCCGGAAAATCTGTGGCGTGCATAATGTCATACGGTAAATTGATGTTTGTGAATGTGTTGTTTTCAGCAGAAGGAATTGTTTTTCCATTGTGTGCTCTGTTTGCGTTCACTACTGTAACCAAGCCTGAACCAAAACGCAGCGCCGCAGATGCTGCAATCACGGCGGCACCGGGTTTTTCTCCAATAATAACGGCTGTGTGCCCAAAGTCACCCTTGTGTGCGGCTTTATTTGTTCTGCTTGGTAATTTTAGATCTTTCGGCTCAAGTAACATAGCTTCTGGTGAACATTCAGAGCACGACTCAAAATGTGAGCGGTGTATGCCCAAATCGGCACACACAATGTGTCCAACATAATTTTTTGCGGCATCGGAAAACAGGCACCATTTGAGCGCTCCCATTGTAACGGTTATGTCTGCCGCAAACGCGGTTGTGTGAATATGGCCTTGCATGGAAATGCCTGTTGGCACATCGCAGGCAATGCAGAAGGCTTCTGTTTTGTTCACCTGCCGAATGCATGAGACAACATGTTCCGGCAAATCGCCATGAAAGCCGCTTCCAAATATGCAGTCAACTGCGACAGCATTTTTTTTGTGCTGCTCCAGGCACGCCACCGCCTCAAAAACTGTGCAAAAAGTTATTCCGACAGAACGGGCACGAAGCGCCTGTGTTTTGCACAAGTCGCTTTTTGGCTCATCAAGCGGGCAGACCAAAACGGTTTTTGCATTGTCTGCAATTCGGCGTGCCAGTGCGTATCCGTCGGCACCATTGTTTCCTGCCCCGGCAAAAATTACTACAATGTTGTATGCGCACAATTCCCGCTCCAATGCGGCGGCGGCGTTTTCCATCATAATGTCGTGGCTCAGCAGGAAATGCTCGCGAACATGGGAATCAAGTATGCGGGTGTCCAAAAAAATCGGTTGCATGGTTTTGATTATACAGCCGTGCATTTGTTGTGAAAAGGGCGGAATGTGTGTTATACTTTACGGGTTTGAAAAATCGTGGCACATATTTTGAATTTTGCGGTAACATGCGTTTTTGTTCACGGGAGAATTGAAATGTTAAAAAAAGTGTCAGAAACAATTTCAGAAATAAAAAAATCTGTTTTTTCCTGGTTTGAAGTGACGTTTTCAAGCCTCGGTTGCATTTTTTGTATTGTATGTGTGCAGTTTGTGAGCATTGTTTTTTTAGGCCGTGTCAGCGTTACGTTAGCAGTTTTATGTGCTTCATTTTGCAGCTGCTTTTTGATGATACCGCTCACACTGAATCTTTCCCGTCATTTTAAAAATAAAACACTGGAAAAAGATTTTGAAAGAGACAAAGAATTGCTCAGGCAGGAATCTGAAATTGAAAAACTGAAACAGGAACAAGATGAAACCCTGCGCAAACTGATGTTGTTGGAAGCAACAAAATTTAATATGTCTATTCCAAAAAATGTTTTAAAACTTACGCTCAAAGAAATAATGCGTAACGGAACCATTGTAAAAAAAGAACAACTCAATCCAGATGATTTTCATAGTACATGGGGAATAAAAAATTTGTTTTCTTCGTCGCGCCAATATGACGAAGTGCTTACGGTACTCAATTACACCGTTTCGGCAAAATATGGAATCAATTTGCAGAATATCAAAATTTCAAAAGTGAATGACAGCTCGATTGTTGTGTACGGCGCGATTCCAGAATATACGGCAGGGCCAGATTTCAGTTTTGAAGAAGTATTGGGCGAAGTGCGGCACGTGAACCTGCACCGAAACGGCCGCGAAAAAAATGTGACAGTTGAAAACAGCATTGAAGCATCTGAGGCCGTGCGGAAAAAGCAGGAGCAGTACAAATCTGATTTTCAGGAGGAATTTGCCAACATGCCTTCGCTGCAACTTGATGAAAGTCTCAAAAAAGATGCGCAAAACATGATACGTGTGCTGCTTGCGCCATTCTACAAAAATATTGAATTTGATGACAGAAACATTCCGCAGAATTCCCAGCCATTGCTTGAATATTTGCAAAATAGCGTAAAAAACATTGATGCTCATGATTCGCGCAAAGAGCTGTTTGATAAATCTGTGGAATCGCGCGCAGATTATAAAGGGTAATGTGTATGGATTCATTCTATAAAACTGGATTACGTTTTTCGTGCACCAAATGCTCTCGGTGCTGCCGTGGAACTCCGGGAGTCGTGTTTTTAACAGAAAATGATTTGTCCAGGCTTTGTGGGTGGGCTCAGCTTTCGCGAGAACAGTTTGTGCAGCTGTATTGCCATTGGATTGAAAATGAACAAGGCGAAGAAATCCTGAGTCTGCGTGAGCTTCAAAACTACGACTGTATTTTTTGGAAAGAAGGAATAGGTTGCGAGGCATACGAAGCTCGTCCAGTTCAGTGCAGGACATATCCGTTTTGGTCGCAGCTGCTCAAAGACCGTGCCGCATGGGAGCATGAAAAATATCGTTGTCCAGGTTTGGATTCCGGTGCTTTTCATGCTGAATCAGAAATAGAAGCCGTCCGCAATTACCATGAAGAACAGAAGCGCGAATTTATAAAACGGCCCAAGTTTAGAAAGTCAATGCAAGATTCAGTAGATTAAAAGAATGACAAATCCGCAAGTGTGCAATACAGCTCCATTTATATTGTACACTGGCTGCTCAGCTCTGTGCATTTGAATGTCCTCAGGCTTGCGCAAAACAAAAAAGTGCTGTTTAAAATTGTTCATCGCTGGAAACGCCGTTTCACAACGCAGTGAAAAACGGCAGTCAATAACTGAGCTAAAAAACTCGGAGTTAAAATCGACAACGCTATTTAAGTTGCCGATTTTAAATGTGGTTATTTTTTTTGAGCTCCAAAAGGTGTCATGCAAAATATGACGAATGTCCGTTTTTTGCCGTGCTGCACCGGCGTGGCTGGGTTTGTTATGGATTCGGTTTGTGTTATTCCTGCATAAAAAAACGCCACTATGGAAATCCACGGTGGCGCTTTTTGCAAAATGGCTCAATTTTAGATTCGGCCAAAAATGAGTGATGTGTTTATTCCTCCGAAAGCAAAATTGTTTGACATGACATAATCAGCCTTTATTTCACGGCCTTCACCTTTGATGTAGTCAAGCGGACCGCAGTCAGGATCTACATTTGTCAGGTTGAGCGTAGGATGGAACCAGCCTTCGTTCATCATATTGATTGTAAGCCATGCTTCCACGCATCCACAGGCACCCAATGTGTGCCCAATGTAGCTTTTTGTTGAGCTGATTGGTACCGCGCGGTTAAACACTTTGAATGTGCCGTTGGTTTCTGCAATGTCACCGTGGTGTGTTGAAGTACCATGTGCATTCACATATGCTATTTTTTCTGCCGGAATTTGAGCGTTGTCAACTGCAAGTTGCAGGCAAGCCGCCATCATGTCTGAATTTGGACTGGTGATGTGGGTGCCGTCTGCATTGCTGCCAAAGCCAACAACTTCTGCATATATTTTTGCGTCACGTTTTACAGCATGCTCCATGTCTTCGAGTATAAGCGTTCCAGCGCCTTCGCCGATTACCAGGCCGTCGCGGTCTTTGTCAAACGGCTTGGGTTCAAGTTCTGGTGTGGTGTTAAGAATTGCGGTGGCTCCCATGGCATCAAAACAACCTGCATCGGGCGGACACAATTCTTCCGCGCCACCGGCAAGCATCATGTCTTGCATGCCGTTTGCTATTGCTTCATATGCATAACCAATCGCCTGGCTTCCAGACGCACATGCCGTGTTTGTGGTAATAATTCTGCCACGCAGTTGGTAGTAAACGCTGATATTGGCGGCACAAGTTTGAGGCATGCACTTGATGTATGTCTGTGAATCAATGCGGGTGGCATCGTTTTCTATCATCATGGCGGCTAGGTCTATTATTGAATCCATGCTGCCCATGCATGAACCGTAGGCGATGCCTGTGCGTCCATTTTTCAGCTCGTCAACAACATCACCATCTTCTTTTAAAAAGCCTGCCATTTTCAGAGCGCGTTCCGTTGAAACAAGCGAAAGCAGCGCCACACGTCCCATTCCGCGGATTTTTTTGCGCGGATAAGATGGCAAATCTTTTTCATATGGACATGCGAGGCGGGTGTTCATACGCTCAAAGCGCTCCCAGTCCTTCATGTATTTGATACAGTTTTTGTAAGACTGCAAGGTTTTGAATGCTTCGGGCCAGTCATCGCCTAGTGCGGTCAACATGCCGCCGCCCGTAACCACTACACGGCGTTTTCCATCAGCTCTTGTAAAATTCATATGATACCACCATCTACAGAAATTACCTGCCGCGTTATGTAGCCCGCTTCCTCAGAAAGCAGGAATACGGCAGTTGCGCCAACTTCTTCTGGAGTGCCGGCCCGTCCCATTGGAATGGTTGACATGATTGCTTTTTTTGCCTCTTCATTTATGCTTTTTACCATGTCAGTTTCAATTACGCCGGGAGCGATTGCATTCACCGTGATGTGGCGGCTTGCAAGTTCAACCGCAAGCGCTTTTGTCGCGCCGATGATGCCAGCCTTTGACGCGCTGTAGTTTGTTTGGCCACGGTTACCCATTACGCCGCTCACCGAAGAAATGGTGATTATGCGCCCGCGTTTTTTACGTGCCATTGGCATAGCCAGCGGCTGAATCACGTTGAAAAAGCTGTCCAGGTTTGTGTGAATCACGGAGTCCCAATCTTCACCGGTAAGGCCCACGAATGTATTGTCGCGTGTGATGCCGGCATTGTTTACCACGCCCCACAATGCGCCGTATTTTTCGGTGATAGCGTCCAGCTTGGCTTTGCATTCATCGCGGTTTGAAATGTCAAACTGAATCAGCTCGCCGGTTCCACCAGCTGCCTGAATCTGCGCAAGGGTTTCTTCTGCTTTTTCTTTGCCGTGGTTGTAGTGGGCAATTACATAATAGCCTGCTTTTGCGGCGCACACGGCAATTGCACGACCAATTCCGCCACTTGCACCTGTTACCAAAATTCTCTTTTGTTCTTCTGACATAATAACTCCCATTTACTTTGAGCGGGCGTTGCTCAAAACTTCTTCCATATTTTTCATTTCCATAACGGAAATCTTTGCAGTGGCCGCAGGTTCTGCGTCATCGCGGTTTTTGTAGATGGCACAGTTGTATCGGTACACGTTGTCTGCATGGTAGTCTTCATCGATGCGCATTTGTACCGTGGTATTGTTTTTTAACACATCAACATTTGCGCGGAAGTCAACCACGCTCAACACCACTCCCGGACGCGATAAATCCGGGTCATGGTTGTAAATCCTGGTGATGGTAGAAAAAGCTGAAATTCCCTGCGCCATAAGCTCAAAGCCTGACCATGTTGGAATTCCATCTAATTCCTTCTCGTAGAAAATACAATCCTTGGTTATATCATACTCTGTCGTAACTTTCCGTGCAACCACATCATGCGCTGTTACACGGCTGAGCAAAAACATTTTTCCTTTGTGCGGCAGAAAGTTTAGCAGCTCGTCATATTCAATGCGCTGCGGAATTTCTACTTTGCCTTCGACGTTTTCGTACATGCGTTTTCCTCCTAATTCTTTTTGTGTAAAATCAGTGCGACATTTGAACCGCCAAATGCAAATGAATTTGACATGCAGTAACTCGGTTTTTTGTTTATTGTGCTGCATGCAAAAGCGCTGTCAACAATATTTATTGGTGGCAATGCTGAATCAGTCTGGCCGTCCCAAACCTGCTGCGGAAGACAAACGGTGTCGGCATTTTCATTTTGAACCAGCGTTTCGTAGCAGATGGCGGCTTCAAGTGCACCGGCGGCACCGAGCGTGTGACCCGTTATTGATTTTGTTGAACTGCACGGAACAGCCCTGCCGCCGAATACGTTTTTGAGCGCCTCCGCTTCCATTGCATCGTTGAATTTGGTGCCTGTGCCGTGCAGGTTCACGTAGTCAATATCATGGGCAGAAATGCCTGCGTCTTGCAGAGCCTGTTTCATGGCGGCGGTGGCACCAATACCTTGGGGGTCGGGTGCCGTCATGTGGTGGGCATCGGCGCTTTCGCCGTAACCTGCGAGCACCACTGCGGCGGAGCTTGTGTGCAAAGGCTCTTTTGAGAGCACAAAGAACGCGGCACCGTCGCCCAGGCTGATTCCTCTGCGATTTTTGCTGAAAGGATTTGTGGGTACTGGCGAAATTGCTTCAAGCGAATTGAAGCCTTTTAAAACCGTATCCGAAGCAATATCAACGCCGCCTGCGACAACGGCATCGGCGGCACCACACTGAATCAGCTCTGCGGCTTTTATAATAGCTCCCGCGCTGGAAGAACACGCCGTGCTGAATGCAAGCACCGGGCCCTGCATGTGGTATAATTCCTGCACAAATGTTGCCACATAGTCAGCGCCCTGCATTTCAAGCTCATATGTTTCTGGGAATTCTCCCTGCTCAAAATATACACGATGATTGGCAAGTGAAAATTCACTGCCATTGTCGCAAGAACCCACACATACTCCAACTCGTTGGGCACCGTACCGTTCCATCGCCAGCTCAATGTCCGTGGCAATCTGCTTCAGCGCAGCTTCTTCCAGCCTGATTATATGCATGTTGTAGCGACCATTTGCATTTTCCAGAGCAGAATCTGGAACACGGGCCGCAAAAAACTGGTCTCCAGCCGCCGTTCGCACGGGCACAATGCCGTTTTGGTGCGCATGAGTCACCGCGTGCCACAATTCCGCAGCGTTCAATCCTGCCGCGCACACACAGCCAGGCGCCGAAAAATAAACTGGATTGTTCATGGTTCAGCCTCCAGCGTGTATGTGTAGCCGCGCAGATGATTTTGAATCATAACAGAGCCGTTTTGTCTGGTGATTGTTTCAATGCAGCGAGAATTGTCAAAAATTTTTCTTACTGTGGCAAAATCAGATATTTCTTCAATAAATGAAAGTCCGCTTTGCCCGTACAGGGTTTTGAGCGATTCAATTTGATAATAGGCGCTTTGTAAATCGGCCACGATGTATTGCGGTTTTAGTTTTTTTGGAATATATGCGGAATCAAAACTAATGACTGTGTTCGTGTATGTAAGCGTTCCCATGTCAACACCAAAATCATTTAAAAGCATAAGCGAAATTGTTTCTGCATCAGCATGAAGATAGACTCGCGCAGAAAATGTGCGTTCGCCAAAAGTGCCTGTAAAAAACTGCAAGGCATCGATTGTGCCGTCCATGCACTGCGGCGGTAGCAGCACGATTTTTTTTGTGTTGGTGATGTAAACCGTTTTTTCGGCATCAACCTGCCGTGCGGTGCTTGCGCAGGAACCGCACAGAACGGCCAGCGCTCCAACCACAGCGCAAAAACAGTGAGCCATTGAAGTGTGTAGGTTCATCTTAAAAATCAGCATACGGCGACAATTTATTGTAAACTTTGTAATTGTATTTGTCAAACCCGTTGACATGCATATGGCGGATGCAGTGGCGCAACGTCCATGCAGCGATTTTAGGTTGCTTAAAAAACGTAAGAAAGTTTTGTTTTTTAGTCAGCACAAATATTTTTGTTTTACATTGAATTCTTTATGCCGGTTTGTTATTTTCTTGACGGAAGGCATGAATTCTTTTACAATATCTTTATGCTCTTTCCGTGCGCAAAAAACAAAGCTTTCTTTACAAAAAGGCTTGACACACCGAATCAAATGCGCACAATTCTGGCGAACCGCGAACCGCGAACCGCGAACCGCGAACCGCGAACCGCGAACCGCGAACCGCGAACCGCGAACCGCGAACCGCCTAACCGCGAACCGCCTAACCCTCATTATAGCAAATGCAATTTTTCTCACAAAGAAGCCTTTACAGGTTTTGCGCACAAGCGCATTGGCTGCGGGCTTTTCAAATTTCTGGAGCCGAACCACAAGACTTTGCAAAATAAAATCAGCAGGTTGAAATCAGCCACGCATATAGTGCATCGGATTTCAACCTGCGCTTTCCGGGAAGTTGAGGCTTCCTGCAATGCCGCATTTTAGGAGGATTTACATGAAAAATCGCATTTTTTATCTGATTGGAATCATTTTTGTGGCGCTCTCTTTTGCCGCCTGTTCCGATGACGAAAATTTACTGGAAATTGACTATGCAGATGTTACTGCGAATATAGACGATAAGGTGCTGGATTGTTTTAATCTGACCAACGCATTTAGGACAGGTAGCGAGGCGTATTATTGGAATGAGGACAATAAGACCAAAACAAACCTTGTGGGGCAGCTCTCCGAGCTCACGCTGGACGAGGAGCTGTGCAGGGCGGCGCAAATCCGCGCGAATGAAATCGTGAGGAGCTTCTCCCACACACGCCCGAACGGAAATAAATGCTTCACCGTCCTGAAAGACCTCTCAATCTCTTATGGCACGGCAGCCGAGAACATCGCCGCAGGAAATCAGTCCGGCGAGAAAACGTTCTTGCAGTGGAAAGAGGACGACAAGAATTACGCCGGACAGGGACACCGCAGGAATATGCTCGGCGCGAACTACAAACGAATCGGAATCGCGTATGCATACAACGCGAACAGCACATACAGATACTACTGGGCAATGATTCTGACAAACTAGCCGCTTGCCTAACAGTTTGAATCGCGCAGAAATTGCGGAACCGTTACCCAAAACTGACGGCCCATCTACCCTAAGCCGCACTGTTTGCCCATCTCACAGATTGATGAGGTAAAACCACTGCAAATTTTGCCCGCCCCAAGGGAATTTTCGCTAAAACACATGGCGTTTTGCCTGTCCAGAGGGAATTCCTGCTAAAACGTGCGGCGTTTTGCCCGCCTCAAGGGAATTTCCGCTAAAACGCGCGGTATTTTGTCTGTCCGGAGGGAATTTCTGCTAAAACGTGCGGTGTTTTACCTGTCCAAAGAGAATTCCTTCTAACGGCAATCTGCCGTTGTTCGTCAAAACGGAATTTCCGCCAGCGGCAATCCGCCGTTGCCCGTCCAGGCGGAATTTCCGTAAGCGGCATTTTGCCGTTGCCCGTCCAGGCGGAATTTCTACCATCGGCAATCCGCCGTTGCCTGTCCAGGCGGAATTTCCGCCATCGGCAATCCGCCGTTGCCTGTCCAAAGAGGATTTCCGCCATCGGCAATCCGCCGTTGCCCATCCAAGCGGAATTTCCGTAAGCGGCAATCCGCCGTTGCCCGTCCAGGTGGAATTTCTGCCAGCGGCAGAACGCCGTTGCCTGTCCAAAGAGGATTTCCGCCAGCGGCAGAACGCCGTTGCCTGTCCAAAGAGGATTTCCGCCATCGGCAATCCGCCGTTGCCCGTCCAAGCGAAATTTCCGCCATCGGCAGATTGCCGTTGCCCGTCCAAGCGGAATTTCTGCCATCGGCAGATTGCCGTTGCCCATCCAGGCGGAATTTCTACCATCGGCAATCCGCCGTTGCCTGTCCAGGCGGCATTTCCGCCAGCGGCAACCCGCCGTTGCCTGTCCAAAGGGAATTTCCGCCATCGGCAATCCGCCGTTGCCCGTCCAGGCGGAATTTCCGCCATCGGCATTTTGCCATTGCTCGTCCAAGCGGAATTTCCGTAAGCGGCATTTTGCCGTTGCCTGTCCAGGCGGAATTTCCGCCATCGGCATTTTGCCATTGCTCGTCCAAGCGGAATTTCTACCAGTGGCAAATCGCCGTTGCCCGTCCAAGCGTGATTTCTGCTAACGGCTGTGTGTCGTTCCTTTTTGGAAGGCATCAGAAAGTATCTTTTTATCATGGCGGTTGTTGTCGTTTGTTTTGTGGTTGATGTATGTAGCAATGGGCTGATCCTGAAAGTTGGTGTTTTTGTTTGACCGCATTGTTTCTTTCTGGTAACGTGTATTCATAAAAAAGGAGGATTTGTGCGTATGGAAAATACGGAATCAGTGGGAACGGTTGTAGCGCATACTTTGAGCGATCATTTAAAAAATGTTTTGCATATTGATGCGCTCCGTGCTTACATCGCCTGGCCCAATCTTATCAAATTTGGAATCAGCGCGGTAACCATCATCTTGTTTTACATCATTTATCGGCTGGTAAAGCGTGTTATCAAAAAGCGGGCGGTTGCAAAGTTTCAGCCTAACACTGTTGTTTTTTTGAACAAGATTGTGAGCTATTCGTTTTACATTCTGATTTTCATGTACGTGCTCAGTCTGTTCGGCATTAGCCTTAAGGCTGTGTGGGGTGCGGCCGGCGTGGCTGGTCTGGCCATCGGTTTTGCGGCCCAAACCAGTGTGAGCAATCTTATCAGCGGAATTTTTGTGCTCGGCGAAAAAGCTATGAAAATCGGTGACTATATTTCCGTTGGCGATACCAGCGGCACGGTTGATACGGTTGGGCTTTTGAGTGTTACCGTGCATACGCTGGATAATCAGATGGTGCGTATTCCGAACAGCACGATCATCAACACCAACATGCAGAATTACAGCTATTTTCCTGTCAGGAGGCTCGTGTTCGAAATTCCCATCAAATATGAGGAGAACCTGTCTAAGGCGCTTGCGTCTATAAAGCGTGTGCCGGCTTTGTGCCCCACCGTGCTTTCAGAGCCGGAGCCGGTTGCCTATTATGACGGTTTTAGTGCCAGTGTTGTTTTAAAGCTCGCGGTATGGATTAACAACAAAGATTTGCTGCAAACAAAAAACGATGTATACATGAACATTGTCAAAGTTTGTGATGAAGACGAAATAGAGCTTGCATACACACGGTACGATGTGGCGATTGTCAGCGGAGGAAAAACAAACGGAATAAACCAAGAATAAAAGTAGTGAATTTTGAAATTCAGTGCGCATACTGTCTGTATGAACGCAGATTGTTTTTTTGAACGGCTTTGCTTGTGGTGCGCAAATGTTGTTTTGGCTTTTGCGGCGGCATCTTGCTGTTTTATGGAAACGGAAGTGGCTGAAATCCGCATTCCGCACGAGCTGGATGGCAGTGATTCCAGGGCCACTGCTATTGTTCCGAACCACTGGCTTTTTTATGTGGCGGACGGTACTGGCCAGCCGCAGGCACAAACCGTTCAGAATGGAGCACGGATTTCGGTTTCATTCAGCAAAAACGCATATACGGCACTGCTTGCGGTTCCGTGTGCGCTGGATGGTACCGCGCTTGCAAAACCGTATGGCATCATTTATCCTGTGGGTACCACGTTGACCCAAAAAGATGGTTTTGCCGCAGATGTTTTGCGCACAATGTATGTGGCTTCTACAAGTGGCTCGCAAGTCCAGAGGCAAACTTTTTTGGCGCACTTCAACTGGCGAAAATTTATGGAGACCTGCCGGACATATGAAGACCCTTGGATGCTTGACAAGCCACGTATTCTTGAAGCTATAGCGGAAGGCAGATTGAAAAAAAGCGACATAGTTCTGGAAAAATAACCGAAGATCGGTGCGTCATGCGCGAGGTACATTGGACGGCATTTTCCCGAAGGAAGTGTTGTGCTAAAAAGTTGTTTCCGAGGGAAGGGGGTATGTACCCTTTTGTCCAAATCGGTGTATAGTTATAGCATGAACATGGCTTTTGTGAAACGATGGATGTTATATGCTGCACTGGCGGTGCAGGTTGTGCTGTTTTTTTCTTGTGCAAAGGCTCAAAAAGAAATTCCTGTGCTGATACCTTCGCAAAAAAATCACGTGTGGTATTATTTTACGCCGTATACCATAGAGCGGGTTGACCTTCCACAGCATGCGCCTGCGGTGCTTGAAAAGCCTTGGACAGAAGCCATTCGTATTTCTTCGGCGGGGTCTGTTCCTGGCGGGCAGAATGCATACGCGGTGGTGAATCATGCTGGCGTGCTCGAATGTACGCAGACTGGCGCGACTTTGTATCCAGATGTTTCCATCTTTTCAGACAACAGCGCGGAAGGCCTTGTGTTCAGTGATGATGTGCCAGTTTTTTATCTTTACCGCAGCACATTTTTTTACAAGGATGTGTTGGCTCCTGCTTCAAATGCCCGCCCATTTTTGATGGAATTCAATCCGCGGTCAAAAATCAGCTTTCCGCTTGTTTCGTATGCAAACCTTCAGCTGGGAAGTGAAGAGCAGGTGACGGGGTTTGTATGGAACGGCAAGACATGGGCATGTTCCACCAAACGTATACTTCCAGATGAAGTGATATTTTCATATTTTTTGTGGGAACCGATTGTGGCGCTTACGGAGCTTTCTCCTGCGCTTTCTGCAGACGTGTTTACGTTCACGCCTTCCACGGAACGTGACTGGCTAAACCTGAATATGCCGCATCTGTTTTATGAAGCGCCTAAACCGCTCAAAAAACTGCTTAAAAGTATTCCCGCATCATTTCCGTTTTACATACAGTGGCGCGATACTTCAGGCACAAGCCCTGTGTATTATTATCAAGAAGGGAACGGCGATGTTCCGGTGAATGCCTTTGCCTGCCAAACACAATACGCAGGCTACACTCTCGCCGTGTTTGCGGATGGCACCACCTATGTGCAGCGCCGCACTGACACCACTGAAAAACTTGTCGCATTCAGGCTGCCGTTGCTTCCGGCCGGGTACTGCTATGGTGAATGCGCGGTTGCAGGAAATACTTTGTATGTTGCCTGGGAGCAGCGCACTTTTTATAAAACAGGCCGTGCCGGATGTATTGCGGTAAACCTTGTATCTGTGTTATCGCAGGTAAACTAGGTTTGGTAGCTGTGAACATGTCTGTTTGATGTACAGATATTTGAGCGGATGCAAATCAAGGGCGTTTATCTGCCAGCCGCCAACCATATTCAAATCAATTACATGCAAGCTTATGGGGTGTGTTATCGGAATTATCATGCCTTTGTCGAGCAGCAATTGTTCGGCCTGGGCAAGTAGTTTGTAGCGTTCATTCGTGTTTTCTGCTCGGGCTGCTTCAACCAGGAGCTGGTTATATGTGGCATCGTTAAAGCTTGAAATATTCAGGGAAGAGCCACCTCGGAACAGTTCCAAAAACGCCAGCGGATCTGCAAAATCGCCAATCCATGAATATGAAAATAAATCTGCATTCCAGCCGGAGATGGAAGCATTGTAGCGTTCCATTGGCGTTATCTGTACTGTAAGCTCGACACCGAGCGGCTCCCATGCCGTTTTGAGCAATTCAGCCCAGGTGCGCATGTATTCGTTGTCGGTGATGGCAAACACGAGCGGAATTTTTTTGTTGCGCGGAACATTGGCTTTGTCTCTGGCGGCATTCATCAATTCAACTGCGTCTTCGGGGTCATATTCTGTAATGCCTTGCACTGTGGGATAGCCGTTGAGAGGGTACACCAGCGTGGTTGCGGGAACAAAATAGCCTTTGCGCAGGTTGTCATATGGAATTGCTTCAAGCAGGGCCCGCCGAAAATCAGGATTGTTCCAAGGTTCATTCTGTCCTTTGAAAAACAGGTAGTGCGTACCGAATTCCGCAGAAATATGGATGGAGTCTGGGTTCAAGATTTTTGTGGAATCAACGGCTCCCGCCACCCAATCAGCCTCGCCTGTGTTGTATGCGTGGGCATTTTCAGCAATGTCAGCGCTCAGCATAATCTTGATTGACGGAATACGTACATTTTTTGCATCGTAGTATTTTTGGTTTTTTTCAAGCGTCATCAGCTTGTCTTTGTAGGATTTCAACACAAAAGCGCCGCTGTATACATGTTCGTTTTTGCTGATTGCGGCAAATGCATAGTGGCACAGGATTTTTGAAAGATGCTCGGCTGGTTCTGCAAGATGAACCACCAGTGTGTGGTCATTGCGCACGGTAATGCGCACATCATCTGCGGAAGCAGTTCCTGCACGAAATGCTGCGGCTCCTTCAATGCAGTCTAGCAGCGATGCGAACGAGGCTTCTGGCGTACTCAGCAGCGTGAGCCATGAATCGCGGAATGTCTGCGCGGTAATCGGTTCGCCGTCGCTGAATGTGGCGTCAGTGCGGAGCGTAAATGTCCAGCGTTTTTTGTCGCGGGAAATCTTGTAGCTTGTGCACAGCGCAGGGATTGGGTCAAGTGTGGCAGGGTCATACGAAAACAGCCCTTCATACAGCCCAATCAGAATCTGCGCTTCCGAAGAATAATTTGCCGTGTATGGGTCAAGATTGTACGGAAAATCAGCTTCAATGATAGTGATTTCGCGCTGGTCGTCTGATGCAGGAACGGCGGTGTTTGATTCATCAGCATTTGATATAGGTTGAGCGCATACAGAGGCCGCAAACAGGCTGCACAATGCACCAAGTAAAGCGTGTTTATACATCATCTGAAATCCCCAATTTTTTGAGCTGAGCTTTTTCTTCAACATAGGCCGTATATTCTGCGCGGTACTGGTTTACCCTGATGAAGTTGTTTTTAAGCGCAGACAGTTCCATCTTTATGCCTTTGATTTTTGAGCGGTTCATGGCAGAAACCGAATTTTTAAAAAAGTCGTCAAGGCCGGCTAGCAACGAAAAAAGTTTTGTGTTTTCTGAAACGTGCTTGTTTATAAATTCAATAATGCCTTCGTCCTGCATTGCATTTAGGCGGCTGTACCCTGAAGATTGTTTTGCGTTGAACGAAGCATAAAATTTGGCGCGTTTGTTCAATTCAACCATAAATTCGTTGTAGCGAATGCGTTCACGCCGTGGAGTTTCTTTTCCGGACTCGGTAATCATAATTTCGTATTCAACGCTGGGTTCTGAAAGTCCAAATATTTTACGAATGAATTTTATGAACTTTCTGCCTGCTGTGTTGTGTTCGGTTTCAATTACATCGTGGTTCTGTATGAATTTTTCTATCACGACCGTGTATTGGTCAGAAAATCCGCCAAGACTGCGCACCGCGTTCATAAGCACTTCATGCGTATTCATGGCATCTTCTTTTTTGCGTGTCTTTTTTTTGGCAACGCTGAGCATGGCAACAAGACGGTCGCGGTTTCGCTGTTTGTCTGGGCCAACTTCTTCAGCTACAAGCTCCGTTACAAGCTCAGGAACGAACGCGCGTTTTCCCATCACATTGGTGTAGAGCCGTTTGATTTCAGCCTGCATATCCGCCGCAGACTGATATGCTTTTGCTCGGTTGAATTGTGGATTTGCAAGCACCTGTTTTCTGATGTCGGCCTTGTACAGCTGTTTTTGGAACTCCGTGAGGGTTTTGAGCGTGGCTGTAATGTTTTGAATTGATTCGGCTGCTTTTGAAATGCTGTCGTTTATCAAGCCGAGCGTAATCTGCTGCGCACCGCTTTTGGCTTCGTTCAAGACCGTGGCGAGCGCTTTTGTGTTGGGCTTGTTTGAGCCTGTAGACAGATTGTTCCAGATGAATGTGTCATTCAGATTTGCCAGCTGATGAACTTTTTCCATTGGAAGCTGGTCTACTGAAAATTTCATATAGTTGCAGACAAAATCGACCATGCTTTCGTAATCGCTTATACGGAGGCCCAGCACTTTTGCTCGCTCGTTTTCTGTAAACGCTGTGTTGTCTGGACATTCGATTTTGGAAATCTTTTTTTCTTTTTTGTATGGGTCTGAGATAATGAGCGATTTGTTTTTGAGCGCTTCGATAATATTCCGCACACACGAAAGGTGCAGACGGTATTCGTCTTGCGCCTTGGGCAGTTCGGTTATGTCGAGCTGATCTTTTCTTGTTTCAAGTAGCGCGAACAGCTGTTCTTCAAAATTGTCTTTGCTGGTTTCATCTGCCATGATTTTATTATACAGGTTTTTCCAAAAAAATACCACTGCTTCTATTGGTTATATATATAATTTTATGTGAATGGCAAGTGCAAAGGATAAAGTTTGGGCCGGTATTGTTTTGAAAAAGGGCAGCGCCGATAAAAGTGCACTAGGTTATCAACGCTGCCCACAAATATTTTATGTATCGCTCGGCGCGGCATGGCTGTTTTGTCAGGCCGCAGATTCTGTTTATGAAAAACTTGGTTGCATTTCTGCGTTCTGTGCGGATTGAAGGTTAAATAGTTTGAACGGTTCAACCCTTGAACGCTTGGTCAAGGTCTGCAATGATGTCTTCCGCTGTTTCCGTTCCGACTGAGATTCGGATTGTGTTGGGTTTGATTCCTTGGTCAAGCAGTTCTTCTTCATTCAGTTGAGAATGGGTAGTGCTTGCCGGGTGAATCACCAGCGATTTTACATCTGCAACGTTTGCAAGCAGCGAAAAGATTTGCAGTCGGTCAATAAACTGCTGTGCTTCTTTTGCACCGCCTTTTATTTCAAACGTGAAAATAGAGCCCCCGCCGTTGGGATAGTATTTTTGGTACAGGGCGTGGTCAGGATGGTTTTCGAGGGCCGGATGGTTTATGTGTTCAACATATGGACTCTTTTGCAGATATGCCAATACTTTCTTGGTGTTTTCAGCATGGCGTTCCACGCGGAGAGAAAGCGTTTCAAGTCCCTGCAGCAAGAGGAATGCATTGAATGGGGAAATTGCAGCGCCTGTGTCGCGGAGCAAAATGGCCCGAATCTTGGTGACAAAGGCCGCGGCTCCAACTGCTTTTACAAATGAAATGCCGTGATAGCTTGGGTTCGGGTCAACCAGCGAAGCGAATCGACCGCTCCTGGCCCAATCAAACTTGCCGCTGTCAACAATTACGCCACCCAATGTTGTGCCGTGTCCGCCAATAAATTTTGTTGCAGAATGAATAACGATGTCGGCACCATGTTCAATCGGTCTGAACAGGAACGGCGTTGAAAACGTTGCATCTACCACCAGCGGAATGTTGTTCTCATGTGCAAGCTGCGCAAGTGCATCAATGTCTGGAACATCGCTGTTTGGATTGCCCAGCGTTTCTGTGTAGATTGCCTTGGTTTCCGGCTTGATTGCTTTTTTTACTTCATCAAGATTATGGATGTCAACAAATGATGTGGTAATTCCGTATTTGGCAAGCGTGTGTGCTAGCAGGTTGTATGTGCCGCCATAAATGGTTTTTGCACTCACAATGTGGCCGCCGCCTTCCGCGAGGTTTTCGATTGTGTAAGTGACTGCCGCTGCGCCAGAGGCAACCGCGAGAGCTGCGATTCCACCTTCAAGGGCCGCAATTCGTTTTTCAAACACGTCCTGCGTGGAATTTGTTAAGCGTCCGTAAATGTTGCCCGCGTCCTGCAAGCTGAACCGTGCGGCTGCATGTTCTGAATTTTTGAACACGTAGGAAGTAGTTTGATAGATGGGAACAGCGCGTGAATCAGTTACCGGGTCAGGCGTTTCCTGTCCAATGTGAAGTTGCTTTGTTTCAAATCCCCATTTTGAGGTGTCAGTGATTGCTGCCATAAAACACTCCTTCATAAAACGCGGCACATATGCCGCACATGGTTGCTTGCGGAATTCAAGTTGCACCGCAACTTTGTGAAAGGAACAGACTGTTCTTTTTACAGTTCCGTTTTGATTGTGATAAATACATAGCGGAATAATAGGTTTTTGTCAAGGCATTTCGCACTTTTTTTTTCAGCGTATTCCTGCTATACTGGTTCAACTATGCAGGAACAAAAAAAACGAACGGTTGTCGCTGTGACAGGCTCTTCAGGAGCCATGGGTGGCGAAGTGGTTGCCCATCTTCTTGATTCAGCAAACGGTTATGAGCTTCGGCTTCTTGTACGCAATGTAAAAAAATTACGGAGCTTTTTTAAATCGCTGCTGCGGCGCGGAAAAAATCGAATTACGTTGGTTCAGGGGAACCTCAAAAATTATGCTGATGTGGAACGGCTTGTAACGGGTGCCGACTATGTTATTCACTGCGGAGCTGTCATTCCTCCAAAGGCTGACCACAACCCGCAGAACACGTTTGACACAAACTATACGGGCACAAAAAACATTGTCGAAGCCATAAAAAATTCCGGCCGCGCTGAATCAATCAAACTGGTGCATATTTCAACGGTAGCCGTATACGGAAATCGCGACTACCATCATCCGTGGTGCCGCATGGGAGATCCGCTGCTTCCTAGCGCTTACGATTATTATTCTGCCGCAAAAGTGAAGGGGGAACGCGCCGTGCTCGAAAGCGGACTTCCGCATTGGGTGGTGCTTCGTCAGACCGCAGTCTATCACAAATATTTTTTGGCAAACAACATGAACGATGGCCTCATGTTTCATACTTGCTGGAATTCTCCGCTTGAATGGATTACCGATCGAGACAGTGGCTTGATGATTGAACATCTGGTGGATTATGATATTGAAGGAAAACTGAACGGTTTTTGGAAAAACGACTACAACATTGGCGGTGGCGCACCGTGCCGCGAAACAGGCTATGAAACATTTAATTCTGGCTTTGGTCTTATGGGTGCCACCGCTGAAAAATTCTTTGAGCCGTACTGGAATATTCCGCGCAATTTTCACGGTGTGTGGTACACCGATTCCCACGTGCTGGACAGCTGGCTTCATTACCGTACCGAAAGTTCTGCCGACTACTGGAAGCGTATGGAAAAATCTTTGTGGTATTACAAATTGGGGGCCATTGTTCCTGCAAAATTGATTCGGCGTTTTGCTATTGAACGGCTTTTAAAAAACAGCAACGCCCCCATGAATTGGGTACGCCTAAACAAGACCGGGCGGCTCAATGCGTTTTGGGGCGGCAGAAAGGCATTTGAAGCAGTGCCAAAGACTTGGGACAAATTTCCCGTGCTTGCAAAGGGTCAAACTCCGGAAGGTTCCGTCAGCTATTCTGATTTAAAAGATGAATCCAAGGCGCAACGGTATAAATTGAGCCACGGTTATGACGAAACAAAAGCAGATTCTGATTTGGATTTGTCCGACATGCAGCAGGCTGCGCAGTTCCGCGGCGGTTCTGTGCTTTCGCAGACAATGACCCGCGGCGATTTGCACAGCCCCTTGCGGTGGAAGTGCCACAACGGTCACGAATTTGCTTCAACGCCGTTTACAATTCTAAAGGCAGGGTTTTGGTGCCCGATTTGCTGCGAGGCGGTTCCTTGGGCTTTTGACAAAGTGGCGGCGCATATTCCATTTTATGCACAGTTGTGGTACGACACACATTCAAAATCAGAAGAAAACAATGTATATCCTGTTGATGAGCATGAAGATGACGACATGCTCGTTGAGGCAAAAAAATTGTAGGTGCCCATGAAAGCAATTCTTTATGTATTTTCGGGAACAGGAAACACGAGGCTCATTGCTGAGCAGTATCAGGCCGCGCTTGATTTGTACGAAGTAAGAATTTTTGATGTGCAGCATCTACAAAGCCATCCTGAAATTCCTAATCCGCATGACTATGAGCTTGTGGGTTTTGGCTACCCCGTGCACGGTTTTAACGCTCCAAAAATTATGGTTGATTTCTGCCGCTCACTTCCAAGAAGCGGCGCTAAAAAAACTGCCGCGTTTATTTTTAAATCGAGCGGCGAAGGTCTTTCATTCAACAGATATTCATCACAGAAGATGATAAGAATTCTTGAAAAAAAAGGATTTCGGTTTTTGCTGGAGCGCCATTACGTTATGCCGTACAACATGATTTTTCGCCATACGCCCGAGATGGTCAAAAGCGAATGGCTGTACGCAAAAGCAATGGTGCGCCTGAATGCCGCCGAGATCCAAAACGGCAAAACAGAAAATGTACACACCAATCCATTCAAAGGCTGGTTCGTTCCTTTTATCCGTGTTGAATGGCTGTATGCGCAACTGCAAGGTCCTGCCATGCGTGTTGATTTGAAAAAATGTGTCAGATGCATGAAGTGCGTTGAAAGCTGCCCTTATGACAACATAACGTACACTGGCACCTCGTTCAAATTTGGCATGAAATGTGCGTTATGCGTTCGGTGCTCGTTTAACTGTCCTGCGTGCGCCATCAGTATCGGTCTGCTGAACAAATGGCGTATCAACGGGAGCTACAATATCAAAAAAACTGCCGCCGACCCGTTGGTGCCGTTCCCGTATTTTACGCAGGAACTAAGAGGGGTCAAAAGGTGGCTTTATTACAAATATTACCGTGCATGCGATGCGGCTCTTGCTGCCGCTGGCATGTCTGTGCAGGAAGATGAATGATGGGCAAACGAATTTTTTTTGAGCCGCCGCACAGTGTTGTGTACAGGCTAAATTATTTTTTTTGTGCGCTGTGTCTATTTTGTGCCGTGCTTTGCGCTTCCTGCGACAAAAAAGAATCCGCACGAACACAAACTGTTTTGGGCACCGTCTGTTCAATCAATGCATACACTGATGGAACACCCGCTCTGTATGATATCCTGTTTTCCCGTTTGGAAGAAATTGAACAACGGTTCAGCGTGCACCGCGATGATTCAGACATAAGCGCTATAAATCGCGCCGCTGGCGTTCGGCCGGTTTTTGTGCACAACGATGTTTTTTATGTAATAAGCGTTGCGCTTTTTTACGCGGAACTTTCCGGCGGCTTGTTTGACCCTACGGTGGGCCCGTTGGTTTCGCTGTGGAACATCAATTCAGAAAATCCGCATGTTCCTTCTTCTGCGGAATTGCGGTCTGTGCTTCCTTTGATTGATTGGTGCAAGGTTTCCATTTCTGCTTCAGACGGCAATTCGGTGTTTTTGCACCAGACTGGCATGGCACTTGATTTGGGCGCAATCGTTAAAGGTTATGCTGCCGATGAAATGGCCCGCATTCTTGGTGAGCAGCAGGTCAAGGCGGCAATCATAAATTTGGGTGGCAATGTTTATGCATTCGGAAAAAAGCCCAACAACTCTGTTTGGAACATCGGTATAAAAAATCCTGAGCTACCTGAATCTGAACCCGCCGCCGTGATTCATGCCGCACCAAATACAACGGTTGTTACCAGTGGCGCATACGAACGTTTTTTTGTGCAGAATGGAATCCGTTACCATCATATTTTGAATCCGCGGACAGGGTTTCCTGCAGAAAGCTCAGTCGCAAGTGCCACTGTCGTATGGCGCAGTTCACTTGATGCTGATGCGCTCAGTACCATTGCCTTTTTGCTGGGGCCAGAAGCCTATTCACGGCTTCCGATTTTTACAAACCCCGAACCATTTGGCGGTGTGTATGACAGGCAGTTGGGAGCTGTTTTTATCGCCAACGATGGTTCCATTCAGGCAAGCAAGAATCTTTCTCAGAAGATTGAAGCCTACGGAGCGTTGCCAGCAACAATCAGTTTCTTTTGATGAGTATGTTAGATGAATTTGCGTAGTTCGATATGCTCGATTGTGCGCGTTTTTACCGCAACAATGTAGCTTCCGAATACGGCGGTAAGCGCGTCTAGTCCGGCGGCAAATGCACAGAGGATGGGAGCTGCGTCTTTTAAAAGCAGGTAGCCTGATTCAAAACCACGCCCATACATTGTGCACATCGCAATGATTGCCACGAACGGCCCGCCAAATGGAAGCTGCCCCAAAATAAACGATATTGCAAACGAAATAATCAGAATCCAAAGCGTGTCGGAAACGGAGATGCCCAATTTTGAATATGAGCGCAAAATCAAAATAAAGCAGATGGTTTCAACAAGTGCCGCTCCACCGCGCGCAAAAATTGAAAACAGCGGAAACGTTACTGCATTTATTCTGCGACGGATTCCCAGGCTTTCTTTGCCATGGCGCATTGCAATCACCAGTGTGAGATTCGTATCTCCGCTAAAAAATCCTGCAAGAAATGTACAAAACGAAGCGTACAGCACTCGGTACGGATGTTGGTCATGGCACAAAAGATACAGAACCAGCGGATAGAACACAAACGCAACCAGAATCAAATTGACGGCAAGCATAATGATTAGCTGTAAATACACGCCGGCTTTGAACGCCACGATAAAATTGATTGTCCATCGGCACATGAGCGCAACCATGCCAACTGCGAGCAGTTCTATAAAAAAACTCATCACAATGTAACAGACTTTGCTTAGGGAGTCGAACAGTGTGATTGCGGGGCGTGAAGCTACTTTGTCGCTGGCAGCACCGGCACCGGCCAATCCTGCAAACACAAAGCATGGCAAAAGATAGGCACCTTCAAGGAGCGCGGAAAATCCCGAATATGGAAAAAGCATAGACAGCATTGGACGCACACCCAGAGTTGGAATGTCATTGATTTTTTCAATCGTGATAGGAATGCGCGGCAGATGAATGATGAGAGCCGAGACAAGTCCGAGCACCGCGAGCGCCAGAGAAGAAATCACAATCACGCTGAATGTCCACACCGAGGTTTTTAAAAGCAGATGCTCTTCTTGCAATGTAAAAAATGCCGTTGCAACAGAAAAAAACATAAGCGGAAGCAGCATGTAGCGTCCAAAACGCAGCACAATGTCAACTATAAAATCAAGCAGAGAAATCGCCTGTGCGCTTTCGGCAGGAATCAGAAATGCAGCAATAATTCCAAGTGCAATGCCAAGAAGATATTTCAGCCAAATTTTCATAAAAGCAGTATATCAAGTTTGCAAGTTGTTTGCAAAGCCATTTTTGTGTGTTATACTTGGGGCATGGGAAAAACAATGCTGATTGCTGGAAAAGAAATGCCAGCTGGCGAGCGTTTTGCTGATGCTGTTGTTAAGGGTGCCCGCAATGTAATCATAACAGTTGAAGAACTTCCTGCCGATGATTACATAAAGAAAACAATCGCAGAGAAACGGGCGGCGGCTCTGCTTGAAGAAGAACTCAAAGCAAAAGAAGCCGCCACTGGAATTTGTACTATCGGGTGGAGCAAAGTTTCTCCTATTTCTGCACGTACGCTGATTTTGCAGACAGAGAATTTTTTTGAAAGAATGGATGAAGCCGTTCTGTATTTTGACGAAGATTGGCTCGCTCAGTCGCAAGGTTTGCTTGATGCGGAAGAATGTTCCCGAGTGGCCGATGAGCTGATTGTGGGATTTCAGCATCTGACTCTTGAAGTTCTTGTCCGGTTTGAAAAACTCAACAACGAAGGCAATCCAGGCATATTGGTTTTTTTATTGCGCGATTCACCTTCCGTGGCAGATGCCTTGCGTGTTCCATCATTGCGGAACGGTGTAAATGGAATAGCCTCCCCAGTGATTGCTGCCGCAACATCAGCGTTTGCTTCGTTTGCAGAAAATATTGCCGCTGTTTATTTTGAAAGTTCGTTTGTAAACATCGTTTTGGTTCGTTGCGATAAAAGCATAGAAGATGCAGAACTTGCGCGGTGGCTTACAAGTCATCTTGATGCGATGATGGCGCCAAAAACAAAAGCTTCTGCAAAAAAAACGATAGGCTGGATAAAGCCTGGCGCAAAAACAGGCGGCATGTTTGGCGGGCGTTTAAAATTCTAAACTAAGTGTAGGAGTGCGATAATGGAACTATCATTTGTTATAGACTGCCTTGTAAAACTGGGAGCGAGCATAATATGCGGGTTTGTGTTGGGCATTGAACGCAAACACCGCAATCAGGTTATGGGCATGCGAACTCTCATTTTAATTTCCGTTTCGTCAACGTTGCTTTCGATTCTTTCGTATTATATGGCGGAAATGGATGTGGCAAAAGGTTTTCCTGGTGGCGACCCCACGCGCATTGTTGCCGGTGTTGTAAGCGGTATTGGCTTTTTGGGTGGCGGCACAATTTTGCGGCAAGGCATGAACATCAGAGGGCTTACATCTGCCGCCATCGTCTGGACGGCTTCGGCATTGGGGATTGCCATTGGTGCGGGGATGTACATTCAGACTGTTGTTGTGCTGATTGTTGTTTTGCTCCTGCTTGTGTTTCTGGAAAAAGTTGAAGAACGATTCTTTCCAGCGGCAAAAAATAAAACGCTTCTAGTTGTTTTTGAGGATGAAGCTGTTGACCTTGCGCAACTTCACGATTGCATTGAATCTTTTGGACTTATCATTTCAGATATGAGTGCGAGCTACACCGCTGCCAATCATCAGACAGTGATGAAGTATTACATCAAATCTCCAAGCGAAATTGATTTTTTAAAACTGCGCACCCAAGTGCAAGTTATCGCTCCAGTTATTGAATTCGCGCTTACCGAATAGCTGTGCCATCGGTGTGCAAGCAAATTCTGTTTTTGCCTTTGCCATTCCGCGAATTCGCCTTTCATCACCTTGTACACGCTCGCCGTCTTCCAGTCGGCGATTGTTCCGCGCTCCATGTCGTAGCTGTCCACAACGCCCGTCACGCGGCTGTTTCCAACGGCGATGTCGAACCTTTCCTCATGGAAGTTGCCGTCGTTGTGCTTCTCCAATACCGCGTGGACGGCCGTTCCGAAAACCGCCCACACATTGTCCGCCGCGTCAACCTCGAACTCTTCCCAATGGCGCTCTTGCAGGATAATCTCTTTCACACCCTTGTTAAGGGTCGTGGCCGAATACTGCCCCGGCTTGTTGTGCCTCTCCACGCTCACCGCCTGTACGAACGCGGCGGGAAGGTGCAGTTTGTTGGTTACTCGCATTTTGCGCCCCCTTGTTCCGTCTGCTCGGCCTGCGGCTCTCCACGCACAACCAGTGTCCACTCGCCATTCCTCACGGACGCGCTCACAACAACGTATGCGCGTTCGCCTCCGAATCCGTTCAGCCTGTTCACAATGTCCTTCAATTCGTTCATTTTTCGCACCTCAAAAAAAAAGACCACCTTGGATTGCTGTGTTATCCAAGGTGGTCTAATTTACGAGTTGCCTCATGGCCTCCCGTACCGAACGGACGGCCAATCAACACAGCAAAAATTAGCAGTCCGTTTACAGTGACTACTTTATCGCTTGTTGTTGATAGCACGGCTTGTTTCGTTGAATGAAAATTCTGTTTATGGTATACTGATTCGTTATGATAAAAAGCGATAACCCGTTGATTGTTCAGTCAGATAGAACGCTTCTTCTTGATGTGCATGCGCCTCGTGCAGAATCATGCCGCAGGGCACTTGTTCCATTTGCTGAACTTGAACGTTCTCCCGAACATCTGCACACATATCGGCTCACTCCGCTTTCCTTGTGGAATGCAAGCAGCGCTGGATTTTCAAGTGAACGGGCTGTTGCGGTCCTGGAAGAATTTTCGCGTTATGATATTCCTCAGTCTGTGGTAATGTGGGTGCACGAAACGGCAAAACGCTTTGGAATGCTGCGGCTCATTCCTGCTCCACGCAAAGATGATGAAGAATTTTTGTACTTGGTCTGCAATGCACAAACTGTTTACAAGGAAATTCTTTCAAATCCAATTGTGTGCAAGCAGCTTGTTCCTCAAGAGTGTGAGTCAGACGAATCTATAACGGATACCGAAAAAAAATGCTGCTTTCTTGTGCGTTTGGTTGACCGTGGCACCATCAAGCAGAATCTTTTAAAAATCGGTTGGCCCGTAAAAGATGATGTTCCGCTGGCAGATGGCGAGCCGCTTGCTTTTTCGTTGCGAAGTTCAACGCTTTCTGGACGTGAATTTTCTGTAAGGAGCTATCAGCAGGAAGCTGCCCATGCGCTCATTGGAGACCGTGGCCCCGGCACAGGATTTGGTACGATTGTTCTTCCATGTGGAGCGGGAAAAACAATCGTGGGCATGTACATCATGGCGCAATTACAGACAAACACGTTGATTGTAACTACAAACATTTCTGCCGTGCATCAGTGGATTGAAGAGCTCATCGACAAAACCACCCTGACAAGTGACCAAATTGCCGAGTATACTGGCGAATCAAAAACGATTACACCTGTAACAATCGCAACATACCAGATTCTGACTTGGCGCCCTGACAAAACCGGTCCGTATCCTCATTTTTCGTTATTCAGAAAGAAGCAGTGGGGTCTGGTCATTTATGATGAAGTGCATATGTTGCCAGCCCCTGTGTTTCGGGTTGCGGCGGAATTGCAGGCAGTGCGGCGCGTTGGACTTACGGCAACTTTGGTTCGTGAGGACGGCTGCGAAGGTCATGTGTTTTCTTTGGTTGGGCCCAAGCGCTACGATGTGCCGTGGAAAGAGCTTGAACATGCTGGTTGGATAGCTTCTGCGGAATGTGTGGAAGTACGTCTTGACATGGACGCTGCTCATGCCATTGAATATGCGGTTGCAGCTCCACGCCAAAAACACAAACTGGCAAGTGAAAATCTGGTCAAAGAAAAAATCGTGTGCGAGCTTGTTTCAAAATTCTCCGATGAAAAAATATTGGTGATAGGCCAATATCTTTCCCAGTTGCAACGTCTGGCAACGCTATTGAACGCACCTATTATCACGGGAAAAACGCCGAACAGCGAACGCGATGTTTTGTATCAGCGGTTCAGGACTGGAGCAATTAATGTTTTGGTTGTGAGCAAGGTTGCAAATTTTGCGATTGATTTGCCTGATGCAAGCATGGCCATTCAAGTAAGCGGAACGTTCGGTTCTCGGCAGGAAGAAGCACAACGGCTCGGACGTATCCTTCGACCAAAAGAACGAACATCCAGATTTTTTACACTTATCACACGTAATACAGTGGAAGAAGATTTTGGCTCAAATCGACAAAAATTTTTAGCGGAACAAGGCTATTCCTACCGAATCATTCGTTATGCAAACGAACACAGTTTTGATGAGCTTGCCGCGAGTTCCGAAATTTTGCCTTGCAAAACAGCAATGGCAGAGGATGCGCCCGCATGACCATTACACCAAAAACCGAGCGCATATTGAAGTGGCGCGAAGCTATAGCCACATTGCCTGACGAACGTTTTTTTAATGTCATGCATTTGTATCTTGGCAAAATAAAAACGCCGTACAACAAACAGCAGCTCGTTGAGTCATTGAGCAGTTTTTTGTGTGCGTCAAAAAACAAAGCCGCCTTGATTTCTTTGCTCACCGAAATTGACTGCAAAATTATTGCAGCGGTAAAGTTGCTTTCACATCCTACGCAGGAAACTCTTTCAGCATTTTTTTCTGATACATTCACTTTTGCCGACCTGTATACGCATGTTGTAAATTTAGAGGAACGACTGATTCTGTACCGCCATCCTGACGGAACGGGTTCTCAAATTGCTATCGACGTGAATCCGATTTTTGAAGATGACATTGCGCCATATGCAGACGCTTCTGTTTTGTTTACGGCACCAGTTTTTTCCGAACGCTATAATACTGACACCGTATATATTGGCCCCAATCTTATTGCGATATATCTTGCGTTTGTGCTCGACCATCCCGATATGTGCAAGGCTGATGGCTCACTGAAAAAAAAGGTGCTTGCGGAACTCTCAAGCATATATGATGAAAAACTGGTACAACGGCTGGTGCCACAGCTCCACACGGCACTTTGCAATTTGCTATTGGTTCATGATGATGGACGAGGAATCGCACTTGATTGGCAGCGGCTCGCATCGTTTTCGGCTTTGCCTGAAGCTGAACAATATGCGTATTTAGTTGCGGCATCATGCGGACATTTTTCACGAACTGTACTGCAACAAAATGCCAAGCTGTTTTTAAAAACATGCACTTCTTTGCAGGATCGTGAATTTTCAAAAAATGTCGTGCTTCAGTTTTCGTTTTTGACTCGTGAATGTGATTCTGAATCGTTGACAAAAAGCGGGCGCTTTGCAAAATTACTCGCTGATGCGCAAAAAAAGGAAACCTCCACTGGAGACAGCGGAATCATGGACAGCATGATAGATTCAGCTTGCATGTTTGGACTTCTTATGGTGACTGGCCGTGACACAAACGGAAAATCTGTTTTAAAATGCAACCCTTTATTTTTGCAAAATTCGGTCGTTTGCGAAACATCATCGGCGCTGCTTGACATTGGCTCAGGATTTTCTGTAACGATTTTGCCGGGTTTATCGTTGGCACAGTTGTTGCAGCTTGTTCCGTTTCTTGCGCCAGTCTGCCATGATACCGCCGTTCAGTTTGAAGTGAACCGTCATTCTGTTATGCGCGCGTTTAACTTGGGTCTTCTTCCTGGCCAGATTGTTGCGCGTCTTGAGCGGTATTGCATGCACGGTGTGCCACAAAATGTGCGCATTTCTATTGAAGAATGGTACAGCTCGTACAGCTCCGCAACATTGTACAAGGGCTATGTTCTAAAAGTGAATAAAGAAAATCAGCTGCTTGCAGAAAAAAATCCTGCGCTTGCTCCGTACATAATTCAAACCCTGGCTCCTGGAATTTTTCTGCTCAATTTTACTGACGATGATGAAGCACAATCTGTGATAGCAAAAAGCGGGCTCGATTTTATTGGAGCTGTAAAAACCGCGACAACTGCGCAAGCCGTGCCACCGTTTGCGCAGCTCCATGTTGAACCGAACAAATGTATTCTGGATGCTTCGGCTTGTAAAAAACCAGAGACCACTTCCGCAGATGTAATTATTGCCGAGCTAAAAAAAACGGTTGCTGCTATGGTTATTGGTGTCAATCAGCGCGAAGCCTTGTATGACTGCATTGAACGCCGTGTTATTTTAAACGCATCGCAGCTTACGGAATACAGCATACGAGTAGAAAACTGCGAAGCATTCGGCATGGATTACAGTGGAAAGCTGCATCTTGTAGAAAGCGCAGTACAAGACAAAAACCTGCTGGAAGTCGAGCTTGAAGGTGGAGCTGCCCCGCTTGTAGGTCTGCCACTTCTCGTTCACAAAAAAAATGGAGAAGCTGAATTGACACTTCGGCTGGAACCTACCCAACAAGAGCGCACTATTCTGGTCGGTTCTGCCATACGAATAAAAAAAATACAAAGTCCTTTTTCTTGAAAAACTTACATCGTCTGCAACAGCAGCCGGTCATTGTTTAAAGACTTGTTTTTTATGCTGCGGAATTTTTCTACAATAATGTCCATGGTGAGATGTTTCTTTTCTTGAGCCCCAATGTCCATTATAATTTCACCGCCGTCCATCATGAGCAGGCGATTTCCGTATTCGAGGGCGTGATCCATGTTGTGCGTCACCATCATAACGGTAAGATTGTAGTCGTGCGCAAATTTTTTGGTCAGCTCCATGATGATTGTGGCATTTGTGGGGTCAAGAGCGGCCGTATGTTCATCGAGCAGAAGCAGCGCAGGTTTAGACATGACTGCCATCAGCAATGTGAGAGCCTGCCGTTGGCCTCCCGAAAATTGCTCAACGTTGTCACGCAGGCGGTTTTCAAGCCCCATGTTTAGCACGGCGAGTTGTTCTCTAAAATGTTCGCGGAGTTTATTGTTCAAGCTGATTTTTAATCCTTTGAAACCCTTTTTTGAAGCAATCACCATGTTGTCTTCGAGTGACATTTTTCCGGCGGTGCCAAGCAAAGGATTTTGAAAAATGCGCCCAATGTAAACGGCCCGGCGGTATTCTTTTTGATGGGTTATGTCTTTGTTTCCTTGTGCCGTCTCAAGTGTGATAGTTCCATGCGAAGGTGCGATTGTTCCGGCGATCACATTGTACAGCGTTGATTTTCCAGCTCCATTTGAACCGATAACGGTAATAAAATCTCCTGCCGTTATGTGCATGTTGATATGCTTTAGCGCATGATTTTCATCTGGTGTATTGGGATTAAAAGTTACGCATATATCATGCAGTTGCATCATGGTGGCACTCCTTGGCGCACAGGCAGTTTGCGCCTAAAGTAAGATTTTATAGCTCCTGTTTGGTTTTTGTTTTGGAGGAGGAATAAGGCTGCTTTTTTGTTGTAACATGCAATTTTTCTGAAAGTTTAAACCGACTTACAATTAAGCACAGGATAATCAAAATGCCAGTCACAAGTTTTAAATCGTTCGGTGTTAACCTGATGAGATGTCCGTATGTCCGTGCCAAAATCATAAGCGCCCGATACATGCATGAACCAATCAATACACGTAAAGTCTGAAATCCGATTTTGTTGGAGTGAATCACAAACTCGCCAAGCATTAGTGAAGCAAGCCCGCTTACCACAATGCCTGTTCCCATGCCGACATCTGCAAAGCCGTTGTACATTGCGGCAAATGCACCGGCCAGTGCCGCAAGGCCGTTTCCAAAACAAATGCCGATGGTGCGGAGTGCAGTTGGGTTCACTCCTTGCGAAACAACAAGCTGAGGATTTGAGCCGAGCGCTCCCATGGTCAAGCCCATGTCGGTATGAAAAAACAAATCAAGAATGATTTTTAAGATGAGCACAAACAAAATCAGAAACGCCACGATGCCCCATTCAGGATTTTCAACTGAAGGAATGTGTTCATAAATTATGTCGAGAATATTTGAGAACAGTGTGGGTATGCGCAAAAATGAAACGTTCGATTTGTTTCCCATGATGCGGAGATTGATTGAATACAACATGGTCATTGTCAAGATACCGGCAAGAAGGTCTGGGATGTGAAGCCGTGTGTATATGGCTGATGTAACAAGCCCGGCCACCAGTCCAGAAAAAAACGAAACGCAAAGGGCAAGCGGCATTGGAATTTTTGCAAGCAGACAGGCAGCGAGCACGCAAGCTCCCAACGGAAAAGAACCGTCAACCGTCATGTCGCAAAAATTCAGAACACGGAATGTGCAGAACAAACCCAGCACCATAATTCCATAAATCAGACCTTCAATAAAAATTTCTGCAAGCATATAAACAAATGATACCACACTTTTTTTAATTTTGATAGAAAATCAGCGTGTTTTGAAATAAAAAATCGACACACTGCGGCGCAAAAGCACGGTATGTACCCTTTCCGCGTGAATCAAGGCTCTTGACTAGTTATGCTGGAATGGTACGGTGTTTCGTTCCCAGAACACGCCATCGGTGTATCCTTGTATGGTCGCGGTGTGCTCTGCATCTGCAAGGCGCTTTTCGGCCCAAGTGCAGTACAGTTCACTTTGTTCAATGCCCAGATATTGTCTTCCCAGCTTTTTTGCTGCAACCGATGTTGTGCCGCTTCCTAAGAATGGGTCAAACACCAGGTCGCCGGAATTGCTTGAAGCAAGAATCAGTTTTGCCAGCAGTTTTTCAGGTTTTTGCGTGGGATGCGCGGTGTTTTCTGCCATGCTCCAGAAGGGAATGGAAATATCATCCCAAAAATTGCTTGGGCAGGTGTCGCGGAAGCAGCCGGCTTTTGTCTGCTTCCAGTCCTTGGGGCGGCCTTGTTCGCGGTAGGGTGCAATCACTTTGCGGCGCTGTTTTACGGCATTCAAGTTGAATGTGTAAGTATCGCCAATGGTGCAGAACCAAATGTCTTCCATGCTGTTTTTCCAGTTTGACCGTGCACCGCGGCCTTTTTCGCGTTGCCAGGTAATGCGGTTCTGCAATTTCAGTTTTTTTTGTGCTTCATATTCAGTTAGTACGTGCGAGATGCTTATGCTGCTTTTCCAGTCACAGCAGATGTACAAAGATGCAGTGGGTTTTAAAAGCGGCAGCAGCAGGTTGAGCCAAGATACCGTGTAGCGTTCGTAAGCTGTTCTGGTGGTGCTGGAGAATGTGGCACCTGCATAACGTTTTGAAAGATTGTACGGCGGGTCAACAATGGCGAGGTCAACGCACGAATCAGGCAGCAAAGGCATGAGCGCAAAACTATCACCGCAGATTGTTTTGTTGTGAAGTTCTTTCGGTGCCATGTCGGCAGAAATGTCTGACATGGCAAGGCAGCGCTTAAAAAACAACGCTCCGTCTTTTACAGAAAGCTGGAGCGTTTTATTCCGTGAAGATTTGCGTGATGGCTGGTGCGGCATGGCGGTGCGCTAATTGCTTTGCCTCAGCTTTTCATATGTGTCGTGCTGGGCTTCAAGCAGTTCCATTATGTGGTCTATCATCTTTTGCTTGGGGTCGGCTTCATCTTGTGGAAGTGAAGCAAGATATTCCGCACGGAATGATTCGCATTCAATTACGGGACTTGAAGCAAAAATCTGTACATCTGGATTCACCCAGTCTTCAATCATGTTTTCGTTATGAATCAATAAAATATTGCCGTTTACGCTAACCAAAATTACAATGTCGAACATACGCAGATAGCTGTCGATTTCTCGCAGACCGCGTTTGGTTTCTGGATTGTCCGGGCGGTAGCGCGTTCCAGACGGAAACACAAGAATGACCTGTCCGCGTTTTTTGCATTCAGCCATCGCCCGCATGGCGGCCAGGTTTATTTTTCGGGCTTTTTGCTCTTCGGCTTTTGCTTCTTCCTCTGACTGCGCATTTTTTTCGTTTTTGTCAAGGCTGCGGGTGGGATAAATCACTACGCGCGAAAAACTTTCTGCAAAAGCGCGAACCACAGGATTGTCTTCGTTGAGCTTCATGCCGGCAATGGCCACAATGCGTTTTGAAAGCTCCGCGAGTTTTGGGCTTCCGTCATGCTCAAGCAGATAGCACAGCGCAGGAAGGTCGGTGTTGGCGTAATGCTCCATCAAAATAAGTCCGCGTTTTCCGGCGCAAACCTGGTCAAAAAATGATTCAAAATGTTCGCGGCCCTCGATTCGACTGTTTGGCAGCAAATTGTCCTGCACCAACATATCCATGAATTTTCGTGTATCGGGATTGGCTTCTTGGTAGACATTTGAGGCATCAATTTTTCCAGAAGCATGGGAATATTTTACCAGTTCTTTTGCAAGTCCAGCATATCGTTCGCGCAAAGTCATATGTTCCATAATGGAACCATTTTAAAGCCAATATCAGTGGCTGTCAACCTTGAAAAATGCCGCGTGGCCAAGGATTCCACAGGAGCTTGCATAATGCCATTTTGCGTTCATTCAAATTTGTCAATTCAAAATGAAGAATAGATTTTGATTCGTGCGGAAATGGTACATACCCCGCTTCACATGGTGAAGGTCGCTTTACGGAGCGGAACCTTGCTTATGTGTCGGGGGTGTTGATTCTGCAAAATTGAATGCGGCTTGAGTCTTTGTTTTTTCAGATTCTGCTGGCACAAGTCTCTAACAAAGTGAATTCCTTGCCGCTAATGCTTTTGCACTAGCGAAAATTCAAAGATTATGATAGACTGGCCCCAATATGAACAAGAATGAAATTCCCGTGCGAAGTGAAGTACCTGTCGCACACAAATGGGATTTGACAGCGCTCTACAAAAGCGATGCTGAATGGGAAGCCGATTTGCAGAAAGTGCCGGAGCTTACCCAAAAACTGGTTGCCTTCAAGGGAAGGTTGGGTGAGTCAAAAGAAACATTTCTGGAAGCCCTCAAAGCTGACGAGGCGATTGACCGCCTGCTTGAAAAAGTGCACCATTATGCCAGTCTGCTTAATTCCGCAGACCAAGGTGATAGTTCCGCGCAAGAAAAAGTGAACAGAGTGATGATGGCATTTACTCAAGTTGCCGATGCCGAAAGCTTCTATATGCCGGAGCTGCTTTCCATTCCCACGGAAATTCTTACCGAATGGATTCAAGATGCCGCCTTTGCCGACTACCGTGTTTATGTGCAGAAGCATCTGCATAACAAACCGTATGTGCTTTCAGAAAAAGAAGAGCGCATCTTGGCCTTGCAGTCTGAATCCGGCCAGACCGCCGACAAAGCCTTTTCGCTTCTTACTGATGTTGACATGGACTTTGGCACTGTTGGCGTTCAAGGCGAGCAGATTCCCCTTACGCACAGCACTTGGGGTACTCTGTCTGAAAACAAAGACCGTTCCGTGCGAAAAGAAGCATACGAGAAGTTTTATGCAGCGTTTGAGTCGCACGCAAATACTCTTGCGGCCCTGTATGCGGGTTCTGTGCAGCAGGACATTTTTGTGGCCAGAGCCCGTGGTTATCCATCCGCTCTTGAGGCTGCCTTGTATGGCAGCAAAGTACCCATAAGCGTTTATCACAATCTGATTGATGCCGTCCATCAGAATCTCGACACCCTGCACCGTTACTACCGTCTGCGCAAAGCTGTGCTCGGTGTTGAAGAGCTTCGCCATTACGATGTGTACGTGCCGCTGGTAAAATCTGTAGAAACCAACAATACATACGAACAGGCCGTTGAAATTGTGCGGGAGGCATTGGCTCCGTTAGGCACGGCTTACACCGACACCCTGTGCACCGGGCTTTTGGGCGGCTGGACTGACCGATACGAAAACAAGGGCAAACGGAGCGGCGCATTTTCTTCCGGCTGCTACGATGGCTACCCATATATTTTATTGAACTACAAAGACAGTTCCATCCGCGATGTGTTTACGATGGCGCATGAAGGCGGCCATTCCATGCATTCCTGGTACAGTGTGCACAACAATCCGTTCATGTGCTATGACTACACCATTTTTGAGGCGGAAGTGGCATCAACCTTTAACGAAGAGCTGTTGTTCCAATATCTGCTCAAAAATGCCCAAAGTCAGGATATGAAGAACTATCTGCTTGCAACCCGCGCCGCAGATATTTTAGCGACCCTGCACCGACAGACCATGTTCGCGGAATTTGAACTCAAGGCCCATGAGCTTGTTGAAAACGGCCAGCCACTCAGCACAGAAGTGCTACGTAGCACTTATCGTTCACTGCTGCAAATGTATTTTGGCCCTGACATGCACTTTGAACCCTCAAGCGACCTTGAAGGGCTGCGCATTCCTCATTTTTATAGCGCATTTTATGTGTACAAATACGCCACAGGAATTTCTGCGTCACTGGCACTGGCACAGCGCGTAACGCAGGGTGGTGCATCTGAGCGTGAAGATTATTTTACGTTCCTCAAATCGGGCGGCTCTCGTTATCCAATCGAAAGTCTCCGTGCAGCTGGTGTTGACATGGAACGAATTGAACCCGTGCAAGCCGCACTCGACACGTTCAGACACTTGGTAGATGAACTGGAAATATCGTTGCTTAAAAAATGAAGATTGTGCGTTGTGAACAGCAACCGGGTGCCAATCCGCAGGCTGTCTTGGCAGATGTGCGGTGTTGACTTGTGCCAAGTCAGCGCCTGGCTCAAAGCTCCGCTGCAACTTGGCCATAAACCGGCATAGGGCGACAGAATTTTATGTGGCTGTTTTAAAACCATTCAGCTGTCAATTTCAGGAAGATTCATACTCCGTTAAAAAAATAGAGCAATGTTTTGCCTGAGGCAGAACATTGCATTTATAAAAACGAGGTCACAACGCAATGGTAAGTGCAGAAGATTTTATACAGTGTCCAAAATCTGATGCCCATTCGCATTTGAATCTTGGAATGCGGTATGCGGCATATGTAAAATGGGCAGGATTCTATATTCCCGATTTTCCGCGCAAGCTGAACGGCCCCGATGATTTGCGCAGCAACATCATTATTCCCTACACACAACCTAGAATCAAAACATATAGCGATGTTGAGTCGGTGTGTGCAATGGCCATTCAGGATGCAATCGCCGACAACATAAAAGTGCTGGAAGGCTCTATTGACGTGCAGTTTGTTGACCAATGTGGCGGCATTGACAATTTCATAACATTGACCAAAAATCTGGTGGAACAATTTAAAGACCGTATCATGTTCCGGCCGGATTTAGGTTTGGGCAGAACTTGTTCCCAAGAAAAAATGCAGCAATGTGTTGAACCTGTTTTGCGCTCCGGCGTTTTTAAGGCGATAGATATTTACGGTTCAGAAGTGGAAGATTCGCTCGATTTTTTTGTGCCCGTCTATCGGCTGGCAGAACAGCTTGGCATAAAGAAGAAAGCCCATGCAGGTGAATTTGGCTCGGCACGTTCCGTTCAGCTTTTTGTTGAAAAATTAAATCTTGATGAAATTCAGCATGGCATCAGTGCCGCTCAAGATAAAACAGTGCTTGATTTTCTTGCAGCCCATGATATTGTCTGCAATGTCTGTCCGGAAAGCAATATCGTTATGGGTTCTGTTGCTTCGTACAAAGAGCACCCCATCAGAAAAATGGTAGATGCAGGCGTTCGTGTTTCAATCAGCACCGGTAACTTGCTGCTGTTCAACAAAAATGTGAGCGAGCAGTGCGCTGATTTGGTGAATGCAGGCCTGTTCACTGCGGAAGAGGTAAAAACACTTTTACGGCAAAATTATGAGCGACTTTATAAATCAGCTTGAATCGGACGCATTTACACAAAACGCATTTTGGCAGGATTTCTGCGAGGCGGCCCGGATACATGGGATTGCACCTGAAATGCTTTTGCGCAAAGAGCATGCCTTGTTTTATGACCATCTTGACAGCACCAGCACCGAGCTTATGCGGCGCATTGGCACATCTGGCATGTTGTGCACTGCGGACGGGGCTCTTTCTGCATCAGGGCAGGAGATTCACAAACTGTTGGTGGCCACTGCGGAGCAAACTGCGGGGCGCGGCCGGCAGGGGCGCTCTTTTTATTCGCCAGCAGGAAGCGGCGTGTACTTTAGCGTTGCTTATGTGTCTCGTAGTGGAGTCTCAAATCCAGCTTTGTTTACGGCAACCGCTGCTGTGGGTGTATGCCGTGCACTAAAAATGCTGTACGGTATTGACTGCGGAATCAAATGGGTAAATGATATTTACATGCACGGAAAAAAGCTGTGCGGTATTTTAACGGAAGGCATGGCCAATCCTGCAAACGGAAAAGTTGAAGCGGCGGTAATTGGAATTGGAATCAATCTGCATACAAATCCAAACCTTCCACCTGAACTTGCGCAAAAAGTGGGAGCCGTTTCTGAATTCAGCGGAATACGCTGTTCGCGAACAAAAGTGCTTGCATTTGCCCTGTGCGAAATTCTTCACATTCTTGACACAGCCCAAAATATTATGCAGGAATATAAAAATCTGTCCTTGCTCATTGGAGCCACAGTTACAGTAACACCGCTTGCCGGTGGTCTGCCGTTTGTTGCAACTGTGCGGGCTATTTCAGATGACGCAGGGCTTGTGGTGCAAGACCAAAACGGAATCCAGTCTGTCTTGCATTCTGGCGAAGTAACCCTTCACACATAAATAAATTTGCAAAGGCTCCTGACTAGCAAAAACCCAAACATTCCTTAACCAACACACCCCGATGCAAAAGCACGGCTTTGCTCCGTAAAGCGGGTATGTACCCTTTACACACGAATCAAGATGCATTTTTATGTATAGCATATTGATAGAGGCTGCAATAGAAAAATCATATCCACTCTTAATGTGCTATGGTGTGTTGATTTCATGCTGAATTTGTAGCGCCAAAATATCATAAGCTTGCTAGATTGAAATTCTCATGGTATACTATTAAATATGAGCATGAATGACGATATTGACCCCAGCATTGCTGCCCTACTTGAGGAAACAGAAGATAGTCTCCCAGAGACACCTGATGTTCGCCATGAAAGTGAAGCTGCTTTGGAACGGAAAAGTCAAGAAATCCGTGTCCAAATTGCAAAACAGCATGATGCTGTTTTAGCGCCTAAACTGGAGCAGTCGGAAAAAAAAGGAAAATCGCAGAGTATTCCGGCCCTTGATTTGAGTGTGCAGGAATTCAAAAAGCTGGAAAAAAGTTTTGAAGACAAGCCAAATCCGGTGTATGACGACCCTTCGTACTATAAAACCGCGCTCGGTGGTGAAGGACAGAGTGCCCAGCGTTTGCACCAGATTCTTGTTAAATACTTAAATTGTACCGACAAAAAAGACCGAACAGTGTATCGTCAGCAGATTGTAACGGCATATTGGGAATTTTTGCGGTCTCTGGCAACTAAAATGTCCAGCCCCCAGCTGCCGCTGTGCAAGCGAATGGCCATGCGGTACGGCATTGTGCTGCCTTCGCTGTTTACGCCTGAACAAAAGGATTTTTTTTCACGTGCGTTCATGGGAAACCAAACTGGCGAACCAATTTTATACATGGATGAATGGATTCGTGCAATTGCGCTTGGGCATCTTTCTTTAAGTGCCACCGATGAGGTTTCGTCTAATCGTGCAAAAGGTCCCGGGGCCGACCAGACTCGCATTCAGCAGCTAAAAAGCAAAAATTCCGGCAAGCTGCAAAATGCCGACAATTTATTGAGTCTTAAAGAAAATGAACGCCGCAATGCTGAAACAGAAATCAACGAGCTCATAAAAAACTTGTTCACGCATACACCTGTGTACGGGCTGGAACCCCACACAATGCCATACAGTGAATCCCAGCGTAAATTGTTTTCCGAAATTGCCAATCGGTTCCGTAGTCTCCAAAAAATTGACCGCGAGCTTTCAAACTATCTGAACGACCTACAGGAAGCCAAGCAGATTGAGCAGAGTCTCGCTTCAAAGGAGAGCATGCTGCCCGAAGAAGAAATCAATGTGGACACTGAAGAAATACTGACGGAAATGAACAGTCTGCGGCAGATGGCAAAAATGACGTGCGGTCGCCAAGGAAATCAGTTTCCAATCTTTACGCGGGAGTTTTTTCACTGCTTTGACAAGACCACCGGTTTCCGCGAAAATGTGTTGCGGGAGCTTGCCTGGATTGAGTCTATTGACCCGGAAGCGTTTTGCCGTGTGCACAAAAGCGTACTGAATCGCATTGTGCCGTATGTGCTGCTTGTGCCAACCTACGGCGATACAGGTTTCTGCTGGGAACCTTTTGACCGTTTTAACCGCGTAACCAGCCGTGGCCGAATCATCATTCCCATGTACCCACGTGATTTAAAGATTGCCTGCCTAACGGCGGTTGCCGACTTGCGCTGGCAGGTGGCAAAAGAAAAAGCTTCTTTTGACTGGATGACCGACGGACTTACGGGCCATTACTATCAATATATTGACTCGAAAAAAATGAAAGGCGATGTAAAGGCCTTCTTTATTGAAGATTATATTTTGTGGATGACAAAAGAATCCAACGGAAACCAGAAGCTTGAAAAAGAGGTGCGAGGTATTTTTTGGCGCTACATTCCGTTTAGGCAGTCGATCAAAGATGACCTTAGAAATCGCAGTTTGATTTATCAGGAACTGTATCAGCGCGATATAAACCGCAGCATGAGCGATGGTTATTGATTCGTGCGGAAACGGTACATGCCTTGCTTCTGCATCGGGGAGTGTCGATTCATGCGTAAAACGTGCGGACTGCATTATCGCCCCGGCACTTCATTTTTGCTAAAACGTATGCAGCTTTATGCAAGTTGCATACGTTTTTATTCATGCTGAACAGATGGTTGTTCGGTGCTTGCGTCTGAATGACTTGGCGGCGAGGATGGCTCTCGCAAGTCCCATGGGTCGGCCTCATCCTTTGGCAGCACGGAATCAGGCATAACGGTTTTGCGCTTTTTAGGCTGGCCGCTTGATTCTGTGCTGTCTGCATACTGGATTCGTTTTCCGTTGGGAAGATATTTCCCCAGGGCCCGTTCATCAAGTTTGTCTACAAGGTTAAAGCGTTCAATCACATGGCTGCATACCCTGGCAAATACAATCACTGCTATGACAATTCCTGCTATAAAGCATGCCATCCATGAAAAAATGTATACTTGCCCGTTGTTTACATGCACCATTTTGAGCACAAAAGTGACCAGCACACACAGCGCGGCAATAATCACCAATGTCATCACCACATCAGCTATTGAAGAAAGCAGCATGAAGATGAGCGTGTTTCTTTTTTTTTCAGTCATTGGATGTTTCCTTTGTGTTTTTGCTGTCACGTACAACTTGCACTATAAATGTAATCACAAAAAGAATGCCGCACACCACAACTGCTGAATCCGCAACGTTGAATGTGGGCCAGCGTTCCAGTCCAAAAATTCCCCAGAAGTAGCAGTCAATAAAATCAACAACACCATCGGGCCTAAAAAAACGGTCAACCAAATTTCCGAGCCCTCCTCCTAAAATTCCGCAGATTGACCATCGCTGCAATTTGGTGAATTCGTTGTTGCGAAAATATATAACAAACACCGCAATAATCACCAGCAATGGCAGCACTGCAAATAGCATTCTGCGGGCTGTTTCAGGTAGCGATGTTCCTATGCTGAATGCAACGGCATTATTGCGCACATGCACCAGCCGCACATAATTGCCCAGCACGGGGATGATGCAGTCGTCAACAAATGGAGAAAAGCGCGGAATGGAAGCAACAACCAGCGTTTTTGTGATTTGATCTGCAATAAGCACGCCTGCCGTCAGGATGAGTGGCAGCAGTTTTGAAGCAATGCCGTATGTTGCCGTTCGTTCAGTTTTCAGATTGTTTGTAGACATAGATTCAGTATACTAAAGTCCAGTGGGAAAGTCTATAAAAAGCGTTTTAAGCCCTGTTTCTTTTGCAAGTTTTTCCCGTACAAGATTTATTCCAACTGTTTCTGTGTTGTAATGGCCGCCTGCAATCACTGTCATGCCCAGTTCTTTTATGTTATGAAAATCGCCATGGCCAACTTCGCCAGTAATGTATGCATCAAGGCCGGCAGCAGCAGCCTGATCAACTTCGCCGCCAGCACCGCCTGAAATTATTCCCACGGTGCGAATGCGCTGTTTTCCAAATGCAAACACCTTGCTTGGGGATTCGCCGTTGGGAAAAAGCCGTGCTATCACTTCTGGCACTGATAGCTCGCATTCAAAACTTCCTTGAACCCCGATGTTCATGTCTCGCCACACACCGAACGGTTTTAGGTTGGAAAGATTCATGCGCCGTGCGAGGCCGTAGTTGTTGCCTACAATCTCGTTAGCGTCAAGTGGAATGTGACAGGCGTATAGCGCAAGATTGTGTTTGATAAAAGTGCTGAGCCTCTGGTAGTGTATAGACGTAACGGTATTGCAGTCACCCCAAAACAGTCCGTGGTGCACAAACAGCACTTGGGCTCCTGCCTCAATGGCTTTTTGTGCAGTGGCAACGGAAGCATCGGTTGCGAACGCCACAGTATCAATAGGAGCGTTTGCCGGGTCTTCATTCTGAATCTGAATGCCGTTTCTGGATGGGTCTGCGGCATACTGCTCTGGATGCAGAAGTTCAGCAAAATAATTGTTAAGTTCATTCAGCGTCATGTGATTCTTCCTCTGATGGTATAGGATTGAGCCGTTCATGGGTGGCGTTTACCGCTTTTTCAAGTGCCGTGGTTATATGACTTGACATGTACAAGCTTGGATCGCGTTCAAGGCCTTTGAGATACCGGGCAAGCAGCGGATATGTCTGTTCCACAGGTCCCCAGCCGGGGGTGGGATAGTCTTGTACCGTGGCAAGGTCAAAAGTGCCATCGATAAGCGCGGGGTAAAGCGCTTTTAAGGTTTCCATTGCGAACGCGGTGTCCTGGTCTCCTGCCAAAAAAACTGTGTCGGTAATGTCTGGGTGCGCATAAGTAAGAAGCGAGCGATATTCGTTTATAAACAGTGCGGTATGTTTTTTTAGTAATTCCTCATATTCCGCAGGACGACTCAAAGAAAGAAGCGCAAAATTGAATGCTCGGAACACAAATCTGTCTTTAAAAGAACCGAACCATGAAGCGTCATCAGGATAAAAATCGGCAGTGTACACAATAAAACCGTCATGGGCAAGCTTGAGGTACAGCGGAATGTAGCTCTGCACGGAAGTCCGCTTGTTTGGCATGAACAGGATGATTTTATGCGGCCCGGGTGTATTTTGGGCGGCAATGCGGGCGGCATCAACATCCTGCTGCCGCATGTAAATGGCGTGGTTTTCAGATTGTTCCACATCGGTGGCTAAAGTGGCATTCCGTTTTGCAAAACGAAACACGGTTGCACATGGGCGGTCGAATACTTGTTCTACAGGCTGGAACCCGCTGTAAAATGTGCCATGCAACCGTTCACTAGTCTGAGTGGCATTAAATTTCGAGGCAGACACAAAAACGGGGCGGGTGTAAACGACAATAACAATGGCTGCCAGCACCAGCAACAGATTGAACAGCGAAATCAAGAAAAAAGGGGTGCCGTAGTGGTCTATAACCACCTGGGAAGTCAACCTGAGCAGTGCCCTGATGTTCCACAAAAACACAAAAAACGCCAGCGCCACGATCACTGCGGCTTCTACAGAAAAGCCCTGTGCACATACGGATAGCACCGAGAGCACCAAGGCGATAAGCGGCACAATGGAAACCACGTCAATTTTCACTTTTTTGAGAAAAAAAACGCGCGCACAGGAAATCAACAGCAGAAATAAAACCATCAACTCTGCCAAAGTCTTTTGGGTCATATTATCTAGTTTACTGAAAAAACAATGATTCTGCCAGCCCCATAATGAATGGCCGTGTGGTTATGTTCAAACTGCTTGCATGAAATCAAACTTGTCTATATAATGGTATTGTGTCTGTTTTGTACATTGTGGGAACGCCGATTGGAAATTTGGGGGACATAACGTTCAGGGCTTTGGAAACCTTTAAAGCCGTTGACATAATTGCCGCAGAAGACACTCGCCACACATTGGAACTTTTGACACACTTTAAAATCCGGAAACCCCTAATCAGTTGTAGGGCACAAAATGAAGCATTTGCGGCCGAAAAGATTGTTGCTCTGCTGAATCAGGGCCAAACGGTTGCATATGCAAGCGATGCCGGCGAGCCAGGAATCAGCGATCCTGGGGCTGTTTTGGTTGACGCTGCCCGGGCGGCTGGGCACAGTGTCGTTCCCATCCCAGGTCCCAGTGCTTTTGCGGCACTGGCAAGTGTGGCCGGGGCTGGTGGAAAAACGCTGATTTTTGAGGGCTTTCTTTCGCCAAAACCTGGGCGGCGCCGAAGTCGTCTGCGGGAATTGCTGGCAACAGGTGATGCAATTATTTTGTACGAAAGTCCGTTCAGAATAGTAAAGCTTTTGACGGATCTTGCCGATATTGATAGAGAAAGGCGGGTAGTTGTGGGCAGGGAACTGACCAAACTGCACGAGGAAATCATCCAAGGCTCCGCTGCGGAGGTTTTGGCTGATTATGCGTCCAGGGCGAAGGTGCAGGGAGAGTTTGCTGTTTTTATTTCTGGTGATAAAAACGCTAAACTTTTCAGCAAATGTTCCGATAATTAAAGCGAGGCAGGTCATGATGATAGACAAGATTTCTGGGATAACACCCCTTAACAACGTGCAGAGCACAAAGCGTACCCATGCAGCAGAAAGCTTGCGTTCAGCTCCTGACGAAATCAGCGTGTCTGACGAAGCAAAAAAGCTTGCTGATGCGTATTATCTTGACAGCGTTGCAAAGGACACGCCAGATGTTCGTGCAGAGCTGGTGGAACAGGTAAAGCTGAAGATTCAGGATCCCAACTACCTGAGTCCGGCCACTATCGCGGCTACTGCGGATAAAATTCTTTCTGCATACGGCCTGTAGACACACAGTAAAACAATGACTCAACACAAAGGCGGGAGACAACTTCTTCCGTCTTTTTTGTTGTATTTGTGCCCTTGTGTCTACGGGTGGCAAAATTAAGTCGCAGGTTGCAGGCAATTCTGCCTGTGGCTGGGTAAATCCGCTTGCTGGCGTTGGCATATCAATTTTGTAAAATGGATTTGAGACAAAAACTGCGTGGACACTGCGTTTTTTGTCGCTGGCAAGTTTGTACGCCAATTTGCAAATTAACTGCCGCTTTTCATTTTGTTATGAAGCGGCGTAAAAATCAATTGAAAGTTCAGAACTTTTCTTGACTGTTTAATGGGAGGGGCTTGTAATGGCTGATTTTGTGTTTAGACTTGCACCGAATATTGTTTTGGGGTCGTATACGGTTTCGCGGCTGGGGCAGTTTGCGCGTGAATGGGGCAGCAAATTCATGGTTATACTTGACCCTATTCTCAAAGAAGTGGAAACGGCCCAAAAAATCACACAGTCGCTGGCTGACCGCAAGATTGATTTTTTTGTTTTTGACACGTTCAGTGGCACCGCAGACAGCGAATGTGTCAAAGCGGCGCTTTCGCTGGCAAAAAAAGCGCATGTGCAGGGCGTAATTGCCGCAGGCGGTTCCAAAGCACTCAATCTGGGCCGCGCCGTCAGCACATTGTACAATGAAACTAATGAGGTTTATGACTACGCGGACGGCGCTGTTCCTTCCGCAGAACCGCTTCCTCTTCTTTGTGTGCCAACAGCCATACGTGACATGTTTTTGTTCACGGAATACACGCCCCTCATCGATGCCCGCAGTTCTCGCTTTATGGTGCTCAAAGCGCCTCAAGGTCTGTGCAAGCTTGCTCTGTTCGACCCCACGCTTGCGCTCACACTCAGGCAGAACCAGCGCGATGCACTTTCGATTGAAACGCTCTGCCTTGCGGTAGAAGCATATATAAGCCAAAAAGCCACATTTTTTAGCGACATGATTGTTGAAAAATCGGTGGAATTGTTGAGCTATGCCATAGACGGTTCACCTTCACTTGTTGTTACAACTCCGGCGGAAGTGCTTTTGTGCCAAGCCGGATGCATGGCTTCGCTCGGAGCTGCAAGCAGTGCGTTTGGGACCGCGTCGCTGCTTTCTCTGTGCATAAACGCACGGTTCAATATTTCACGCTCTCTTTCCACGAACATATTGTTTCCGTATTTGCTTGAAGATGCTGCCATGTGCAAGGCGGAGCGTCTTGCAAAATTGTCGCGCATTGTTCGTGCGGCTCCGGCTGAGGCATCCACCGAAGAAGCGGCGGCGGCATTTACTGAATATGTGCGTCAGCATCTGGCAAAAGCCAATCTTCCAACGCGGCTCAAGGATTTGGGAGTGACAATAGAACAGCTTTCGCTTGCGATAGAAGATGCAGGCGGTCTTGATTTTATGAACAGCCTTGCCCGCAGCATGACGAGCGATGATTTGTTTACGTTTATCAAGCAGGCATTTTGACGCGGCATGATTGCGCCAGAAAAACTGTTTCAGCTTTCAGCAGGACAAAAACGGCGCAAGCTCGCACTCACTTTTGGAGAACTGGAGCGCGACATCGCTGGCATTGCCGAGGCAGGAGCTTCTTATAATTTTACATCTATTTCCCGCAAGGAATATATCAAGACCATGGTGCGCCTTTTACTTGCCGATGAAAAGCTCCCCCATGACGAAGCCCACGCATTGCGCGCTCAGCTTGAAGCCGAGCCTTTTGATGAAAGGCGGATATGCAATCTGGCCCGGAACACTTTGCTTGCTATGTTAGGTACGTTTCCTGCGGAATGGGATTTGGTGATTGCACCACACCAGCAGGAAGGGTTGTGCGTAGAACGCCGTGCTTTTTTTTCTGACGTATGCGTATATGCGGAAGATATTCGTTCGCCGTTCAACATGGGCTCCATTTTTAGAACGGCAGAAGCCATGGGGTGCGACCGAGTTTATATTTCACCGCAGTGCACAAATCCTGAACATCATAAGGCGATTAGAAGCGCCATGGGCTGTATAGAAACGATGGGCTACACTCGCTGTGCCCTGCATGACTTGCCACAAGAGCTTCCTGTGTTTGTGCTGGAGACGGGCGGCACACCGTTGAATGAATTCGTATTTCCCCAAAAAGGTATCTGCATCATCGGTTCAGAAGAACTGGGAGTGAGCCCGGAGGCGCTGAGGTATGCGACATATGGGCAGGTGAGCATTCCTATGAAAGGCCTGAAAGCCTCGCTCAATGTGGGTGTTGCGTTTGGCATTGTGATGCAGGCGTGGATAAACATGCTGAACCAGACCAAGCCTGCGTAACTCACAAGTCTTATTTATGCTGCTGCTTGAATGCGGCTTCCATGCGGTCGCCAATGCTTTTTAGCTGCTCTTCTTTCTGGATTTTAAATGCCGCCAGCACATCAAGCTCAAACTGTTCAAATTCAATCGCTTCGGTTTCGTAATGGGAAAGCAAATCGGCCAGATAAACAATATAGACCGGCTTGCGGAATTCTTGCGGGGCATCTTCCGGATTATGGTGATAACGAATGACGTTTATAATCACATCGGGAAAATTCCATTTTTCGGCAATCAAGGCACCTACTCCGCCATGATTCACGCCGGCAATCATTCGCTCAAACAGCTCTGGAGAAACACCTCGTTTTTTGCAGATTTCATCCATGCGCTCAAGCATTTCGGGGCGTGCGTTTTCAAAAATGATTTTTCCCATGTCGTGCAGAAGTCCGCACACATAGCTGTCTTCAATGCATTCCCGTTCTGAAGCAGCGCAAAAATTTCTGGCAAGATTGTAGGAATAGAACGCGACACGGCATGAATGTTCCCACATCTGTTTTTTGTCTTCGGAATCAATCATGAGCATTTTCATGCAGCCGATAGAAAACAGCAGATTGCGTATGCCACGTAGCCCAACCAGTTTGACTGCTTCGCTTATGGAACGGCAAGGTTGAGACAAGGAAAAAGCCGCCGAATTTACCAGCTTCAAAAGTTCTGCCGTTAACGCGACATCGTTTGAAATGCGCTGGGCGATGTCGCTCATTTTGCTTTCCGGGTCGTTGATAAGCTGGTTGATTTCTGAGATGTTTTCAGGGAATTCTGGCAGACCGTTTATGAGATTCACAAACTGTGTTGATAGAACGGCGTTGTCTTCCTGCGTCTTTTTGTTGAACGGCAATGTCAGGCGCGTGATTGTTTCGCCATTTTCGCTTATAACCTGGTAGTTTTCTTCGGAAAGACCATTTTTTCTGAGCACCAGGCTCATAATCACGAGACCAAGCCCTGCCCCTTCGGAATCATCAAGTAACTGGTTTATGCCTTCTTCAACAGAATCGTACTGCTGGGCGCGGGTGATTTTGTCGTGAATGCGTTTGTATTCAAACACAGTGAGCTGAACCTTGTTGCGCACTTCAAGCTTTACTTTGTTGTTGCTTGTCTGCATGCTCACTTTTACGTACAGCCCGCGACGGCGCTGCTGCTGCAAATAGTATTTTATGTTGCTGAGGGTTTCCTGCTTAAAATCCTTCATGCCAATGTCATAGTCAGGCTTGCGGGTAATGTCGAGGCACCGTTCTTCAAAATAGACACGCTTAGTGTTTGCCTTTTTTGCATTGTTCATCAACTCTTTTAGACAGTAATCCAGATAGTCTTCCATCTGGGGCTGGTGCAATTCACGCAAAAACGCCCTTAGCACGTCAGAGATGTACAGTTCCATTTCATGTGGAAGTGTATACGTAGTGATTGTAAGCGGAATTCCTGAACGAATCGCCATGTGGATTTTTGAAATGTCAACCTTTGCCTTTGTCTGCGCCATGGAAATTTCCTGCCTGTATTTTATCACAAAACACAATTTAATAAAAGTCCAAAATAACATTGGGCATTGAAATCAATTTTTAAAGAGGAATGAACATTGGCCGCGCAGCTTGATAAATAGATTCACGCAAAAAAACTTGCGCAACGAGCTTGTGCAAACCGAATTTCATGCAGAACTTTAAATGCACGCGCCCCGGAGCTTTGCTGACTGCGCTGAACAGGATTTTACTTGGCGTTCAAACAATTCAGCTGTTAATTTTCAGAAAATTCATATGCGGTGGAGTTATTTTCTGCGGAATTTGTGGGGAAAAACGTTGTGGCGTTTCATATGTTATAAGTGAAGGGTGTGCTACAGTGAAATTTATTGTGCGCACGCTGTTGCCCGCCCAACGCAACGAATGAGCCCGATACAATGAAGGCTGTTCCGTTGCAATTACAAACTGCCTGCGCAGTGGAGGAAACTTATGAATCAGTTGAACCAAGTGATTGTTGAAGGAAATGTTGTGTCCCAGCCAGAAATCCGTGAAATACGGAATGGACGGCATGTATGCGTTATTCCCATTGCCGTAAACCGCACCTACAAAACTTCCGACGGTGAATTTGCAAAAGAAGTTTCATTTTTTGACATCGACACTTTCGGAAAATTTGCGGATTTGTGCGCCAAGCTTTGTCCAAAAGGACGGGGCATACGTGTGGTTGGCCGACTCAAACAAGACCGCTGGCAGTCTGAGGAAGGAAAAAACCACAGTCGTGTAAAAATCGTTGCCGACCATGTTGAATTTAAACCGATGTTCAAAAAAATCAACGGCAATGATACTTCGGTTGTGGAGGGGCCTGAGTCGGTTGATGCGGAAGAAAGCAGTCCCACTAAAAAACAGAAATTGGCGATGCTTGCAGAAGCGGCGGCGGCAGCCCAGAGCGAACAGGAGGCAGGTGAGATAGCATTTTAGCAGCCTAAAAGAGGTCGTCACCAAAAGTCGCTAATGACGGTGGCGGCCACTGCTCTTTTGCGTCCGATATTTTTTGTTTGCGGAGCCACGCTTTTTGTCCGAAGCGGAGGATTGTAATTTCTTAACCGCAGACAATTTTTTTTTGCCACTTTTAAATCGTGATTTTTTTTCAAGGGCTTCTTTGGCGGCAATGGCTTGATACGCTTCCATTTTTTCTGGATTGTAAAAGCCGTCTTTCCAGTTAAAACGCGAAGAACCTGCAACTCCTTTGTTGCTTTGCAGCAAAAGCAGGATGTCGTGGGCATCGCTCTTTCGCACTTTTGTTTTTGAAAAGTCTATGAGCAGTCTTTTCCAACCTTTAGCTTTGAGTGAGTCCATACGGTCAATCAAGCTAAATGGGATTTCTGGCATCACGAATGAGCCGTCCGGTGTGGAATTCACCTTAAAACCGGTCTGCTCCTTGTCGCTGAAATATGTAAAGTCATAGCTTTTGGGCAGCTGAAACCGTATTCGGAATAACTGCGGGTAGGCAAACACAGAAAGCAGTACCCGTGAATGCTCTTCCGGGGTTTTAAAAGTGGCTTCCAAGTTGCTCTCAGAATTTTCGATGGGCGTTTGTATGGCCATGATGTTTTGGTTTTCCAAAAAACTCACAGCCCAGCTGTTGAATGTGTACAGGTATGGTCCCGCGATAAGATGCACATCTTTGTTGCGGAGCAGAACAATGTGCGCAAGATTGTTCACAATGAATGTTTTAAAACCGTTTTGCACTAGCGTGTCTAGCACAATGCGCAAATGTTCAATGGAAGCTTGGGCAACAAAAGGGTCAAGTGAAATAATCACTGTTTTTTTGCTGAACGGTAGCACAGGTTTTTCGGGCGTGTCCTTATTGAGCAAATCATATTCTGATTCATTGTTCAGCTCCAGAATTACACGAACCGGATGCAGCGGCTGTACCATGTAGGCATCGGAAATTGTTGAAACCCCCACGTATAAACCTTCGGGGAACCAATCTAGCTCGTTTTTTTTAAGCGGAGTTAGGTCGAGCATGGGAAGATGTTCTCCACCCGGCTGGTGATAGAACTTGGAAAGGTCTTGCGGAAGCACATGCTTGTACCGTTTTGACATGGATTTTGTTTGCAGCAAATACACATCGTCACCACGATGGAAACCGAGTGGCACGTCAATCCAGCGACGATTTTTGTCATCAATGGTGAGGGTACGCACTTTGTGGCTCTGTCGCCCAGTATCGTCTTTTTTGTGCAGACGAATGCTGTCGCCGGGGTCTGGGTCGTAACTGCCGCCTAAAATACGTGCCATCTGGATTTCGATAGCGGCAGATGCCGAGCGAGCCTTTGCTGTTTTATCAGAAGCGGCTGCGGTCTCGGATGACTGCTGTGCGGTCTGCGGTGTTGCGGAGTTCCGTTCTGCGGCGGTGGCACCGCGTGTGTCAGAGATTTTTCCAAGATAGATGCCTGTACCCCCGGCTTGGTTTGGATTCAGAATCTTTTCGCCGGCTTGTGCAATGCCATCGGCTTCCAAGGCAAAACCGTACCAGTAATCGGTTTTTGAACGCGCAAAGTCGGTGCTCAGAATGCGTTTTCCTTCGGCAATCACACCCTTGCGGTCTTCCTGCCAATGATCCATCACAAAGCGATATGCGGCGGTAACAGCTCCAACGTATTCAGCGCTTTTCATGCGCCCTTCAATTTTAAAGCTGTCAATGCCAAGTGTCATCAGCTCTGGTATGTGTTCCAGCAGCTGCAAGTCGCATGGGGAAAAATAGAAGCCTTGCTCGGTGCCGTTCCGCTGTTCCGCTGTGTAAAACCGGCGGCAGGCCTGCGTGCACATGCCTCGGTTGGCAGATTTTCCACCTAAAAAGCTTGAAAACAGGCACAATCCGCTTTCGCTTATGCAGAGCGCACCGTGCACAAATACTTCAAGCTGAATCGTGGTATTAGCTTTTATCTGCTTGATTTCTTCGAGTCCCAATTCGCGTGCGAGCACCACACGCTTTATGCCTTGCCGTGCCAAAACGGTGGCGGCTTCCGCGCTCGCAATATTCATCTGGGTTGAAGCGTGAATCGGCAAGTTTGGAAAAAATTCCTGGCACATGCGCACAACGCCAAAATCCTGCACAATAAGCCCGTCGGGACCAATGCGGTTCAGATATGAAAGAAAACGGTACAATCGCTCCGTTTCAGATTCTTCGCAGACGGTGTTCACTGTGACATATATTTTTTTGCCCTGCCGGTGTGCACTCTGTACGGCGGCTTCAAACTGGTTCCATGCAAAGTTTGTGGAACGCAGACGGGCGTTAAAGCTTTTTAGCCCTAAATAAACGGCATCGGCACCTTCGCCAAATGCGGCATCAAGAGCTTCAACATTTCCTGCGGGAGCTAACAATTCAGCCATGATATGAATATATCATTTAAAATCAATGTGAACAATATATTTGCCGTGGGTTCTGCATGAAACGTGGTGAATGCAAACCGCGTACAGCCTGGTACAAAGCTTTGCCGCTTGTTCAAGCCATGAATTTGGACATTTTATGCGAAAATCTTGCCCAGAATTGTATAATGTATTATCATGGAAAAATATAGAAAAACTGGGAGACTTGTATGATAGAAGTTCAGCACGTGTCCCGCCGATTTGGTACATTCAAGGCGGTGGATGACATAAGCTTTTCGATTCAGACGGGCGAAATAGTGGGACTTTTGGGACCTAACGGCGCTGGCAAGACAACTACCATGCGCATGATTACAGGTTTTTTGGTGCCTACCGAGGGGACTGTTCTGGTTGACGGTCTTGATGTTACTGCCAATCCCGTGGAATCCAAGCGTAAAATCGGATACATGCCCGAAGCCGCTCCTCTTTATGCAGACATGATTGTTGCCGATTATCTTGCCTATGTTGCCTCCATGCTCGGCGTGGATGCTGCGGAAAAAGTGCCGCAGCTGGCAGATATGTGCGGCCTTACCGAAGTGATGCACAAGAATGTTGGCGACTTGTCTCGCGGCAACAAACAGCGGGTGGGGCTGGCTCACGCTCTCATGGGAGACCCGGAAATATTGATTCTTGATGAGCCCACAAGCGGCCTTGACCCAAACCAGGTCGGCGAAGTACGTTCGCTCATCAAGCAGATTGGACAGACCCGCACAGTTATTATTTCAACCCATATTTTAAGTGAAGTTGAAACTTTGTGCAGCCGGGTGATTATCATTGCTGCTGGAAAAAAAGTGGCAGACAGCCCGACGGAACAGCTCCGCGAGCAGTATGGACATGCCCTCTCTGTGCGTATGCAGGTGGGGCGCTGCCAAACGCAGGAGCTGTGCGATGTGCTTTCGACTTTGCCAGGGGTTGGTTCTTGCACGGTTCAGGAGCAAGACGGCGATGGCAAAATCACTGTGCGCGTTGGTGTGCATGGTACTGCCGAAATCCGCCCGGAACTTGCACGGCTTGTGCTAACTCACAACTGGGATTTATTTTCATTAGAAATGCAGAAGAACAGTCTTGAAGATGTGTTCAGAACGCTCACCAGGGGAGGTGAAGAACAATGACAAAATCGTCTGCTCAAAGGCCTTGGGCCGTTATCATGCGCCGCGAGCTTGCTTCATATTTTAACAGTCCGGTTGCATATATCGTGTGCTGCCTTTTTTTGCTGCTTTCCGGCTTTTTGTTTTTTTCCACGTTCTTTTTGGGACGCCGTGCGGAACTGCGGGGCTTTTTTGAACTGCTTCCAATTACATTCAGTTTTTTTATTCCTGCGCTCACCATGCGCCTGTTCAGCGAGGAAGCGCATTCCGGCAGTATTGAAACCTTGCTCACCCTGCCTGTAACTTCGCTGGATGTGGTACTGGGCAAATTTCTTGCGGCGTGTATTTCAAGCTGTGTGCTGCTGGTGCCTACGCTTTTTTACGTGATTACCTGTGCGCTTTTTGGTTCGCCTGATGCCGGCCCAATCGTGGGTGGCTACATCGGTGCGTTGCTTTTAGCCGGTTCGTACAGTGCCATCGGCCTGTTTGCTTCTTCCGTGACCAAAAACCAAATAGTGGCCTTTTTTGTGGCGCTCGCACTGTGTGTGCTGCTCACATTTATAAACATTTTTGCCATTTTGATGCCGGCTGTATTGGTGGGATTTACCAGCTTTATTTCCGCAACCAGTCATTTTGAATCGATTTCACGCGGAATCATCGACACGCGGGATGTCCTGTATTTTGTTTCTGTGACGGCGCTGTTTTTTGTGCTTACCGTGCAGACTCTTGAACGCGCAAGGAGGGACTAAAATGGCAGCAAAGTCAGAAGAACGCACAGCTTCTCTCCGCCCGCTTACGAAGAATCGGTTTGTTTCTTGGCTGCTCAGCCCTGCAAGCGATGTGGTGTTGTTTGTGGCGGTGCTGGTGCTTGCGAATCTGGTGGCATCACGGGCATTCCTGCGGTTTGACTTGACGGCTCCCCGCTCGTATTCACTTTCAGCATCAAGCAAAGAAGTTGTGCGCACGGTTGACAAGCCGCTCAGCATCAAGGTGTTTTTTTCAAGCAATCTGCCCGCACCGTACAGCACCGTAAACCAATATGTTAAAGATATTTTGGCTGAATATAATAATGCCGCCAATCGTAACTTCAACTATGAATATTATGACATGGCCAAGCCGGACAACGAAGCCATGGCACGAAGCTACGGTTTGCAGCAAGTGCAAGTGCGCGAAGTTAAAAGCAACGAAGTAGGGTTCAAAAACGCCTACATGGGCATGGTGATTACTTATGCCGACCAGATTGAAAAGCTTGACGGCCTTACTTCTGCGGAAGGGCTGGAATACAAAATAACTTCCACCATCAGCAAAGCCATTGCAGCTTCCAATTCACTAAGTTCGCTTTCGGAAAAAGTGCAGCTCACGTTGTACAAAACACAAAAGTTGAGTGAATTCGGCATAGGCAATTTTTCACAGATTGACAGCACGGTGCGCAGTGCATGTGACGAGCTTTCAAAAAAATATGGCGATGTGCTTGAATTTCATACGCAAAGTCCGCTGGGGCAGCACGCACGTGATGTGGGCGAACGTTACGGTCTTCAAGTGGTGAACTGGTCTGAAGACAACGGTGTAAGCTATGGAGTGCTTGGCCTGGTTCTTGAATATGGCGAAACATTTCGCGTGGTGCCGCTCCAGCTGCAAAACATGATTTTTCAGTATGTGGTGGCGGGGCTTGAAAACTTGCCTGAAAATCTTGATCAGAGTCTAAAAAGTCTTGTTTCAAAAACGAGCATTGTTGGCTATGTGACCGGTCACGGAGAGCTTTCGCTGACTGATGCGGAAATGGGGGCGGCCAATTTTGCTTCACTTCTGAACGATGACTACACGCTTACCGACTTGAACCTTTCGGCAGACAACATTCCAGTGGGCATGCAGAGTGTGATTGTAAACGGCCCAAGACAAGCTTTTACAGAAGCGGAATTGTACAAGCTGGATCAGTTTGTGCTCAAAGGCGGAAATCTGCTGGTGTTCCTTGACCCATACGATGTGATTATGCCGCAGGGTCAGAATGCCCGTTATCAGATGCCACAGTATGAACCCATTCACACTGGACTTGAAACGCTCCTTTCGGCATATGGCATTACGGAACAGACTGCCTACGTGCTTGATGAAAACTGCTATTCACAGATTGACCAGCAGTATGGCAAGATGAATTTTTACTACGCACCTTGGCTGCACAAAGACAATCTTGCAAAAAAACATCCTATCACCAGCAATCTGGGTTATGTGCTCTTTTTGCAGAGCGGTCCGCTGGATGTAAGCGAAGCGCAAAAAAAAGACGGCGAACGTGTAACAGTGCTCGCTTCATCTTCGCCGCGTTCTTGGCTGCTGAGCGACAACATAATGCTCAGCCCGCTCTATTTGACTGCGCCCGCCGATAAAACCACGGAAAAAGCCCAAAATCTTGCTGTGCTTTTGGAAGGCACATTTACAAGTGCCTATGATGCACCGCCACAAAACCAAACGGAAAACGTTCCCGAAGGGCTTTCGGCATCTTCCCATGTTTCTGCAAGCACATTGCCTGGCAGACTTTTGGTGGCAGGAACATCTGCAATCACCACAGGTCAGGTTTTGGGCGAAGAAAGCACGGCTCCAATAGCGATGTTTTTGCGCAATGCCGTTGATTACTTGAACGGCAACGAGGATTTGTGCACGATGCGCACAAAAGGGCTAAGCCTGAACACGCTCAAAGAAACAAGTGCCGCCGCCGCCAACACAGCAAAATATTTCAACGAAGTGGGACTTGCGCTGCTGGTGGTGCTAGCAGGGGTGCTGGTTTATGCCGCACGCCGCGCCCACAGAACAGCAATCCGTATGCGCTACAATCCGGAAGATTCCCGCGAACTTTCAGGCAAAAAACACGAGGTGCAAAAATGACCAAGTTACCTATGCGAAAACTGGTGCTGCTTTTGGCTATTGCCGTGCTGCTGTGTGTGTACATTTTGCAGCTGGCATTTACAGGCCGCAGCACCGTAAAAAACGCGGAACTTTCCGCAACCCCGGATGCGCTTAATGTGCAGGTCGGCCAAGATGAATCCCAGGCAGTGTCTCTGGTGCAGAAAAACGGAAGTTGGTTCGTGGGGCAAAAAGAATATCCTGCCGATGAAAATTCCGTTTCAGCATTGCTGAATGCCATAAAAACGGTGCGGCTTCTGGGTGTGTCGGCACAGTCTGCCGGTTCAGAAGCCGATGCCCGCCGCTATGGACTTGATGATGAGTCAAAAATACTGGTGCAGGTTTTTAAAGACGGCGTGGAACTCCGCACGCTCACCGTTGGAAAAAACACTTCCACGGGAAGCCAGTGCTATGTTCAGCTTGACGGCAAAAGCACCGTGTATCTTGCAGGAGATGCGCTGCACACCGTGTTCAGCACATCCGTTGATTCTCTTAGGAGCAAAAGCTTGTACAGTGTAGAAAGTGCCTTGATTGCTTCAATAACCGTGGCTTCTACCGAAGGAACATTTACGCTCCAAAAAACAGAAGCAGCTCCAGACTTGACGGCTGCGGCCAGTCCAGATGAACAGCCCACAATGTCAGCTCCGCAAACCGCCTGGCTGCTTGAACAAAACGGGGCTGCTTTTTCTGCGCCGATTTCCTCAGAAAAAGTTGAAAGCTGGCTTTATACGATTGCAACGCTCCGTGCCGCCTCATGGGATGACGATGCACAGCTTCCTCCCGAAGAACAGACTGTCGCACGGATTTCGTTTGCAGCCGCCGGAAAAGTACACAAAATAAATTTGTTTGCGCTTTATGATGACGAAGAGCGCTTTTTATGTTCATCAAGTGACAGCCCGTATCCATTTTATTTGGCAAATGCAACAGCGCAAAAATTCATAAAAACACCCGCTGATTTTGTGGACGAACAATAAAGGTGAAGCTTTATGCTGAATATTGATGAACAAAAAAACATCGCCGTTCTTATTGATGCCGACAACACGCCGTACATCAAACTGCGGGCAATTCTGCAAGAAATCGCCGTGCATGGGCATATCATAACCAAACGCGCTTACGGTGATTTTACAATCCCCACGCTCAAAAACTGGAAGAACGAGCTGAACGACAACGCGATTATTCCCGTGCAGCAGTTTGCATATACGCAGGGAAAAAATTCAAGCGACAGCGCCATGATTATAGATGCCATGGATTTGCTGTACACCGACAAGTATGATGCCATTGCGCTTGTAACCAGCGACAGTGATTTTACCAAGCTTGCCACCCGTCTGCGAGAAAGTCAACTTTACGTGTTTGGCGTGGGACAGAAAAAAACTCCGCAATCCTTTGTGAGCGCCTGCGATGATTTTATCTACATTGAAAATCTGAACAACGAAGACGATGAAGCCGCCGAAGAGGAAGAAGCAAAGCTCGCCGAAGAAAAGCACCGTGTGCACAAAGCTTCAAAACTCAAAAACCCTGCAAAAGGCCTGTTCCGCAGAAGCCCGAATGGTGAGGTAATGACAGACCGCCAGTTCAGAAAAATTTACAAGCTTCTGAACACGGCATACACCAAGTATGTTGACGACAACGGCTGGGCGGCGGTAAGCAGCGCGGGCAATTTTTTTAAGCGGCAGGATCCCGGATTTGACACACTGGATTATGGCTTTAAAAAGCTTTCTGATTTAATTGAATATCTGGATGACGATTTTGAACTGCAACGTGTTCCTCCGGCAAGCGGAGGTCGCTCTGTCAAAATCTATTATCGGCCTGTAGCAAAATAGGAGGAATCTTTATCATGGAACAGATTACGTACAAAACAAGCGGCACTTGCGCAAAAGCCATTCATTTTTCGCGTGATAACGGCGTGATTACAGACATTTCGTTTGAAGGTGGCTGCAATGGAAATCTTAAAGCCATAAGCAAACTTTGCAACGGCATGACAGCACAAGCCATAGCCGATATTCTCAAGGGAAACCTGTGCGGCAACAAGGGCACGTCATGTGCCGACCAGCTGGCCAAAGCCGTTTTGTCATAAGCCGAGCGCCGTGCAACGGAGACGCAAGCTTGTAAAAGACTCGCAGCACATGTCAACCGATTGAGCACGGCATTCTTAGACATTCATTTTGTTATATTGAATTTAAAGAAAAGTACATCGCCATCTTGAACCACGTAGTCTTTTCCTTCCTGCCTGTACTTTCCTGCTTCTTTTATTTTGGCTTCGGTGCCGTATTGACGAAGGTCGTTGACGGTGTATGCTTCAGCCTTGATAAATCCTTTCTCGAAATCCGTGTGGATAACGCCTGCGGCTTGGGGGGCTTTGTCGCCCGCGTGGATTGTCCATGCGCGGCATTCATCAGGGCCGCCGGTAAAGAACGTGCGCAGCCCCATCAAATGGTACACATGCCTCGCAAGGACTGTGAGACCGCTTTCTGCAAGCCCTACGCTTTCCATAAAATCCCGGCGATCCTGCTCATCTGTCACATCGCTCAAATCTGCTTCAAACTTCCCGCAGAGCACAATCACTTCGCTTTTTTCTTCTTCTGCAATTTTTTTGACAGTTTGAACATAGTCGTTGGTGCCAGCGGAAATAGTTTCTTCATCAATATTGCACACAAAAATCTGTGGCTTTATCGTAAGCAGATGCAAATCATAGACGGCAGCTTTTTCGTCATCGGAAAGGTCGGCCATGCGCGCACATTTTCCATCTTGCAAAAGCGGTTTGATTTTTTCTACTGCGCTCAGATAGGGAGCCAGCCGCTTTTCTTCATCTTTGCCAAGAGCACGAATCTGCTTGGTCACTTTTTCTTGACGCTTGGTTATGGTGTCAAGGTCGGCTTGCGCAAGTTCAAAATTGATTGTCAGAATGTCGCTTTCGGGGTCAACCGGCACTTCCTGTTTGGAGCCATCGCGAACGTGCACAATATCTGGGTTTTCAAAGCAACGTACCACGTGGGCAATAACAGTAGTTTCGCGGATGTTCGCCAAAAACTGGTTCCCCAATCCTTCGCCTTTGCTCGCACCTTTGATAAGCCCCGCAATGTCCACAAAATCAACACTCGCAGGAATTTTCTTTTTGGGCTGAAAAACACTCGCCATAAAATCAAGCCGCTCATCGGGCAAGTCAACAACACCGATGTTCGGGTCAATGGTACAAAAGGGATAGTTTTCCGCAGCGGCCGGTGCCTTGGTAAGCGCAGAAAAAATGGTTGATTTTCCAACATTCGGAAGTCCAACAATGCCACACGTCAGTTTCATAACCAATCCTATAAAATCAGAATCTCTGCGCCTTGCCACACATTTGCGCCAAAACGAAAGCTCACAGGAACCGCGTTTGTATCCGCGCCACCATGCCATCATAATAGAACATTTGCAAAAAATGCGCAACGCCATGCCCCGCGGTTCGCGGAACATTCGGGATTCAGCAGAAAGGCGAGGCCTCGTTTGAACTGTAAGACTTTGCAAGGCGGCACGGGTTTGTGAAAACGGCAGTAGCATTACGAAGCTGTGAGGCTCCGTGGGGGTGCGCCCACGAGTCAGGAAGCGTTCAGAAACCGTGCGTGGGTGCCCCACAAGGCCAGAGGCTGCAGGAAAATGGCATGTGGACTGCGCACACGGGCCGGGAAAGCAGCTGGAAACAATGCGTGGGGTGTTCCCGAAAGGGTGAAAGCATCCGTAAAATGGCGTGTGGACTACGTACATAAGCCGAAAAGTGACCGGAAACCGCGCGTGGGCTGCGCGCATGGGCCGGGAAGCCGCCAAAACAGCGTGTAGGGCACTCCCGCAAGGCCGAAAGCCCCCAGCAAAACACAACCACCCTATGGCCCGCCGGCATGGGGCGAGGGGCCGCCGCGGCCCCGGCGGGGCGCTCGCCCCGGACGCGGCACGCCCGCCGGACGCGCGGGGGAGAGAGACATTCAGGAGGAAACAACATGAAGGC
>JAFLSN010000030.1 GCA_022510905.1 Treponema sp.
GCGCACGGCTTTCCCGGCATGTTTTCGGGTTTCGCGCACATGCGCATTGCTTCCCCCGGCGTGTTTTCGGCTTTTTCGCGTTTGCGCACGGCTTTCCCGGCGTGTTTCCGGGCATTTCGCGCTTGCGCATTGCTTCCCTTGCGCGTTTTTGGGCTTTTCGCGCTTGCGCACGGCTTTCCCGGCATGTTTTCGGGCTTAGCGCACATGCGCATTGCTTCCCCTGTGTGTTTTCGGCTTTCTCGCGTTTGCGCATGGCTTTCCCGGCATGTTTTCGGGCTTCGCGCACATGCGCACGGCTTTCCCGGCGTGTTTTCGGCTCTTTCGCGTTTGCGCATTGCTTCCCCTGCGCGTTTTTGGGCTTTTCGCGCTTGCGCACGGCTTTCCCGGCATGTTTTCGGGCTTAGCGCACATGCGCATTGCTTCCCCTGTGTGTTTTCGGCTTTTTCGCGTTTGCGCACGGCTTCCCCTGTGTGTTTTCGGGCTTAGCGCACATGCGCACGGCTTCCCCGGGGCGTTTTTGGGCTTCGAGAGTGCTCCCGAAACTTCTCTACGGTATTGTCCGTGCGTGGCGCGGAAATCATATAAATCAACTTTTTTGGAGGATAATCATGGCAAATGCAACAATTGCAAAGGTGAACGGCAAAGTGCACGTTACGGAACTGGACGCTCTCTCGGACGCGATGGAGCGCGAGTACAAACTCGCGTGCGGCGGTGGCGAAGGATTCGGTGCTGAAAGGGCTTTTTGCGCAGTTGACCGACTTGAGCGAACGGAACACCACGGCAATCAAGCATGACGCGGTTGTGTCCAAGCTCGATGAGGTGGATTCCGTGCGCGATTCTGTGACGCGCGACCTTTTTACGCTTTCCAACGGCTACACGGCAAGTCCTTTCGCGGAGGTGAAGGCTGCGGCGGCTGAAGTGTGCGCCACGCTGGACAAGTACGGGCGCGGCATGATGGGCAAGGGCTACGCCGAGCAGACCGCGCTCACCGAGTCATTGCTGGAGGATTTGGGCAAGGCTAAGGGCAACGCCTCGCTGCTCAAGGCAAAAATCGAATACAACTACAATAGCAAGTAGCGCCCTGCACGCCGCCCATCTGTGCTGCAAGGCGCAACGGGGTGGCGCTCTTGTCTGTTTTTGTCCTTTCTGGCTCCGGCTTTGACAACCGGCTGGAGCTGCGGCTCAAGGTGCGCGGGATGCTCGCGAGCGGCGGCAAGTCATGCTGTCGCAAAAAAGCAGAAGCGGATTTTCCAGGATAAGACGGAAGCCCACGGCCGCTCCCCGCAAGGGCTGCCAATGTTTCTGGAGCCAGGTGCCATTGGCGAAAAACTGCCGAACGTGGTATACTGGCACACCAAAACATGGCTGTAAAGTCCGCCGTGCGCTTTGCTGGCGGGGCTTTTTACAAGCGGGAGCGAATTATGGAACATGCATTGATTGAAGGGTACAAGAATTTTCTGGAGAACGGAAAGACCGAGCGCGAGTGTGCTGCGGCTATCATTGCACAGGCACGCGAGCACGGGTGGCGCGACATAACCGAAGTGGACTCGCTTGGGCCCGGCGACAAAGTGTACGTGCAGAAAATGAACAAGGCCGTTGCGCTTTTTGCGCTGGGGACATCGGACATGGCGCAGGGCATGAACATTCTGGGGGCACACATAGATTCGCCGAGGCTCGATGTAAAACAGAATCCGCTGTACGAGCGCGACTTTGTGGTGTACATGAACACCCACTACTATGGCGGCATCAAAAAGTACCAGTGGGTCACGCTGCCGCTGGCCATCCACGGCGTGGTCTGCAAGACTGACGGAACAACGGTGCCGGTGTGCATTGGCGAAAAAAGCGATGACCCTGTGTTTGTGATTTCAGACATATTGCCGCATCTGGCGCAGAAGCAGCTCAAGGAGACCGCCGCCGATTTTATTTCCGGGGAAAGCCTTGATTTGATTGTGGGCTCGGAGAATCCGCCCAGGCGCGGCCAGAACTCTGAAGATGCCGAAAACCAGAATGATAAATCAGAAAAAGACAAAGCCAAAAAAGCGTTGCTTTCGCTTTTGAAGGATGCATATGGAATTGAAGAAGCCGATTTTGGTTCCGCCGAACTTGAAATTGTTCCTGCCGGAGCCCCGCGAGATTGCGGTCTTGACCGTTCCCTGATTCTTGCCTACGGGCAGGACGACCGTTCTTGCGCTTATGCTTCGTTCCGCGCCTTGCTGGAAAGTCAGGTTGGTTCCAGAACTTCATGCTGCCTTTGTGTTGACAAGGAAGAAATCGGCAGCGTTGGTGCCACCGGCATGGGCTCACACTTTTTTGAAAATGCTGTTGCCGAAGTAATCGCGCGGCTTGAATGCGGCTATTCAGACCTTGCGCTTCGCCGATGCCTTGCAAACAGCAGTATGCTTTCAAGCGATGTGAACGCCGCCTTTGACCCGCAGAACGGAGATTTATATGACCGCGAAAACGCTTCGTTTCTGGGCGGCGGAATTGTGTTCAACAAATATACCGGCTCCCGTGGAAAAAGCGGTGCGAGCGATGCGAATCCTGAATTCATTGCAAAACTCCGCGGGCTTCTGGATAAAAGCGGTGTTATTTACCAGATGGCTGAATTGGGTAAAGTTGACCAGGGCGGCGGTGGCACTATCGCGTACCTTGCCGCAAAGTACGGCATGAACGTAATAGACGCGGGCGTTCCTGTGCTGAGCATGCATGCTCCGTGGGAATTGACGAGCAAGGAGGACATGTTGCAGGCATTCAACGCCTACAAAGCTTTTCTCACGCTGGAATAAACACGCCTGTACCTGCCTGATCCGGGAACGGTTTTTGCGTGCTGGCTGCGCCTCACTTTGCAAAAGCCGTTCCGACATTGCCTTGCCCCCTGCACCTCGGCTTTTTAACCGTAAACTCGGTATATGCTTTTGCCGATAATCCAATCATGCGTACTGTCTTTTTTAAAGTGTTTTTGCTCCTGCTTGCGGCACACTCGGTTTTTGCACAACGAAAGCCGCTGTACCAGCTGCCAGAAACACTTCCCGATAAAAACATCGGGGATATGAGCAGCCAATTTTTGGTGGGCACCGACAACGGCCTTTTCCGCATTACTGGTACCGGTCTTGCAGAACTGCTCTGGGCAGATGGCAAAGTGTCGCAGATTTTAAAGACAGATTCAAAATGGTATCTTGTTACCACCGCCGGTATTTTATCTTCTTCCGATTTAAAAACTTTTACGGCATGCAATAACGGGCTTCCGTTTTTGACAATAAAAGAATATGACAGCGCCGGAAAAAAACTGAAGCAGCAGCCACACCTCTTAAAAGATTTGAGCGTAGACCCGTTTGACCAAAACATCATGGTGACCGCCACAAAAGATGCCGTGTATCTTACCCGCAACGGTGGCGCTTCATGGAAATCTATTGGCTCCATGAGCAACGGCACAGCAGGAATCAAAGCGGTTGCGGTTTCCCATATGCCCGTGTACGCCGCCAACGGAAGCATAACGGGAATGGAGCTGGCGGTGTTTATGTCGCATCCCATTTATGGATTCAGTTATTACCGTGCAGACGCGGCCAAGCCTTCATGGATTGATGTGAGCGCAGGGTTTGCCGCAATGCCCAGCCTGACACAGCCAGATGAAATCAGCGACATTGTTCCTGTGATGTGCAAAAACTCCGATGGCCTTGCATACGTTGAAATGTACTGCGCCCAAAGTTTTATTCCCAACATGTACCGTTTTGACTGGAAAACAAAACGGGCTGTAAAAATCTACAAAGGAACTGAGCAGGCCGACACCATAGATGGTTTGTGCCAGAGCGGAAATCTTCTGGTTTATGTAAAGCCCGGAAAAATTGCCGCGCTTTCGCTTAATGACAATGCAGAGACCCAGATTCCCCAGAAGGAATACGTCAAGTGGAAAAAGCTGATGTACGCATCCCGTTCCCTGGTGAACTCGGCCTATGTTCCTACGCGCGTAACCGGACTTGAAACGCCTTTGCAGCTTTCTGAATTGTGGTTGCTGCGTCCCGATGTTGTGCTTACCCCGTGGGGCGATAAATCAATTGACAAAAAAGCCGTGTACGCTTCCGTGTACCAGTTGCGCACGGTGCAGGGCATTCAGAAATACAAAAAAATCATCGCCGACAACAAGCTGAATGCAATCGTGGTTGACATGAAAGACGATTACGGCCTGCTCCGCTTTGAGCCCCGCAGCGCCCTGATTAAAAAGAAAGGTTTTGTCACGCAGTACAAGGTTGACTTGGACACGTTTGTTTCTGAATTCAAAAAAACGAACACATACCTCATCGGCCGCATTGTTGTTTTTAAGGACAAGCATCTTGCCACGTATGACAAAAACCAGTACGCAATCTGGGATTCACGTAAAAACGCACCTTGGGTGGGACTGCGTGGCACCGAAAACGTCACCGATGCCGAAGGAAATGTTACCGGCAAAAAAAACGTGTATTATGATGAAAACTGGGTTGACCCGTACAGCGAGGAAGTGTGGGAATACAACATTGAAATTGCCAAGGAGTTGATTGAACGCGGCTTTGATGAAATTCAGTTTGACTACATCCGGTTTCCTACTGACGGAATCAACATCGGAAACGCTTCGTTCCGCTGGCGCGACAAAGGCATGGACAAAGAAAGTGCGCTGATTTCATTTTTGTCGTATGCCCGCAAAAATATCAACGCACCCATCGGCATTGACATTTACGGCGCGAACGGCTGGTACCGTTCCGGCACACGCACAGGGCAGGACGTGGAGCTGATGAGCGAATACGTTGACGTGATTTGTCCCATGTTTTATCCCTCGCACTTTGAGCAGAATTTTTTGGAATACAAACCTGTTGAAGAGCGGCCGTACCGCATTTATTTTTATGGCTCATACCGCAACACCGTGATTGGCCGGAACCACATCGTGGTGCGCCCGTGGGTTCAGGCTTTTTATCTAGGTGTGCGTTACGACCGCGCATATTACAACAAAGATTATGTAAAGCGTGAAATCTTTGGCGTGCGCGATGGCCTTGACCGGGGCTACATGCACTGGAACAACAGCGGCGGTTATTACGAAGACATTTCCCCCGACCCCGGCTCATCGGAGGCATCTCCCTGGAAAAAGAATGAAAGTGATTTGCAGACACGTATCCCCGCATTCAGTTCTGGAGGCCATGACACAATTCAGGACAGCATTGAAGAAGCGATACAGGCTGAACGTGAACGCAACAAAGCTATGATTTCAATTTTTGACACGATGCTTGAGTTTGACCGAAACGAATTGCGCGGTGCCGTGGCGCCGGGACTCTTGCGCGTGCATCCGTTTTTCCGCGACCATGACTAACCTCGGTTATACGCCAGAAGTTCCCATTTGCGCCATCGCAACGGCACTTGCGCCCGGAGCCATCGGTGTTGTGCGCACAAGCGGTACAAATTGCAGGAATATGGTGGCCGCCCTGTTTTCGAGGCCGCAGGCACTTTTGGGCGCTGCGGGAAACACCATGGTTTACGGCTGGATTGTTGACCCGTCCACAGGTCGGCGCATTGACGAAGTGATGGTTGCCGTGTACCGCGCGCCCAAATCTTTTACAGGTGAAGACATGGTGGAAATGTTTTGCCACGGCGGTCTTGCGGTGGTGCGTTCCATCCATGCACTGCTATTGGCGCATGGTTTCAGGCAGGCTGAGCGCGGTGAGTTTACGTTCCGTGCATATATCAACGGCAAAAGCGATTTGACAAAAGCGGAAGCCGTCAAAGAAATTATCGAAAGCAAAACCGATGTTTCACGCGGCCGTGCGGCAGGAAGGCTTTCAGGAAATTTGTTTTCAGAAATTGCCAGCATAAAAAAACTCATTGTAGACACGCTCGCAGCCATTGAAGTTGAAATTGAATATCCCGAAGATGAAGAGACTATTTCCGATGCGTTTGACGAACACAAACTTGTGTGCGCCAAAGAGCGCCTGGCACAGCTTGCGGCATCATGGAAAAGCGAGCGCCTGTATCAGGAAGGGGCTCGTGTGGTTTTGTGCGGCAGGACAAATGCTGGAAAATCAAGTCTGTTCAACGCACTGCTCAAAGAGGAACGTGCGCTGGTAAGCGATGTTGAAGGAACCACCCGCGACTGGCTTGAAAGCTGGGTTGATTTTGCGGGCGTTCCTGTGCGGCTGTTCGATACGGCAGGACTGCGCGACACTGACGATGCCATTGAAGCGGCAGGTGTTGAACGCACAAAAGATTTGAGCACCGAAGCCGATGTGATTGTGTATGTAGTCGATGCGCAAGTCGGTCTGCATGATGACGACCGTGCCTTTCTTGCGGAACCTCGCGCAATCCCTGTTGTTCTGGCATGGAACAAATGCGATTCTGGCACTGCGCCAGATGTCATGCAGAACAGCGTCGCGGACTCGCAGGCAGGCCTCCATGTCTCTGCCAGAACGGGCGCGGGCATTGACATGCTGGTGGAGACATGCCGTTCGCTGCTCTGCGGTGCCTCAAGCACGGAGCGCGAACAGGCCGGCATTGGCTCCGCGCGGCAGAAATCATGCGTGTCAGAAGCCTTGGAACGTGTTTCCCATGCGCTTGAAGCGGCAGCGTCCTACACTCTCGATGCCGTGGTGCAGGATCTTGAGGATGCGCTCGATGCACTGGGCGAAGTCACAGGCGAAGTGACCCCAGACGATGTTTTGGATTCGGTGTTCGCCCATTTTTGTGTAGGAAAGTGAACGGCGGCAGCTAAAAAGATTGTATCGCCGGGCCGCCAATGCCCAATTCCCCTTTTATAATTCAGATTGAATAGAAAACGCCGAAAAACTGCAAGATACTTCCCGCGAGCACAAACAGGTGGAAAATGCTGTGCGTCCATTTGTATCTGCGCATCAGGTAAAACACGGCGCCAATTGAATATGCGATTCCTCCAGAAATGAGCATGGTGCAGGTGAGCCGCGAAAGCGGATGGCTTGCCCGATAGAATACGAATGTGCCCATAAAGAACCAGCCTAGCACCAGATAGGAAAAAAACGCAAGCGATTTGACTGTCGCACCATACACGGAATACAGCGAAATCAAGATGATGCTTACGCCCCAGATGATGCCGAATACAATCCAGCCATTAAAACCGCCGATGTGCACCAAGGCAAAAGGCGTGTATGTTCCGGCAATAAGCATATAGATTGAATCATGGCTCAGAATAGAAAACACTTTGCGGGCTGTGTATGGCGCAAGGGCATGGTACATGGTGCTCATCATATACATGATGAACAAAGTGGACGCAAAAATTGTAAAGCTTGTGACATACAGCGGGCGGACTGCCGGAGTGGGCGCATGGGAATAGGCGCGGATAATGAGCAGCACCATCGCCGCCACGCTCAATCCTGCTCCCACCCCGTGGCTGATTGAGTTGAAGATGTCTTCGCCCAAAGTGTACTGGCGGGGCTGCCGTTCGTTGTACGCAAGATGGGCATTCCGTTTTTGCATGCGCAGCGCCCGTTTTTGCTCGCGTTCATATTCCTTGGATTTTTGGAGCTCAGGGTTTTCCGCATAAAGAATTTTTACCTCGCGGATTTTTTCTTTTGCCTGTGTTTTTATTGTCTTGATGGCGGCCTTCTTTTTTGCCTTTAAACTCTTGCGGGTGATTTTTGCAGTGATGTCTGCCATACGAATCTCCTCTGGTTTTTATGCCGCACCTGTCCTGTGCAGATGGGGCATTCTAACATATTTTATCCTGTCTGTCATGCCCTCATGCCGGGCAATGTATTTTGGCGCGTAATGAAAAATGCCCAGCCTTTGCACGGCACACCGATTCGCGGCCGGCTCCACATTCCATGCAGAAAATCTATCTCCTTCCCGTAGGAAAAAGCCAGCAGGTAGATTTTCTACTTTGCCCAATCAACCTACAGGCGGCGAGGTAGAAAATCTATCACCTCCCCGCAGGAAAAAGCCGGCAGGTAGATTTTCTACTTTGCCCAAGCAGCCTACAGGCGGCGAGGTAGAAAATCTATCTCCTTCCAGCGGAAAGAATCCGTGAGGTAGATTTTCTACTTTGCCCAAGCAGCCTACAGGCGGCGAGGTAGAAAATCTATCTCCTTCCCGCAGGAAAAAGCCGGCAGGTAGATTTTCTACTTTGCCCAAGCAGTCTACAGACGGCGAGATAGAAAATCTATCTCTTTCCCGCACGAAGAAGTCTGCTGGTAGATTTTCTACACGGCACAAGGCGGCCAGCGGATGGCTTGTCAAATATTTAAATGCAGGAACAGGTGTTTTGGGCTTCCGCTGGCGGGGCATGGTGTGCGCGGACTTTCCGCAGGGCAGCGTGGAAGCGGGGCCGTTCGGTTTTTTGCAGTGTTTCGGAATGGTTCGCGGAAGGAGGGGCGCAGACGGATTCGATTGGAGTGCTCTATAAACATTCAGCGGCCAGATTCATGCTGCACTTTCTGCGCAAACAGATGGACTTTTACCGCCAGACTGTGCTATAAAGACGTTATGGATGCAATACAAAAGTTTATTTCAGATTGTGAAAAAATCAAAAAACGTGAACGAGCCCAGAACGGCGGTGTGTATGATGCCCGGCGCTCCTGCCAGAGCATGTGCGAGGCGTTTGTGAGCGGCAATGCCGTGCTAAAAAACTTGGCCCAGTCATTTGCGGACTACTGGTTTTCCACTTACATCGCGCCCAGCACAGACAGCGAGGAACCTACTCCCGCGCACCTTGAAACGTTTGCTGCGCTTCAGGCGCTTTTGAGCGGCGAAACAAACGCCGAAAGCCCTGACCTTGCGCCGCTTTCCGATTCAGACTGGAAAGAGCTGTGCGACATTGTAAACAGCGATGCCGATGAGATTCCGCTCGATGTGCTTAACCAGCTGATGACGCTGTTTGTTGACAAACAGGTGCTTTCATGATTGATGGGGCGTATTCCCGTTGCGAGCAGTGCCCGCGTGCCTGCGGTGCAGACAGAACTACCGGTGCGCACGGTTTCTGCGGGGAACGCGACACGCTTCGGCTTGCCACGGCTTGCCTCCATTTTGGTGAAGAGCCGCCTGTGACCGTGTGGGGAGGAAGCGGCACCATATTCATCACAGGCTGTACACTCCGCTGCGCATTCTGCCAGAATTACCAGATTTCACAGCAGGGAATGGGCTCACCCGTTTCCGAAACTGACTTTGTGCGCCTGTGCCATGACCTGCAATCCATGGGGGCCGAAAACATCAATATTGTGACAGGAAGCCATCACATTCCGCTTTTGGCCCGTTACATTGCGGCGGCAAAGCTGGCGGGCCTGCAAATTCCTGTGGCATGGAATTCCAGCGCCTACGAAGACACCGGGCAGCTTGAGCAGCTCTGCGGACTGGTTGACATCTGGCTTCCAGATTTAAAAACTTTGAATCCCAGTATGAGCAAACGGCTTTTCGCCGCAGAAGATTACCCTGCGGTTGCCACACGCGCGATTGAGTGGATGCTCATGCACAGCCGGCTCGTTTTAAAGGACGTGCCTGAGCCGTCTTTGCATTGTTCCGGCGGTCTTTGCGGCTCGGCGGCAGGCTCAGAAAAACATTTAGATAAAGCTGACCGTGGCGCTGCCTCCCGTGAAAAAATGTTGAGCGGAGTGATTGTGCGGCATCTGTTTTTGCCGGGACAATTTGAAGACACCGCGCTCACCCTGGATTGGCTTAAACAGCATGTAGATGCCCGCGGCTGTGTTTCGCTGATGTCGCAGTATACGCCAGTTCCGTTTGCAGAACCTCCCGGGGCGGCGGCCGCTCGTGCCCTTGCACTTGGAGCAATCGAAAACAGGCTTGTTTCCGCCACGGAAGATGCCGATTTGCGCGACCTTATTGCCGCCTATGATTTTTCGTATCTATTTTATCAGGAGCTGAACGATGACACCAGCTGGCTCCCGGATTTTACACAGACACAGCCTTTCAGCAATTCATTGGCAACGCCCGTTTGGTGCTGGCGGCACGGTTTTTTAACCTGAACCTGTACGCAGGCCAAGTGCTTTGCGCGGTTTTTCTGCCCGGCAGCCAAAGCCCAGAAAAACGTGACCCGGTGCCCGATGTGCGGTGCGTTTTTTTCACGCGATTCAAACTTAATAAAATATTAAAATAAACTGAACCGTTTTGAAAAATTTGATTTTTACAGATTTTTTACTAGCTTTATTGGCAAACATGGTCTAAAATGAAAATATCTATGGAACGAAAAACTGGAGTCGTTGTTCCGCTGGCCGCACTGTATACCAAAGATTGCCCGGCCATCGGCGATTTTTTGGCCCTTAAGTCTTTTGCGGACTTTTGCACCCGCTGTAATCTGAGCATTATTCAGCTGCTTCCCGTGAACGACACCGGCACCCAATCTTCCCCATATTCAGGACTTTCAGCTTTTGCCCTGCACCCGCTTTATATCAGGATTGATGCCTTACCAGAATTTGAAGATGCCTACCAGAATGACAAGGCTTTTGCCGGCGCCTGGCGCACATTCCAGAAAGAATGTAAATACCGCACCCGGTTTGACTACGAAAAAGTGCTCGCCGAAAAAACACGGCTTCTGCACTTGATGTACGCATGGATTGAAAAACAGCTTTCCCCTTCTGCAAAAAAAACAGCGTCACGCGCAAAAGTAAAAGAAGTAACGGCAAAAAGCAATGCGGACTTTCCTGCGCAGTTTGCGGCCCAGACTGAAAGGTTTATCCGCGAAAACAAATGGATTGTAAGCTACGCCGTCTACAAAAACCTCAAGGATGCCCACGGACAGGCTTCATGGAAGGAGTGGCCCGAAAATTTGCAGAAGCTTACACGGGAACAGATTCAGATGCGCTGGAACAACCGGGCGCTTAAATCCAGCCATACTTTTTTTGTTTGGTGCCAGCTTCGTGCTGCCGAGCAGTTTGGCGAGGCTGCCGAATACGTGCGCTCCAAAGGCATTGTCCTTAAAGGCGATATTCCTATTTTGATGAATGAAGACAGCGCCGATGCATGGGCTTGGCCAGAATTCTTTAACCATTCGCTCCGTGCCGGTTCCCCGCCTGACGGTGAGAATCCGCTTGGCCAGAACTGGGGGTTTCCAACTTACGATTGGGAGCACCTTGCCACAGACGGCTACACATGGTGGAAGGATCGTGTGCAGGCCGCCGCCCGATATTATGATGCGTTCCGCATTGACCATGTGTTGGGCTTTTTTAGGATATGGGCTGTGCCGCATGATGAAACCACGGCGTTTCTTGGCCACACCGTTCCCTGCCAGACAATTGCCCGGCGTACTTTTGCGGAACACGGTTTTGACAACGAAAGGCTCCGTTGGCTTTCCGAGCCTCACATTCCCACCGGCTTGATTGAAAATATCACCTGGAACCATGACGAGGCTGTTTCTGTGCTGGAAGCCGTGTGTGAGCGCCTAGGTTCCGAAGAGCTGTGGAATTTCAAGAATGCCATCACCGCAGACAGCCAGCTGTACGCCATGCATTTTTTTGATGACGAAGCAAAAGATGCACGAGTAAAACAAGCGCTCGCTGCAAAATGGCGGGACCGAATGCTGCTTGAGCTTTCAAAGGACATGTTCGTTCCCGTGTACCAGTTCCGCGATTCCACCGCATGGAAAACGCTTTCTGCGCAGGAGCGGCAGGCTCTGTGCGATATTTTCAAGATACATGATGCGGCCGAAAACGAGCTCTGGAAAAAACAGGCCCTTTCCGTTTTGCGGCCCATAGTTTCTGCCACCGGCATGGCCGCCTGCGCCGAAGACCTTGGAGCAGGACTTTCCGCCGTGCCGGAAGTGCTTTGCGAGCTTGGAATTCTTTCGCTCCGTGTATTCCGCTGGAACCGCTTCTGGAGCAAAGACGGCCAGCCTTTTGTTCCGTTTGCTGATTATCCCGCGCTCAGCGTGGCGACCACTTCCGTGCACGACAGCTCTACACTGCGCCAGTGGTGGCAGGACGAACCGCAGAGCGTGAAGGCATTTCTCGCCATGTTCAATAATGCTGAAAAAAATGAATCTGCACCATGCAAACTTGAGGACACATTTTCACCTGATGTGGCTCTTTTTTGCCTGGAGGCGATCGCAGACACAGCGAGCTGCTGGTACATCAATCCTTTGCAGGATTACCTGTATCTTGACAGCCGCTACTATCTTGAAAATCCGCAAGATGAACGAATCAACGTGCCAGGCTCTGTGAACACATTCAACTGGACATACCGTCTTCCGGTTTTATTGGAAGACCTGTCTGCCAATGAAGTGCTCGTTACGCGCATAAAGACCATCGCCCGCAAGCACGATTGTGCCGCTGTATAACATACAACAAGTGGGTCTGTTCAGAGACTTTAAGATGTTCTGTCAGCCCAACCAGGAGGAGTAGATGAATATTTCGTACAATGAATTTCATGTGAGCCGGACTGTGCGTGACGCCTGTGCGTTCGACCAGCAGATGTTTGCTTCAAGCGGCAATGTGGTGCTTGCAAACATCAAGGCAGTGCAGCAGTTCCAGATAAAGTTGAACGCGCTTTTTGATTCCAGGGGAGAATCTGAAAAAAAGGTTTCCGCCGGTTCGCTCAACGCCATGGGACTCATCGATGAGATTTTCCATTATGTGTGCATGCTGTTCCGCCGGGACAAGGCGCCACAGGCTTTTACCAGATTGCTTACAGAGCTTGACACGGCGTTTGGCACAGATACAATCGATACGCTGCTTTTGCAATTCATGGAAGAATTTCCGCCGGTGGCCGTGTACCAAAAGAAAATCACCGCGCAGGATTACCTTGTGCAAACCTGCATCGATGTCGGCACCAACCAGGAGCGCTCAAACCGCGAGCAGGTTCTTGAAGAACTGATTCTGCTGCATCTTGCAAATGAAAATCCTGCATTCTATCCATTTCAGATTCTGTTCGATGACCATAAGCTCCAGCTCAATGCCACTTACATCAAAACATGGAACCAGATCAAAGCGTACTTCAAGACTCAGCCTGTGTTCGGTCCAAAAAACAATGATCTCATCACCATGCTCAAAGAACCGGTAGTGGCAAGCCCCACTTCGCTCAAAGGCCAGCTTGACTACATCCGCACCTACTGGGCCGACCTCCTCGGAGAATGGCTCCGTCGTCTGCTTGAAGGAATCGATACAATCAGCGAAGAAGAAAAAGCTGCCTGGCATCCTACCAACGGCGGCGAGGTTAGCATGGATGCATATTCCTACGAAAATCTTTCAAAGGAATATGAACGGTTTAGCCCCGACCGCGAATGGATGCCCAAAGTGGTGCTCATGGCAAAAACGGTGCTCGTATGGCTTTACCAGCTCAGCAAAAAATATGACCGCGACATAACCCGCCTTGACCAGATTCCAGACGAGGAAATAGACACTTTGCGCGACCAGGGCTTTACCGGCCTGTGGCTTATCGGCTTGTGGGAACGGAGCTACGCCAGCAAGCGTATCAAGCAGATTAACGGAAACCCGGAGGCGGCGGCAAGTGCCTACAGCCTCATGGACTATGAAATTGCCGCGAACCTTGGCGGCTGGGATGCGCTTGCAAATTTGAGGTGGCGGTGCTGGCAGCGCGGAATTCGGCTTGCGAGCGACATGGTGCCCAACCACACAGGCATGGACGGCAAATGGGTCATTGAACACCCCGACTATTTTATCAGCCGGAAAGACAATCCGTATCCGCAGTATTCGTTCAACAGCGAAAATTTGAGCCAGGACGGGCGCGTTACCATTCAGCTTGAAGACCACTATTACAGCAAAACTGACTGCGCCGTGTGTTTCAAGCGGATCGACAACCAGACTGGCGATGTAACGTACATCTACCACGGAAACGATGGTACCGGCATGCCGTGGAACGACACCGCCCAGATTGACTTTTTGAATCCGCAGGCGCGTGAGGCCGTGATTCAGCAGATTATGCGTGTTGCGGCAAACTTTCCGATTATCCGCTTTGACGCGGCCATGGTGCTCGCAAAAAAACACATCAGGCGGTTGTGGTACCCCGAGCCAGGCCATGGCGGAGACATCGCCACACGCAGCCAGTACGCGCTTACAACGGATCAGTTCAACGAAGCTCTTCCGCAGGAATTCTGGCGCGAAGTTGTTGACCGCTGTGCCCGCGACATTCCTGACACATTGCTGTTGGCAGAAGCGTTCTGGATGATGGAAGGCTATTTTACACGCACTTTGGGAATGCACCGGGTGTATAATTCAGCCTTTATGAATATGCTCAAAAAAGAGGAAAACCAGAAATACCGTGACACGGTAAAAAATACGATTAAGTTTGATCCGCAGGTGCTCAAGCGCTTTGTGAATTTTATGAACAACCCTGACGAAGAGACCGCCGTGGCCCAGTTTGGCAGGGGAGACAAATATTTCGGCGTGTGCACGCTCATGGTCACTATGCCGGGACTCCCGATGTTCGGGCATGGGCAGCTTGAAGGTTTTGAAGAAAAATACGGCATGGAATACACCCGCGCCTACCGCGACGAGCAAGTGGATCAAGGCCTTTTGGACCGCCACTGGCATGACATCTTTCCGCTGATGCACAAGCGCTACCTGTTTGCAGGTGTGGATCTTTTCCTCTTTTACGATGTGTGGAACAACGGCGTTGTAAACGAAAATATTTTCGCGTATTCCAACGGACTTGGGCATGAACGCGCCATTGTGGTTTACAACAACAAGTATGAACGCGCTTCCGGCTGGCTCAAGCAGTCTTGTGAATTTGCAGTTAAAACAGGTTCTGGTGATGATGACAAAACCATGTACACAAAAACGCTTGCAGACGGTCTGGGGCTGACATGGGGAAGCGACCATTACTGCATTTTCCGTGAACACCGCTCCGGTCTGTGGTATGTGCGAAGCTCCAACGACATAATCGAAAACGGCATGTTTGTGTCGCTGAACGGTTTTGAATATCAAGTCTATCTTGATGTGCAGCAGGTTGTTGACGATGCCGAGGGAAAGTACAGAAAACTGTGCGAGCTGCTGAACGGCAGCGGTACCGTCAATCTGGAAGAAACGTGGCAGGAATACCGCTACAAAGATTTGTATGCCGCGCTCGGAAACCTGCTCACGCCGCAGTTCTACTCCCAGGTGCAGGAACTGTTCATGCTTTCGCCCGCGCAAAAAACGGGCAATGCCAAAAAGCTCAAAACAGAAGATGTGACCGAGGCAATCAAGGAGGCCGCGCTTTCTTACTACGAGGTTGAATCTCGTTTTGCTGCCGAAGAAGCTGAAAGGGCTTCGGAGCAGGCCGAAAACGAAGCCAAGGCTGCAAACGGCAAAAAGGTCGCTAAAGCAAAGCAGGTTTCGCAAAAAGAAAGCCGCCTGAGCGAAAAGGCTTCTTCTGCAACAGCCGAGCAGCGCTTTGCCGCATTCTGTAAGCAGCTTGAATTCCTTACGGCAACCGCCGCGTCCGCACAGGGTATTTCAAAAGCCAACGCGCCTGCAACCAAAGCCCGGGATTCATCTTCTGCGTTCAAGATAATTTCAGAAAATCTGCTCTACGAAGGCCTTGTTGCAAACGAGGGTTCTGTTGAAGTGCTTACATCGTTTGCCATCGTGTCCTCCGCAGGAAGTGCGAATTGCCGCAAGTGGGGCTTCGCACGCAAGCTTTCTGAATTCCTTGCAGCCGCAGGCCTCCGTGCGCCTGATGCCCGGTGCATTTTTGACCGCCTGTTCATTTTGATGAAGATCCGCGACATGAACTTTGGCGCATCGGGCCAGGTAAAGTCAACTTATGAAACGGCCAAGCTTCTGGTTGAAGGCGAACATTCTGCCCTGCTTACCGGCGCCAACGAATTCAACGGGGTGCGCTGGTTCAACAAGGAGCGCATGGAATCCACTCTCTGGTATGGCTTTGCCGCAGTGGTTACATACAGCCCGCGTATTTTGCGCGAACAGATTTATCGCCTGTACCGAACTCTGCTTGCCGCCAAAGACAACGCGGAATTCCGCTGCGACAAATTCACCGAGGCGGTAAAGCCAGCTTCCATTGCCAAAAAAGAAGCGGCGCCAAAAAGCAGCGCCCGGGCAAAAAATGCCAAGGGAACCGACACCGGGGAACCAACGGTAAAAAAGACAAAACCTCGCGCCGCAAAAGCAGTCTCGGATGAAACAGCATCCGAGGCAAAGCCAAAAAAGGCTGCGGGCGAAAAGTCAAGAACAAAACGTGCTAAAACAGACGCAAAAGATTCAGGGAATTCAGAATCGAAATGAGTGATTCCAGGTCGCCAGGTGCCAGCATCGGTCTGTCCAAACTTATCGGTGCCAGCGCCTTGGCAACCGTGTCTGGCTGCTCCGGGTCTTCGCCAATGCAGTGCTGGATAAATGCGCTGTCATAGGCGGGAGCCAGACGGTCTATGAGCACTACCGCACCGTCTTCGGCTTCAACCACATCACTGCGTGCAAGGGCCGCCGCATATGCGCCGCAGGTTTCCTGGTCGGCATAAACGCCGTATTTCATAAACAGCTGCTTGCATGCCTGTTCTCTCTGTTCTTTTGAGACATCTGCGGGATACACAAAACTGCGCAGAATCAGGGCATTTGCCTTGAATACCTGTTCGAGCCGTTCCAGGTTTGAGGGGTCGGAAGGGTCAATGCTGGTGCGTTTTTGCACCGGCACCACGCTGTCAAGCAAAGTGCAGTTGCCCTGCACGTCAAGTTTGATGTTGGCTGTGGTGGGAACAATAAATCCGTTTACCGGTAGCGATGCTTTCCAGCCGTACAGCCCTGCGACTACATTTCCGTAGTTTCCGGCGGCCAAAGCATAGTAAATGTCACCGTCAATAAATTTCTTGAGCCGCGAAAACGCAAACGTATAAAAAAAACTCTGCGGCAAGAGTCGCCCTATGTTTGCTGTGTTCGCCACTGTCAGGTGATATTTTTGCACAAGCTCCCTGTCCGCAAACACGGAACGCATGAGCTTCCGGCAGTCAGCTTCCGTGCCGTCAACTTCTATCGGATACAGGTTTCCGCCGTTCCATACAAAGTCCTGTTCACGCAATCCGCGGACTTTTCCTTTGGGATAGAGCAGCACCGATTTTAAAAGCTTTTTATCGCGCAGTGCATGGGCCATGGAAGCGCCCAGGCCTCCCGTGGTTGTGTCCAGCAGAATTGATTTTTCGCCGTCCATCTGCAAAATGGTTTCGAGTGTGGCCGCAAGGTAGGAAACGCCAAAATCTTTTGCCGTGCCGGTTGCTCCGTGGAACAGCTCCAGCACAAAAAGGTTGTCGTCAAGTTTTTTTAGAACGGGGTCATGCGAAAATGCATGGGTTGCAATCGTTTCGCAGATAATCGGACTGAATTCCGTGTTGATCAGCGCCGATGTAAGCGCCCCGGCGAGGCTTGCAAAGCTTGTCGTTTCGTTTGCATACAAAATCCACCTGCGCAGATTTTCTGAATCGGCGGGGACATAAAGCCCCCCGTCGGAAGGAATGCTGTTCAGGACTGCTTCTTTAAAAGTGACTGTGTTGTTTTTATCCCGTGTGCTTACAAAACGCATACGCCACTCCCAAAAACTGGAATCGAGTTGATGCTCTTTTTTATAAAGCAAGAGCACCATCCGGTAGAAAATCAGTATACCACACAACGGGTGTGTTGTGCTATCGGTCTTTGCGACAATCTGCCGGCAACAAGCGGCAAAGCGGCCGCTCGGAAGGTTGAAGACATTTTGCGCATTGGCCGCCAGCGCTCGGCGTTTACAGTTAAAGACATTGACTGCCACAAAGAGGGAGTTTTGAACATCGCGCGTGGAACCATTTGCAGTCTTTTTGGATGTACGCTGCAAAGGCACCTGTAACCAAGGCCGACTGCCTCACGGCCCGCGACCAGTGCAAGCCAGGATTGCTACAGAAAAGATGCCGCAACAGGGCAACATGGGATTGCGATGATGGCGATTTCTGCTGGCAAGACGGCAACCTGCATTGTTCCGCGCATTCTTCAAAATAAAAATAAGTTGAAGGGTAAAAAACAACCCGTTCAATCTCGCAAATATGGCGGGCGGTCTGGCAAACAAAACTGTGTGGTAATCCGCTCAGAAGCGGGCGCATAGCCCCGTAGCGGTGCGCTGTCCGAGGCTCTCTAAACCAGCAAAGACGCATTTCCGCCTGCGGTCATTTTGATAGCCTGCGGGAACTTTTGCCGCCAGTGCGAGACCGCCACCAACACATGCGGGGTTGCGGCAAAAACTCAACACACCCTAACGCAAAAGCAAGGCTTAAAGCCAGAGGCTTGCTTCGCAGGCGCACGGTATAAACCCTTTCCGCGCAAATCCTGCGCATACGAAAACCTCGCCGCTATGACCATTGCTGCAAGTGCATGATGCCTCACCTTGCCACTGTACAATGCCGAACCTTGCGCCGCGCCACTTGCCCAAATATCAGCTTTTCAACGCACAAAAGTTGCGGTATAATGTAAAAGAACAAAACCTAGGAGGCGCAAATGGCAGCAGCGGCATTGAAGCAGGAAGTGATGGAATACCTTGACAAAATGGACGAGCGTAATTTGGGGCGCGTGCTCGTGTACGCAAAATCCCTCTCCGCCCCGCCCAAATCCCCCTACGGCAAGTTCAAGACCGCCGAGGAATATGCCGAGGCGCAGAAGCTGTGGGAGGAATTCGAGGAGCTGCGCGAGGAGTTGGCAGAGACACGCGACCCAATACCCGATGACGCGGACTTAATCAAAGAGGTCAGGGAAGCACGGTGGAGAAAGTATGAGAGTCTTACTTGACACGAACGTTTTGCTGGACTACCTGTTGACGCGCGAGCCGTATTATGAGGAAGCTAGCAGAACCTTCTCCTACTGCCTCTTTTCCGTGCAGGGCTTCATAGCCGCCCATTCCTTTGTCGATTTGTTCTATCAGATATGCGAGCGGGATAAAAAGAGCGTCGAATACTGCCGCAACACCTTCCTGAAGCTGTGCCGCACGTTCGAGGTGTGCGCGGTGGACAAGGTGCGTGTCGTCGCGGCGGCGGGCAATTTGGCGTTCAATGATTTTGAGGACGCATTGCAGGCGGAGTGCGCTTTGAACGCCGATGTGGACTACATCATCACGCGGAATCCCAAGGACTTCGCGGATTCCGCCGTTGCCGTGCTGTCTCCCGCAGAATTCCTGCGCATGATGGAGGCGTAGTGAGCGCGTTGATTCACTCACACTTGCGCGTTAGTCAAAATCACATCGGGGAAGCATCTCGCATCTGCGCGTTAGTCAAAAACACGTCAGGCGGAGTATTTCGCGCTTGCGCATTGGTCAAAAACACGTCAGGCAAGCAATTCGCATATGCGCATTGGTCAAAAACACGTCTGGCGGAACAATTCGCGTCTGCACATTGGTCAAAATCACGTCTGGGAAGCATTTCACACTTGCGCATTGGTCAAAATTGCGTCAGGCAAGCAATTCGCGTCTGCACATTGGTCAAAAACACGTTAGGCAAGCAATTTGCGCTTGCACATTGGTCAAAAACACATCGGGCGGAGCAATTCGCGTCTGCACATTGGTCAAAAACACATCGGGCGGAGCAATTCGCGTCTGCACATTGGTCAAAAACACGTTAGGCAAGCAATTTGCGCTTGCGCATTGGTCAAAAACACGTCAGGCGGAGCAATTCGCGTCTGCACATTGGTCAAAAACACGTCGGGCGGAGCAATTCGTGTCTGCACATTGGTCAAAAACACGTTAGGCAAGCAATTTGCGCTTGCGCATTGGTCAAAAACACGTCTGGCGGAGCAATTCGCGTCTGCACATTGGTCAAAAACACGTTAGGCAAGCAATTCGTGTCTGCACATTGGTCAAAAACACGTCTGGCGGAGCAATTCGCGTCTGCGCATTGGTCAAAAACACGTCGGGCGAAGCAATTCGCGTCTGCGCATTGGTCAAAAACACGTCTGGCGGAGCATTTCGCGTCTGCACATTGGTCAAAATTGCGTCAGGCAAGCAATTCGCGTCTGCACATTGGTCAAAAACACATCGGGCGGAGCAATTTGCGCTTGCGCATTGGTCAAAAACACGTCTGGGAAGCAATTTGCGCTTGCGCATTGGTCAAAAACACGTCTGGGAAGCAATTTGCGTTTGCACATTGGTCAAAAACATGTCGGGCGGAGCATTTCGTGTCTGCGCGTTGGTCAAAATCACATCGGGGAAGCAATTCACAATTGCACTTCTTTTTAAGAAATATGCTCACGATTATACAGCTCTGGCGGAATAGCATGGAAACGCGGGGGTTGCTAGCGGGGCGGCGCTCATCTCGCTGGTAACGAGGTTTCAAGCCGACCCTCGAAATCCGGTCATTGAGCCTGTTGATATGACCGCACAGCAGCCCCCGTTTGCGGTGGTTTCGACAGGCTCGGCCGCTACACGCCTGCTCACGCCTCGTACCAGTCCGCGCGGCTTTTTCCCGTGCCTTTTCTCCTCGGCTTTGAGTCGAGGACTTGCAGGAAAGACACGAAGAACACGACAAGAATGGCGACGATGCCGACCACCCGGAGACAGGCGAGCCACGGCCAGCAGAGGTGGAGACGCAGAGCGACGCTCCGCGTTATTTTCCCTTGTAGTTGTACTTTATTTTTGCTTTGTTTAAAGCATCAGAATTTCCGGAATCTTTTTTTATCCTCCCCCATTCCTCCTTTGTGCCGGTGTAATTGATGGTTTTTATCGACATACACTTATGGAACGCATTGGCCCCGATTTTCGTGACACTCTTGGGAATCGTTACGCTCGTAAGCGACGTACACCCAGAAAACGCTTCCTTGCCGATTTCAGTCACGCCGTCTGGAATCGTTATGCTCTGAAGCGACCTGCAGTCAGAGAACGCAGAATCGCCGATTTTTGTCACGCTGCTGGGAATCGTTATGCTCTGAAGCGACCTGCAGCCAGAGAACGCAGAATCGCCGATTTTTGTCACGCTGCTGGGAATCGTTATGCTCTGAAGCGAGTCGCAGCCAGAGAACGCAAGATCGCCGATTTTTGTCACGCCGTCTGGAATCGTTATGCTCTGAAGCGACCTGCAGCCAGAGAACGCAGATTTGCCGATTTCAGTCACGCCGTCTGGAATCGTTATGCTCTGAAGCGACCTGCAGCCAGAGAACGCAGATTTGCCGATTTCAGTCACGCCGTCTGGAATCGTTATGCTCTGAAACCCGCAGCCATAGAACGCAGAATCGCCGATTTTTGTCACGCTGCTGGGAATCGTTATGCTCTTAAGCGACGAGCACAAAGTGAACGTATCATCGCCGATTGTAGTCACGCTGTCTGGAATCGTTATGCTCTGAAGCGACGTGCATTTACAGAACGCAGCATTGCCGATTGTAGTCACGCCGTCTGGAATCGTTATGCTCTTAAGCGACCTGCATTCATAGAACGCGGAATCGCCGATTGTAGTCACGCCGTCTGGAATCGTTATGCTCTGAAGCGACTCGCAGCCATAGAACGCTTCCTTGCTGATTGTAGTCACGCCGTCTGGAATCGTTATGCTCTTAAGCGACCTGCAGTTCTTGAACATTCCCTTGTTGATTCCAGGAACGTTTATTACTTCTGCTAAATCCAGTGCTATAGTTTTTTTGCTGGAATTGGCAGTATAAATAATACTTCTAAGATAATCCTCCCCCATAAAGCCGCCGATTTTCACCGTTCCGTTGTGGCTGCCGTTTTTCAGGACTTTGAGTGCTGCATCCCCAGGCATGCAGTCAGACGGCAGCGGTAACATGGAAATCTTTTTGCTGCCGGTGTTCTCCACGGAAATATAAATCTTGTCCGTGTCGGCGTTGCTCACAGGCACGTCGGGGATTGTCAGTGACGATCCGGAACTATTGCTGGAAACATATAATAAGCCCGTGTATTTCTTGTCGTACTTCACATTCAGCGTGTAGGGCTTTTTCGCTATGGTTTTCTTGTTGGTATCCAGCAGCGTCACGGTGCATGGGTAGGTCTCCGTTTTATTTGCGTTCGCCCATTTGAGCCAGTTGTCGCCGGCAATGTCGTCGGCATACGTCCACGGAAAGCCGTTCATCTTGGCGCCCCAGTTCTTGCTCTGCTCAATCTTCTGCAATGCAGTCATAAGTTCCGAGGCTACGGTGAAGTTCTCCGCGCCGCTTGTCTGTTTCAAGTACGGCGCGCCCACTCGGAACGACATAGTTCCCTTGTTGTAGTTCTCCTCCGTAAGCTCCAGCGGCTCAATGTCGGTGAAGTAGCGCAGCTCAAACTCAGGCGGATTTGCCGCGATAAGACCTGCCGCCTCTTTGAGCAGTTTCTCCCAATCGTCGCGCAGTTTGATGAGGTTCTTGGCGTCCGCGCCGAAGTTGCCGCCCGCCACCACCGTGGACATGCCCGCCATGCGGCTCGTTGCCTCGGCAAGCTTGTTGTCGTTCTTACGCGCCTGAATGTAGTAGGTGAGCGCCTCGATGTTTGAGCCGCCTTTTTCCGCCGCGATTCCCTTTGCCACGCTTACCTGCGCGCTTGTCTCTGCCGCCATCACGCTCGCTTTCTGCGTGAGTTTGGTTTTCGCGTCCGCACTCAAGGCGATTCCGTAGCCGGTCATCAGGTCGTATGAAATCTGGTTCGCCGCCGTGCTGTCCTCCAGCGCGGAGCGCGAGCAGTTCGGTATGCTCGCGCTCGCCTTGGTCTCGCCGCTCTCTACCTCCGTGATGTTGAACGTGAGCGCGTAGGCGTTCGATTTTGCCACGATGTTTCCCGTAACGGTGAGTCGCGCGTTCGTCAGCTTGCCAAACTCCACTGTGTTCTTCTCATCGAACTCCGCGCTCTCGGAGAGGCGCTGCTCCGCCTTCACCATGTCCGCGTTCTGCCTGTCAATCACCGTCATCCCCGAATACTGCTGGAAGTTCGTGGTGATGACACCCTGAATGAAGAGCGGAATCCAGTCCGCGTCGTCGCCAAGGTTCACGCCCTTTGGCGCAGGCACGGCGATTGCGTTCTTGCCCTGCGCGAACGCCGCCGCCATTGCCATTGCCGCAATCACGGCAAACACTGTTTTTCTCATGTTCATAATGAAATCCTTGTGCGTTTTGCGCCCGCCGGCGATTATCTTTAAGCCGTCCATACGGAGGACGGCTGTCTGCACCTAAGCGCCTACTTTCTCGGGCCTTTGCTCTTGTAATGCATGGTTGCATTGTCCAAATCTTTGTTGTCTTTGGCTTTGTCTATTTTTTCCCACTGCGCCTTTGTGCCGGCGTAGTATACATGAAGCGACTTGCACCTAGAGAACGCTTCCTTGCCGATTTTTGTCACGCTGTCGGGAATCGTTATGCTCTTAAGCGACTCGCACCCATCGAACGCATACTCGCCGATACTCGTCACGCTGGCGGGAATCGTTATGCTCGCAAGCGACTCGCAATCTTTGAACGCAGAGCCGCCGATACTCGTCACGCTGGCGGGAATCGTTATGCTCGTAAGCGACGTGCACCCAGAGAACGCATAGTTGCCGATACTTGTCACGTTGTCGGGAATCGTTATGCTCGTAAGCGACGTGCACCCAGAGAACGCATAGTTGCCGATACTTGTCACGCTGTTGCCGATTGTCACGCTCGCAAGCGACGTGCACCCAGAGAACGCATAGTTGCCGATACTTGTCACGCTGTTGCCGATTGTCACGCTCGCAAGCGACGTGCACCCAGAGAACGCATAGTTGCCGATACTTGTCACGTTGTCGGGAATCGTTATGCTCGTAAGCGACGTGCACCAGCTGAACGCACTCCAGCCGATACTTGTCACGCTGGCGGGAATCGTTATGCTCGTAAGCGACTTGCACCCTCTGAACGCCTCGAAGCCGATACTTGTCACACTTTTGCCGATTGTCACGCTCTTAAGCGACTCGCACCCATAGAACGCCTTGTTGCCGATACTTGTCACGCTGTCTGGAATCGTTATGCTTTCAAGCGAGCTGCAATATTTGAACGCATCGTCGCCGATACTCGTCACGCCCTCCGGAATCACAAGGTTTAAGGGGAGTGCGTCCTTGTCGCAGCCTGTTAACACTGTTCCCTTTATATTTAGATATACAGGAACAGAAATTTTAACCCTTATGTCCCAAACGGGCGACATAGTGCAGGTCAAACGCTTTCCAAGTGGAATCGGCTGCACGAGCGTGCCGGATACGGTGTTTATTACGCGGAGCGTCTTGAAATCAAACGTATATTTGCTCGGCTCGTTATCGGGCGCGGCGCTTACAGTATAGTCAATCTCGTAATAGAGGACAGGGTCGCCGCGCAGCAGCAGGGAGTTGTACATGTCCACCGTGTCCGAATAGTCCTGCATCACAGCATCGGAAGCATTCGCAATGTCAGGAGCGTCTTTTCCCGTAAGTGCTTTGTAGCTTATTAGGAAAGTGTCCTGATACAGGAGTATGCTCTCTGAATACAGCGAGAGATATGCATTCCAGCCTTTGTTCTCGCCGCTGTATGCGCCGTAGCTCACTTTCAGCTCGCCGCCCATGCTGCTTACGGTTCTGAGACTCGTGATTTTATTCTGGTCACTTCGGATTTCTGCAAGCAGCTCAGCGTCCTGCTTGTCAACGCTGTTTCTTACCTGTCTCTCCTCTCCTTTCAGTTTTGTGTGCCGCTGCTTGGTGTACTCGGCAACCTGATTCTCTCGCCGCTGTTTTGCATCTGCTGTAGGCGAGCCGTTCTCAAGCTCCACGCTTGCCCATGCCTTGTTGCGGATTTTCTTTGCCTCGTCCGTCTTGTCTTTTTCCGCCTGTTTTCGCAGTTCCTCAATCCGCGCCTCAACGCCCTGCCGGATTTCCACAAGCGCTTTTTTCTTGCTTTCAATCACATTTATCTGCCCGAATACGCCCTGCTTCTCCATTTTCTGCTTGCGTACCTCGGCAGCCTTTGCCGCCGCCTGCGCGGAAAGCTCGTCGCGCCGTTTTTTCTGCTCGTCAGTTCGCGCCGCCTCTTTAAGGGCATCTTCCGCTGCCTTCTTCTTCTGCTCGGCAAGCTCGGCGAGCCGCTTCTGCTCGTTCTTCTGCTTCTCCGCAAGCAGTGATTTCTCCGCCTCGATTTTCTTGGCGTTCTCCACCGCGCTCAAATCGTTGCTCACAGAAAGCGCGCGCAGCTGCTCGTCGAACTGGCTCATCATCTTCTTGTACTGCTCCTCGTTCTGCCGCACGAGCGTCAGCTGGTCATCGATGGAGAAGTCCGCCGTGCCGTATTGCAGCGCCTGTCTTTGAATCGGGTTTATCACGATGTTCAGCCGGTCGGCAAGAATCAGCGTTATCTCGTCGATTGCGCCGGTTCTTTCATAGAGTTCTTCAATGGTCTTGTATTCTTTCGACATAACGGTTTTGGACTTGCCGGTCGTCAAGTCGGTGTAGTCCACGCTTATGGTGTAGCCCTTGCCGGTCTTTCGGATTGTGGTAAAGACCGCGAACTTTGCCGTGGTGATTTTGCCTAGTTCGATTGCCGTTTTCTCATCGCGCCCGCTGCTCTCGGATTCCCGCTGGAGTTGCTTCACCTTCGCCTCGAACGCGGCATCGACGACGGTGCTCATGCCCAAATATTCCTGCAAGTTTGACTTGAGCCTGCCCTGAATCTCACCGGGAAGCCAAGCCGTCTCGCCTCCCGAAAGATTCTCCGTTTCTGGCATTGGCACTTGCACCGTCTGCTGCGCGAACGATGCCGCCATTGCCATTGCCGCAATCACGGCGAGCACTGTTTTTCTCATGTTCATAATGAAGTCCTTTTGCGTTTTACGTCTGCCGGCGATTGTTTTGTGCGGGCAACGCCCGCACGATTTTCTACATCGAATAGCTCGCAAGCTCCGCCGCCTTTCCGCTCCCGCGCTGCGCGAGGAAGTCCGTGTCAGGGTATATGACGCGATGGTTCGTGACCCATTCGGGCATGGGCGCGGTCTTTGCGAACGCGGCTGAGGCGAGCAGCAAGCCCGCCGGAAGTCCGGGTGATTTTCTCATGCGTCTTCCTCTGTCTTTTTTCCCGCCGTGCGCCGCGTCGCCGTGTCGTTCGTGCGCTTGATGTTCCCCGCGACCCCCGCGATGAAGTCCGCGTAGCCTTCCATGGCGGCAACGATGTTCAAATACGGCACGATGCTGTCGTTAATCAGCGACATAATCGGCTTTTTGAGCGAAGTCGCGCTCTCGCCCTTGCCCGCCTTCGCCTTGATGTAAGCGTCGTGCGCCGCCGCAAAGCCGTCCTGCGCCTCGCGCAAAGAAGCGACAAGCTCCGCCACGCCCGAAAGCGCGGCGATTTTCTCCGTTGCCTTGCCCAAGTCCTCCAGCAATGACTCGGTGAGCGCGGTCTGCTCGGCGTAGCCCTTGCTCGTCATGCCGCGCCCGTACTTGTCCAGGGTGGCGCACACGTCATTCGCCGCGGACTTGACCTCCGCGAAGGGGCTTGCCGTGTAGCCGTTCGTGAGCGTGAACAAATCCCGCGTCACCGAATCCCGCGCCGAGTCCGCCTCGTCCAGCGTGGACACCACCGCGTCCTGCTTGATTGCCGTGGTGTTCCGCGCGCTCAAGTCCGTGAGCTGCTCGAACAGCCCCTTGAGCACCGCGTCCTTCGCCACCGCCGTCTCTCCGCCCGCGCAGGCCGCCTTGTACTCCCGCTCCATCGCGTCAGAAAGCGCGTCCAGTTCCGTCGTGCGGATGCCCCTGCTCGTCAGCTTGCTTACCGTTGCCATACCTCATCCTCCTTAGTAGATGATAGTCTCATATAATTTCCGCGCCACGCGCGTTTTTTCCGCTTTTGGTGGTTTCGAGCACCCCAACCACCGATAATTCGCCCATTGGTACTGGCGGCACAGCTTCCAGCCGGCTCTCGAAAAGCCCGCGCCCACCGCACATTGCCCGAAAATGCCCCGGCAAAGCAGAGTGCGCCCGCACATTGCCCGAAAACGCGCGGGGAAAGCAGAGTGCGCCCGCACATTGCCCAAAAACACGCCGGGAAAGCAGAGTGCGCCCGCACATTGCCCGAAAACGCGCCGGGAAAGCAAAATGCGCCCGCACATCGCCCAAAAACACGCCGGGAAAGCAGAGTGCGCCCGCACATTGCCCGAAAACACGCCGGGAGAGCAAAGTGCATTTGCACATTGCCCGAAAACGCGCCGGGAAAGCAAAATGCGTTTGCACATTGCCCGAAAACGCGCCGGGAAAGCAAAGTGCATTTGCACATTGCCCAAAAACACGCCGGGAAAGCAGAGTGCGTCCGCACATTGCCCGAAAACACGCCGGGAAAGCAAAGTGCATTTGCACATTGCCCAAAAACACGCCGGGAAAGCAGAGTGCGTCCGCACATTGCCCGAAAACACACCGGGAAAGCAGAGTGCGTTTGCACATTGCCCGAAAACGCGCCGGGAAAGCAGAGTGCGTTTGCACATTGGTCGAAAATGCGCCGGGAAAGCAGAGTGCGTTTGCACATTGCCCGAAAACGCGCCGGGAAAGCAGAGTGCGTCCGCACATTGCCCGAAAATGCGCCGGGAAAGCAGAGTGCGTCCGCACATTGCCCAAAAACACGCCGGGAAAGCAGAGTGCGTTTGCACATTGCCAAAAAACACGCCGGGAAAGCAAAGTGCATTTGCACATTGCCCGGAAACGCGCCGGGAAAGCAAAATGCGCCCGCACATTGCCCGGAAACGCGCCGGGAAAGCAAAATGCGCCCGCACATTGCCCGGAAACGCGCCGGGAAAGCAGAGTGCGTTTGCACATTGCCCGAAAACACGCCGGGAGAGCAAAGTGCATTTGCACATTGCCCGAAAACACGCCGGGGAAGTAAAGTGCGCCCGCACATTGCCCGAAAACGCGCCGGGAAAGCAAAGTGCGTTTGCACATTGCCCGAAAATGCGCCGGGGAAGCAAAGTGCGCCCGCACATTGCCCAAAAACACGCCGGGAGAGCAAAGTGCATTTGCACATTGCCCGAAAACACGCCGGGAGAACAAAGTGCGTTTGCGCATTGGTCGAAAATGCGCCGGGAGAGCAAGGTGCGTCCGCACATTGCCAAAAAACACGCCGGGAGAGCAAAGTGCGCCCGCACATTGACCGAAAATGCGCCGGGAAAGCAAAGTGCGTCCGCACATTGCCCGAAAACGCGCCGGGAGAACAGAGTGCGTTTGCACATTGCCAAAAAACACGCCGGGAATGCGGAATGTCCGCCGCAGGAAGAGAATATGTTTCTTGTATGCGCTTGCAAACGCTACGGATGAATAGGAGGGGGGCGAGCGTATAGCAATTTTCATCGGCGTATACGGCTCCTCTGCCTGCGAAGGAAGAAAAAAACGCGCCGTATGCCGATGAACCGCTCATGCGGATAAGTCTATATGATAACGCGGATAAGCACAAGGGGAGCGAGCCGGAGGCATGGCGCGGCGCAAGTGGACGCGGGCGATTTTATCTTACCCAGTAAACGCTCTGCTTTCTCTCGGCGGCGGGGGCTGTCCCGCCCTCGGCCGCGTAGCCCAGCGCGACATGACCGATTCCCTCGAAGTCGCCCTCAAGCCCCGCGTCTTTCAGGAGCCGCTTTCCGAAGTCGCTCTCAACCTCTTCTTTGGCGCGGTGAATCCAGATGCTCGCGAGTCCAAGGCTTTCGGCGGCGTTCATCAGGTTGCCCATCACGAGTGAGCCGTCGTAAAGGTAGGTGGTCGCGGACTTGTCGGCCACCACGAGCAGTATGACCGGCGCTCCGTAGAACGGGTCGAACCCCGCGTCCTTCCCCATAATCCTCGCGTTCTCCGCGCTGATTTCGTCGCGGACCGCCTTGTTCGTGACGGCGATGATTCTCACCGGCTGGCGGCCCATTCCGCTCGGAGCGAAAGCGCCTGCCCGAATCACGGCCTCAATGTCCGCCTCAGACGGCATCTTGTCCGCCACGAATTTGCGGCAGCTCCTCCTGCTCTCCAGAACTTTTAATGTCTCGTTCATGTTCTCACCTCTTTTTAAGAAATATGCTCACGATTATACAGCGGCGGTCTTTCGGACGCAATATTCATGAACGAAACAGGCGGCGCAGCGGTTATGCCATCCCTCCTCCCCCCTCTGATTGAGCAACGCGCCACAAAAGCATATAATGTCACCGACACAATTTTCCATTGAATCCAGCGAGGTTTACACATGGCATACCCATTCCAGAACATCGAGCCGAAATGGCAGAAATATTGGGCGGACAACAAGACGTTCCGCGT
>JAFLSN010000031.1 GCA_022510905.1 Treponema sp.
TTGAACTCGAAGTATTTTTCCTTGCGGGCGGGAACGTCGCGCGTGAGGTTGAACTCGCGCATGTGGCACACGCTGAAGCGCAGCGCGGGAAAGTTGAAGAACGAGCCGTCCGCCGCGGATACCGTCTTGTCCGCCGCCGGCGGAAAGCCCTGCATCCACCCCATCACGTTCGGGTCGGAAGCGGCGGCATCAGAATCAGGCGCAGGCGTTGCATAAATGCCCGAAGCCGAAGAACTTTTTCCCGAGTCGCAGGAAAGCAAAAAAAGCGGCAGTGTGGCCGCAGCAGTAAAGAACAATGCTTTTTTCATGGAAAGTCTCCTTTATGTATTTTTGTAGAAATTTCTTTTTACAAATTACTTACGAAGAGCCTAAAAGTCAAGGAGAAAAGGTTTTGTTCTTTATGTTGCACACCTTTTTATGGAAAATTAGAAATTGCTTTCAGAAGAAATATTTTTTGAAAAGCCTCTTGACAAAAAAGGGGGAAGGATAAAATATCTCATATTCATTGAATTAAGGAATTTTTATGAAGAAGTTGCTGGTTGCAGCCGCGTTGCTGTTTGTGTCCACTTTTGTTTTTGCCAACGAGAGCATTGTTGACAATTTCTTTAACAAAGGACAAGTCGTTAAGATTGTTGAGGATGACAAAATCAGGTATGTAAACAAAAGTGCCATTTCAATTATCGAGATTGTCAAGGATGAGATCAGGATAACAAACAGTACCTATAATTTCCAAGCCAAGGCAAACTGGACTTTGAAGGTGTATGCCGCAAAAAAATACGATGTTGCTTCTGATGACGACGGCAACATTGTGATAACTAAAAAATAATCCCGCTGCAATTATCATCTGTGCGTTGCAGAACTCCGTGCCGCCATTCCTGTACAGGCAGAATGCGGCAGGAGTTTTTGCACTTACCTGTTATGCCTCGGTTTGACCAATTGCCTTGGCATTGCACAGAAATTGCCGTTCACTTTTTGAAGTGGAGCGGACTCATATTCTTTTGCTCGTCTTTCGCATGAGCGAAGTGTGCGTTTTGTTCCAGAGCTCATGGTCGATTTCAAAAATATTGTAGTTTCTGTTTTGTATGTGTTTTTTGATGATTTGGTCGGATTCATCTGTGGGTGAAAGTACATGCCCCGCGCTCATCAGCAAATTTTCTGTGTCTTCCAAGGAAAGATGCATTCCGAGTGCGAGAAGAATCACGCTGTTTTTCCTTGGGTGTGCGGTAGTTGATTGCAATTTTGAAAATGTCTTTCTCGTCATGTATCCGCCAAGATTCTTGTAGATGTCGCATGTTTTGTGCTTGCCAAACGATATGAAACGTGCGATAAAAAATCCCAGTTTTTCGTGGAACTGCAACTTTTCGATATTAGCATGAAATTCCAAATAGCTGCTGTTTTCCGAAAGGAGTTCCGCTATGTCATCTTTGTTGTTCGCAAGCGCATAGACAATGGCTGTCCAGCCGTTTTTTGCCTTGATATTTTTGTCCGCCCCGTTGTCGAGCAATAGCTGTACAAGTTCTTTTGCCCCTCTTCCTGCGGCCATCATGAGAGGCGTTATGCCATAATTGTTTTGCACATTTACATCCAGCCCGGATTTTATAAGAAATTCCGCCGACTTTTTTGAATTGTTAATCACGCACAGTTCCAGCAGAATCCCGGAAAATAAGGTAGCATGTGAGGTTAGCTCTTTTATTTTTGAAAGCTTTTCAAGCGACTCAACGTCATCATGTTTTATCATTGTATTTATATGCTCAGTCGTTTCACGGAACGATTTCTTTGCTGCCAATATATCTAGTAAAATTATATGCGGAATGCTTTCTTCATAATGATTCAGAACCGACGCCCCGTGACTTGTTGTAATGGAATATTTTGCGCCAAGCTCGGACATTTTGTCCGTTACATTTTTGTGGAGCGCGTAGTTTGTTTTCCAGTCTTTTTTGGTTGGAGGAGGGCAACCGTATTCCTGGAGTTTTTCATTTAAGGCCTTCTCGTCATTCGTCATAAAGTATGAATAAGTCTTGCCGCCAATCTCGATGTCGATGTTTTCCTTGGAAAACAGGCGAAGGTATTTCAGTTTGCGTGAAAGTGTTGTTTTTCCGGACTGGTAAAAATAAATCATTCCTTCCGGTGTGTTTGGCGTTATTGCATATGACATATTGGTGCTGTGCATTTTGTCCCGAACTGCCTGGGGAAGGCTCGTGTCGAATCTCCAGTTGTTTTCCGTTTCTGCAATCGTGCGGAAGCCGTGCTTCTGGAGGCACTTGTTCAATTCCATGATATTTCTCAGGAGCAAAAAATCATGCACCGTTCCGTTGCATTCAGCCGTGATTACAACAGGTTCTTTTGCAGTTTTTTCAGCCATTCTACCCTCGTTTTCTTGAATTGGTGCAGTAAGTATAACATATAATATGTCATTGGTTGTCGCATTTTAGGCGACATTTTGTTTTTTTTGTAGATTTTGAAAGTTATCCCACGGAATGCATTGTGCGCCGACTTTTGCTTCTACAAAAATGAAGTCCGACAGCATGGCTTTGTGTTTTGCAGTGTCAAAGCTTGTCCGTTCATCAATGGGAAACATTTTCCGACATGCTGTCTGAAAAAGCGTATGCATGCTGATTTTTTTTGAGGTTTTCTTTTGCCTTGTGCCGCTGTGCTGTACCGCCCGGGCCGGTGCTGCGTTCTTTCAGCATGAATCAACATCTTTAAAAAACGATTTCCGTTAATGGCGAAAGCTTGCGGATTTTTTTTATTCACAGTATACTGGGCGTGTTTGGGGCGCGCAAAGTTCCATGGCCCAAATCAAACGGGAAAACAGCTTTTATAAAACACTCTAGGGAGGTTTGAGTACCATGAAAAAGAATTTCGGAAGGCAGACATATCTGTATCCAATGCCTGTGTTTATTATCGCGACATACGATGAAGACGGAAATGTCGATGCCATGAATGCGGCTTGGGGCGGTATACATGACACGCAGCAGATTGGCATCTGCATTTCACCTCTGCATAAAACAGCAAAAAATCTTCTTGCAAAAAAGGCGTTTACCGTGAGCATGGGCGATGCGGCCCACGTAAAAGAATGTGACTACCTTGGAACCGAAAGCGGCAATACAGTTGCCGACAAGGTTTCAAGGGCAGGCCTCACTGTAACAAAATCGGAATTTGTGGACGCGCCGGTTATAAACGAACTTCCCATGTGCCTTGAATGCGAGCTTGTAAGCTACAACGAAAAAACCGGCTGCATGGTTGGTGAAATCGTAAATGTGAGCGCAGACGAAAGTATTTTGACAGATGGTGAAATTGACCCTTCAAAATTCACTCCGATTACATACGACCCGGTCAACAAAAATTATATTCAGCTTGGCGCGATAGTAGGAAAAGCCTTTAGCGACGGAAATGCGCTCAAATAGCGCACCGCCTTTTGGTAAGCATGTACCGCAGACATGTGCGCAAAACCGCTAGAAATTCATGTCTGCGGCGATGTCCCAGGCGACCGAGGCATTGCACGCTTTGATTGTCTTAAAAAGCTCCAGCAGGTGGCGATTTTCAACGTTGGAAGGGAAAAGCACGGAGATTTTTCTTGTACCTGTTTGGGTGCGAAATGTAACGTGCCAGCACCAGTGGCCCCCACCGCGCACTGTTTTGTGCAGCACAAATGTTCTTGAAATTGAAGTGATTGCGCAAAACGGAATTGTTTCTTTAAAAAATGCGGAAGACACAATCATGTGCGTTTCGTCATACTGTATGCGTGATTTAAATTCCAGAAGCCCCGCCACTGTCAAGGCAAGTGTGAATACGCCAGGAACGCAAACTGCACACAGTTTTTCTTTGATGGAAAGTCCGGCAGTGGTACCAAACGCCAGTGCAAGCAGGGTGCCGCATACCGCCAGAAAAAAGTCGAATACCGCACGGTAGATGTTTTCGCGTTCCACGCCTATTTGCTTCATGCTTTTATAATAGTGCGATTGTCTGATGGTGTCTATATTTTAAAGCGGTGGTTATTTTTATGGAAGAAAAACCATTTTACATGAATGGCCTTCACTTTTCATGTAAGCGCTGCTCTTTTTGTTGCGGCCATTCCCCGGGTTTTGTGTATCTTTCTGAACGCGACCTGCGTGCACTCTGCCGATACTTTTCACTTTCTATGCAGCAATGCGCGGAACGCTATTGCCGTTGGGCACAGTATTACGGAGGCACAGTTGTGCTTGCCCTGCGCGAGCAAAAAAACTACGACTGCATTCTGTGGGCCGGAGGCTGTACCGCATATTCGGCGCGCCCCGTGCAATGTGAGACTTATCCGTTTTGGCCATGGATGGTCCAAGACGCTGGAACATGGAACGAATGCGCCGAAAATTGTCCGGGCATGAACAGTGGACAAATCTGGACAAGGGCACAAATCGACGCTGCATGTACCCGCCATGCCCAAAATGAGCCCATTCAGCGTGAAGTGCTGGAGATGTTGCTTGGCACACGTCTTTCTTTGCCATCTTGAACTGGAGTGCCGCGGCGCGAAACCTGCGCTTTTGGATTTTGACGGAGGTTTCACAAAAAAAATAGACTTTTCCTTTCATATATAGTAAAATATTTTCTTATGAAAACGCACACTTTTAAGGGGGGGATTTTCCCCGATGAAATGAAGGAGCTGAGCAACCGTTGTCAGATTGCAGATGTGTTTCCTTCTACAAAAACCGTAACCATTCCGGTTACAATGGGCGGAGCGCCAAACACGCCGCTTGTCAAAGTGGGTGATGTGGTAAAAAAGGGTCAGGTTATCGCACGGAGCGATGCATTTATGTCGGCACCCGTTCACGCTTCCATTTCAGGCAAAGTCAAGAAACTGCAAAACTGTCTGGTCACTGGCAATGTGGAAGTTCCATGTATCGTTATCGAAGGCGACGGTTCCAGCGAAACGGATTATCTTCCGCCGCTAGACCCGTTTGCCTGCACCACGGCAGACGCGCTCCAGCGCATACGTGACGCAGGTATCGTTGGCATGGGTGGCGCTTCTTTTCCTACACACGTAAAGCTGAATCCTCCAAAAGACAAAACCATTTCATATGTGCTTTTGAATGCGGCAGAATGTGAACCATACCTTACCATAGATGAACGCACTTTGCAGGAAGACACCCAAAAAGTGGTTGACGGTCTTGCCATTGTGCTTAAGCTTGTAAACGCCCGGGGAATTATCGTGCTTGAAACAAACAAGGCGGCGGTTGCGCCATCGATTCAAGCTGAAATCGCACGACAGGGCTACGGCAAGACCATTCAGGTTGTGATGGTAAAAACAAAATACCCGCAGGGCTGCGAAAAAAACATTGTTGACGCAGTGCTTGGTGTAGAAATTCCCTCGGGAAAACTGCCTGCTGACTCAGGGGCAATCATCACAAATGTGGGCACTGTGTGCGCCATAAGCGATGCATTCAGGTTGGGAAAGCCGCTTATCGAACGTCCTCTTACCATCAGTGGAGGCGCTTGTGAAAAACCATGCAATATCCGTGTTCCGGTAGGAACTCTGGTGGGCGACTTGATTCCAGATGTTTTTACGCTCAAAGAGGGGGCCGTTGCAAAAATCGTAAGCGGAGGACCCATGATGGGCTTTGCAATGGCAAGTACCCAGTTTCCTGTTGCAAAGGGAACCAGTGGCATCACGTTCCTTTCAAAAGAAGAAACTTATCTTGTGGACGAAAGTCCATGCATCAACTGCGGTTCATGCGTGGAGGCCTGCCCCATGCACCTTACGCCGGTGATGATGGCACGGGAATTGAAGGCTCAAAACACTGACGGCGCAAAACGCTTCGGCCTCATGGACTGCATCGAATGCGGCTGCTGTTCATATGTGTGCCCTGCAAACGTGCGGCTCGTGCAGCGTTTCCGGCTCGGAAAACAACTTGTACGCGCACAGCTGGCACAGGCAAAAGCCACCGCGGGAGGTTCAAAATGAGCGAAACAAATACCAACGAAATCTATCTTTCAGCCAGCCCTCATTTTACGCAGGGAAAAAGCACTCGTAAGATTATGGCCACAGTGCTTATTTCGCTTCTGCCTGAATGTGTTTACAGCGTGGTGCTGTTCGGCATACATGCATTTGTGCTGCTTCTGGTTTCCGTTGCAAGCTGCATAGGATTTGAGGCGCTGTTTCAGAAAGTCACCAAACAAAAGATGACGGTGGACAATCTTTCAGCTGCGGTGACAGGTGTGCTTTTGGCTCTGGTGCTTTCTTCAACTGTTCCCGTTTGGACAGTGGTGCTTGGAGCGGCGGTCGCCATGATTGTGGCAAAAGGACTGTTCGGAGGCATTGGCGCAAACGTCTTTAACCCTGCGCTCACAGGGCGCGGATTCCTGTTCATCAGTTTTGGTTCTGCCATGAGCATGTGGCTCAACCCTGCAAGCGGTGCAAACAAACTGAGCTGGAGTCTCACCGGAGCTTCCAATGTCGATGCCATTTCACAGGCAACGGCGCTAAGCCACATAAAGGCTGGCACATTTGTTGCAGACAGCGGCACGTACCTTCAGTTTTTATTCGGAAACCGCGCGGGCTGCATGGGAGAAACTGCGATTGCACTCATCATGCTTTCATTTGTATTCCTTCTTGTAACAAAAATCATAGACTGGCGGGCACCTGTTGCCATGGTGGGGACTGTTGCACTGTGCACTTTTGCTGCGTCACTTGCTGGAGGAACAGGAGTCTCCGGCGCGTGTGCAGACACGTTGCTTGCACTGCTTTCCGGGGGGCTTCTTTTTGGCGCAACGTTTATGGTCACTGACTACGCCACAACGCCCGTGACACAACCTGGGCGGCTGCTGTTCGGATTTGGATGCGGGCTCATCACTTTTTTGATACGAAAGTTCGGAGGGTATCCAGAAGGTGTCATGTTCAGCATTTTGATAATGAACGCGGTGGCTCCATTCCTGAACCACTTGACGGCGCGTAAATACGGCTACGGAAAACGTGCGCGGCACTGCGACATTCCCGGAGCGGACGGCGCAAAACCTGCTGCGGCACAGGAGGTGAACAAATGAGCACGGCAACTCGTACAGACGGTTCTATCGGCGGCATGATAAAACTCGGGCTGATTCTTGCAGCATACGCTGTTGCTTCATGCACGATACTGGCACTTGTAAACAACATGACCGCTCCTGTGATTGCGCGGAACAATAAGATCAAGGCGGAACAGGCCATGCGAGCAGTCATTGAAAACGCCGATGACTTTGAATCCCCAAAGGCTGTGCCAACCACGCAGGGCAGCGTAACGATTCAAAATGTGCAGATTGCAAAATCCCAGGGGACCGTTATCGGTGCGGTAGTACAGGCGAGCGGCCCCACCTACGACCATGCCACCATCATGGTAGGAGTGAGCAAAGACGGCGTGATAACAGGAGTCCAGTTTCTGGAAAATACCGACTCGCCAGGGTTTGGATCAAAAGCGAGCGACCCTACGTTCCGGGTGAAAAGCGGAACAACTTTTTATGGACAGTTCACGGGCAAGGCTGTGGCCGATGGATTTGTTCCCGGACAGACGTTTGACGCCATTTCAGGTGCCACCATCACCAGCCGTGGCGTAGCAGACCTGCTCACCGCAGCAGCTTCGGTTGCCATGGAAGTTTGCAAGGAGTACACAAATGACTAACTTAAAAACTTTTACCAAGGGAATCCTTTTGGAAAATCCCCTGCTCATACTGAACATCGGGCTTTGTTCCGCATTGGGCATCACCACAAGCGTATTCAACGGGCTTGGCATGGGAGCTGGAATGACGTTTGTGCTCGTGATGAGCGAGCTGGTCATCAGTATTTTTCGTGCGCATATTCCCACTTCGATACGGCTTCCTGTGTTTATTATCATCATAGCGGCGTTTACTACGATTGTGCAGCTGGTGCTGCAGGCATATGTGCCAGCGCTCTATGACGCGCTCGGCGTATTCCTCCCGCTCATTGTGGTGAACTGTATCATAATGGGCCGCGTGGAAGCCTTTGCATCAAAAAACACCGTGGGCGCTTCTGTGCTCGACGGCTTTGGCATGGGAATCGGATACACCGTGGTACTTGTGCTGATTTCGCTTTTGCGTGAACTGTTTGGCGGTGGCACATTGCTTGCGGGAACAGCGCTTAAAGTGGAGCTCATTCCAGAGGCATACCGCATCGGCATTCTGAACAGCGCGCCAGGCGGCTTTATTGTATTTGGTATTGTCGGAGCGCTCAACCAGGCATTGCAAAACGCAAAAGCACAAAAGACATCCACCGTGGAGGCAGCAAAATGACAGACATGGTAAAAATCTTTATCAGCGCACTGCTTGTTGACAATGTTGTTTTTGTGCAGTATCTCGCCATCTGCCCATTTATCGGCATGACAAGCGAAACAGGGAAGGCCACCGGCATGGGACTTGCCACAACGTTTGTGATTGTGCTTGCGACTGCCGTAACATGGCCGCTCTACAAACTTGTGATGGTTCCCCTCGGACTGCAATTCCTGCAAACGCTCTTTTTTATTCTGGTTATTGCTTCTCTTGTTCAGCTTGTTGAATTCTATCTCAAAAAATCTGCGCCCAGCCTGTACAGTTCGATGGGTATTTACTTGTCTCTCATCACCACGAACTGCGCAGTTCTTGGCGTAACAATAAACTGCATCGGCAAAAACTATGATTATGCCCAAAGCATTGTGTACGCACTCGGTTCCGCAGTGGGATTTTTGCTGAGCATGGTGATCATGTCAGGTGTGCGGGATCGTCTCAAAACTGCGAAGCTTCCCGCCGCGTTCAAAGGAACACCTATTCTGTTTGTGGCTGCGGGACTGCTGAGTCTTGCTTTCCTTGGATTTAAAGGACTCATAAAATAAGGGGGAACGACATGACGACGATTATAGCAACAATGTGCGTTGCCCTTGTGCTCGCATTTATTCTTGGTGTGCTTTTGGGGCTGTTCAAAAAACTGTTTGCCGTTAAAGTCGATCCAAAAATCGAAGCCGTCCGGGAAGTGCTTTCTGGAGGAAACTGCGGTGGCTGTGGATATGCGGGTTGCGATGCTTTTGCGGCCGCTGTCGTATGCGGAGATGCACCTGCAACCGGATGCGTCGCAGGCGGTCCTGCCGTGGCCCAGCATATTGCGGAAATCCTTGGAGTTGACGCGGGAGCTGCCGAAAAACATGTGGCCTTTCTTGCCTGTCATGGCACCACCGACTGCGCAAAACCACGAGGCATATACAATGGCGTAAAGACATGTGTCGCCGCGCAGCAGGCTGTCAACGGCACAAAAATGTGTGCTTTTGGCTGCGTGGGTTATGGCGACTGCGCCGAAGCCTGTCCTTTCGGGGCGATTTCCATGGGGGCCAACGGACTTCCTTCCGTGGACTACACAAAATGTGTCGGCTGCGGAAAGTGCGTAAAGGCATGTCCTAAAAAGCTGTTTCGTCTTATACCGGCGGAAACAAAAGGCGCTGTTGCCCGCTGCTCATGCCACAGCGAAAACAAACCTCAGATAAGAAAAGACTGTACCGCAGGCTGCTTTAAATGCGGTATGTGTGCCAGGAAATGTCCTTCACAAAGCATTGACCTTGCGACTGGTATTCCGCAGATTGACTACACCACGTGCACCAGCTGCGGCGAATGTGTCAAAGCCTGTCCTGACAAAGTGCTGGTGCTTGCACAGGACATCCTGCACGGATAGCGCGGCGCAGGAACAACATGCGCTCCGAAATCACCATTGTCATACCACCGGAACTGGAACATGACAGCGCATACATAACACAGGCGCTGTGCCGTGAGCTGCACAAACGGCAGATTGCGGCACAGCCTGAATCATGCAGCGCACAGCTCTTAAAAAAATCCATCGATGCGCGGCATGGGCGGGTAAAACTTGTTATGCGCTATGCGGTCAGTCTTGGAAAGGATGAGCCGGAGGAAAAGTGGACCGCTCCGGATTGGCATACAGCCGGAAGCAAAACCGTGCTGATTATCGGGTCTGGGCCCGCCGGTTTGTTTGGAGCGCTTTCTCTTTTGGAGCACGGTATAAAGCCCGTCATCATAGAACGAGGCTCCGAGGTTTCCCGGCGCAAGCGTGACATCGCCGCGATAAGCACACAGGGAATCGTTGGAACCCATTCAAACTATTGCTTTGGGCAGGGCGGTGCCGGTACATTCAGCGACGGAAAACTGTACACCCGCAGCACCAAACGTGGCGACAGTTCTGCCATTCTGAATCTGTTCGCATATTTTGGCGCAGACCATTCCATCTGCACTGACGCGCATCCTCACATCGGCACCAACAGACTTCCCGCGATTGTTCAGGAAATATGCAAAAAAATTGAATCCCTTGGAGGTGAGCTGCATTTTGATACATATTGCACCGATTTTGTGCTGGCACAGAAAAACGGTGAAAAAACTGTTAAAGGAATCCGCGCCACCAACACACGCACAGGCAGGGCTGAAGATTTTTTTGCAGATGCCGTGCTGCTTGCAAGCGGGCATTCCGCATATGATATTTACACCTTGATCGCACGCCACGCTCCCGGCGCACTTGAAGCAAAAACCTTTGCCGTTGGCGTGCGTGTGGAGCATCCCCGAACTCTTATCGATTCCATACAGTACCATGGGGCACAAAATGCTCGCAGTCTCGGAGCGGCAGAATACCGCTTTACAAGCCAGCAGAATGGGCGCGGTGTGTACAGCTTCTGCATGTGCCCCGGAGGATTTGTGGTTCCCAGTGCGACAGGCCCGAACCAGCTTGTGGTGAACGGCATGTCGTCGGCAGGCCGAAACAGCCGCTGGAGCAACGCGGCTGTGGTGGTAGAAACACGGCCGGAAGACATTCCGCAACAATTCCTTGAGCAGGCAGAGTCGCAAGGCTGTTCCGCGTTCGCAGGGCTTTTGTGGCGGGAGCACATGGAACACCTGGCCGCGCAAAATGGCAGCGGACAACGTGCTCCGGCCCAGCGGCTTGCAGATTTTCTTTCGCACGCAGAAAGCGGCTCGCTCCCAGTAACAAGCTATGCGCCAGGTATCGTTTCAAGCAGACTGGACAAATGGCTTCCTGCGCAAATTTCAGAACGTCTCGGTTCGTGTTTTTTGGAAGTGAACAGAAAGATGAAAGGATATATTTCGCCAGATGCGCTTTTGATAGCGGGTGAGACGCGCACCAGCACACCTGTCAGAATCATGCGAAACGCAGAAACGCTGGAGTGCACTGCACTCAAAAATTTGTACCCTGCGGGCGAAGGAAGCGGCTATGCAGGTGGCATTGTGAGCAGCGCCATGGATGGTGAAAAGTGTGCCCGCCGTATCGCGCAAAAACTAGAAACATCGCATGACTGAACAAATCCGCGCGCTCATCAAAAAACTTTTCGACAACCATTCACTTTCAATGCCAGAATATGAAGAGCTGGTTCGCACCCGTGATAGCGAAAGCAGCGCCCTTGCCCGTGAACTTGCAGTAAAAGTGCGCAGAAAAAAATACGGCACCGATGTGTTCATACGTGGACTTATCGAGTTTTCCAACCATTGCAAGAATGACTGCTACTACTGTGGCATACGGAAAAGCAACTCGCAGTGCACACGCTACCGGCTCAGTGCGGAAGAAATCATTTCCTGCGTACATGAAGGATATTCGCTAGGTTTCAGGACATTCGTTCTGCAAAGTGGCGAAGACCCGTTTTTTACCGATGATGTTCTGTGCCCCATCATAAGCGGCATAAAAAATGCCCACCCTGATTGCGCCATCACACTCTCACTTGGCGAAAGGAATTTGCAAAGCTACCGTGCGCTGTTCAATGCCGGCGCCGACCGCTATCTTCTCCGCCACGAAACAGCAAGCGCCGAACACTACAAAAAACTTCATCCTGCAACAATGAGCTTTTCCCACCGCATTGAATGCCTGCACATGCTGCGCGAGACAGGCTACGCGGTTGGCGTGGGCTTCATGGTAGGTTCGCCATTTCAGACTGCCGCAGAACTTGCGCGCGATTTAAAATTCATCGAAACATTCCAGCCTGAAATGTGCGGCATAGGCCCGTTCATTCCGCACCACAACACGCCATTCGCACGGGAGGAATCGGGCAGCGTAGAACTCACATGTTTTTTGCTTTCACTTGTAAGGCTGATTAAACCGAATGTGCTGCTTCCTGCCACCACAGCGCTTGGCACCCTTGCACCAAATGGACGCGAGCTTGGAATCTTGAGCGGGGCGAACGTTATCATGCCCAATCTTTCTCCCGTGGGTGTGCGAAAAAAATATGAATTGTACAACGGCAAAATCTGTACCAACGAAGAAAGCGCGCAGTGCCGTTCATGCCTGGACCGCCGCATCGACTCAATCGGTTACCGCACCGTAGTTTCCCGAGGCGACATGGCATAAACCAAAATCATACCCGCCAAAAAAAAGCAAGGCTTCAAGCCGTGGCTGGCTTAGCAGAGGCAAGGTGTTTTCCCTCTCCGCTCGAATAAATCGCATTTTAATTTAAAGTCCACAAGTGCAGTATTTTTCTGCCAATCAGCTTGGAGGTTTGTGTCAGACCGGCATGTTTTTTTAATTCAGGAACATCGGAAATGGTATGCGGACTATGCTCCGCTGGATACAGGCCGTTGGAGTTTCGGGCGGAGCATGTTGCTGTTGCTGGCACTGCGTCTGGTTTTTCTGCGAGGCAATTTCTTTCTTGACTTTCTTGCATGATGATTTTAAACTCTTTTTATCATGGCATCATACAATCCTGCCTCCAGTAAGGCAGATGAATTTATAAATCACCAGGAAATCCTGGAAACACTTGCATATGCAGATGCGCACAGACATGACGTAACGTTGATCGATGCAATTTTAGAAAAAGCGCGTCCTGCATTTGCCGTGAATGGAACCCGAAAAGAATGCCGCTGCGCAGGACTTACACACCGCGAAGCTTCCGTGCTTCTTGCGTGCGACATTCCTGAAAAAACAGAAAAAATGTTCGTGCTCGCGGAGGAAATAAAGCAGGCGTTCTACGGAAACAGAATCGTGCTGTTTGCACCGCTCTATCTTTCAAATTACTGCGTGAATGGCTGTCTGTATTGTCCGTACCACGCAAAAAACAAGCACATTCCTCGTAAAAAACTTACGCAGGAAGAAATCCGTGCCGAAGTGGTTGCGCTGCAGGACATGGGCCACAAAAGGCTTGCGATTGAGGCTGGTGAGGATCCTGAGAACAATCCGATTGAATATATCCTTGAAAGCATCAAAACCATTTATTCCATCCATCACAAGAATGGCGACATCCGCCGTGTGAATGTGAACATAGCTGCCACAAGTATTGAAAATTATGCCAAGCTCAAAAACGCAGGAATCGGAACATACATCCTGTTCCAGGAAACATACAACCGTGCAAGCTACGAAAGGCTGCACCCTAAAGGTCCAAAGCACGACTATGCGTACCACACCGAGGCAATGGATCGGGCCATGGCCGGTGGCATAGATGACGTGGGCCTGGGGGCGCTGTTCGGGCTGGAAGGCTACCGCTACGAGTTTGCAGGGCTTTTGATGCATGCGGAGCATTTGGAAGTGGTGCATGGCGTGGGGCCTCATACCATAAGTGTGCCGCGTGTAAAAAATGCGGACGGCATAACCCCTAACATGTTTGGCAATTCCATTCCAGACGAGATACTGAAAAAAATCATCGCATGCATACGGATTGCCGTGCCATACACAGGCATGATAATTTCCACACGTGAAAGCGAAGCTGTGCGGGAGATGGCGCTGCGCCTTGGCATTTCACAGATCAGCGGAGGCTCGCGCACAAGCGTCGGTGGCTATACGGAGAGTGAACGCCCGCATGACACCGAGCAGTTTGACGTAAGCGACCAGCGCACGCTTGACGATGTAGTGAAGTGGCTTATGCAGCACGACCACATTCCTTCGTTCTGTACGGCGTGTTATCGCGCAGAGCGGACTGGAGACCGGTTTATGTCACTGTGCAAGAACGGGCAGATTTTGAACTGCTGCCATCCCAACGCACTTATGACGCTCACGGAATATTTGGTGGATTATGCTTCTCCACAAACAAAGCTGCTTGGTCTCAGGATGGTTGACCGTGAGCTGAAAAACATTCCGCAGGAAAACGTGCGGATAATTACGGAAGAACACATTGAAGCCATAAAAAATTCCAACAAAAGGGATTTCAGGTTTTAAAAATGATTCAGCGTACTACCATTGCATTTTTTGGCCGCACAAACGCAGGAAAGTCTTTTTTGGTGAACTCGCTCGCCGCTCAAAACGTAAGTATAGTATCAGCTGTAAAAGGCACTACCACCGACCCCGTTAAAAAGACGATGGAGCTTTTGCCGCTTGGCCCGGTTACCTTGATAGACACGCCAGGACTTGATGATCAGAGTGAATTGGGTGAAGAGCGCATGAAGAAAACGCAGGAAGTGCTTGAATCCGCACAGATTGCAGTGCTGGTGTGCGATGCGAGCATTAAAGAACCGTTTGGCGAATATGAAAAAAAATTAGCGGAACAGTTTACCAAGAAAAACATTCCATACGTTGTTGCGATGAACAAGTGCGATATGGCAAAAGAAAGTCCAGAAGTTTTAAAATACATGCTGAACACAAAAGCCATACCATTGAGCGCAAAAACCGGTGCGAACATACATGCGCTAAAAGAGAAAATCGCAGCGTTGTGGCGCTGCATAAAACCACGGCCGTTGATGAGCGATTTGGTGCGGCCCGGCAGCACGGTCGTTCTGGTCATTCCCATAGACAGCGGAGCCCCAAAAGACAGAATAATCTTGCCGCAGCAGATGGTCATTCGGGACTTGCTTGAATGCGATGCAATGCCACTGTGTTGCACACCAAACACGCTCAGAGAGCTTTGTGCGCAATGGAGCAAATTGCAGGAAGTTTCAGTGCCTGTTCCAGCCCTTGTCATTACGGATTCCCAGGTATTCCACAAAGTGAACAAAATGATTCCTCAGGAAATTCCGCTCACAAGTTTTTCGATTCTTATGGCACGTTACAAGGGAACACTCTTTGAATCTGTGGCCGGCATAAAAAAACTGGACGCGCTGAAAGATGGCGACAAAATACTTGTAAGCGAAGGATGCACGCACCACCGTCAATGCGAAGACATTGGCACTGTAAAAATTCCCGCGCTGATAAAGCAATACTCCGGGAAAAACGTGCAATTTGACTTTACAAGCGGGAACACATTCCCGCATGACCTAAAAAGCCATGCACTTGTCATTCATTGTGGGGGATGTATGCTAAATGAAAAAGAAATGGAAAACCGAATCTTGCGATGTACAGAACAATGCGTACCAGCAACAAACTACGGCCTCGTGCTGGCGCATATAAACGGAATCCTCGCACGGAGCCTTGCACCATTGAAAATGGACTGCTAGTGATTTTGAGAAAGCCCCTGGGACAACCGCCGTTCAAAAATTGAAAATATTTTTGTGAGCCCCAGTGTAAGACACAGATAAATCGCGGCACAAGTCAGCAGAGGAATCCATGCATTATATGTGGCATTTCGAATGTTGTCGCACGCTTTCTGCAAATCAACAACGGCTATAAAACTGGCAACTGAAGTTTCTTTTATGAGCGTGATAAATTCACTGGTAAAAGTTGGAAGAATCAATCTGAACGCTTGCGGCAAAATAATGTTCACCAAAGTCTGCCACCAGGAAAGCCCCAGTGAACGCCCCGCTTCCATCTGCCCTGAATCTACACCTTGGATGCCTGCACGGAAAATTTCGGTACAATATGCACCAGAGTTTATGCCAAACGAAATGATTGCCACCAGCACCGCATTGCTCATGCCCATTGGAGAAAAAATCACAAAGTAAAAAATCATGAGCTGCGTGGCCATGGGGATGCCGCGGATGATGGTTGTATAAACCTGCGCGATGCACCGCAGCAGTCTTGAGCGCGAGATTTTGCACAACGCGAATATGCATCCCAGCACGGAACCGATAGCCACCGCGCAAACAGCAATCAGCATTGTGGTTCCCAAGCCACGGGGAATCAAGCGCCAGCGGCCATTGGCAATCATAGTGTTAAAAAATGTCTGCCACATGGCGCGCTCCTTTTGGCGATTTGCCCTGCGCCTTGAATGGCTGCAAGATTAGTGCCATCAAAGCGCAGGGCATGACATGCTGTTTTTATTTCCGGATGATAATCACTTGGTTCGAAGAATAGTACGGTTCAGAAAAATCGACATTCTGACGACGCTCATCGGTGGCAGTCATGCCGGCTGCGATAAAATCGATTGCACCGCTCTGGAGCGACGCAATGAGGCTGTCAAAACTCATGTCAACAATTTCTAGCTTTCTGTTGTAGTCACGCGCAATCATCTGGCTCATGGTGGCGTCAAATCCAACAACTTTGGTGCCGACTGTATATTCAAAAGGCGGGAACGCTGCGTTTGTGCCCATTTTGATAACGGCGGTACCGTCAGATTCAACATCATCAGGAACCACAATATTTCCGTCAACAGGCATAAAGGCATTGATGAGGCTTTCATATGTGCCATCGTCCCGCATAGTGGCGATTGTTTTATTGATTGAATCAAGCAGCTCGGTGTTTCCTTTGCGCACGGCAATCGCATATTCCTCGGTTGCAAACGGAGCGTTCACAATGGTCAAGTCGCTGTTGCGTTTTACAATTTCCTTTGCAGGAAGCTCGTCAAGCACAACAGCGTCAATGGCACCATTTTTTAAATCAAGGGCAGCATCTATGCCAGTCTTGAACGATTTGAGCGTGGCATTCGCAACGTTTTCCTGCACGTACAGCTCGCCTGTGGTACCGGCCTGGCAGCCGATTTTTTTGCCATCCAAATCTGCGGCAGTCGTAATGGAAACCTGTGCTTTTTTTGAACAGCCCATGGCAAGCAGACATGCTGCGGCAAACACCGCACACACAATTTTTTTCATGTTGAAGTCCTCACTTGTTGTAAGAATAGAAAAAGACAAAGTATGCGGTTTGCACCTTTGTCTTGCAACTACGCTTAGTATAAGTAGAAAAACTCCGTGTGTCAATTACAAGGCACAGTCAGACAAAGCCGCTCCAGAATCGCAGACACAAAAACATTCCCCGCAGTCTGAAAAATGCAGATACCGAACTTTCCATTGCAAAACCGCGTCACGCCCATTCTTTTGCTGTACGATATATTTTGTGGCGACAGTCCTGCACCAGACAAGTGAAAGCTGCTTTAACGAGACGGTGTAAATATCAGGGCACCGCGGTATTTTTTAATACCAGACAGAAGCCCGGTCTTCCCAGTCAATCAATTCCGCAGAAGAAAAAAACAAGTCGATTTCACGCTGGGCACTTTCTGCGCTGTCGCTCGCATGAATTATATTGCATTGCGTGTGCAAACAGAAATCGCCCCGAATTGTTCCTGGAAGAGCATCGGCGGGACTTGTGGAACCAACCAGCTTACGCACCAATGTAACTGCGTCATCGCCCTGCCACACCATGGCCACCACAGGCCCGCTTGTGATATAGCCAACCAGAGAATCGTAAAAGGCTTTTCCTATGTGTTCGGCATAATGCTTTGAAGCAAGCTCTGTGCTGATATTCATCAATTTGAGGCCAACAAGTTTCAACCCTTTCTTTTCAAGACGGCTGATAATTTCACCAACAAGCCTGCGGTTCAACACGCCGGGCTTTAACATTGCAAAACATCGTGTACTCATAAAGCAAAAATAGCAGAAATGATTTTTTTTGACAAGTAAAAATGGCGCCTGAAATCATAGGCACAAATGGCGCGGCCTGTTTACGTTTTCTTGCATGTGGGCGGCATCAGGCAGTTTGAATTCGCATGTCCTTTCGCTGCAGAATACAAACATGCACATACCTTTATCAATGATTTCACCAGCGCTGCAAGCATCGTCATAATCGTTTGAGAATCTTTTCAAAAATCCTTCCTGAAAAAAATCAAGGATGTGAAAATTTGCCTTTTTTAACATTGAATCTTCAATACTGTCTGTGATTCATGCGGAAAATGTACATAACGTGTTTCTGCAGAACCAGCCTCCAGTCTTGAAGCGGTGCTTTTGCATCGGACTGTGTTGATTTTCTTGCACCTCAAAATCCACGCATTGTAAAAAAAACAGGCATCTGGTATATTTGCCTTGAGCAGGGAGATGAGCACACGGCTGCTCGGCATCGTGCGCAGTCAGGCCAGAATGTCAAACAGGAGATTTGCATAAAAACAATGTCTGGAACAAAAAGCGGGCTGCACTTTTTTGATTGCCAAGTAGCTCGGGCGGCGGCTCATTATGCTGTTGGTGTTTTACTAAAAAAGAAGCGCGCAGGCTCCGGCACTGCAAAAGCAGGAGAATGAACCCTGCGGCTATCATGTATATCATAGGCGGATTTTTGAGAAGCGGCATGAGAGGCTAGACCGTCACGCCGAAGGGCATGGTCTTACGGCCGTAAATAAGCTGGTTTTCTGGCGAGGCAATTGACAGGAGGATTTTCCGATGCTTACAAAATTAAAATCTGCTTTTTCGCAGTTATGGACTTCTTTTCAGGTTCGGCTTGAACAGACTGGAAGCTGGCTTTTGGTCTGCGTGCTGATTGCGGCATTCGTGGCGGTGGTTGCCCTCATCATGGCGAAAGTGAAAAAAAGAGAACTTGCCGTCATCCTCACGGCGGCCGGCTCGCTTTTGTGCGCCATTCCGCTGGTCAGCACAGTGAACCTGCTCACAGAGGCAAAGGCGAAGAGCCTTGCGATTTCCGAAAAAAAAGCGGAGCTGAAATCGCTGGAGCTTCAAATTGAAAACCAGAGCCTGAAAAAAATCAACCTGGAGCAGGAAAACGAAAGGCTGAACCAGTCGGTAACAATCGCAAATCTCGCGAATGAAATCGACCTGCTTAAAAACGCACAGCTCAGCATGAATACCCTGAACGAAATCTGCGAGCTTGCCTTGATTGAGACGGAGCTTAAACAGACCGACGTTCGCAAAGAGCTGCTCGGTACGCAGGAAGGAATGGGGCTGCTCGCGGACAGGATAGACAGCGAAATCCTCGTCATCACCACGCACGACATAAACGCCAAGTACGGCGTTGACCTGAAGACGGTCACAATTCGCGAGGATTCGGACGGCGTTCTGCACATCTCCGGGGTGCGCCCTAAATACATCGGTTCCAGCAAAAACATTTTTGACCCGAAGCTGAGCGAAATCCGAAAAGTCGAATACAACAAATCGAAGAACAACGAACTAACGCAGTCAAAAGTCACCGTCATGAACGACAGGCAGAGCATTCAGCTTGCAAATGAGAAGGCGAATGAATTTGAAAAAGAGTTTCAGAACAGACTGTCGCTCGGGCAGGAGACTGCCTTTTTGGACGATGCAGTTGTAAAGCTCGCCCAGAATTTCATCAAGGTGACGCTGGCACCGTTGAACCAGAAGATTGCGTTTGGCGGGGAGGAAGTCTCTGGTGTTCCAATACTTGATTACCTGAACGGCAAAATCAAGGACAAGCAAACCGAGATGGACAGCATAGGGCGGTCTGGTGCAGGTGAATGACCGGCTTCATTCCGCGCGTAATCGAACAATGTGCGCTCGGGAAAATCACGGGCGAAATCCAGAGCGTTCCGGGCGGCCTTTTGCACGGCATGTTCCGAGTGGAGACGAGCCGCGGCGTTTTTGCGGTCAAGCACCTAAATCCGCAAGTGATGGCGCGTCCCGATGCGCACAAAAACTACGCGCGCGCCGAGACGCTGGAGGCACGGCTTGAAAAAGCGGGATTGCCTGTCATCGCCGCGCTTTCATTCGGCGGAAAAAAGATGGTTGAGGTTGACGGAAACTTTTTCTATGTTTTCAGGTGGCAGATCGGGAAAATCACGGACTGGGACTGCATCTCGGAAAGCCGGTGCAGGATTGCGGGTGCGCTCCTCGGGAGAATCCACGAAATCCCTGTTGATGTTCCCGCCGATTCCGCGCAGGAAAATCCGGGGAATCCGCCGTGTTATGATTTTGGCGCGTACATCAAGATGGAAAAAATCGCGCCTCACATCAAAACGCTTCTGAGTGACAATCTTACGCTTCTTTCTGCCGCACAGGAAAAATTGGATGCCGCCCGTGCCGCGCTCCCGCCGCTCGTCTGCATCACGGACAGCGACCTTGACCCGAAGAACGTGATGTGGGATAACGGGAATCCGCACATCATCGACCTTGAGTGCCTTGACTACGGGAATCCCGCCGCCACCGCGCTTGTGCTCGCGCTGCAATGGGCGGGCACCGTGACTATGGATTTTCGCCGCGAGAATCTTGCCGCGTTTTTCCACGGCTATTTTTCGGAGCACGATGACGGCTTTCGCGCCTACGACAGGATTTTTGGCGCGGCTTATAACTGGCTCGGCTGGCTGGACTACAACCTGAGCCGCGCCTCTGGCACGGCGGGCGAAGATGCCGCCGAGCAAAAGACAGGCGCACTTGAGGCGGAGCGCACAATCCGCAGGATTGCCTATCTTTCGGGGATTGAGGACGAGGTGCGCCAGGTGTTGAGAAACTGGTTTCGGTGATTGGCCGAATCCTCGGGAATCATGTGCAGATTCTCAGCGAAAATCTTGTAGCTGTACATGGCTGAACGTGCGTCCACCCGGGCCAAACTGCCCGCCAATAACACTGGCTTGGCTCACGGGTGCTTTTTTGCTCACGCGGAAAGTGTACATACACTTTATTTTGCCCCAGCTTGCAGCAAGACTTCAGTCTGGGGGATGGCTTCGCAGGTGTACGTATGTACCTTTTTTTCGCATGAATCAATATGTAAAAGCAACGCCCACGCGGAAATCTACGTTAAAATCTCCCGGATTGATGCGGTATACCTCGGAATAACTGTACGAACCTAGATTAGCCGCAAACATACCGATACCAACCAGGTTGGTGTGCATATCGATACCCGCAAACACGCCGACATGGTTTGTAATCCGCCATGAGGCATCAATGTTCGCGCCTAAGGTCGTCCAAAAGCCCCACGCCGTGGAATTCATTTCTGCGTTAGATATAGATTCACTATACCAGCCGCTGGTGCTTCCCGATGCGATTGCGAAATGTATACCGAACGTTCCGTGTATGGCAAGTGTGAGTCTGTCCGCAACAATGGGTGCACCGCCCAAACCGAATGCATAATGTGTGTTGAAACCATTCAGGTTGCCATACAAATCCTTCCATGACGTACCTGCATCATTTTCCTTCTGGCCGTTAATCTCGTCAATAGAAAAATTAATGTAGCCCATTTGCAAATCCAGAAACGTTGAAAATCGGCTCGGACGAATATTCAAATGATGGTACATGAGGTTAAAACCTACGGCAGACAAATCCATTTCGTCGTAATCAGCCAAACCCTCCCATGACTGCCACCGGAGCGGCACGGCAAAGCCGAGCGCGTGAATCGAGCGTCCACCATTCGAAGTTCTACCGTTTCGTGCCGCACGTGAGCTCCGTGCAGACACACCCGTTGTGGCAATGGCAACAAGCATTGCCAACACAATAAGTTTCTTCATAATAACCTCCTTTTCACCTTTCAAGATGCCTTGTATTTTTACTAGAAATATAAGTATAACCATACAAAAAAAAAGTAGTTTTTCAAGTAGGTCACTTGTCTTTTTCATGCATTTTTTATATCGTGAATCAACATCATAAATTCATGTTTTTGGAGGAACTTGTATGAAAAAGTTTTTTGGATGGGGCGTTTCCGCGCTCTTTATGGCACTCGCATTCGCAGGTTGCGCTTCATCATCGCTTTTCACCAATTTTGTGGCAGCAAACGCACGGAGCATCCTCACGTCATATGACATGCAAATTGTCAGCACAGACGACACGATTTGCAAAGTGTACAAACTGACGGAAAAGCCAGGCGGAACGATATTCTATGCGATTTCAGACACCGATTGGACTTCGGATAGCATGAACGTGGAAGAACTGTCCAGATTTGTCGTCATCACCAAAGAAAATGCAGAAGCGCTCGCCGCGTTCATCGACCAGCTGCAAACATCATATAGAAAAGAAGCGCGGAGCGGAAACGGCAGCGAAGGCGTGCTGTACGATATTGCCATTGTCCGCGACTACACCTACCATGCAATGACGGTGGACAGCATAACGCAGGCGAATTCATTTACGACCAGCGGAGTGACTGGCACGGCAAACACCGGCTACCAGTCGGCATACGGAAACGCCGTAACAAAAAGCATGAAAGAATTTTCAGAAGAGGACGAACTTGTCAGAATTCAATTAAAGACAACAAAACGTGGCGATGCCATTATTTTTGCCGTTGCGGGCTACGAAGAATCTGTTACCTTGGATGAAATGCTTGCCTTCAAACATGCAATCTCTCAATAAGTATTTTGGCAAACATCTACGAAAAGACGGCCACCCTTTCGGGTGGTCGTTTGTGTATATGAGCCGTTTACCGCTTTATGCGCCCAAGGGCATCGCCGCTTCAAACCTTGTCCACTACGTTCTCAGATGGTACACGTGCTTGTACAGGAATGGTACCAATGTCTGCGCCAAGATGTGCCACCCACTTCACCTTACTTTAAGAAATTTATCAATTACTATGCAACAATCGCCAATTCTGCTATAATTTCTGTGATTTATACGTAAAAAACAACCCTTGTTTTGAATGACGAAAAATGAACTGTAAATTTTTTGACCAAAAACTGATTCGATTTCTTCTCGTGGGCGTGGCGAACACCATCGTCGGCGCGGGGCTGATGTTCGTGCTCTACAATGCGCTCGGCGTGTCGTACTGGCTTGCTTCCGCGTGCAATTACGTCGCGGGCGGGATTCTGAGCTTCTTTCTGAACAAGTTCTTCACCTTCAGGAATACAAGGAAGTCGCCCGTGCAGGCTCTGCTGTTCATCGCGAACCTTGCGGCCTGCTATCTGATTGCCTATGCGGGCGCGAGAAACCTTGTGCGGCTCGTCCTGCGGGATGCCAGCCAATCGATGGCGGACAACATCGCCATGCTGTGCGGAATGTGCCTGTACACCGCGCTCAACTACATCGGGCAGCGGTTCATCGTGTTCGCGGACAAGGCGGATAAATCAGATAAGGAGGAGATATGAAATCCATCAGCTCATCATCGGGGGGGGGCTCGGAAACGCCAGTACTTTCCATCGTCGTGCCGTGCTACAACGAGGAGGACGCGCTCCCGATTTTCTACGATGAGGCGCGGAAAGTCCTCGGCTCGATGGGGCTTGCCTCGCATGAGTTCGTGTTCGTTGACGACGGCTCGTCGGAC
>JAFLSN010000032.1 GCA_022510905.1 Treponema sp.
ACGGATAGCCCATCTGCTCCACGGCAACCTGCTTCACGGCGTTCTTCACCGCGTCGTAGTCGTTGCCGGTCTCTCCGCATATCTGCATTATGTGCCCGTTGAGGTGGTGGTTCTGCGACCCCTCGCCCGTGCTGCGCGGCCTTTTCGGAGGGCGCATGGTGACGAGCACATAGCCGTTGTGCCTTTCGCGGCACCTGCGGAGCTCACCCTTGATTCTCTCCCTCGCCGCGCCGTCGGCGGGCGGCTCGAACGCCACCTTGCCGCCGACATCGGCGAGTTTCAGCACGTACTGTGTCATTCCGCCGTCCTAGAAGATTTCCTTCTGCTCAAAAGCCGGAGGCTGCCTGTCGAACGCCTCGGACGCTCCGCTCTCCGCCTCCTTGCTCACGGAATCCGCCGCTTCCAGCTCGGGCGCGTCCGCCCGCCTGTTGCGCAGGGCGTTCTCTATGAACGCTATCAGCTCCGCCGCCGTCATGTCCTTTCGGTACGATGAGTACAAATTCATCTCCTCCTTCGAGAAAACCGCGCTCCCGTTCTCGTACCGCGCCGAGAGCAGCTCCCTTATCCGCGCCTTCTCCTCTGGCGTGGTATCGCCGCCTTTCGGCTGGAACTGCGGTTTTGCGGGCGCTGGCTGCTGCGCGCCCTGTTTTGTTTGCGCCTTGCCCGCTTTCTGCTGCGCAGATACCTGCGGCGCGTTGCCTTGCGGAACGTTCGCGTCAACGTCCTCGTCGCTGGTTATTCCAAGCATCGCGCACAGCGCGTAGCGGCGCATGTAGGTTATTCCCATCCCGAGCAGTTGCGCCGCGTTGTTCTTCGCGCCCGTTATCGCCGGAATCGTCGCCGTATCCTCAATATACTGCCCGCTCTTGTGGAAGAGCCGCGTGCTGAGCGTGAAACACCCATCGCTTCCGCCCACGCTCTGTATGTACGCCAGTCCGTGCTTGTGCAGTATCGGCCTTATCGTCTGCACGATTGTGTCCAGGTCGGTGTACTTGTACCCGTATGCCTGTGACGACTTCGGCATCGTCGGAAGTTCTGCCTGCGCGTCCGCGAGAGCGGCGAGCATTTCCTTGATGTTCTCGCTCTGTGTCATTTCCTGCCTCCTAGAACGGTATGTCCTCGGGGAATCCGCCGCCGCTTCCCGCGTCCTGATAGCCCTGCGCCTGTTGCGCCCTACGTTCTGTTCGCGTCCTTGCCGCCGAGCAGCTGCACCTGGTTCGCGACTATCACCACCCTGCTGAACTTCTTTCCGTCCTTCTCCCACCGCTGCTGGTCGAGGTAGCCGTCCACGGCAATCTGCTTGCCCTTGCCGATGTACGGCTTGACGTTCTCGGCGGTCTTTCCCCACACGGTCACGTCGAAGAACGACGCCCTGTCCGCCCACTCGCCGCCGCGCTTCTCGCTTCTGTTCACGGCGATGCTCATGTTGAGCCGCGCCGTCCCGCCCGCCGTGTAGCCGAAACTGTTTCCGTCGAGGTCGCGCACCACGCGACCGATTATCGAAACCCTGTTGATGTCAGTCATCTCTTTTCTTCCTCCTGCCAGCCAATGGCTTCCGCTGCGTGAACATGTCATACATGAGCCTGTCGTCTATGACGGCAAGCGCTAGCCGGCCTGTCCTGCTTCTGGCGAACGCGAAATCCCCGTCAAGCAGTGCCTGTCTGCACATCGCCACCGCGAGCCGCCTGTATCCGTCCCTGCTCGTCATTCCCCGCTCCCCTGCCCGTTCCTGTGGAAGTTGCAGAAATCCCTGCACAAGCAGTAGTCCGCGCACTTGCGGCTCACCGCCGGCCTGTGCTCCACGTAGTGGCCGCTGCCCAGCTCGCCAACGCAGCCCTGCGCGTCGGGGAGCGTGTCGAACACTCGCACGGCGGTTTTGCGCCCGACCTTCATCACCGCGTACTTGTCGCCGTCCGCCCAGCGTTCCTCCGCCGTGCAGGGCGCGATGTCGTCGTCCGCCATCTTCTCCGCCGCCTCGATTTCCGCGACCTTCGCCTTTATCCTCGCGCCCGCCTGCTCCAGCTCCTCGGGGGTCACATCGAACTCGTAGACGAACACCGGCGACTGCGGGTAGGACTTGTCGAACTTCGCCTTGCTCTTCGAGTGGTCTTTGAGCATGGCGATGAACATTATCTTCTTAACGTCAAGCCCGCTTTGCCGCATAATCCATGAATACGTCATACCTTGATTGTGCCAGTCTGAAAAATCGCGGTACATGACCTTGTACACGCTCGCGGTTTTCCAGTCCACCAAGAGGGAATGCTCCATGTCGTACAGGTCAACTATACCTGTTACGGTCGAGTTGCCCACCAGAACGGAGAATTTCTCCTCCTGAAACGTATAATCGGCGCATGATTTTTCTAGTATCGCATGAACCGCTTGCCCAAAAACCGCCCACACATTGTCCGCCGCGTCAACCTCGAACTCTTCCCAGTGACGCTCCTGCAGGATAATCTCTTTCACGCCCTTGTTAAGGGTCGTGGCTGAGTATTGGCCCGGCTTGTTGTGCCGCTCCACCGACACGGCCTTGACAAATGCGTCGGGAAGGTGCAGTTTGTTGGTTATTCTCATTCCGCGCCACCTTGTTCCGTCTGCTCGCCGTCCGTCGTACCGCTCTGCGTCTGCCCCGTCTCCGCCGCGTCGGCCTGCGGCTCGCGGATTACGATTACAATGCGTCCGTTTCTGAGACGGACGATTGACTCAATGTTGTGTTCGGGGACGGTCCCAAAGCCCTCGATTTTGTAAATCAAATCTCTGATGATTGAATTTTTCATTTCTGCACCTCTTTGTTTTTTTTGCTTCCGCGTAGCGCTCCGCTTTTGCCTATTTCCGGCGCGGGAATCGAACCCGCTTCGTGCCCTGGTGGGTATGGCACGAACGCCGCCTGCGGCAGCCGGCTATATGCAGGAAAATTCCCGCAACAATCTCATCGCTTTCTCTCCGCTGTGCGCCACGAGGCCGCGCACTCCTTTTAGGATTCTGAACTGTTCCCTCGTGATTTTTCCACTCGCGTATGCGGCGATTATTGGTTTCGGATAGACTGTCATTTTTCACACCGCCTTGAACGTGACTGAATGCCCGGGGTTTTTACATATTAGAATCTGCTTTATTTCTTCGACCGTCTTGTTGTTGTCTAGCGCGGCTTTTACAACGTCACAGAGTAATTTGCCGTCAAGATAAGCCTTGATAGTTCTACGCTTGAATTTCATGTTCGCACCTCAAAAAAAGGACCACTTTGGATTGCTGTGTTATACAGGGTGGTCTAATTTACGAGTTGTCTCATGGCCTCCCGTACCGAACTGGCGGCTAATCAACACAGCAAAAATTAGCAGTCCGTTGCTGTTGACCACTTTATCGCATGTTGTTAATAGACCGTCTCAAAGAGCTTGACGTGTATGACAACACGCGCATTATCATCGTGAGCGATCACGGTGCTGGAATCAGTGTGCCTGAACTGGCAAACGACCTGCCGAAACTGAGAAAGCATAGCGCCATCGCATCCCTTCTTGTGAAAGATTTTTACAAATGGGGATGGGTGCAGACAAACATGGAGTTTATGACGAACGCTGACACACCGGCACTCGCTGTTGAAGGAATTATTCCCGATGCGAAAAATCCGTTCACTGGCATTCCGCTTGCACCTGCCGACAAAACTGAATTTGTGAAAGTATTAATGTCGGAGCCGCAGAGCACGCGAATACGAAAGCAGTCGACGTTTTCTGATGAAAAGGACGAATGGTTTACTGTAAAAGGCGACATCTTCGTGAACGAAAACTGGAAGCCATATTCGGAGTAAAGGTGGATGCATGATAAAAATACATCCGTGTATTTTTATCATGTTGCTGATTTTCCGCGTTGCGGCAAACTCTGCGATTTCGTGCATCCTGCACGCAAAGCATGTAACATGGCATCGCGCCGAACATCGCTTTCAGTTGACCACAGAATTTTGACAGTGAATTTGTTTTACCTAGGCGATGCCTTGCATCAAAGCGGCGGAAATGTTTGCTGTCAAAATCTGTCGCTATTTTTGAAAAACGCGATGAATGTGTTTTTGCAGGATGATTTAAATTCCGCTCCCTGAATGCGAAATATGTGTAAGGAGCAAAGCTCTTGCGATGAATCCTTTTTTTCATTCTTGCAAAACATTCAAAACGCATGTGAAAGTATTCGGCTGTCTTGTCAGAAGCGGTTCTTACAGTTCCTGTACCTTTTTGAGTGATGACAGTTTTTATGCAGACAGAGATTTAAATGATTTTGACATACAAATTCCTGATAACAGCAAAAAACTGATGGTCATAAATTCCCCTTCCATTAATCTTTGTGTCATGCCAGACAATATTGTTTACGGTGTCCGTTACGCTTGAAATTTCAGCCATGCTTAACAATTCACTGAAGATTTTATCTGTCATTTATAGGAATTGGCGACAACCTGCCTTGCAAAGCAAGCTTTTTATTATCAGAAATCCAGATTGCTTTTTTGTAGCAGAAAGCAATTGTTCCGCACGAATAATAAAAATCGTTTTTGAGCGCAAATATGTTTTCAATCACAAAGTTTTCTGCCGATATTAGAAGAATGAAGAAGACGATTTTATTTATCTGCATGATGTTCAGTTGTCTCTGCGTTTTTGCGGAGCTGTACAAGGAAAGGGCTACCGTGTCTTTTTATGCCGACAGTTTTCACGGCAAGAAAACTTCCAGCGGCGAGACTTTCAACATGTACGACCTCACTTGCGCGAACAAGACGCTTCCGTTCGGCACTCTGCTCAAAGTTACAAATCTTGCGAACGGAAAGAGCGTGACTGTCCGCGTGAACGACAGGGGCCCTTTTGTCGCAGACCGCGAGCTTGACCTTTCAAAAGGCGCGGCGCAGAAACTCGATATGATAAATTCCGGCACCGCCCAGACCCGTATCGAACTAATCAAAAAAGGTCCGGACACTGAGCTGAGCCGGGTCACAGCGCAGAAAGCAATGCAGATTGTTGCGCAGAAATCGGGCAGCAAAAATCCTCCGCCTAAAACCGCGTCCGCAAAGCAGGCAAAACCTTCGCATCCTTCCGCAAAAAAATATCCTGCGGGAACAACATGGGATTTGCAGGTAGGCGCATTTTCAACAAAAGAGAACGCGAATGAGCTTGCGCAGAAGCTTATGAAATCGGGATTCAAAAACGTTGTGTTCCAGAAGACGAACACCGTGTACAGGGTCGTCATAAAAGATGTGCCGTCCGAAGATGTTGAGAGCACGAGAGTGCAGCTTGTAAAAAGCGGATTTTCAGAACCGCTCGTGCGCCAAAGAAAAGCATAGAAAATACTCAAGGAAAATTTGTTCCATGCGGAAATGGGCATACCGTGCTTTTGTAAAGCCACTTTTATTGCAAGATGAAAGTCATGCACCGTTTCCGTGATGCTTTATAATAACAACGCGCCGCAACAATATCCCGCAAGGCTTTAAAGCCGTTCGGCTGCCAGGCTTCAGAAAACTCCCCCCATTTCTTGTGACCGGCTGTGCTGGCTCCTGCAAAATCAATACACCACAACGCAGAGGCAAGGCTTCGTTCCATAAAGCACGGTATGTATCCTTTACGCACGAATCAATCTCAGAGTTTTGCGTCTCGCAGGCTGTTTCTGCGGAAAAGCTTGAAGCATCATGTTTTTGCCTTTTTACCGTGCCGTTGCTACTGCATAATGTCATACACTGAGGTTCTATGCTCCTGCATTTCTGCGGTGGCGCGTTTTAATGGGGCCACAATCGCGCATGGGCATTGACGAAGAGCGGCGTGGTGTGCTATACTCCTTCTATCACCAACACTGTTTGCGGAATTAGCTCAGTTGGTTAGAGCACCAGCATGACACGCTGGGGGTCACTAGTTCGACTCTAGTATTCCGCAACAAGTGCTGGTGTTTTTTTGTCTGCACAGGATTTGGTTGCAAGGTCTTTGTTCTTCATTCTGAATGAGAACTGGATAAAAAAAATCGGCCCCGCTTGGAGCCGATGAGCCGTTTGCCTACTTGCGCTTTAGGTACTTGATACTGTCAAGGGCGACTGCCGCGATGATAATCAAACCCTTGAATACAAACTGAAGGTTTGTGTCTATGTGCAGGAACGTGAGGCAATACGTGAGCCCTGTAAAGATAATCACGCCGATGGCCGCACCGCTTATTTTTCCGATGCCGCCGTTAAACGAAATTCCACCCACAACGCATGCCGCGATTGCGTCCATTTCGTAACCTTGTCCTGTACCGGCACTTGCATTTGCACGGAACGCTTCAAGGAACGCGCCGCAGCCGTAGAATATTCCAGCCATGATGAAAATGCCCATGGTGACCCAGAACACGCTGATGCCGCTCACAGAAGCCGCTTCTGAATTGCCGCCAACCGCGTACATGTTTTTGCCAAATGTGGTTTTGTTCCAGATGAACCAGGCCACGATGATGGCAATCACAGCAGGAATAATCAGCTTGGGGAACGTCACATATTCACCGTTGATAACGCCGAGCACCCAGCGCCCGCCTATCAAATCTTTTACCTTGCTGTCAATCGAGCCGACAGGCGTTCCTGTGGTACCAAAAAACAAAAGGCCGTAAATCATCAGCTGCGTGGCCAGCGTTGAAATGAACGGATGGATTTTTAGTTTTGCCGAAAAGAAGCCCGCGAATGCGCAGAACATCACACAGAAGAAAATTGAAAGCACCAGCGCCATGCAGAGCCGCAGCCCCATAGGGAGCGCCGTAAAATTCCATGGGCCCATGTTAAAGAATTTCACGATGTTTGTTCCGGGGTGCAGGATAAGACCTGTGATGACGGCACCCAATGCAACCATACGGCCAACGCTCAAATCCGTGCCAGCAATCAAAATCAATCCCGCAACTCCCAGCGCATAGAACATGCGCGTTGAAGATTGCTCAAGAATGGTAAAGATGTTTGGAAGCGAAAGCAGGTTTCCCGCACCTGAAATGGGCGCGATGATAATGCACACGATAAAAAATACTATGATGGCAATGTACAGGCCGTTGTCCAAAAAGAATTTTGAAGGCCTGAAATTGTACACATAGTCTTTAAAACTCAACGCAAGGTCTTCTGCCATGTTTGTACGCCCGTTCCTAAGCGAACGGTTTTCCTGCACATGGTCAACAAAGGCCTGTTTTTTTGTGTCCTTGCAGCGGTTCAGTTCTGTATAAAAACGGTTTTTTGCGTCAAACAGGTTGGACTTTAGCTCGTAGGCGGCTGTTTCGGATTCAACCTTTGTTTTTGCGGCTGAAATGCGCTTTTCGGCCTGTGCCTTTATTTCCTGTACTTGCTGTCTGTAGCTGTTTTTGGCTTCGCTGATTTTTGCGTCTTCGGTCTTGTTCACCTGCGCGATGTATCTTTGGGAAAGCTCATTTGCATATGACAGGGCGTTTCTGGTAAGCGCTGCATCTTCCGCCGCGAGGGCTTTGGCCTTTTCTTTTGCTTCGGCAACCTGTACCGTGCAGTCTGCAATGATGCCTGAGCGTTCGTCAGGTTCAAGCATCTTGTCTTTTTTTGTGGCGGCAATCTTTTGCTTTAGGTCAATCACCTTGTTCACGCCGTCTTTTCTAAGTGCGGCCAGTGCAGCCTGGTATTCCTGCAACAATTCATCATCGCCTAGCGACTGTAACGCAAGCGGTGCGCCTGAATCAAGCTCGGTAATTCTTTTTGTCGCACGGGCGGCCAAGTCTCCATTCGTATCAACAGCCATAGCAATCTCCCTATTATTACAGGTATTTGTTTGAAAGCCGCAGCAAGGCTTCCTGATCTGTTTCTTTTGTGTTCACAATGCCGGCCAAACGGTGGTTCGACATCACAGCGATGCGGTTGGTGATTCCTAAAATCTCGGGCATTTCGCTCGATACCACAATGATGGTTTTGCCCTGCTTTGCCATCTGGATGATAAGCTGATAAATCTCATATTTGGCACCAACATCTATGCCCCGGGTAGGCTCGTCGAGCAGGAATACCTCTGGCTCTCGCTCAAGCCATTTCCCGATGATGATTTTCTGCTGGTTGCCGCCGCTCAATGCCGACATGCTTTTATCGGGTGTAACACCCCGGGTGTGCATGCGCCGAACTTCACGGTTGGTTGCCTCGCGCATTTTGTAGTTTGAAAGCAACCCCATAGTCTTGCAGCGATCGAGACTGAGAATGGTAACGTTGAACTCGATGGTTGCTTTTCCGAACATGCCGTTGAGCTTTCGCTCCTCTGTTACAAAGGCAAAGTTGTAGTCCATGGCATCTCTGGAATTTTTAAAACGGATGGGTTTTCCTGCAAGTCGGATTTCTCCAGTAGCAATGGTACGCACGCCGAACAGGGATTCCAGCAGTTCGCTGCGTCCTGCGCCTACCAGCCCGTAAAGCCCGAATATTTCGCCTTTTCTGACGGTAAACGAAATGTCTTGAAGCTGTGGCTCGTACTTTGTGGACAGGTTTCGCACTTCAATAAAATCTTCTCCGGGAATGTTGTCAACATCGGGAAAGCGCTTGTCTAGCGAGCGGCCCACCATCGCGGAAATGAGCGCGTCCATGCTTGTATTCTTGATGGAATCGGCATAGACCATGGTACCATCGCGCAGCACGGAAACTTCATCGCAAATCTGAAAAATCTCGTCCATCTTGTGCGAAATGTACACGAACGACACACCCTTCTGCTTTAAGTCGCGCACAATAGAAAACAGCTTTTGAACCTCCGGTTCCGTAAGCGATGACGTCGGCTCGTCAAGCACGATGATTTTGGCGCTGTAGGAGACGGCTTTTGCGATTTCAACCATCTGCCGCTGGCTCACCGACATGGTGCGCATAACGGTTGACGGATTCACGCTCATGTTGAGAGACTTGAACAGCTGGCTGCTTTCTTTGAACATTTTCTGCTCATCGATAATGCCTGAATGGGTGGGATACCGACCTAAAAACAGGTTGTCGGTTACCGTGCGGTCAAGGCACTGGTTCAGCTCCTGATGCACCATGGCGACACCGCTTTCAAGAGCTTCTTTCGGGCTTTTAAAATCGACCGGTTTGCCGTCAAGAAAAATCTGTCCCTCATCTTTTGCGTAAATACCGAACAGGCACTTCATCATGGTGCTTTTACCGGCTCCGTTTTCGCCCATGAGCCCCATAACGCTGCCTTTTTTGACCGTCAGGTGAATGCCGTCAAGCACTTTGTTCTTTGCAAATGCTTTGGACAGATTTTTTATTTCCAGCACGTTCTGTTCCATTCTATTTCCTTTGAATAGCGGACAGCGCTCAAACTTTTTATCATCGAACACTGTTCGGTCATGTAAAAATCACATGAAAAACTCGTTGTGCAAATGTATCTGCACACCTTTAAAAAGGGGTTGCCCAATTCACTTTGCGTTTGTTGGGCAACCCTAATTGTTTTTTACGTGACGGGGCCGCTCCCACTATCGACGCGACCTGTTTTAATATTTTGGAAATGGACTACTCGTATTTGAGCTTGTCCGTGTAGTTGCTGCCAGAGTTGGTTTTTACCATGTTGATGGCATATGCATCAAAACTCTTGAGGTTCGTGAACTTGTCAAGACAGCTGGCTTCGTTCTGGCCATCGCCCTGCACCACCGTAAGGTCAATGCTCAAAAGCGGCGCATAATACTGCAAGGCCGGAAGGTATGAAGAAGAAAGGAAGTTGTCGGCAGAGTTGTAAATGGTGAGAAGAACCTTCTTTTTTGCTGCGTTCGACTGCTTGATTCCAGTGTCGCGGTTTCCTGCGCTGTAGCTTTCCCAGTTGCTTGCGTTTACGCCGGTGTTTTTTGCAAGCACCGATTTTGTGTCTGCAATGTATTCAAGGTCTGCGGAAATTTTGTTGCCGTACTGATCCTGTTCAGAAATGCCTTTTGTGTAAACATCGCTTCCTGAAAGTCCGTCAAGCAGGTTGCGGATAACCTGCAATGTTGCCGTAGCCTGTGCGTCAACGTTCTGCGAAACAGTGCCTGTGAGTTTGCCGGCACCAACAGCTTCGATGGCATCTGCATTTGCGTCGTAGCCGAAAATTGGAACTCCGGCAGGATAGTTTGAAGCCTGAAGGCAGCCCATGGCCATGCCGTCGTTGTTTGAAATCACCATGTCGATTCGGTCACCATATTTTGTGGCCCAGTTGCCCATGGCCTCGGTTGCGGCGTTGGCGTTCCATGTGGAACCATCGGTGCCTGTCATGGCCTTGCCTTCAAGCTCGACCACGCGGAATTCTTTGCCGCCCACGGTAACGGAACCTTCTTTTACGTCTGTGGGCTCCGTGGTTCCGTTCCATGTGCCAAGTGCCCGGCGTGCGCCTTCGGTTCGTGCTTTTGAATCATTGTGGCCAACGTCACCGATGCAGAGCACGTATCCGATTACACCGTCCCCGTTTCGGTCAATCACATCAGGATCCGCGTTTTGCAGGAAGTCCAGAATCAATTCGCCCTGAACGGCACCGCCACCCGCCGCATCAAAGCCAACGTAATAGGTTTTGTCATTCCAGTTCATTGTGTCCATGTCTATGACACCTGTGGTTGGGTCGGACGGCTGGCGGTTAAAGAATACAAGCGGTTTGTCTTTGCTCATAACTACAGATGATGAAGCGGCTTTTTTTGAGCAACCCATAAATCCCGTTGCGGCAACTACCAAAGCGGGAATAGCCCATACTGATTTTTTCATGTGATATCCTCCTAAAATTGGAAAACACAATATTGTATCTATTCATAGTACACCCGAAATTTTATACCGTCAAGTTTTATATTTCCATATCTACAGTCTGCACACCCCGGCGCAAAGGCAAGGTTTGGCCAGAAACGGCCTTGATTTTGGCAATCCGGAAAACAGATCTGAACATTCGGCATGGCAAAACTCCGTGCATGTTGTGTTTTTTGCAAAAATATGAAATAATGTCTCAGCGTTTAAAAGTGGAACAAAGCAAACGTCCGCTCACTGTGAAGACAGGCGGGCCTTGTGCAGTACCGCAACGCTAAAAACACTTGCGAGATAAAAGGGGCACGGATTTCGGCAGCTTTTATCTCCTACGAGTTTGCGTCGCAAACTTGCATATCAAATGCCGCCCCGATTTTATTGAGGAGTGGCGTAAAAAGTCATTCAAAGAAAACAAAGACTTTCTTTCTGGCTTTTTATGGGAGTACGCTATGACAACGCTTCATGGTTCTTACACGGCAATGATTACACCCATGTTTCCGGATGGTTCAATTGACTATGAAGGCTTTAAAAAAAATGTGCTCTTTCAGCTGGAGCAGGGAATCGACGGGCTTTTGCCGTTGGGAACAACTGGAGAAACACCCACGCTCGATGAAACCGAAGAAGAAAAGCTGATAGACATCACCATGCAGACTGTGCATGAATGGAACAAAGCCCATGACACTTCTGTAAAGGTGATTGTAGGCGCGGGAAGCAACAGCACACGTGACGCGGTGCGCTATGTGGAGCGTGCAAAAACAAAGGGCGCTGACTATGCGCTGGTGGTCACCCCATACTACAACAAACCCAGTGACGATGGCGTGTTCCGGCACTTTGAGGCTGTGAGCAAGGTTGGCATTCCCATTGTTGTTTACAACATAGCGGGCCGCACCGGAAAAAACATTTCCACATCATTGCTTGAACGCATTTCAGACTTGCCAAACATAGCGGGCGTAAAAGAAGCAAGCGGCAGCATCAACCAGATGATGGAAGTGATAGAAAAACTGCAGGCAAAGCATCCTGATTTTTCCGTTATGAGCGGTGACGATGGAATTACACTGCCTCTGATTGCGGCTGGAGGAAACGGTGTCATCAGTGTGGTTACAAACCTGTGCCCCGCCCTTATGACGGATATGGTGCACAAAGCGCTTTCGGGCGACTTCGCTGCTGCGCGAAAAATACATTACCGCCTGCAACCATTGTTCCGTGCTGCGTTCTGCGATGGAAATCCATCCAGCATCAAGTACGCCATGAACGTGAAAGGCATTCCCGCAGGCTCATTGCGGCTTCCGCTTGTTGAGGCAAAGCCCGAGGCCCAGGAGACAATCCGCAGGGCATTGGAGCAGTGCGGGCTTTGAACGCAGTTTGGTAAAAAAGCAAAAAGCGCATAAAAACGGAAATGCCTTGTTTTCATGCACTTCAATATTTCAACTTTCTTTTTGAATTTTTATGGGGGAATGAACCATGTCTGAAAAGATAAGAGTAGGAGTGCTTGGTGCCACCGGCATGGTGGGGCAGCGGTATATCAAGCTGCTGGAAAACCATCCATGGTTTGAGGTAACGTATGTGGCAGCGTCTCCGCGTTCCGCCGGAAAACTCTACAAGGACGCTGTGGCAGAACGGTGGCTAATCGGCGCGGATATTCCTGCGGAAGTGGCCGGCCTTACCGTGCAGGACGCAAACAATGCAAGCCTTGCGCTGGGAAAATGCGCTTTTGTTTTCAGTGCTCTTGAGATGGGGAAAGAAGAGATAACGGCCCTTGAAGAAGCCTATGCAGCAGAAGGAATCCCTGTGGTGTCAAACGCGAGCGCAAACCGCTGGACTCCTGACGTTCCCATGCTGGTTCCAGAGATAAATTTCAGCCACCTTGAAGTTATTGACTCGCAAAAAAAACGGCATGGCTGGAACAAGGGTTTTATTGCCGTAAAGCCCAACTGCTCGCTCCAAACATACATGATGCCGCTCCACGCGCTCATTCAGGCGGGGTATCCTGTGCGGCGCATGGTCGTAACTACGTTGCAGGCAGTAAGCGGCGCGGGTTACCCCGGAGTGTCCAGCTTTGACATGATAGACAACATTGTGCCCTATATTGGCGGCGAAGAAGAAAAGACCGAACAGGAATGCCTTAAAATTCTTGGCACCGTGAACGGCGGTGTGATTGAAAACGCATCGCTTCCCATCGTAAGCTCGACATGCACTCGTGTGCCCGTAATTGACGGCCATACCGCATGCGTGTCCATTGAGTTTGATCTGCCGGATGAAAAAAAACCGAAACTGGACGAAATAGAGCGGGTATGGAGCGCCTACACTAGTGAGCCGCAAAAACTGCACCTTCCTTCCGCTCCCGACCATCCTATTGTGGTACGCCACGAAGATAACCGCCCGCAGCCCCGCCGTGACCGCGACACAGAAAAAGGCATGGCCTGCGTTATAGGGCGCCTCCGAAAATGCAAGGTGTTCGATGTAAAATTTGTTGCCCTAAGCCACAATACCAAACGCGGCGCAGCCCTCGGAGGCATACTCAACGCGGAGCTGTTAAAGGTAAAGGGGTATTTTGACATGCTGTAGTGCCGCACATGCTGTGCAGGTCATTTTGCAGAATATAAGGAAACACTCTCGTATACAAGCCCAGGCTAACTGGCAGGTGATTCACAAGCGAAAAATTTGCTGCATACTGTGTAAGATGCATAAAGGACTTTTGTGCATGAATTTTCCGATGTATGTGCAACGCCAAACAAACTCTGCTGGGCAATACGGCTGACGGCGGATTCCTGGCGATGTTTCTTTTTGTTAGTGCTGAAAATGGTACATACAAAACTTCTGCGAAGCTGATCCATGGCTGCAATTTACTGCGGATGGTCTTCCGCCAAAATGTCTGTTTTTTTTTACAAAGCAGATCTTCCGCACCATAAAACTTGCGCGATTTTTTTTACATGATAGCAAAAGTGCATGGCTTTCGCCCCGCCATATCACAGTGAAAGTTCTAGCCAATCGCATGGTTTTCAGAGACAATGTTCGTAAAACGTACATGAATAAAGCGGTCGGCAGGTTGTTTTTCAAAATATTCCGCAAGGCGGGCGCGGCATTCGTCTGGACTTGAAGCATTGCATAGCTGTGTTTTAAAATAATGCGAAAATGTAAAATTCTGGCTGTAATATGAAAAGAAACGCTGGAGCCGTGTGCGGTAAAATTCCGGGGGCTGGTAACGTTCCATGTCTGCGATAAAATCGAGCGCAAGCTGAAAGGCATCAATCACGGCGCAAGATGCTGCGGAGTTTTCGCTTGCAGGAAAAAGTGTCGCATGAAGTTCCGCGAATATCCATGGTTTTTGTGCTGCTGCACGGGCCACCATAAGGCCTGCGGCATGGGGTGCGATTTTGAGCGCAGACTGCGCGGATTTCACATCGCTTATGCATCCGTTCAGATATATTGGAATGCGCGGAAATCCTGAACCTGACATTCCCTGATAGCGCAATGAAAGTTGTTCAACATATGCAAAGCGTGGAAGACCGCGGTATTTTTCTTTTTGTGTGCGAGGGTGAAGGGTAATCAGCTCCACTCCGTTTTCAACCAGAGCATCCGCAAACGAAAAAAAATCTGTGTCTGAAAATCCTTCAACACCAAGTCTGCATTTTACGCTGAGCCGTTTGTGTTCGCCTGTCCGGGCTTCGTGCTCCTTCAGTGTGGCACGGATCATGCGCACAAGGGCTTCCACTTCGTGCAATGGTTTTGACATCCAGGCAATGCCCGCACCGGTTTTGTAAATCTGAGGAGCGGAACAGCCCATGTTCACATCAACTCCGATGCCTCCGCGTTCTGCAACAATCGCCGCAGCTTTGGCAATTTGCTCCGCATGGGCACCCGTAAGTTGCCACACGATTTTTTGTGGCACAGGACCGTTTTGCAGGTAAAATCGCTCGTATGGCCCGCCATTTAAAAGTGACGGTGCATGGATCATTTCAGTAAAATATTCATCGCAGCAGCCAAAGCGTTCAACAGTGCAACGGAACGCCTCGTGGCTTAGGGTTGCCATGGGAGCGCAGACAAGCTTCATGTTTGTTTCCGCGCATCCATATATTCCGCGAAAATCTGGGCGGCACTTGCACACAGCTTTGGACACGGACGGCGTGCGTAATAATCTTCGGTACGTAATTCCGATGCAGGAGAAAGCGCGGTTCCATTTAAAGATACGGAGTCAGTTTTTTTATGCTCCACAGTTCGTACAGGAAGAGGAGCACCATGTAACACCGCGTCTGCCGTACCAAGAGGAACCAAGCCTAAAAGCTCTCGGCACTGAATTGAACCGTGCAGCTTTTTGAATTCGGCGGTGAGCGCCTGTCCATGGGCATAAACGGCATCTTTTGCAGCCTTGTCGCTTGGGTCTGAATTTCCTTCAAGCAGACCGAGGGCAAGCAGCATTCCTGTTACAGTGCCGCAGGTTTCGCGCAGCCTGCACATGCCACCACCAAACGGCTGCGCAAGTCTCATGGCATCGCGGGTTTCAAGGCCTAAGGATTCTGCGAATACGCCCAGCACAGCCTGCGCACAGTTGCAGCCATTCAGAAAATTTTTCGCGGCACAGGATGCGGCTTCTTGCGCGGTCATGCCGATTGTGAAAGCAGCGCTTCAACAGCAGCGGCCACATCGTTTACGTAATCAACGGAGAGCGCTTCAACTTCACCGTTGTCAATCGCCACGGACATTTCCTGTTCAACAGGAATGCGGGCGAGCACCTTCAGTCCAAAATCATCTGCGATACCGTGAATGTTGTTTTCACCAAAAATGCGGATTTCTTTTCCGCAGTCTGGGCACTTAACATAGCTCATGTTTTCAACAAGACCCAGGATGGGCACATTCATTTCTGTTGCCATCTTGACGGCTTTTTCCACAATCACGCGGACAAGCTGCTGTGGGGAAGCCACCACGATGATGCCGTCAACAGGAATGCTCTGGAACACTGTGAGCGGCACATCTCCTGTTCCTGGAGGACAGTCAACAAACATGATGTCAACGTCTTCCCAGATCACGTTTGTCCAGAACTGGCGCACTACGCCTGAAATAATCGGTCCGCGCCATATGACCGGGTCGGTCTGGTCCGGGAGCAGAAAATTCATGGACATGATCTGCGTTCCTTTTTCGCTTACCACAGGTTTGATGTATTCGAGCTGCTTTCCATCTTTGCTCATGCGGAGCCCCGCTTCAGCCTTTTCTTCGCCCAGCCCAAAGGCCGTGGGAATTGACGGCCCTGTTATATCGGCATCGAGGATTGCCGTGCGAAAGCCATCGCGCTGTGTTTTGCACGCCGACAGGCTGGTTACAAGTGACTTTCCTACGCCACCTTTTCCGCTTACAATGCCGATTACTTTTCTGATGCGGGAACCTTCGCCAGGTTTTTCACGCAAATCTCGCTTTTCGCAGTCTTTTCCGCAACCTTCGCAACGATTGTCGCAGGCTTCGTTTTGTTCAGCCATGTGTGCCTCTGAATACCGTGATTTTGGCGCCTTGTTTAAAATCGGCGCCGTTTTAACAAAAAAATGCTGTTTTCTGGACAGCGGCCGTATGTTCCGCATGACCGCTGCCGGCAAACTGCATACCAGATAACCGAACGGTTACCATACATCTAATATACTCTTTTTTTTCTGATTAGACAACGATAAAAAAAACTTGGCTTTCAACATGGAATAAATAGATGCTCGTATAGTTGAAAATCAACACACTTCGATGAAAAAGCAAAGCTTCAAGTCCGGGCTGGCTTGGCAGACGCATGGCATGTTACCTATGGCTGCGATACCTTACAATAACAACACAACCGGCAAAGTCTAAAGATTTCTTTATAACTACACAAGGAGCAAGTTTCAGAAAAATCATGTCCGCCTTTTGCGTCGGGGCGTGTTTATTTTATTAAAGAATACCCCTTGAGAAAGTTCGGCACTTTCGCGCATGAATATATTTCTAGGTTCAATGCGACCAAGGAACTGGCCCTGTTCGTTTTATCATGCCTGCTCTCGATAAGCTATACCGCCGATAACTTGTATGCCGTATCCATCGCCTATGAGCAAGGTATTATGACATCCAAAATCCAGCCATTACCTTGAGGATTCTTTTCAATAATTTTAACCATAAACGATTTTCCAATTAAAGCTGGCGTAATTTCAAAACCTTTTGCAGCTAACCTGCCTTTAGATATTGAACCTTTTGAGATTTCTTTGAAAGGAGAAAGCAGCTCACCTTTTAAATTTTGTCCAATTTCCAATGCTTTAAAAATATTAATCATGGGCAATATTTTTGCCATTTTTTTATCTGAATTTTCAGGATTGTCAACTATCTTGAATTTTATAATATCGCCGACCTCATAATATGAATATATATTTGTATCTTCATTTTCATAAAGTACGGGAAGGAATTTAAGCCAATAGTATGGTGTGTTTTCTGTACTTATGGTTATTCCGCGAGGAGAATTTTCTAAAACTCTTCCCTCATATGACGCATTAAGATTTTCTGACTTTGACATTTGTTGCGGCAAGACATCTGGTTTCCTCCGAATGACGATAGTTCTTTTTACCTTAGGTCCAGAAGCGGTCGCAAGACTGCCAGCTTCAGTTGGACAAGGATTTGCAACAGATTTAAATTCAGCCCTGTTATCTTTGATCAAATTATTTGGATTGATGTAAACTTCAATTTCATCTCCAATTGAGCATCCTTTTTCTATTTTTGAAGCTTCTTTTATGGAAATCTCCGTTAATTCATCTTGTACGGTGTCAACCACTTTTTTTGTGGCGTAAATATATGCCTCTGTCATATCTTCTGAAAAATCTATTGAACAATTTTCATCAGAGCCAAATATGCGTTTATACTTGTCTTTTAAATCACTTTCTATTTTTCCAGTGATTTCCGTTTCGTTTTCGTCCTTATATTTTTCAAAATATTCTTTTAAAGGAATGCCTTTTCTTTTTTTCTTGTTATGTTCATCAATAAAGTCTTGCACTTCCTTGTCCTGCGGGCACAGTTTATTGACTAGAACAGCTACACTTAAATCGTTTTTTTTACAGTACTTCGGAACAAAAACTTGCAGCAAATACATGGCCCGCGTGATGCAGGTGTATATTGCGTTTGCCCTTAACTGCGGGACAATTCCTCCGTTGTTATTTTGGTTCGACTGATCCGTAATCATAAAGAGCAAAACTGCGCAATCTATTCCTTTGATTTCTTTCACTGTGCAAAGTCTGACTTTTCCATCTGACTTTTGTGTATCATCTTTAAACAAGAAATCTTTGTCTTTGTAAATGAGTGCAGATTCGATATTCAGCTCTTTTTTCAGTTTTTCTTTGATTTCCAACAATTCTGGCTCGTTGAATGCAACAATGCATATGTTTCCCGGAACAATGCACAATTCACTCGTGCACATCCTCACAGAATTCAGAATCTGCTTATATGTGTTTTGATAGTTTGATGACTCTGTATCGTCCGTGATAAAGATTTGAGGAGGAGGCCCGGCGGTAAGTCCTTCAACGGATTTTGTATTTTTACGTATGTGCAAACAAGGTTCCTGCTTGTATTTATTTCCCAGCTCTTGTATCAGGATTGAGCTCCTGAAATTTTGCGTCAACTCTGGATTGTATCTTTTTCCACCACTAATATCTACATCCAGTTGAGCCATGCTTGTGCGTCTGTTTCTGATTTCCTGGCTGGGGTCTCCCGCAAGAATCAGCCCGCCTGTTTTGCTTACGAATTTATTTACTGCAAAAATTTGTGCGTTTGTTAAATCCTGCGCCTCATCAATGAGAATGTAATCAAAACTTTCATTTGTAAAAGCGATTTGATTGATGTCTTCCAAGCCAAATTTGTAGTATGCGTACAAGTCGAGCATGGATTCTTTGTTGTCCAGCATTTCCAGGACCTGGGAAATTTTTCTCCAATGCCCGGTTTTTCGTGGAGAAGTACAGTATTTTTTCTCATCAAGCATATTCGGCAGAACATTGTTTATGACTTCATCGTACAGCTTTGCCGCTTTTTTATAATCAGGTTCCACCGACTGAAAAATCCCAACAAGTTCCGTTCTCTTTTCGCTTGCAGAATATGTATAGCCTATGCCCAACAGTTTCACAATCTTTGGAAGAAGAAAATCATCAAATTTCAGGATTCCTGTGCGGCCTAGCACTTCGAGGCTGTTCTGGTCAAATTTTGACACGCTAAAATCATTCAGCAGTTTATCGTCGTTGTAAAGTTCAAACAGATAATTGATGTATTTGTTCAGTGTCGGATAATATGTCAGCAGAACAGATTTACGCCTTGCATGATATAATTTAAACAGAATGACTATCAAAACAAGTGTTTTCCCGGTTCCGGGACCGCCTTTTATATACATTGAATGACCATGTTTTTCTGTAAGGGCATCTATATCTTCATTTATCAGCTTTTTTTGAGATTCGCTCAGACGCATTATCTTTGCTTCATAATCTTTTTTGCTTTGGGCTTCAATCAAAGAAATCGCAAGCTCATCTATAAAATTTGTGTATTCGTCTGTTCTGCCAATTTCAGATTCTGTCCGCTCCAGTGCGGCAAGCTTTTCTTTTCGCTGCCTGGCAAGGACAAGCAATTTGCTGTCATCCGTTTCTTCTGACATTTTGCCGTCAAGGTCTTCTAAAGCCGATTTTAATTTGCTGCGGTTCTCGCGGCTTTCAAGAATGCTGTCATAGCGCAGAAGCAAATCACTTTTTGCATGGTATAATACAGAATCATCAGACGGGCGGAGCTGGATTTTTGAACGCGAATCTTCCACACTTTTTATAGCGTTCATGTTGGCAATCTCTTCTGTCAGAAAATTGCGGTACCGGGCAAATTCAATAAACTGACCAACAATAACGGAAAGCGTGCCTTCACGGATATTTGAAAAACAGTGCCGAATCCTGTTTGTGTCTGTAAAAGTCTTCAAATCCTTGTATGCAGCCGAATCGCGCTCCCCGTGGTACCTTTTCAGCCTTTCATACAATTTTGACTCTGCAAGAGAAGCATTCCCTAAATATCTTGACTTTACATACTCCAGAATCTGGTGGAACTTCCAGTCTTTTTCCCACTTAAAAGCATTTGGGTATGAGGCCCTGAAATATCCCTCGATAAAAGAGTAAATGGCCAAGAAACTTACAGCCTCATCACCGCCATCACACTGCTTTATAAGCCTTCCGATGTTTTCTTCAACAAATCCCATTCAAGACTGCCCTTTAGTAGTTATTATCACCGTACAATTATACTTTATTTTGAACGTTTGTAAATACAAGCGAAAGGCACCTCCAGCAACAAGCGATAAAGCAGCCGGGCCGCAACAAGAATCGGTCGCTGCTTTTGGCAACCGCACCTGCTTTCACTTGCCGTCCTTGGAAGCTTTGCGGATGGAACACAGCATTCATCTCGCGACTGCTTGCAGCAGGGGTTAAAGCCAGTGACCGGGTTTGCATGGCCCGGCGTTCACCATGATTCGTGCATAGACAGTACATGCTGTGGCCTCCGCGCCGTGGTGCGTTGATTCCGCACGAACCAAGGCAACAGGCAAGTCTTTATACACCCATGGAATTCTTGCCCATAAAGAAATTCTCGCGCCAAGCCTTTATTGTAGTCAGGCCTAAGATAACGCAGCCGTGGGGACACGCTGTTCACTTGGTTAGCCGTCCGCTTACGCCTATGTTGCGCAGGTCTCGGCCGCCGCCGTACCGTCTCCATGATTGGTAACATCACGGTCATCGCCTTGGAACAGATGCTACCGCCCATACGTGTTCATGTGGAAGCAGCCGGTATAGGTGTAGCGTTCGCCGATTTACTTTCAGCCCATACACTAGCCTTAGGTCTCGTTCCGGTGCAGAAAGCCAGTTACTTCAATCTACCGCCAGTATTCTTCTATTAAAATGCTTACTTATGCGCAGAGCATGGCACCAAGTTTGTAACTGCTGAAAGATGTAAAAACTGACATAAACCACAGCATGCCGCTCATTCAACGATGACTTGGCAGGGCAGCACGGCTTAAAGCCGCTATCCAGAACCAGCAGCAACAGCACCAGCAAAAGACTGTGACATGCCATGTAGCTAATTCTGACTATACTTTATAATTATGATAAATCATGTTTTAGAAGTACGCTAGATTATGCTTTAGAAGTGTTCTAGATTATGCTTTAGAAGTGTTCTAAATTATGCTTTAGAAGTGTTCTAAATTATGCTTTAGAAGTGTTCTAAATTATGCTTTAGAAGTGTTCTAAATTATGCTTTAGAAGTCCTCTAAATTACGCTTTAGAAGTGCACTAAATTACGCTTTAGAAGCCCTCTAAATTATGCTTTAGAAGTGCACTAAATTATATTTTTAGAAGTCCTCTAAATTACGCTTTAGGAGTGCGCTAGATTATACTTTAGAAGCCCTCTAAATTATGCTTTAGAAGTGTTCTAAATTACGCTTTAGAAGCTCACTAAAGCATGCTTTAGAAGTGCGCTAAATTACGCTTTAGAAGTGTTCTAAATTATGCTTTAGAAGTCCTCTAAATTACGCTTTAGAAGCTCTCTAAATTATGCTTTAGAAGTGTTCTAAATTACGCTTTAGAAGCTCACTAAAGCATGCTTTAGAAGTGCACTAAATTATGCTTTAGAAGCTCTCTAAATTATGCTTTAGAAGTGCGCTAAATTACGCTTTAGAAGCACTCTGAATTATGCTTTAGAAGTGTTCTAAATTACGCTTTAGAAGTGCGCTAGATTATGCTTTAGAAGTGCGCTAGATTATGCTTTAGAAGTGCACTAAATTACGCTTTAGAAGCTCTCTAAATTACGCTTTAGAAGTGCACTAAATTGCGCTTCAGAATTCCTCTAAATTATGCTTTATAATGCGCTAGATTACGCTTTGGAAGCTCTCTAAATTATGCTTTAGCGCACCGCTAAATCGTGCTTTAGCAGTGCGCTCGACCATGTTTTATAAGTCTGTCCTGTTGCGCTTTGGCGGTATGTTCGGCCATGGTCGCGTGGGGCTGGTTATCCCCATGGGCCGAATCCGAATGGCGGCGGCGGCCCAAAGCCAAATGGTGGTGGCGGTCCGAATCCTTGCGGTGTTTGCCCAAGGCGGTCTTCTACGTTTCGGATTTCGCGCCCGCACACAGAGCAGCGGTAGACGCATATCTGCCCCAGCGAGCCGAATTCAAGCCCGGAGAAGGTGAGCATTCCGTAGCAGAATGTGCCGTCGATGTCGTTGTGGGTGCGGCCCAGAAGTTCGTTCATGTTTTCCTCCGAATGCAGGATTTTCTACCGATTATAGCACGGTTAGCGGTGTTGTGATAGATAATATTTGGCGCGTGTTTTGCGGAAAGTCTTTTTTCCGCCGTTCACGCAGTGCTCCCGCGTGCATTTACCATCTCCGTTGTGCGCCATTGGAAGAGCTGGTAAGAGCCGCAGCCGCAATCTGCGAAAGCACGATTCAGCAGCTTGCCGGCGTGCGGCGTACAGACTTGTTAGGCGGAATAGTGGTGTGGCAGCTGGCACGGAAATGGAACGGGTGTTGCGAAGGTTTATGCTAAGCGGCACGGAACGAACATCCTTTCCGCCCCGCGCCCTACTCATACGCAATCCCGAAGTAGTCCAGCGCGGACTTCATCTCGTCCTGCGTGGAAAGGCAGGTGTCCCGCAGGTAGCCGCGCTCCTCGTCCCAGCTCTTGATTCCCCGGTAGTAAAAGAGTTTCATCTCGTCTGTGATGATGAACGGGACGATGCTGTGCCTGAGGCATTCCTTGAGCATAATCAGGCGGCCCACGCGCCCGTTGCCGTCCTGGAACGGATGGATGCGCTCAAAGCGGACGTGGAAATCCAAAATATCATCGAGCGTGACGCACGGGCGGGCGTTGTACTCAGCGAGCAGTGCCCGAACCGCGGGCGCGACATCGGAGGGCTTTGCGGTCTCGCTTCCGCCCACCTCGTTCTCCAGCATCTTGTAGTCGCCCACTTTGAACCAGGGCTTCCGGCAGTCCGTCGTCCCGGATTTGAGGATGAGATGCAGCTGCTTGATGAGGCT
>JAFLSN010000033.1 GCA_022510905.1 Treponema sp.
AGGCCGACCAGGCAAAGAAAGACGCTCAGGCGGCACAGCAGCAGGCCGACCAGGCAAAGAAAGACGCTCAGGCGGCACAGCAGCAGGCCGACCAGGCAAAGAAAGACGCTCAGAACGACAGATCAAACGCCCAGAAGAAAGAAGCAGCCGAAAACGCACAGAAGGAGTCAGAACAAAAGAAGGAAGAGGCTGAAAACGCACAGAAAGACTCAGAACAAAAGAAGGAAGAGGCCGAAAACGCACAAAAGGAATCAGCGCAAAAGAAAGAAGAGGCCGAAAACGCACAGAAAGACGCTGACAAAAAACAGCAAGAAGCGAATCAGGCTGAAAACAAGGTTATCGAAGAACAGAAGAAGACTGACGAACAGCAGGCAAAGGCAGACGATGCCCAAAAGAAAGCCGACGAGCAGCAGGCAAAGGCAGACCAGAAACAGGCCGAAGCCCAGGCCGAACGTGCGGAAATCGCGAAAGACCAGCAGAAGCTTCTGGAAGAATCTCTTTCCGAATCCGAAAACAAAAATGCCGTCATCGCTCTTGCTGTTTCCGACAATGCCGCGCAGCTTTCTCAGATGGTCAAGGTTGACAGCTCTACAGGTGCGCTCATCCGTGAGTCACCTGTAACGGTTGTGCGTGGCCGCACACTGCTTCCCGCAGGAACAATCGCAGACATCGCCGATGAACTAAAAGCGAACGGCAGTCTTAATTCGCAAACCAAGGCGATGCTCGACAGCAAGCAGCCCATACCGCTGTACATGGCCGTCTGTGGGGAAAGCAACGCAAAAAACAGCACCCAGGATGTGCGGCTCTGTCTGCTTGACTCCTTCCGCATGGAAATTCAAAAGACAGGCGAAGAAAGCGTGGCCCCAGACTCTGTACTTGTACAAAAGGCCGGGGACTACTACTGCGTTATAAAAGACGGCGGCAAGTGGGTGGTCGGAAAATACGACGCAAAACTCAAGCTCAGGCTGAAGAGCCCTGTGGAAGTTGTATCTTCAACATCAATAACTATTGTGGAGCAAGGTGTGATTGTAACAGCTGGCGACGGCTCTGTGGTGCTGCTCAAGCTTTCCGACTTAACGCAGATCACCAAAGGAACAAGCGGAAAACGTCGCAATGCATCGGTCACAGGCTCTGCAACAGGAAAATAAACCGCAAGCCCTCTGAAACCGATATTTGCAGGTGCCATTCATAATAAGCGTCGGGGGTGTCCCCGACGCTCTACCGCGCAGCCAGCCATATCAATATGAGCCGCAAGATAATGCTTTTGCATGTAAAGCTTTTTTTATACATGGCCCACTTTAGGCAAGCTGGTGTTGCCATCGGACACAATACAAGTTTGCGCAGTTCAACAGTCTGAAATTCTGTTGATGTACCTATTGTGTTGATTCGTGCGGAAATGGTACCCATGCTCCTGTGAAGCCAGCCTCTGGCCTGAAGCCTTCCTGCAAGCAGGGGCAAAATGAAGGATATGCGCCATTGGATGCGATCCTTACAAGAACAACACGCTCGACAAACCCTAAAGGTTTCTTTCACTACCCAAGGGGCAAGTTTCAGAAAAATCATACCCACCTTATGCGCAGGAATGTGTTGATTTTTATTGTCTACAGCATTCACAAAGCTTCTACTGGTCTTCACGGGCCTTGTTTTCAAACTTTGTGTAGGATGCGATGAACAGCAGCCGCACATCACCGATGGGGCCGTTACGCTGTTTGGCCACAATCAGCTTTCGTTCCTGCACGGGATTATATTCCTCCCCTTCCTTTTGCTTTGCTTTTTCACCATGGATAAAAATCACCATGTCCGCGTCCTGCTCAATGGAGCCCGAACCGCGAAGCTGGGCCAAATTAGGCTCGTTTCCTTCTGCATCGCGCGCCACCTGGCACAGCACCACAACGGGGATTTCAAGTTCGCGGGCAAGGCTTTTTAGCGACTTTGAAATCGCCGACTGCTGTTCATACACGGGAGCATCTTCGTTTTCGCTTGTGATAAGGCCGATATAATCGATGAACAGAATCTTGATGCCGTGGTTCACTTTCATGCGGCGTGCCATTGCGCGCAAGTCCAGAAGCTTCATGTTCGGCGTGTCCACAATGTAGAGCGGAGCCTCGTAGCTGCTGCCGGCGGCATCCTGCAGTTTTTTGAAGTCCTCCATTTTGAGCATGCCGCTGCGGAGCTTTGAGCCTGGAACCCGCGCCACCTGCGAAAGAATACGTTGTCCAATCTGCTCGGCAGACATTTCAAGGCTGAAAAACCCGCATGGAATGCGCTTTTCGATTGCCATGTGCTGCATCATGGAAAGTGCAAGCGCTGTTTTTCCCATGGAAGGTCTTGCACCAACAATAATCATCTCGCTGTTCTGGAAGCCGCTTGTCATGCTGTCGAGATCGTTAAAGCCGGTGGGAATGCCGGTGTATGCATCCTTGTTTTTGTAGTGCATGTCGATGACGGTGATGCTCCGGTTCACCACTTCGCGCATTTCGTATACCTGCGCAGATTCGTTCATGTCGGTGAGCCTGAAAATCTTCTGCTCCGCTTCCTCCAAAATCTTACGGCTGTCTTTGGTTTCAGTAAAACTGTCGGCCTTTATTTCCGAAGCGATTTTTATCAAATCACGCCGAGTTGACTGGTCAAGCACAATCTTGGCATAATAGTCAACATTGGAAGACGTTGGCACAGTATCCGCAAGCGAAGAAATATATGAAACACCGCCTGCCGCGTTAAGCTTTCCAGATTTGGTAAGCTCATCGATGAGCGTGAGCATATCCCCCCTGACTCCCCGGTTATACAGCGTCAGGAGCGCCTCGAAAATCACCTGATTCTGCTGGCTGTAGAAACGGTCGGGCCGCAGATAGGAAATCACATCACTCACGGAATTCCAGTCAAGCAGCATGGCACCCAATGTGGCCTGCTCCGCCTCAAGATTGTGGGGGGGAATTTTGTCTTTTAAGTCCATGGCACACCTCTTTTCGCTTTTTGTCAGAACGGTGACACAAAAAAAAGACCCACAGGAACCACAAGTCCGATGGGTCTTTCAAAAACCGTGAACGGCCGTTTATTCAGCGTTTTCCGAGGATGCAGTTTCAGGCTGCTCGGTGGAAGGCGCTTCTTTTGCGGCATCCTTTTTTGCTTTTTCAGCCTTTGCCTCGGCTGTGGCGGAACCGGATTCATGGGCTTTCACCACCAGCTTCGCCTCGGCCACAGCCGCTTCATACAGGTGAATTCGGAAAGTGTAACTCCCAACGTTTTTGATTGTGACACCAGGAAGCTCGATGCGTTTGCGCTCAACTTCATATCCAGACTTTGCATAGAAGTCAGCGATGGTAAGATTGGTAACAGCACCGTACAGTTTTCCGTTGGAACCGGCCGGCATGGAAAGCTCCACCGTGAGCGCTTCGAGTTTTTCCTTGAGAGAAGCGGCGTCGGCACGTTTCTGGGCTTTGCGCGCTTCAATTTCAGCCTTTTTTCCTTCAAAAAAAGCGACTGTCTCGGGCGTGTATGGAACAGCCAGCATATGGGGGAACAGATAGTTGCGGGCATAGCCGTTCGCGACATTTTTTACATCGCCCATTTCACCAAGATGCTTCACATCGTCATTTAGAATGATTTTCATTTCAAGCTCCTTTTTATTGCAGGCCCACGTCACCAGGAGTTGGATCGCAGGTCAGTTAATTTAATAGCAGAAGAAGAGCGCACAACGGCGCAATGTCAGTCGGCCACAAATGGCAGCAGGCAGATAGACCGTGCCCGCTTGATGGCGGTAGAAAGTTCCTTCTGGTGCTTGGCGCACGTACCGGTAATGCGGCGGGGAAGAATCTTTCCGCGCTCCGTGGTAAAACGGCGAAGCCCATCGGCATCTTTGTAGTCTATTTTTGCCTTGTTGGCACAAAAACGGCACACCTTTTTATGGAAAAACGCCTTGCCTTTGCGGGCGGTGCGGCCTTCGTCTTCGCGGCCCTGTTCCTGCAGCTGCTCGTTGGTGGAAGCAGCTTCCTTCGCTTCAATTTCTGTATTTTCGTTTGCCATAATAAAACTCCTCTTGCATTGGCATGTACCAATGGCACATTAAAAGGGAATGTCATCGGGAAAATCCGAATTGTCTGCGCCAAAAGACTGGCCTTCATCCGGCATGGGTTCATACGGCTGCTGGCCACCAGGAGCACGGGGCGTAAACGATGACCGCGGCTGGTATCCGCCGGATGCATTTCCGCCTCCGTTTTCACGGCCACCCAAAAGTTCAATGTTGTTTGCCACAATCTGAACCTTGCTGAATTTCTGCCCGTCTTTTTCCCAGCGATCCTGCTTCAGAGACCCCTGCACGGCAATCTGTTTTCCCTTTGTAAGATACTGTTTGAGGGCTTCAGCAGACTTTCCGAAGTACGACACGTCAAAGTAGTTTACTTCGCTCACCCACTGATCCCCGTCTTTGCGGCTGCGGTTTACGGCAATGCTGATTGATGCCACGGCTGTACCGCTTTGCAGATACCTAAGATCCGCGTCACGAGTAAGGCGCCCGACGAGGGCAACGCTGTTCAAATCGCTGCTTGCCATATAACTACCTCCAGCCTTGTGTACGCCTATACGCTTTTTTCGTCCTTGAGGACAAAAAGATATTTCAACAGGTTTGTGTTGAATTTGAACTGGGCATTGATCTCCACGATTTTTGCAGGATTTGCCTTGATTGTAAACAGCACAAAACGTCCGCGTTTAAGCTTTTTTACTTCGTAGGTGAGATCGCGGTCTCCATAGGGTTCTTCCTTCTGAATTTCCGCACCGAATTTCGCGAGGTCGGCTTTGAGAGTTTCCACACCGGCCTTGTGTTTTTCATCCTCAACAGGATAAATCGTCATAAGTTCATACGTTCTCATTGTATGTGCTCCTTATGGACAGAATGGGAACCACATGCGTAGCTCCAAGGGGTATATTATGTTAGCAGAAAAAAAAGAATCCGTCAACCACCAGCACGGCGTAAACGAACTACCCTGCCGAGCAACAAAAACTCATACAAATGTGTTCCTGCAAATGCACCATCGGGTGAAACCGCGCAGTCCAATTGAACGCGCCGGCGGAAACAGACTTTTTTATTTCCGGAATTTTTTCTTTCATATCATCTTGCAGGCGCACATGTATGCAAGGACAAGCCAAAAATATGAATGAATCAAGAAACAAAACCGTCTCCACGCATGACTGGCACAGCGCGATCCGACCTATACACTGGAAGCCTGGGCAGGGCTGTTTGAAGGACGATGGATTTCAAGCTCGTTGAGCAGTTTTGAAACATAGGTGCGCTGCACGTCAAGCACTTTGGCGGTGGCAGTCTGGTTCCAGCGGTTCTGTTCTAGCACCTGCGTGACATAGGCCTTTTTGAAAGTGTTTACGGCAGTCTTAAGCGTGCGATCCTCGCCGGACACGACTTCGGAGACAGTATTCTTCGCAAGCGGTTGCGCCTCCGAAAAGCCAGGGACCGCATTCAGCCTAAAATCGTTTGCTTCGATAAATGGCGGACGGCCTAAAATACAGGCGCGCTCCACCGCGTTTTCAAGCTCACGCACGTTGCCCGGCCACATGTAACGGTAAAGCACATCAAGCGCAGCGGGAGAAAGTCCTTCAAAATTCTTTTTGGTTGAGCCGGAAAATTTATCCAGAAAAAATTCCGCGAGCGGCTGTATGTCTTCCTTGCGCTGGCGTAACGGCGGTATGTTCAATGGCAGCACATTCAAGCGGTAGTACAAATCACCCAGGAACATTCCATCGCCCACCATGGTTTCAAGATTCCGGCTGGTAGAAGCCACAACGCGGACATCTACCGGAACCATTTCTTGTGAACCCGTGCGCTCAAACATGCGTTCCTTAATCACACGGAGCAGCTTGGCCTGAAGTTCCAGCGGCAGCTCGCCTATTTCGTCAAAAAAAATCGTGCCGCCATCGGCTGTCTCAAAAAGGCTTTTGTAGTTTGAAGCAGAATCTGCGCCAGCACTGTCCCCATGCCCGAAAAGCCTTCTTTCAAGCAGCGCAGGAGAGAGCGTCGCGCAATTCACTCGCACAAACTGCTTTCCGCTACGAGGACTCTTTAGGTGCAGCTGCTCAGCAAAGACTTCCTTTCCAGTACCACTTTCCCCGGATATCAGTACAGAAGAATTGGTTTTTGCGACTTCGTCAATCACACGGAGCAAATCAATGACAACAGGACTTTTTGCCACAAAAGGATGATATCCGCCGCCTGCATAAACGACAGACTGGAGCGCACCGATACGCTCCCGAGCTGTCTTGTATGCCCGCGCGTTCTGCAAGGCAATGCCGAATTGCAGCCCAAGCAACGAAAGCACATCCAAATCAGTACGGCCGAACCGCCCGCCGTCAAGTCTGTTCACCATTTCAATCGCGCCAAGACAGGAATTTTTTACCTGAAGAGGAACAGCCAAAACGTTTCTGGCAATGTGCCGTGAGTTTTCCTGCACGAAAGAAGAAAATCGTACATCTTTTGAAACATCGTCCACGATGAGCGGCTGGCCATGCTTTACCACCCAACCTGCGATTGAGTTTCCAGAAACTACTGTTCTTTTTGCTTCTGCGCCATCAGCTCCCAGCTCAACAACAAAACGGAGAGTCTCTTCGCCGGGGTTTACCAAAAACAAAGACGCTGCCTCGCACTTGGCAAGAACCCTGGCTGATTCAAGAACATACACAACAAGGGTATTGGGATCTGAGTAAGAGGAATTGATACGCATGTTAATCTCGATGAGCTTTTTAAGCTGTTCAGTGGAAATGGCAGGCACGTCACTCATCGAGACTGATCGCGGTTATTTTTCTTCGGTTCGGTTTTTAAGGCTATCCCCGATGGTATAAGGACCATCATCATCGTTGCTTGAAGACATGTACTGGGAAATTTCGGCACGAGCCTGGGCCTTTTTGTATTCCTTAACAGAGAATGCAACCTTTTCCTTTTCCACATCAATTGAAACAACGTAGACATTAACCTTGTCGCCAACGGAATACTTTTTGACGGCCTCCTCAAACGGCGTGTCGCGGCTCTCGCTTACGTTGGCTTTGTTCACAAGCCCCTCAATACCGTTGGGTGCCCTGACAAAAATGCCAAAGTCAGTGATGGATGTCACCTCACCTTCAAGTGTGCTTCCTGGATGGTATTCGGCGGCGAACGCCTTCCATGGATTCTCGGAAAGCTGCTTTATGCCCACACGGATGCGGCGGTTTTCGGTGGCACAGTCAATCACAACAACATCAAGCTCCTGATCAACCTTGATTTCGCTGCCAGGGTGCTTGACTTTTTTAGTCCAGCTCAAATCCTCGCCAGCAAGGAAGGCATCGATACCGTCTTCAAGCTGAACGAAGGCGCCAGAATTGGTGATTTTGACGACCTTGCCCTTGAGCTTTGTACCAACAGGGTACTTGTCGCTGATTGTATCCCACGGGTTGGCAGTGACCTGCTTCAAGCCCAAGGAAACGCGGCCAGCCTGCACATCGTAGCCCAGAATCATGCAGTCAACTTCATCGCCCTCTTTTACCATGTCTGAAGGTTTGTTCACCTTTTTGGTCCAGCTGAATTCGGAAATATGCGCGAGCCCCTCGATACCTTCCTCCAGCTCGATGAACGCTCCGAAATCCGTAAGCTTGGTAACTTTGCCTTTCACCACATCGTTCACATGATATTTGTCCACAAAATGGTTCCAGGGATCTTCGGTAAAGTGCTTGAGCGAAAGGTTGATGCGTTTTTCTTCCTTGTCAAGCTTAATCACTTTCAGGTCGATTTCCTGCCCTTTCTTTACAAAATCCTTGGGGCGCGTTACGTGCCCCCAGCTCATGTCATTGATGTGCAAAAGACCGTCAAAGCCGCCAAGGTCAATGAACGCGCCAAAGCTCGTAAAACTTTTGACTGTGCCTTTTACAGTGTCGCCCAGTTTTACTTCGTCAAAGAATTTGTCGCGGTTGGCGTTGATGATTTCTTCAAGATATTTTCGGCGGTTCACAACGATATTGCGCTTGCCGTTGCTGTCGCGCAGGCGTTCTATGTAGAACTTGCCTTTGAGCCCAACCAGCCTGTCTTCTTTCTCGACTTTCTGGCTGTCGGCCTGGGAAATGGGAAGGAATGCTGAAATGCCTCCTCCAAGGTCCACCATGTAGCCTTTGTTTGCAAGTGCCACAATCGTGCCGTCGATGGACTGCTTTTCCTTTTCGGCTGTCCGGAGCACTTCGATCAGCCTTCGCTCGTCAGCTTTGAGCTTTGATACCTCCGGGCCGTTTTTGCCGAACTGATTGATGAGCAGCACGGTGATGGTGTCTCCAACGGAGGGAAGATCGCCTCCGAATTCCCTGATAGGAATCTGACCGTCGCGGCCCAAGCCCACATCGACAAACACGGTGTCGGCGGTAATCTGCACGACAGTACCTTTTATGTTGCTGCCGTCTTCCTTTGGCTCAATCTTGCTGATAGCTTCTTCGAATCGTGCGCGAGTGTTGTCGGCAGAGCCTGAGCCAACAGTCTGTTCCACTTCCTCATTTTCCATAGCGAACCCTTTTGTGTGAATTTTGGATTCAATTATCTCACAAACCTGCTTTATGGTCAAGTCTGATGTGTCAATATACATGGCATCCGGGGCACGCACCAGAGAACCTTCGGCCTTGTGCCTGTCCTGCTCGTCGCGCTTGATTATGGCGGCCTTGATTTCTTCAAGCGAAAGGTCACTCACGCCCTGCTCAAAACGGCGCCGGGCCTGCACGTCAACGCTCGCATCGAGATAGAACTTGTACTCGGCATTGGGAAACACCACGGTGGTCATGTCACGCCCTTCGCATATTATGCTGAGCGAATGCACAATCTGGCGCATACGTTCGTTCACCAGATGCCGGAGGGGAACCACGGAAGATACTTTTGAAATCACTGCGTCAACAGAATCCTGGTGCAGCCGGTCCTCAACATCGGTACCGTTCAAAATGAGACGGCCGTCCACGTAATCCAATTTCTGCCTGCGGGCGCATGACAGAACGGCTTCGGTGTCGTCAATGTTCACATTGTTTTCAAGCAGCGCAAGGGTGAGCGCACGGTAGAAGCTTCCGCTGTTCAGATAAGTAAGATGAAGATCCTGCGCCACTTGGCGGGCAACGGTGCTTTTTCCTGTTCCGGCAGGGCCGTCGATTGCGATTACCATATGTATACTCCCATGAAAGCCAAAATCAGCTTTCTTCAAAAATGAACATATTCATCAGACATGCAGGACAAACTGCATTCCGCTTCTGCGAGCACGGTCAATGCGCGCACAGGCGGAGCAGGGTCTGCACTTCCGCAGATGAAAGGTCGCGGCTTTCGCCATATTGAAGGTCGTCAACGCCAACACAACCGATTCGTATCCGCATAAGGTGCTTGATGCCGAGCTGGTAGGCTTCAAACACGCGGCGGATTTCGCGGTTCTTGCCTTCAACCAGCACAATCCGCATACGGTGTGAATTCAGCTCCACGGCTTCCTTGCAGCGGTAGAAAACACCGTCAACCCGGAGCCCCCGCATAAAGTCGTCCGCAAGAAAACGCGGCACGGGCAGGCTTGTGTCAACGATATATTCTTTTTCAAGCTCGGCAGACGGATGGGAAAGAGTTGCCGCAAAATCACCGTCATTTGTGAACAGGATGAGTCCTGTTGAAAACATGTCAAGCCGTCCAACATTGTAGAGCCGTTCCGTGTAGAGCGGTTTCAGCAGGTCGGCTGCAACAGGACGCCCCTTTTCGTCTGAAAGTGAACACACGTAACCTGCGGGCTTGTTCAACACCACATAGCGCTTGGTGTGCTCGCGAACAAGAACGTTTCCATCAACCGTGACCGTATCCTGCCCTGACACCTTGGTGCCCAACTCCATGACCACCACGCCGTTCACGGCCACACGGCCCTGCAAGATAATGGCCTCGCTTGCCCTGCGGCTCGCCACGCCACAGAGCGCCATGTAGTGCTGGAGGCGCCAGATCTCTTTTTTGTCGGAAGGAATACGTTCAGCGGGCAAGTTCGAACCTCTCGCTTTCTTTTTCATCAAGCTGCGGCAAATCTGCGATGCTTTGCAGATGGAAAAATTCAAGGAATTCCTTGGTTGTGCCGTAAAGCACAGGTTTTCCGGGCACGTCCTTTTTTCCCACTTCTTTTATGAATCTGCGGTCAAGCAGAATGCGCATCATGGTGTCGGCATTCACATGGCGTATGCTTTCAATTTCGGCGCGTGTAATCGGCTGGCTGTACGCGATAATCGAAAGGGTCTCTATCGCGGCTTTGCTCAGGCGGCCTTCGTTGCGTTTTCCGTACCGCTCCTTGACCAAATCAAAGCTTTCCTTTTTTGGTGTCAAAATCCACCCGCCTATAATCTGCGAAAGCTCTATGCCTGAATCCGCGTTGGCGTATTTTTCCCTGAGCCGACCCATGCATTCTTCAACCACATCCACAGAAAGCTCGGAAATTTTTGCAAGGGCATCAACAGTCTGGGGCTCGCTTTCCAAAAAAAGCACAGCCTCCATGAGGGCGGTTTCGCTGTCAAGATTGAGGGCTTCGCGGCGTTTTGAAAGCGAATCCGATTCTTCAACGCCATCATCCGCTTCGTCTGCGGGGGCAGCGTCTGTTTTTGCCGCAGAGCCGGCAGGAGCGGATGAATCTGGCACAGGCTCTGAAGGCTTTGTTTCTGGCGTGGCACCTGAGGAAGGCGTGGATACAGAAGGCTCCAAAGCCGCATCTCCATCTTCAGCCTGCGTTTTTTCTACGATATCTTGTACCGTCGGAATTTTGGCGGTCTTTTTTTTGGTGGATTTTTTACCGGTTTGTTGTGTCTGTTTCGTGGGAGACGGCGCTGCGCTTTGCTCTGCTACGCCGCCACTTTCTTCTTGCATATCTTGATGTCTCCAAACATTCGGTTTTGGTAAATGTCTGCCATTTTGAGTTTTACCGCTTCTAAGATTGCCATAAATGCACAGATTACGTCAAGTTCATTGCCATGGCGTGTAATCAAGTCAGTAAACATGCATTCGCCGTTTTTTTCGAGCAATTCTGTCATGAGCGCAATTTTTTCGTTGGGCGTAATATCTTCGTTCATGCTGAGGATTTTTTCGTCAGGATTTATATTCGTAAGCGCACGGAAAATTTTCTGCATGTCCTGAAGCAGTGCCCATGCGTCCATTTTTTCCCACAGGCTTTCATCATTTTCAAATGGAAGGATGCGCTCGATTTTTTTGCGCTCAAAGCTCCATTCGCTCTGTTCTTCCTGCTCCTCCATAAGTTCGGACAGTTTTTTAAAACGTTGGTATTCAATCAATTGTTCCACGAGCTCCGTGCGGGGATCTTCCATTCCATCGTCGTCATCATAGGACACCTCCACCGGCAGAAGCATGCAGCTTTTTATGCGAACCAAACTGGCGGCCATCTTGTAGAACTCGCTTAAATCCTGCAAATTTGTTTCAACCGCATAATCAAGGTAGTCCAAAAACTGCTCGGTGATGTCAGCTATGGGAATGTCATAGATGTTTATCTTGTTTTCACGTATAAGGCTCCACAGCAAGTCAAGCGGTCCTTCAAACTGCCCCGCGATAAATTTTCGGGTAGCTTTAATCTGTTCCATAACGGCCTCGGTTTTAGAAAGTGGCGGCAGCTTTGGCACAAGCCATGCGCGCAAAGTCTGCGGCGGAGCACACCCTGCGCACGGACTGAGCGGCGACCGCCCTAAGGTACGGTTCGTACAGTGCGGCATCCTTCTTTTTATCATCGGCAGAATTACGCAGAATCTCCACCATGGGAACCAAAACAAATGCCCGCTCATAAAGACGGGGATGGGGCACTTCCAAATCCTTGGAATATATCCTGCGATTTCCGAACAACTCTATATCTATGTCGAGAGTACGTGGGCCGTTCCTGACCTCTTTTGAGCGGTCACGGCCAAACTCAGCTTCAATAAAGTGGATGTCCGCCAAAAGCGATTCGGGGCTTTTTTGATACCACCCCGCCACCACAAGATTGAAAAAGTCGTCCTGGTTCTCAAGGTAGAGTGCCGAAGTTCGATACACAGACGACACCTGCATGCCCCGCACATACGAGGGCGGCTCACCATGTGGCGGCACGTAGGAATCACACCCCATGGCGTTTATTTTACATTCAGCGAAAATTGAAGCATCGGCCGAGGTTTCACAGTTCTGAACCCACCCAGCGCCATCCCCCCCTGCAACGGAATTGCCAGCTGCGGCGGCGCTTTTACCACTTGATGTCGAGCACAACATATCTGGGCATAAAGTGTCTGCAGAAAACCCGGCCCCGGCGACAGCGGCTGGCTCCACGGCGCATGCCTTCAAACTACCTGCGCAAATATTTTCTCTGACAGGCTGATTCGCAGAACTGGCACAAACTTCGCTGCAAGAGGCCTTAGGCATGGTACTGCCGCAGTCTTTATCTTCGGAAACCAGTCCAGCAGAATCGGAAGGAAACGGTCTGCCAGAAGCAAACGGCCCAAACAATTCTGAAAGACAGGCGGCAGCGGATGCCAGCGTCTCAAGCGGTGTCTGCCCCAAAAACGTCCTGTTTGAGCCGAGACCAAGCACAACGTATTCCATAACCCGATTAGAACAACTCCTCAGGCACAGGTTTGTCAGATACAGCCGCTTTTGCAAGCGATGCGGTTCTTGCAGATGGTTTTACAGCCGGAGATGCGTCAGGTACGGCGGCGCCCGAAGATTTCGCAGACGCCTTCGGTTCCACCTGTTTTGCGCCAGAACGCAGGGCAGGAGAGGCGGCAGGAGCTTCTGGTACGGCATCGGTCGTGAGATTTCCAAGTCCCACACCTTTTGCCCGCATCTGCTTTTCATAATCGCGGATTTGGGTTTCGGTGACAACCTCGCCCTCCTTGGTACGCAGCACCTGCCCAGGAAAGATTTTTTCCCGAAGGGAGTGCTCAAGCTCAAGGCGATAGTCCGCATTGTTTTCAATGAATGACACGGCGTTTTCTTTTCCCTGCCCCACTTTTTCATCACCGCGTGTGTACCAGGCACCTCGCTTGTCAATGAGTCCGTGTTTGACGGCAGAATCAAGAAGAGAGGCCGAGGCCGAAACTCCTTTTCCAAAGTATATGTCAAGTTCAACTTTGCGGAACGGAGGGGCCACCTTGTTTTTTACGACCTTTACGCGCACACGGTTACCCAGCGCATCTTCATCGCCTTTTCCCTCTATGGTCTCAATCCGCCGAATCTCAAGACGCACGGATGAATAGAATTTGAGCGCGTTGCCACCCGTGGTCGTCTCCGGGTTCCCGAACATCACGCCTATCTTCATGCGGATTTGGTTGATGAACACAATCGTGCACTTACTTTTGCCGACAATCGCCGTGAGCTTGCGGAGCGCCTGGCTCATAAGACGGGCCTGCACCCCCATCACGCTGTCGCCCATCTCACCTTCGATTTCTTTTTGCGGTGTAAGGGCAGCCACAGAGTCAATCACAACAATGTCAACAGCCCCGGAGCGTACAAGGTTTTCGCAGATTTCAAGCGCCTGTTCACCTGTATCAGGCTGGCTCACCCAGAGTTCGTCTATGTTCACGCCGAGATTTTTGGCATATATGGGGTCAAGAGCATGTTCGGCATCGATAAAGGCCGCGATACCGCCTAGCTTTTGTGCCTCCGCCACCGCATGGAGCGCGAGCGTTGTCTTGCCAGAGCTTTCGGGACCGTACATCTCAATAATCCTGCCACGGGGATAGCCGCCGATTCCGAGCGCCTCGTCAAGGAGTATCGAGCCTGACGGAATCACATCGATACTCGCCGTGTCTGCCTTGGTGCCAAGCTTCATAAGCGAACCGGTTCCGAACTGCTTTTCAATCTGGAGCCTGGCTGCCTCCAGCGCCTTGAGTTTTTCCGACATGTCAGCCGGCGCTTCTTTTTCAACAACTTTTGCCATTTTTACAATAATCCTCCCGTTTTAAAAGCTCAAGTCCGCACGGATGCTGTCTGAATCTGTTCCAACGTATTTCCGCGCATAAAAGCTTACACAAAAATTATAGGCACTGAATTCCACTTTATTACCACAATTCCGGGCGCAAACATAAACGCACGCTTTAACCTGCCGCAACCGGAAAAAGCCAGCCTTGCGAGAAGTGCCCGAATGATTCAGATTTCTGAACAGGCCTACTATAACATCAATACAATAGATTTGACAAGTAAATCTTTTGAGTTTTGTGCGCAAAAGACAACGTTGCTTTTGCAGGCCGACAGAGCGCGCAAAAACAGAGATGCCGCCCCGTTTTCTTACGGCAGCGTTTTTCCTGCAAGCGGCTGGTACACGGCACGGCCTTCAAGACTTACCCGCCCGTCTGAAATTGACACTTTCGCGAGCACACGGACAGCACGCTCAACGTCAATCGGCGGCACAGGTTCGTGCTCAAAATGGAGCGGCACAATGCCGTCCACATGCTTCATGTCCTCATATCCTACCAGCATGTCACACGCCCACGAGCCGTTTTCGTAGAGACGCGCATTAGAAATCCGTCCGGCCCACACAACAAAACAGTCGCGGTAGAGCACTGGATCCGAGGCCACCACACCGTAGGAAAAGCTGTCTGTAAGAGTATCGAAGGTCGGGTCTGAGAGGTATCCTGCGAGCAGCGAAGCCTTCTGCTTGATGGAATCGCTAGCGTTGCTGTTCAAAAGCCGGTTGATTTCGACCCGGGCCGCATTGTCCCTGTGCTCCTGGAAATATTGCAGTGAATCACTGTAGCTTTTGGTAATCGCCGACGTGTCAAGCATATAATACGCCGACAGGCTCTGCCCTGTCCTGGTTTCCGCATGCCGCCTCTCGTCGGATGAAAGCTCAAGGCCCGAAAGGTTTGCCCTTGGCCCCACCAAATTGTACTGCTGTTTTGAGCGGAAGAACAAAAACCCTGAAACCACAAGCCCCACAGCGAGCCCCACCAGCACACCATTCCTGATTATGTCAGGATTCATGCCAAGAGGAGGATAGAACTGCTCAATCTTTCCGCTGTCAACCCAACGGCAAATCGTATCATAGTCGCCATGCACACGGATAAATTCCATGGCTTCCTTGGCCGTCACGTTCCCCGGATCCGACTCCAGCACTTCAAGATAATACTGCAAGGCACGATCCGTGTTGCCGCGGCGCAAGAAAATGGCGGCCTGCCCCAAAAGCAGGCGCGACGAAGTGAGTTTTATCTCGCGTGCCTTTGTGAAATAGTGGTAGGAATTCCCGATGTCGCCCAAGTACAGGCAGGCGATTCCCAAACTGAGGTAGTATTCAAAATTGTCTTTATAATATTTGGCGCGGGCCTCCAATATGGTGATCGCTTTCGCGAACCGCCGCCGCTTAATCAAAGCCTGCGCCATATCAAGCACAGAGCGAGCCATTAAAAGTTGTGCCTCCTTATGATTTGGAATATGGCATCCAGCTCCGCGTTAAGCCTCATGATTTCCTCACGGTCAACTTTTTCGGGGTCGTTTTCAAGCTTTGCAATGCGATCCAGCAAATCCTGAATGTATTCAGGGTCAAGCTGGTTCGCGCTGATTGCAGAACCAAAAGCCGTCTGCGATGAGCCGGCCGCCACGGACTCCGTGCGTGTGCCAAACGAAGCGGAGCCATCGTCCAGGCTGAATGGATGAGACTGGGCCCCGGCAGCGCTGACAGCGTTCGGCAGGTTCGATGGAAGCGCGGTCTTTCCTTCTGCAAGCGATGCAAGGAAATCTTTTCCGGCAGGCTCGTTTCCGTCTGCGGCAAACGAAATATAAAATGTAATCACATCGACTTTGAGCGGATCAAGGTAGGCCGGCCGCCAGTTGATTCCCACGGCGGAATTGTTGTAGGCCAGCACAGAGCTGAAACTGCCGGATTTCTGCACATCCGGAACCCAGCGAGACATCGAGAGTTTGTCCCTGTTTGCGAGTGTCACGAACTGGGGCTCGGTGATGCCGTTTCCGTCCAGCAGGAACTGCACGGCACCCTTCGCATTTGAAGAACGCACCCAGCGCTCGCTGTGCATGTCCATGTACTGCACCTCGGTGGTGATGCGGTTACGTGTGGCGGTGGCAAAATGTGCCACAGAATTCTCACCCAGCAGCGTGTCAAACACGCCTTTCACCGTGAACGACTGGGTGCTCCGACCGAGGTTTATGGTATACACAGTCACACGGAGCATGTCCAGACGGCTGGATGCTGCGATTGACGGCATAAAGCTGAAATCCACCACGACCTGAACCTCGTCCTTGACGGTGTATGCCATCTGCGCACCGTACTGAGTGCGCCTTGCCTCGCACTGCACGCCAGGGTCACGATTCAGCCTGTATTCCTTGCGCCCTATCTTTACCGAAAAAAATGACGAGCTGAAAGCCTCCTGCGTCGCCAGCACGGGAACGGGTTTCCCCGCCTCGGGAATCACCGAAAGGCCGAAGCACCCGGTCTTTCCCCTGACGGTAAGCTTTACATCGCCTTTTGCAATCACAAAGTTCGTGTCGGGCACATACACCCAGCCTGTGTACATGTCTTTCTGCTGGACAGGGCTGTTTTTGACGGCTTTTTTTTCTTTGGCCGGCCTGGACTTTTTTGGCTGTTCCGCCCTCTTCTGCGCGCACTTCGCCGGTGCATCGGATGCAGGAACAGCATATGCAGAGGCCGTTTCCGCACCGCACATGGCAGATGGCAGGCAGAACGCACTCGCAAGGAGCACAGCCAGCATGACCGTTGTTTGCTTCATCATTCTTTATCCTTTTGGTAATACTGCTCGTCAAGAATCTGCTGCATCTGGGAGGCCTTCGCCTTCAACGCCCTGAGTTCGCTGCTGACATGGGCGGAGGACGCCTCCTGCGCGGCTGCTGCTGCGGCAAGCGTTTCCGCGGCGGCGGCTTCCAGCTCCTCGATGCGGTCGTTGGCTTCCTGAAGTTTCCGCCTCAGCCCCATGGTGTCTTCCGTGGCGTACTGCTTGAGCTGCTTTTCAAAATTTTCCCGGGCGCTCAGATATTCCTCGCCGGTCACTTTGAGCAGATAGAGCAGCTTCCGCTCCCTTTCACGCTGCGAAATCGCGTCAAGCTTGTACTGTGCGTCGGCGGCTTTCGCGTCATGCGGAAACTCGCTGACAACGCGCTCATACATGGTGCGAGCCGTGTCAAAATTGTAGTCGTCGTAAAAGCACTCGGCAATCCAGTACAGGCCCGAGGCGTACATTTCATGGTCTGGATGCTGGTGGCAAAAATCGGACAGCACGAGCACGGCGTTTTCGTTCTGGCCAAGAAAGTGAAGGGCCCTGCCCTTCTGGTACTGCACCACCGAAACTAGCCCGCTGTCAGGAAAATCCGAAAGAAAAGAATTGCAGTCCAAAAGAGCGCTCTCGTAGTCCCCTGAATACATCTGGCTTACAATCAGCATGTACCAGGCCTCAGGCGTACCGTTCCGGGCCGACGTGAGGGCCCCGCGCAAAAAAAATGTGGCGCTTGTCCAGTCGGCGTTCCTGAATGCGGCGTAGCCCTGCAGCAGGACGCTCTCATCTTTTGAAGAAGGAACGCTTCCGGCGCTGTCCGGGGACTGGGCGCACACAGGCAAAAAAAGTCCCAGCGCAAGAACCAGCGCCACCGTTTCTACGCGCCATTCCATTTAAGCTCCCCCCTGAAAAACGACGAGCCTGACACAACGACATCGGCCCCGGCGTCAAGCACGGTGGAAAGCGTGGAAGCGTTCACCCCGCCGTCCACGGAAACACGGAAGGAGCAGCCAAGCCGTTCCCTCGCAGCACAAAGCTCCGAAACCTTGCCCACCGTGTACGGAATCATGTGCTGGCCGCCCCAGCCGGGATTCACCGTCATCACAAGCACAAGGTCAACCAGCGGAAGCAGATGGGCCAGAGCCGACACGGGCGTTGCAGGACACAGCGCCACGCCGGCCTTTTTTCCAAGCGCCCTGATTCTCTGCACGCACAGATCCGCATGGTTCGTGGCCTCCACATGGAAAGTGAGCCAGTCGGCCCCCGCCTCGGCAAAACGCTCCAGCTGGGTTTCTGGACGCTCCACCATGAGGTGCACGTCAAACGGAAGCGCAGTGCACTTTCTGACAGTGCTGATCACAGGCTCCCCGAAGGTGATGGGAGGAACAAAATGGCCGTCCATCACATCGATGTGCACGGCGCGGCCACCGCCTTCCTCAATCTGGCGCAATGCCTGAGAAACATTTGAAAAATCGGCCGCAAGAATAGACGGCGCAAGCATGAACGTTTCCATACTGAAATGCGAGTGTATCAGAAAACGCGATTTTATGCTAGGGGCTTTCTTCCTGCGCTCCCATGGCAGCGGGCCTCCGAGGTTCAACGACAGCGCGAGGGCAATGCGAATCAGCGAAAAGGATTCCACCGTCTGCCGCACCCCGGAATGCCTCCGCGACGCGCACCGGGTGGCAGGATTTCGGATGACGCAGCCATGTTGACGCGCCACTTTTTTTTTTGTATAGTAAGTACGTTCCGCGAAGTTCGGGGCGATACATCTTTAATTCCTAGGAGGAGTCTTATGAAAAAATTCTTGACTGTTCTGGCGGCGGCTGCCGCAGTGGTTCTTGCGTGCGCGTTCGTGGCCTGCAAGAATGATGATGACGGAGGCAGCAGTGGCGGTGGCGGCGGTTCCGTCGTGTCCAAATGGGGATACGTTACAATGTGGTATACCGGTCGACCCGAACCGGACGAGAATGATTATAAAATCAACGAAGACCAAGAAGTATTCACGTTTTATTCCAACGGAAAAGTTGAAGTAAGCTTTAAATCACAATCCGGTGCTAATATCGTGTATACAGGCAAATACACAGGCGACACCACGAAACCTGGCGACAAGATAACACTGACTGTTGCCAAAGACAATGATGAGCGATATTGTGAAGGCACGGTAACTGATGGCGGAAACCTGATAAGGTTCTCGGAATACTGGTCAACCCCCGAATCAAAAGGTACACAGAGCGCGTACCAGAAGTATTACTTCGGAAAAATGTAATCGCCACGCCAAGTGATTGCGGCCCCGCGTTGTGCGGGGTCTTTTTTATGCCGGCGGGAATGCGGGCCAACGCCCTTTTGCCAGATGCCGCCTGCCGTCATCGCAGAACCCGAGCGACTTGTACAGGGCGTATGCGGCAAGGTTGCTTTTGCCCACAAGCAGCGTGAATTCGCCAAGCGGATAGTTCCGCCTGCAATGCCGCTCGGCCGCCTCAATCATCCTGCTTGCGATTCCCCTGCGCCTGAAATCCTGCCTCACAAAAACCTCCGTGATTTCCGCCGCAAGGCTGCTGTAGCAGAACGATTTCTTGAGCTGGACGCAGACAAAGCCCGCCAAAACGCCGCCCAAATCCGCGACAAAAACAACCTCCTGATGGCCGCCCGCAAGCGAACCCCTGATGCCTTCAAGCGTGGCCACGCCCGCCCCGTTGAACTGCTCGTTCAGGCAGAAAAGCTGCGGCGCGTCCTTTGCCGTGGCAAGCCTTATCTCCACAACCCCTCCTCGGCAAGAATCCGTGTCCTTACAGAAAATAGCGAACCGATGCCCTATTTCCGCCGAATCCCTCCAGCCTGTCACAGTATCGCGTTTCCGTCTGCTTTTTACCAGACCCCTTCCGCATTTGACTTCCACAGAAGATTTGTGTTATCCGCAAACGCCCCTCGCAGCTGCGGTGCCGCACACCCGCACCGTTGCTAGATTATGCTCCCGTGCCCACGCGGTACTGTACACCCGCGCCACTGCGGTATTCTGCTACAGATCGGAA
>JAFLSN010000034.1 GCA_022510905.1 Treponema sp.
TCTTCTATTGAAAGGATGCCGCGTTTTATCGCCTGAAAAATCGCGAAGATGCGCTGGTCGGTGCATTCTGCCACGCGCCGCTTTATCTCGTCGTCGCAGAGCTGCGCGAACGCGGGCAGATTGAGCGAGCTGACGCCGATTTCCGCGCCGCGAACGGCCTTCATAATCGCCTCCTCAAAGCTGTGCCCGATTGCCATGACCTCGCCCGTCGCCTTCATCTGCGTGCCGAGCCTGCGCGCCGCGTACACGAATTTGTCGAAGGGGAATTTCGGCATCTTCACCACGACGTAATCGAGCACAGGCTCAAAGCACGCCGCCGTCTGCCTTGTCACAAAGTTCGGGATTTCGTCCAGATTGTAGCCGATGGCGATGAGCGCGGCGATTTTCGCAATCGGATAGCCGGTCGCCTTGGACGCGAGCGCGGAAGAGCGCGAGACGCGCGGATTCACCTCAATGACGGCATACTCGAACGAGTCCGGCTTGAGCGCGAACTGACAGTTGCAGCCGCCTTCCATGCCGAGCGAGCTGATGATGTTCAGCGCGGCGGAGCGCAGCATCTGGTATTCCTTGTCGCTCAGAGTTACGGCGGGCGCGATAACGATGGAGTCCCCGGTGTGCACGCCGACAGGGTCAAAGTTTTCCATTGAGCAGACGGTGAGCACGTTGCCCGCATGGTCGCGCATCACTTCAAATTCAATCTCTTTCCAGCCGCTTATGCACTTTTCCACCAGAATCTGATGAATGGGCGAGCGGTGCAGCCCGTTGTGCGCAATCTCGTCCAGCTCAGCATCGTTGTGCGCTATGCCGCCGCCTGTGCCGCCGAGCGTGAACGCTGGCCGGATTATGGCGGGATAGCCGATGACGTTCCTCACAAAATCCGCCGCGTCATCGTAGGTTGTGACCACCTTGGACGGAATGCACGGCTCTCCGATTGACTCCATCGTGTCCTTGAACATCTGCCGGTCCTCGGCCCTGTCAATCGTCTCAGGCTTCGCTCCCAGCAGGCGGACGTTGTGCCGCTCCAAAAAGCCGGACTTCGCAAGCTCCATGCAGAGCGTAAGCCCCGTCTGCCCGCCGAGTGACGAAAGTATGCTGTCGGGCTTTTCTTTTTCGATTATGCGCTGGATTGTCTCAGGGATGAGAGGCTCAATGTAAATCTGGTCCGCCATCGCATGGTCTGTCATAAGCGTTGCAGGGTTTGAGTTCACGAGCACCACTTCCAGCCCCTGCTCCTTGAGTGCCTTGCACGCCTGGCTTCCGGCATAGTCAAATTCCGCCGCCTGCCCGATTATGATTGGCCCGCTTCCGATGACCATTACTTTGTGGATGTCTTTGTTTAAGGGCATTGTCTGCCTCCTGTCGTTATGCTCCATGCTGAGTGAGTCAGATTTATCCGGCTGCAAAAACGGGCACGCTCTGGCATTTTCTGCTGCTTGCGATACCTCATCGAGCACAGTCCTTGTCAGTGAAAAGCAAATCTTTCTTAATCAAAGCAAGGCTTTTGCACAGCCGCCTGCACGCCTTCAAGTGTAGCACGAAACAGGCGGAGCTGCAACACTTGAACTTTACCTGCCTCCACAAGGAATGTTACACGCTGTGACATGCACACGTTACGACCCATAACGTGCGTATGTTACATGGTGTAACATGCCCATGTTACACGCTGTAACATACGCACGAATTTTGCCATGCGGCACGCATAAATCATTGCGATGCAAAGATATGCAAAAAGGTGCCGCTGTGAGAAAAGTGTTTTTGTTACATACCGTGACAAAGCGCTGAAAATAAGTGTGTTGTATTGTTTTGCTGAGCATTTTGCACTCGGTATTTCTCTGCGAATGCTTTTGCCGAAAATGGGCAAAGCTTAGATAAAGCAGAACATTTGCACAAGACGGCGGCTGCTTTTGGAAAGAACCGCATTGTCTGTCAGAAAGAACCCGCAGCTTTGGTAGAAGTCCAAAAGTTTCCGTTTCGGCTCGCATTCAAGGAACACGACCTTTCCGCTTGTAAGAGAAACCGCCTTTTCTGTGCGCTCCAGCACAATTTTCATCAGTGCGTTGCCGGAAAGCGATTTTGAGCGCTCTGAGAAGTTCCTGCCGAACTGCGCAAGAAGAACCGCCGGCAGCCTGTATGTGTTTGTGTCAGCGTCAAGGCTCACGAAGCGCTTTATGACTTTCAGCTGCTTTGACGACAGGTTGTCATGGTTCAGTGTGAGCATTTTCGTGGCGAGCGTGAAATAGCCGAGCAAATCAATCCTGTCCGTGACTTCTGAGACAAGATAGGTCGCCGATGTGTATAATTTTGAGGACTGGACGGCTTTGTTCTTCAAGAAATTCTCAACGTCCTCGTTCCTGCAAACAAATGTGTCAGAAAGTCCGTTGAATTGAATCTCGCCGTCCTTTTTCTTAAGCATATCACTCAGAAGCGTTGTTTCCATTCTGCTCCCGCAATATCTTTATCATTCTTTCAACGTCCTCTTCCGTCGCCATCTTCACGCCGGTTTTCTCTATCGGCTGAGGATTTTTCAGATGCTCCTCGAACTTCTGCATGAAGATGTCCGTCTCCTCGCGCGTGCGCAGCGCGAATGTCTTGTACAAGCTTGATGTTGCCATGAGATGCCCCCTTCCTCGTGATTTTGCAGTAATATACACTGTATCGGCGTGTTTTACAAGGCGAGGCACTCCCACGCGGAGCATAAACCAATTGGGGATAGTCAAAAACGGATAAAACCGTGTTTTGGGGCGATACACAAGGCTGAAAGCAACCGAAAAAGGGCATTTGAAGTGCTCCCAATGGCCGAACACCAGCATCTTGCCCGCAGTCAGTTTGCAGAATGTGTGCGCTCTGCTCGGCATGGCCTGCGGGATTTTTGCTTACGTGAACAGGCAGCCTTCTATCATTTCGGGCTTGCGCAGGGCTTTTATCCATGCTTCGGGGATGTCTTCGGTGCCGTAGAAAATGCCGGCGAGTCCGCCCGTCACCGCACCGATTGTGTCCGTGTCTCCGCCGAGGTTCACGGCCGCCTCAAGCGCCTCCCTGAACGACGATGTTTTGAGCAGGCACCACAATGACGCTTCCAGCGTGTCCACGACATAGCCGGTGGATTTTATTCTTTCAGCTGAAAATGATTCGAGGTCTTTTAAATCCGCCAGTTTCGGGTGGGAGCTTGAAACATTGTCGCGCACCGCCTGCGGAATTGCCTTGCCGTTTTTTAGGTCCATCGCGATATGTACGTAGATTCTGCACGCCTCGCATGAAAGCGGGTGCGCGTGGGTCACGGAGGACACGTCCGCAATCTGCTGGTCGGAGATACCCTCAACAAAGGCAAGCGGAATGATGCGCATTAGCGAGCCGTTGCCGTTCGAGTATTCATCTGTCATGCCTTTTCCTTTTACGATTGAAGTGAGGCACGTTCTGCCGACGTCAAAAGCTTCGCCGTCCTGCGTGTATTTTCCATTGCGCAGCCATTGCCTGAATCTTTTAAGGATGTCGGCCGTGTCAATCGCCTTGCAGTTTTTTATGCTGTCGCACAGGGCGAGCGTCATGCTTGTGTCATCAGTCCATGTGCCCGCTTCTTTCTGAAAAATGTCGCAGTAAAGCATTTGCGTGACCTTGGGGTAAGAGCCTCTCTGCAAAAACTGAACGGGCGAGCCGAGCGCGTCTCCAACTGCCACACCGTAAATCGCGTCTCGCAATGTTCTCATGTATCTCCTCCTCGCATTTTTTACAGCGATTCAAAATCGCATTAGAATCCTGTGATTTTATTCATTTTTATCTGTTTAGTATATAACTTTACTATTTTAAATTACAAAAATTCTTCATGGATAACTTGAAGTCAGGCTGCGAGCAGGGACAAAGCAAACGCTCCTCGCAATCAACACTCCATACGCATAAAGTGGGTACGATTTTTCTGAAATTTGGCCCTTGAGTAGCAATAAATAAGCCTTTATCCTTTGCAGGGTGTGTTGTCCTTCATTTTGCCCCTAATTGCAGCATAACTTCAAGCAAGGGGCCGGTTTTACAGAAGCGCGATGTGCACCCTTTCCGCATGAATAAAAATATTTATAGACTTTTAACTTTAGTGATGGTACAATTTTATAATCATAGTTTTAAGCTATATTGAATCTGGAACTAAAAGGCAAATGCAAAAACTTTGATAAAAATTACTCGGGAGGTATGTTATGAAAGGTGTACGTTTAAATCTGTACAGGGGGGGGGTAATTGGCGTGGCTTTGGCCCTGGCCCTTGTGTTTGCCAACTGCTCCAGCAGCACAGGCGGAGGGGGTGGAGGCGATAAAGGTAAAAACCCTGGAAACGGAGGGGATACCCCTGAAGGGGGTGGCACTCCTATAGAATCCGATATACCTTCCAATACACAAAGAATTGTAGGCCCTGACATATTAAGCAGCTCATACGTAAACTTGAAGTATGCTAACGGCGCTAACGATTCCAGAGCAAATCAAACTGCTTGGAATGCGGCAAACTGTCACGACCCAAAGCTTTTTCAGGACGATGACGGCACCTACTATGTATACGCCACGGACGCAAGCTGCGGGAACATAGGCTACGTGGGCCTTCATATACGCTCTTCAAAGGATTTGATTAACTGGACAGGCGTGGCAACATCCGCATTGGCCGGTTACTGGGACAAGGATTTTCTGGCATGGGAAGGCTTTAAAGCGTCCAGCGTGGAAACAAAACAGGATAATACAGAGTACACCGCATACACTTGGGCGCCCACTGTCATAAAGCAGAACGACCTGTACTACATGTACCACGGCGTGAACGCGGATGTGAAGCTTTCCGGCGGCGGAACAAAATGGGCATCCTCCATTTGCCTTGCAATCGCCTCCAAGCCAACCGGCCCGTTCTATCCTGCGAGTTTCATCTCCAACTATACTTCCGGCTCTGGCACTTACGGTAACGATGCGGACATCAGCTTCATAAAATCCAAACTCAATTCGTTAGGCGTAACGTACAAGCAGAATTTCCTTGTGCGCTATAATGCTGTCGGCTCATCTGCCCGCGCGGAGCAGTCAACTCTTGATGGAAACAAAATCCCGAATCCAGACTACACTGACGCGAACAACGGGCGCTTCGGATGCATCGACCCGGAATTCGTGTACGATATGGCCACCGGTAAAATCATGGAATACACAATCGGCTCCAACACCTGCTATGCGATTATCTACGGCTCATGGTTAAACGGAATCGCGCTCGCATACGTGGATAGCGTTTCTCTAAAGCCTGTGTACAAGGACACCGCTAACCACAACATAAACGAGATTACCATAGACGGCGTGACCTACAAGACCGGTGACCCAATGGACATTCCGCTAGACAAGGCCAGCACATGGAATGGCTTTACTACAGGAAATTACGCATGCCTTGGCGAGCGCATAGCGGGCGGCTACGGCGCGGGTTACGAGGGAGCGCAGCTGTTTTATAACAGCAATACGAACTATTACTATCTGATTACAAGCTGCGGTGGTCTGGATTACGAGTACCGCTGTACGCTTGGCAGAAGCGATAAGATAGAGGGCCCGTATTTTGATGCCGGCGGTCAGAACATGGTGCTTACGCAATCTAACGCGGCGAACTATCATGCCATAGGTAGCAAGATAATTGGCTCTCACGTTCTAAAAGACGAGTACAGCTTCCGCTGTCAGGGCGGTCTTTCCGTGTGGCGCAATAAAGACGGCGAGATTATTTTTGCGAACCACGCGCGTACTAATTTCCAAGAAGGATACTACTTCTACTTGCAGTGTCACCAGATGTTCTTCAACGCGGACGGATGGCCTGTCCTGAACCAGAACGAGTATTACAATAACTATGCGGGTTTGACCCAAGACGGAAAAGAATCACTCACCAAGCTTACGGTGGCAGATGTTGCAGGCACCTACGACACCATTCTCACCGTGCGTGGAACCGACACGGCGACAGTAAGTTCCCTCGGTATTTACGGTGCAAGTGACGTTAGCTCCAAGGTGAACAAGCAGGATGCCGTGCCCACCGCAAGCAAAGGAATGGTGCTAGAATCGGACGGCTCGATTTCCGGCAACTACACGGGAACATGGCAGCTTGCGAGTGACGGCTACAGCATAACAATAGATTTAAAGGATACAAGCGGCTCCACACTGGGCAGGTTCAAGGGCATAGTGATGTATGCCGTGGACTGGGCACGTAAGACTAACGAGGAGCGCTTTACCATAACGTTCAGCACGCTCTGCTATGATGAATCCGGGAGATCTGCCAAAGCAGGGGAATTCTTCTGGGGCAACAGGCAGGCGGTTCCCCAGTGGTCAGTTTCTGGAAACACATACACTTACAATGGTGAAAGCACCGCTTCTGTGGCGGTTCCAAAAATAAATGTAACCGCTAGCGAAGGCTTCACCGTTTCTTTCAAAGCGACTTTGCCCGTTTACACGAAAGATGCTGATTGGGGTACTAAAATTTTTTCCTACAAGGGTTGCCATGTCACCATCCCGAACCTGGATCCATATAATAATACTATTTCTGGCAGCAAACTTACAGGTAAAAACTCTTTCCCATCTGCGGCAGGTGCATCCATGGGCAGCGGTCTTGCATTTAACAGCGCTTTTGGCGGCACGCACACCATAAAGATTGTGTTCACGAGTAACACCGTAACATTCTATTTGGACGGAAAAACTTGGGTAACATATTCAAGTTCCGCGCTGAGCAATGGCATGCAAGAATTCGTGGGCTACTACATAACGGGCCTAAACGCCGGTGAGGTCACGTTCAACGAGGCCGGCATGAACATAACGAACCTCACAATATCAAAAGGTACCAATTAGCGCCACGTTTTGTGCGCCATTAAAAGGCTATCCCACAGTACATTGTGCTGTGGGATTTTTTTAAATTTATTCGTGCGGAAGGATACATTCCCCAACAAGATTTCAAGGAGTTTTACCGCTTCAAGTTTCAGAGAAATAATCCGCCTTATGCATCGGGGGAGGGGTGGTTTGTATTGTCTGCAAATTAAGTCTTGTTGCATGAATAAAACTTTTGTTTGTGTTTTTTTTAAGTATGGAGTATACTGAATACAAGTCATCGTAGTTAAAAAATCATGTTTCAACTTTGTGTTTGATGTGACGGGCAAAAGGAGCGGATATGAATCTGTTTGAAGACTATGGTTACAAGTCTGCGGAAATTACCGAAAAAGTTTCACACGTATGGCACACGCTGTTTTTAGGAAAATCAACGGAGCGTATTTTTTTTGAAGCCGCTCCCGACATGGGCTATGTGCTTGATACGGGCAACAACGATGTGCGCACCGAGGGAATGGGCTTTGGCATGATGGTCTCCGTTCAGCTTGATAAAAAAGAAGTGTTCAACCGCCTGTGGAAATGGGTTAAAACATACATGGAAATTCCCGAAGGAAACGCGAAAGGCTTTTTTTATTGGTCATGCACCACTGACGGCTCCCCGATTGTTGAAACGCCACGTGCCGATGGGGAGCAGTACATTGCCATGGCGCTGCTTTTTGCCGCCCACCGCTGGGGCAACGGTAAAGGCATATTCAATTATGAAAAAGAAGCGCAAATTACTGCACAACATGTTGCATTCAAGCCACCCGCTGTGGAATACCAAAAACCATTTGGTGCGCGGTGATTTTGATGCCGACTACAGTGACCCTTCATACAACATGCCGCATTTTTATGAGCTGTTTGCGATGTTCGCCAACATCAAGGATTCTGGCTTTTGGAACAACGCTGCTTCTGCAAGCCGCGCCTACATCGTGCAGTCATGCGACCCCAAAACCGGCATGTCCGCGGAATTTGCGCAGTATGACGGCAGACCGCTACCACTCAATCAGCACGGAACATTTTTTAGCCAAAGTTACCGCGTACTTTCAAACATCGGGCTGTACAGCATGTGGTTTGGCGATAATCCAGATTTAAGCCTGATAGCCCAACGTCTGGTGGCATTTTTTGACGGCAAAGCCGTGCAGGAATTTATGGACTACAAAATTGACGGCACTCCCCGAAAGCGCCGTGCGCGGCATCCGGTCGGATTGTGCGCCACTCTTGCGGAGGCCGCCCTTGCCAGTGAACGGCGCCGCGACCCCATCAGTCCAAAAACGAGGGCACAGGCCAAGCGGGCTGTAAAACGTTTCTGGGAAACACCGCTCCGCACAGGAAAACGCCGATATTACGACAACTGTTTGTATCTTTCAGCATTGCTTGCGTTAAGCGGAAACTATAAAGTATACTGAGCCATATCTTCTTTTGCGGCGGGGCTGTGTCAGATTTTTGTGCGCCCCCTGAAGCTGCGGGCCAATGTAAGCTTGTCGGCATATTCCAAGTCTCCGCCGACAGGGATTCCGCTTGCAAGGCGTGTTACCACACAGTTCGGACTCACTTCCTGCAATACATGCTGAATGTACAATGCTGTGGTATCGCCTTCAACAGTTGGGTTGGTGGCCAAAATCACTTCCTGCACATTTCCTCGATGCACCCGTTCAACCAGCTGAGAGATATGGAGCTGGTCTGGCCCCATTCCTTCGAGCGGGGAAATCACGCCGCCCAGCACATGAAACAGGCCGTGAAATTCATGTGCGCTGTCTATGGTGGCAACGTCCTGGGGCTGTTCCACCACGCAAAGCACCGCGCGTTCCCGTGTGGAGTCCGAGCAGATTGGGCACGGGTCATGTTCAGTCCATGAGCCGCACACGGAACACGGATGAATTTTTTGCTGCAATGTGGCAAGCTGCTCAGAAAACCGCTGCACAAAGAATGGGTCAGCTTTTAAAAGATGATTTGCAATGCGGGCAGCACTTTTTTTGCCAATGCCGGGAAGCCGCGCAAAACTTTCAGTGATTTCGTCTAGCGCACTCATTACTGTGAAAACCCGGGAATGTTCATGCTGGAAACCAGAGGCCCCAGCTGCTGTTTGATTGTTTCCTGCATTTTTGCGGTTGCGTCGTGGCTTGCGGCAACGATCAAGTCTTGCAGCATAGGCACATCGCGGTTGTCAACACATATTGGGTCAAGCTCAATGTCAACCATTTCAAATTTGCCGTTGATTGTTACCTTCACCATGTTGCCACCCGAAGAGCCTGTGGCCCGAAGTTCTCCAAGTTCATTCTGCGCTTTTGCAAGCTGGTCTTTGAGCCCTGCAAGATTCTTCATAATATCAAATGGATTCATAATTCCTCCCATAAAATCCCGGTTATCCTAAACATCACCCACCACGGAGCCTTTGAATGTGTCGCGTACAATCTGAACTGCAATGGGCAATTCCGTTTTTGCCGATTCTGTCTGCGCTTGCGTCAGGTTGATGCGGAATTCAATCTGCCTTCCATACATTGCGGAAAGATAGTCCGCGATTTTTTTTGATTGCCTTTGCAGCTGCTGGTGCTCAAACGCATTTGCAATGTCAGTCTGTACGGTGTTCTGAATCAATGTCCAAGGCCCTGTATGCATGAGCGCGGAAGCAGAAAGCGGTTCCCGCTCCGAAAAGTCTGAAATTAGCGTCTTCCGCACTTGTTCTATTGGCGCAGAAGGCGTAAGCGCAGAACGTTCCGGCTGCTGAAAAACCGGGCCTTCAGCCTGGACCGGCTCTGTGTCTGGCGCATAGGAGCCTTCTTCCGGTTCAGAAAAAAACTCTGCGGCTGTAAATTGAACAGGCGGTACAGCGCCGCCATCATAAAAAGGGTGTTTTGCCTCCTGCCCGGAAAGCGCAGTGAATTGCGGCATTCCTGTAGGCTGGTCATTTGGTGTTGGAGCTGTTGCCTGCTGCGCCGCCATCTGATTTGTACCAGACTGCGGCTGCACAGCGCCATTTGCCTGTTTTAGAAGCAGCGGCTTTACGCCATCAACCGCTTTTTTTACTTCTGCGGCGGAAACATATTCTCCGAGCCAGCACAGTCTGCTTATTGCAAGCTCAAATTCATAGCGCGGACTTAACGAATAGCGAATGTCGCGGTACAGCTGCAAAAAAATGTCAACCGCACGTTCCAGCTGCACGGAGCTCCAGGCATCAATCACTTCGCGCGAAAAGCGTTCGCTTGCCTGGCCCAGCAGAGATTCTTTTGTGACACCGTTTTTTATGAGCAGCAGATTCCGCAGATAGTCGGCACAGTTTGTAATCAGTTGCTCAATGCTTACCCCGTTTTGCAGATAGCCATCAAGCTTGTCAAGAGCATCGGCGCTCTGCTCGCGCACACAAAGCGTAAACAGTTCGTTCAGGCGGTCAATTCCAACGAGGCCAAGTTTATCGCGGATTTTGTCGTATGTGATTTCTCCGTCACTGAACGCCGCAACCTGGTCGAACAGCGTGTAGCTGTCGCGCATACTGCCGGTAGCTTCGCGGGCAATCCAGTACAGCGCTTCGTCGTCAGCTTTGATTCCAATTTCAGTGGCGGCTGCGGCGAGCTGGTTTTTAATTTTTTCAACAGGCACCAGCCTGAAATTGAACTGCTGGCATCGGCTCTTGATGGTAGCGGGAACTTTTTGCAGCTCCGTTGTGGCAAAAATAAAAATCGCATATGGCGGCGGCTCTTCGATGGTTTTAAGCAAAGCATTGAATGCGCTTGTTGAAAGCATGTGCACTTCATCAATAATATAAATTTTGTAGCGGCATGAATTAGGCGGAAACAGCACTTCATCCTTGATTTGGCGAACATCATTCACACTTGTGTTGGAGGCACCGTCAATTTCAATTACATCGAGCGAAGAACCGGCTGTGATTTCTTTGCAGGCGGCACATTCTCCACAGGGAGTTGCGGAAGGCCCTTTTTGGCAGTTCAGGGCTTTTGCAAGAATGCGGGCTGTAGAGGTTTTGCCGCAACCGCGCGGCCCCGAAAACAGATATGCATGTGCTATTTTTCCAGACTGAATGGAATTGCGCAGCGTGTCGGCAACAAATTCCTGCCCAACCAAATCTTCAAACCGTTGCGGCCTCCTTCGGGTCGCCGTTACTTCATACGCCATATGCAAAAGATACACAAAAAAACGAGATTCTACAAGCATGCTTGGCAACGCGGATTCAACATAAAGGCAAAATGAATTGGCCAAGCCTGCCCAGATGTCTTAAAACCGTGCAGTTCTTAAAACTGAATTCCGCGCGGCGGCAGATTTTAGGACAATGCACGTGTTTTTTTTGCAGTGCTTGCAAGTATTAAAAACTGCGAGACAACAGCAACGCTTATGCCCGATTTTTTAACCGACAATCACAAAACCGGGCTGCAATTCTTTAATCATGTCGGGGTGTGCTGTTGCGTGGGAGATGATTTTTTTTCCAACACCGAGTTCAACAAGTTCACGAATTTTTGCCAGTGGCTGCCTGTTGACTGCGGGGCAGGTGTTTTCAAGCATAACGTGGATTTTTTTATCGACCCTGCACGCACGCAGCGGCCAGATTGCGCAGTCAAACGGTTTTTCTTCGGCAGAAAGAACACACCCGTGTTCACCCAAAAACGGACAGGCCGCCTCTTCTTCGCTGCTGTCGGTTTTGTAGAGGTGAAGCAAATCGACCGTAAAACTTTCGGAGCCAGCCTGCTTGAACCGCGCCCCGGGAAAACGTTTTTGGAGCGAATCTTTGCTTGCGCGGTCAAACAGCGGTGTTTCCCACAAACTTTTCCGCCTGAACGAGCAGCAGAATCGGCACATGGCGCAATCCTCTTGCGATAGAATTGACTTTAGCATTAAATGCGCTCCTTTGTTTATTCATATTACAGTGCATGGGCAGTGCAATTTTGCCGTTGCGGTTTTGCAGCCGCCAACCGGAACAGTCCAATCAGGCACCGGATTTTCTGACATTCCCGCATGAATAGAATTTTTCCAGCAGTTTATCGGGATGGTAACTCAATTTTGCTTTGCGCAGGCCTTCAACTCCCATATCTTCTTCGCGGTTCAAAAATTCGTAGCTGTCGCAGGCATTTGCAAAGCACCAGTTGATTGCCGCATATGCGCCGTTTGCGGCCGCTTCGGAAAGGCATTTTTCAAAATGAACGTCAAGTGTTTTTTCGGAAATGCGCGAGGCAAGCGTCATTGCAACAGGCTTTCCATTTGTGTAAAGCACGCCGCCGTCGAGCGCAAAATCTTCCTTGTTTTTTAACGCGGTCTGAATCATTTCGTGCTCAAGGGTCAGAATGTTTTTTTCTTCAGCGCCCATTTCAACCGTGGCAAAGCGTTCTTCCAGCCATTTTTGGGCTACAAAAATCATGTCGTCGTTGATGTTGCACAAATTCAGCGAGCGAAATTCCCATCTTCCCTCATAGTTCCGGAGAAAGCGTGAAACGTGGTTCTTTTTTTTGTGGTAGGTCTTGCCCTGCAAGGCTGCAAGTTTTTCGCGCACATAGATGTAGTCGCAGTCATCGCGGTTTGTCTGCCATTCAAAATTCAATTCTGGAAAATCGGACTTAACGCATGCATCCAGCAGATTTTTTTGGCTTTCGGTAAGCAGGCAGAATTTTACATCACGATGGTTTGATTCAGCATCATCCACGATAAAAGAAATCGCCGTGTGCAGGGAGCTGTTTTTATCGCCTTCAGGAAGATTCTGGCCGTGCAACTTCAGCGGAAATCCGTAGCCTGTGCGGTTTTCGCCGCCAGTGTAATAACGGAACAAAAAACCGCCTGCAATGGCCGTTTTGGTGTCGTACTTTTTTTGGAGCAGAAAAATATTTACAAGCGAAGTGTCGCTGCCTTCAAGCTCGGAATCCGAAATGCAGTTTTTGAGAAAATAAAAATCGTTTAAGGTTAGAATTTTCCAGTCCATGTACATATAAAATATACTAAAAAAATCGCAAAGCGTCAAAAACGTGCAAAAATTATCACGCCAAGCAAGCGCGTTTTTTTGGTAAACCGGTTTGTGCGGAAAGGGTTTATGGCCGCCCTCGGCCATGCATGGGGTAAAAAAACGTCCGCAGATTATTTAATCTACGGACGGCAACGGAGATACTTTCGCAGCGCAGGAAGCAGGCTAGTACCGCTCGAATCTTATGTTAGTGAAATATGGCATAGAATTACTATAACTGTCGTCATATCCAGAACCAGGAATACTGGTAGAGTCGGCTGCGTACACGGTTCCGCTTACACTAAAACTGCTCTCTAACGATCCAGATACAGAAATGGACTGATAAGTGCTACTACCAATGTAGTATTTACTGCCTGTTTTATGAATATCAAATTTGCAAGGAATAGTAACTACGGAAAAAGAAAGTTCATAATCTTGCGTGTCAGAATCGATCTCGCCATTATGGTCTGTTGTCCATCTAACTTTTGCATAATCGTCTATTACAGATGTGGTTTGTATAATCCAGCTATATTCTGGTTCAACATAGCCGGATATAAACTCCTCTAAGCTCGCATCCCACCATGAATCAAAGTATCCATCACGTATCATCTCATAGGTATAATAATTGTAAGTCGCCGTGAGCCGGCCCGTGCGTTCATGACTAGTTTCTTCTGCAATAGTGTGATGGGTTATGTCCAGGCTGTCAATACTATTGTTGCACCCCCCCCCGTCAATGCCAACGTTGCCGCGATGGCAATTCCAAAAACCAGCTTTTTCATCGATTTCTCCTCCGCGTTTAACGTCCGCCGACGATTGTTTTATCTGCACGCAGAAAATCCACGTGTTTTACCGTTGTCTGCTGACCAATTTCTCGTGATGCAAAGCCGCTGGAAGTCTTTGATGTCAATTTGAAACCAATATATCCAATTATCGGGCGTGGTGTCAACAAAGATTTTCCATGTTCCGCAAATACGTTTTACGTCAAGTTCTGTGGCGTTTTTTATCTGGGCGCATGGCGGCAACATTCTGTGCAGCCGGTAACAACAACGTGGCGTTTTCCATTGGCATATGTGAACAGGCGGGCGACCAGATAGTGTGTCTGGTCAACGGGAACAGTTTTATGGCAGACAGGGCAGGTTCGCTTTACGCCCGGCTCTGGCGCAGGATAGCAGTGGGGGCATCCGTGGATGGTGCAGCGCTGGTCGCCAACTTTCATGGGACGGTAGACACGGCTCACTATGTCTTCGCCGGGCAGGAGCTTGCTGTTGCAGAGCGGGCATGAGACTAACAGCCCCTGCGGTTTTGCCTCTGTCTTTCTGCGGACGGCGTTTTTTTGGGGCCCATTTGGACGGCCAATCCACTTAACACGGGCAAAGAGCGCCAGCAGCAAAATTATGGCGATTACCACAAAAAACAATACAACATACGGTATCGATTCTGACATGACACCATTGTAGCCTAAAAGTCCGCATGTGCGGAAGTCCTTGCAGGGATAAGTCCATGCTGAATTTATGCCGTGCCCGGCTTGCCACTGCACGAGCACTGCTTTACGTAAACAAAGCCCTATGACTCGTTTACAAGCTTTCCTGTCATGTGTTCAATCTGAAATTCAAGGCATTGCACAATGTCCGCCGTTCGTTCCAGCTCTTTTTCCACGGCCTCGGGGGAAGGGTTGTATTTGTTTCCGAGCTGGCGAACACGCGCCATCGTTTCTTTGCGGTCTTCCACCAATCTGATTCGGCCAAACGCCACAACGCTTTTGATGTTCAGTGCCCATTCATCTTGGCGCCTGAATCCTTTGTCCATAACGCAGAACGAAGCTTTGCCGCATTTTTTGATAGCGTCGATTTTGTGTCCTTCTTTTGCGCAATGAAAATACAGCTTGCCTTCATCATAAAAAAAATCCATGGGCACGGTGTAAGGGTAGCCGTCATCTCCGAGCAGGGCCAGCACGCCGCGCGGCTCCTGTTTTAAAAGCTCAACACATTCCTGGTCTGAAAGCTGCTGTTTGTTTCTCCGCATTTTTCTGAACATAAAAACCTCGTGCCCGCATGGTACTAGAAAAAAGCGGCAAAATCAACAAACCCCGCCGCAGAGGGTCTTGGTATGAAACCTTCCGCACGAATCAAATATCGCGCAACCTGGCCCGCCGTTCTTTGGGGGTTTTCAATTTACAGGAATCAAAAAACATGCTAATATAAGCAATGACAATAAAGTCCGCGGGTGACTTGCGATACGGCTTGCAGCTGGTTTTGGGCGCTGCATTTTCAGAGCGGTCTGCCTGCTTTTGAAAATGGATATTCTTATAATTGGTTTGCTTTTGTGATTTACGAAGTCAATTTTAATATTTGTGCATTGATTATCTATCTCTTTACCGTTTACTACATGGCGGTCAAAAAAAATACATATAAACTCCAGAACAGATTTTTTTTTGCCATCACCATTGCTTGCGTAGTGTGCACGCTTGCCGATATTGTAAACGCAATGTTCCTGAACGTGCGTGTATTGCCAACCATGCTTTCAATGATGGAAACACAAGGTGTCGATTCCGTCTTTAGAAACACGCTCATGCAGGCGCTAAGCCTGAACATGACCATGCTGTTTGCAAATGCCCCTGTTGCAGTGCAAAAAGCGTTGATGTATGTTTCAATCTATACATATCTGCTTCCGCACAATCTGCTGCCCCCGCTGTTCTGTTTTTACATAATGCACGTTCTGGGGCTTACAAGCAAACGCAAAAAATCGTTTTTCGCGCTGCTCTGCCTGCCATTCTGCTGCTCGCTGCTGCTGGTCGCAACAAATCCTTTTACGCACATCGTATTTTATTATGACCAATCGCTGTTCTACAATCGCGGGCCGGCGATGTTTGCGCTGTACACAGTCGCGCTGTTCTACATCATTATGGACATAGTATGTGTCGTGCGCTACAGCAATGCGCTTTCCAGCACCAAGAGTTTTGCCCTGCTGCTGTTTGTTATAAGCTGCGTGCTTGCAATCGTTCTGCAATACTTTTTCCAGAACATCCTGATTGAACTGTTCGTGGAATCAATCGCCCTGCTGTGCATTCTGTTCACCATCGAAAACGACAGCGAAATATACAACAACGTAACGCACGTGTACAACCGTAGCGCATTCCTCATGGAAAACACCGCATCCATCGAAACAAAAACCGAATATACGGTTGTCTTGGTAAAGCTGCTGAACATGGCCTATTACAACTCCATTCTTGGCTACAATTTTATGGGCGGAGTTGCACAGGAAGTGTCTTTGTATCTTACAAGCGTTTCAAGCCGGGAAAGCGTGTACGACTGCGAAAACGGCAATTTTGCCATTGTGCTCTATCACACTTCGCCAGAAAAAACAGGGCGGCTGGTAAAAACCCTGCGCACCCATTTTGCGGACGACCTTACCCACAAAGACATAAACATCCCGTTTACCACACAAATCTGCGTTATCAATTTGCCGCACGACATAAACACCGTTGAAGATTTGATGGTGCTTGTTGACACCGCCTCGACCAAAACCGGGACACGTGTTTCGCTCATGTCCGGAATACAGATGAAGCTGCTGCAACGAAAAGCCGCCGTTGAAAAAGCGGTGCAGAGGGCGCTTTCAAACCGTTCATTCAAAGTGTTTTACCAACCCATCTGGAACTGCCAGACCGGGCGCATACATTCCGCGGAAGCTCTTGTGCGCATTTTTGATGAAGAGCTGGGCGACATTTCCCCGGAAGAATTCATTCCAATAGCAGAAAAAAACGGAACCATTTTTGAAATCGGCGAATACGTTTTTGAAAACACGTGCCGCATGTTCAGCAAGGAAGGACTAAAAAACATCGGCATCCAGTTTATCGAAGTGAACCTTTCGCCCGTGCAGTGCATGCGCAAAAACATCGCAGACACATTCCGCGCCATTCTGGAAAAATACAGCGTGAGCGCGTCTTCAATCAATCTTGAAATAACAGAATCCGCCGCAATCAGCAACCCCGAAATGTTCTTGCAGACAATGCAGGAGCTCCGCAACATGCGCTTTACATTTTCGCTAGATGACTATGGCACAGGCTATTCAAACGCATCATACATTTTTAACCTTGATTTTGACATCATCAAACTTGATAAAAGCATTTTATGGCAGGCCGGCGAAAAAGCAACCGCAAAAATCATTTTGGACAACACAATCCGCATGATAAAGCAGATGAATCTAAAAATCGTCATGGAAGGCGTTGAAACAGAAGAACAAAAAAACATCGTGTCGCGCATGGGCGTTGACTATTGCCAAGGCCATCTGATTTCAAAACCGCTCGACGAAAGCTCATTTATAGAATTCTGCAAAGAATTCAACAGAAACAGCATTTAAAGAACACATGCATTTTCTCCATGCGGAAAAGCAATCCACCCCGGCAGGACTTCAAGCCGACTTTACCACCCGCCGATTCCAGCCCCCGTCCGAAATGAACCAATCCTGCCCGCACCACGCCCTGCCGCGAGCATATATGCACAGATTTGGCGGGCAAAATTCGTTCATCCAGAGGTGGGCGAATTGAATTTGGCGCAACAAATCCCTTGCCGTGAGACCGGATGGGCAAATCTGGCGGACAAAATTCCTTCATCCAGAGCAGGGAAGGTGAATTTGGTGCACCAAATCCCTTGCTGTGGGGCTGGATGGGCGAATTTGGTGGGCAAAATTCGTTCATCCAGAGCGAGGAGAACGAATTTGGTGCACCAAATTCCTTGCCGCATGTCCAGAAGAACGGATTTTGTGGGCAGGACAGTTGCCCATGAGCTGTGCGGACTATCAAAGGGCGGTTGAAGGCGATTTTTGGGCTGTGTGGGCACGTCAAACGGCGGTTGGTGGCATTTCTAGGGCCGTGTGGATATACCAAACGGTGGTTGAAGGCGCTTCCAGAGCCGTGTGGACGCTTCAAAGAACGGTTGATGGTACTTTTTGGGCTGTATGGAAACATCAAACAGTGCTTGGTGCATTTCCAGAGCTGTGCGGACATGCCAAACGGTGGTTGAGGGCGCTTTTAGAGCCGTGTGGACACTTCAAACGGTGGTTGGGGGCGCTTCCAGAGCCGTGTAGACACATCAAACGGTGGTTGAAGGCGATTTTTGGGCAATGCGGACGCTTCAAACGGTGGTTGAATGTGCTTTTCAGGCCGTGTGGAGGCTTAAAACGGTGGTTGAAGGCGATTTTTGGGCAATGCGGACACATCAAACGGTGGTTGAGGGTGCTTTTTAGACTCTGCGGGGTGTTGTGTCTTTCTTGGGGCTGCGGGACGCTCTGGTGCGGTAGCTGGGGCAAAAAAAATCCTGCGACACGCTTGGTGCCGCAGGATAATTCTGCGCATGTGAATCAAATGGTGTTAATCATCACACACATCATTTGTTATGGAAGCTTTATCAGCCCTCGCTGCCGATAGTGATGGCCTTGGGATATATGCGGATGTTCTTGATGCCACACCCATTGTCCACATAGCTGGCTTTAGCTCCCCCATTCTCTGCAAATCCAACACCTACGGCAACGTGGCTTGCTACCGTCGTGAAGTAATTTACGATGTTGGCATAGGATACGGAAGTATCATCTAAATTATTTAATACTGCATTTTTATTAGTTCCATCCACGTAATACTTTATAAAGCCAGAATCGCCACTGAAAACAATTGTGACAGTGACCCACTTTCCCTTTGTCGCATCATTCAAGTTTTCGTACCATCCACCTATGGTTCCCGAGTTAATGCGCAGGACGCCGCCTTCATCGATAGAAACCGCCTCCCATGACTCGCCGGGCTTGTAGAATGTGAGCAGAGCATCATATCCACCAGACTTGTCTGTACTTAAACCGGGTGTATACACGTCAGCCTGGATTGTGATGCCGTCCTTGAGCTCATCTGCCTTCATGCCGTAGAGCGGGGATTCCCACCAGATGGGCGGGTTCGCGTCGTGGGTCATCTTGCTCTGGAATTTGTAAGCGTCAATCGCCTTTTGCCCGGCGATGGTCGTGGTAAACTTGTCATCGTACTTCAGCTCGTAGTAGCCATCTGTCTTGGGCGCTGGCTGAGGCTTTACGATGGTGTTTTTTGTGATTTTGAGGTCGGTTAGGTCGTAGCTGTTGTCATTGAACACCACCTCGCCCGCATTGAAGCCTTCCACGAAGTAGCCGATAAAACGTTCTATCAGGCCATCCCACACCGAGCTGGAATACTGCACCCATTCATCTCCATCGAGGTAGTACATGATTGTATCTTTGGTGAACTTGATTTTTACAGTATGTGGGGCATCATCGTCAAACGCGGAATCTGCAAACTTGCCATCAGCCAATCTTACTCCGGCAACATCGGGAGCGGGGAATGCGTTTTTCCCGGCAAGCTCCTTGTCACCAGCGGTGTTGTTATATGGGTCGAGGTTCGGGATGGTGACATAGAAGCCCTTGTAGGACAGGACGTGTGCACCCCAGCTATTCGTGTCAGTCGGTAGCGTCGCCTTGAACTCCACGGTGAAGCCTTTTTCTGCACTCACAGACATGGCTGGCATCATCCGATTCGCGATTTTCTCTCCCGCCGGATATGTGATTTCGCCTACAATCTCGGCCCTCTCATCATTATTCCCGAGCTCCTGGTCGCACGCGGCGAGGGCCGCGCCCAGTGCAGCCGCGCATCCGAGCAGCGCGAGCGTCCTTGTCAATGCCTTCATGTTGTTTCCTCCTGAATGTCTCTCTCCCCCGCGCGTCCGGCGGG
>JAFLSN010000035.1 GCA_022510905.1 Treponema sp.
GGAAAGCCGTGCGCAAACGCGAGAAGCCCGAAAACACGCCGGGGAAGCAATGCGCAAGCGCGAGAAGGCCGGAAACACGCCGGGGAAGCAATGCGCAAGCGCGAGAAGACTGAAAACGCGCAAGGGAAGCCGTGCGCACATGCGAGAAGCCCGGAAACGCGCCGGGGAAGCCGTGCGCAAGCGCGAGAAGGCCCGAAACGCACCGGGAAAGCCGTGCGCAAACGCGAGAAGGCCGGAAACACGCCGGGGAAGCAATGCGCAAGCGCGAAAAGCTCAAAAACGCGCCGTGCGGGGTGAATGTCTTACGGCAGTCTCCGTGGCTTTGTGAGGATGGTGATGCTGTTATGGTGAAAGGTTCTAAATATTGATGGGGGGGGGTAAATGGGTATGGGGTTTCTGCGCCGGGCGCGTCATGCCGCCGCTATGCGGAAAAACGGAATGTTCGGGCTGTGCATGCTGGTCGTTCATTATTGTGATTTTATATGAAATGAGGGTTTAGCGCAAGGGTCGAAACTGTTTTTGCAGGTCCCGGATGCGCCTGACTGGGATTTGCCGGCATGGAAAGCCGTGCGCCCGGACCGGCGGTGTTTTGGCCGTTGTAAAAAATGGCGGAATGGGGTATACTGTGGTTCGAGGCTGTACAATGAAAGAATTCCTTTCGTATGAAGAAGTCAGAAACAACGCGCTCATGCTGGTCCACAGGATATATCGGGAAGACGGCTTTGTGCCCGATGTCATCTATGCGTCACTCCGCGGCGGCGCGTACATGGCAAACGTCATAAGCGAATATTACAAAGTGGCGCTCAAAGACCACAAGCCCGTTCTGTATGCCGCCGTGGTTGCAAGGAGCTACACCGATGTGAGTTCGCAGGACGCTGTGCGCATTGACGGCTGGACCTATTCCCCGCAATATCTGCGCATGGGCGACAAAGTGATGCTGGTGGATGACATATGCGATTCGGGGCGCACTCTCAATTTTTTGGTGGGAGAGCTTCTGAAGACCGGTATTCCGCGCGAAAGCATAAAGGTTGTTGTGCACGACTACAAGTGCTTTGCCTATAAAAAGCCGCTTCCCATTCAGCCTGACTACTGGTGCCGCAAGCTTGATGTGCTGGAGCCGGGCCAGAACAGCTGGATAAACTACATGAGCCACGAGATGGTCGGCTTGACTGCGGAAGAACGCGAGCTCCATTACTACAAGCCGTATCCCGGGCTCAGGGCCGTGCTGGAGCCTGTTTTTTCACCTGCGGAATAAAAGGTGGCCGCCGAATGAATCCGCTGTTCCGTTCCTGTGCAATTCTTGCCGCGCTCTGTTGTGTGCAGCAGGGCCTTTTTGCGTTCACGGCGCAAGACATAATTTCTCCCGTTGAAGGCACATGGGCAAACCGGCAGCCGCTTGTGCTGGACGTGTCCGACGGAAGCGAGGTGTATTTTTCGCTCACGGGGAGCGACCCGCTTGATTCAGGCTTTGCCTACGATGGCCCGGTGATTATCGACGAAGAGGGCGAGGTGAGCGTGAACATCACCGCGGTGGCGCATGACGGGAGCCGGAGCGACTTTACAGTGCGCTACATGGTGGGCGGCGCTTCCGTTGCCGCCGATGGCGAGGGCGGCGCTTTTTTGCAGGCTGTCTCTCAGAATCCCGTGCGGAAATATGTGTCGGGTTCTGTGTTTTCAATTCCGCAGGCGCTGCAATATCGGTTCGGCGATTTGGACGGCCCGTTTGAATACGGGCGCGATCTTGCCGTTTCGGGGCGGAACAGGCTTGAGCGGTATGCGCCCTGCACTGTCACGGACGGGGGCGGGTTCTGGAGGTTCATTATCCACACTGTGGCGGAAAACCCGGAGCCGGTCCCGGACAGGCTTCTTCCGTTTTCCATTTCAGACTGGACGCTTTTTACTTTTACCGGCACGAAGCTGATTTACCAGATTGACGATGAATACTGGAGCGCGGATTCTGCTCCCCGCGAGCTTGACCGCACTGTGCCGCACGTGGTTCGCTGGCAGTCCGTTTCATACGAAGAGGGAAACGCAGTCTCAAGCTGCGTGATTCCTCCAAAGCCGAGGCTCCGCGTGCGGAAGGGCGGCGGCGGGCAGGCTGTGTTTTCTGTCGCGGGAGATGAAGGCTACCGCATGGCACCTGCTCCGAACCGTTCAGACAGCGGCGCTCTTGCTTCCGGCCTGTACGAGTCTTTTGAGCTGGACACGTTTTTTGGCGATGAGGTGCGTGGCACGCTGGAAGTTTCGCTCTATCACGGCAATGTATACCACGGCACCCTTTCTGCGCCCTACACGGTTGACCGCAAGGCACCCGCCGCCCCGGTCATTGCCTCTACCGCGGGCGAGGCGTTTGCAAGGAACCAGGTGCATCTTAAAATCAGCGGTGACAAAGACAGCGCGATTTTTTATGCGCTGAGCAGCCCCATAGAGTCCGAGCTTGGCTTTGCCGAGGTTGACAGCTCCCGGTTTGACAATGTTCCCATGGGAAGTTTTGTGTACTACGAAGGCGATGATATTGTTTTGCAGTCCCGGGGCGAACTGGCGGCGTTCTACAAGGTGTGCGCCTATGCCTTGGACGACGCGGGAAACCGGAGCGCCGTTTCGGAATACCGTGTAGTGGTTGATGAATACAACTACTATCTTTCTGAGCATGAGCCTGACGGCTCGGTTTCCGATGGTACCTACCTGCATCCGTTTGCATCGTTCTCGCAGGCTGTGGAGGCCCTGAACCGCATGGAGCACACCCGCCTGCATGTTTATGGCACCGTGCACCTTTCTGAGGAGCCTGTGACCATCAAAAAAAGCTGCCTGATTGTGGGGAACCAGAGCCGTGTGGTGGTGCCGGAAACTGCGGCCATAGTCGTTGATGGCGCAGACATTTCGTTTGATGGCTGCATTTTTGAAAAGCAGGTTGAATCCACCGGCTCAGCTTTTTCTTCTGAGGCGGCAAAAAAGCTTTTTGTGGTGGAGCGGGGGAGCGTTTCGTTTTTTAACTGCGAGCTGGTCGGAGTCTTTGCCGCCGCAGGTGTGCTGATTGACTGCAACGAAGGCTCTGTTGCGCTGGAAAACACGGGGCTCACTGTCCGGGCAGACAGCTACGCCTGTGCGCTTTCCGCTCTTGATTCCGAGGTTGTTGTGGAATGCTCCCGGCTTACATCGGTTGCGCCTACGTGTGTCAATGCGAGCGTGAGCGGCGGGACCGTGCGTTTTTTTCAGAATGCCTGCACTGTGATTGGGCATTTGGGCCGTGTGCTTGAACTTTCGCGGACGGCCGCGCACATAACAGGCAACACTTTCAGTGCCACTTCTGGCGGGGCGGCCCAGGGGCAGAGCCCCGTCTGGAATGATGTTGACACCCGGTTTTATGCGTTTTCAGGGAATAATGAACATGGCTTTTAAAAAATTGTTGTGCGGGTTTGACGAGGCTGGCAGGGGACCTCTCGCAGGTCCGGTTAGCGCCGCGTGCGTGGTGCTGCCAGAGGATTTTCCTGTCGGCCTGCTGGATGACAGCAAAAGGCTTTCCCCAAAAAAGCGGGAAGCGGCCTGTTCGCTCATCAAGGAGAAAGCCTGCTGGGGGCTTGCCTTTGTTTCCCATGAAGAAATTGACCGCATTAACATTTTGAATGCAAGTCTCAAGGCCATGTCGCTTGCCTACGCCATGCTTGTTCCAAAGCTTGAATCCTGGGGCCGTGCGCATGGTTTTTCCGGGCAGCTTTGTTCCGGGCACTTGTGCGGCATTGTTGACGGCCTGCATGTGCCCGATGTCTCCTGCGAGTGCAGGAGCGAAGTCAAGGCTGACGGACGCTACCCATGCGTGATGGCCGCGAGCATCCTTGCCAAAGTTGAGCGGGACTGCCTGATGCTTTCCTATGACCGTGAGTATCCCGGATACGGCTACGCAAAGCACAAGGGGTATCCCACCAAGGCCCACATCGCCGCCTGCCGCGAGCTGGGCCCTTCACCCATACAGCGCCTCTCGTTTTCATATTGACAGCTCAGCATCCGTTCCGGAAAAGGCTCGCCGTGCGCACAAAAAAAGCGGCAGCCATGAGCTTGAACAGTTACCGGGCGGCGCAGGAACAAACAGCATCCGAAACGCATAAATGATTAACAGCAGCGAACGCTGCCCCGCCGCAGTGCTGGCACCTAACATGGCAGTGAAATTGCAGTCGGCGAATTGACCGCTCTGCGGCCATTGTGCGGTAGCTCATGTACGCCGTCGATTTGCATGGAAAGGGTACATACTCCGCCCCTTGTGGCGAAATAAACGTTTAAAATCAGCCGAAAAGATGGTGCGTCTGGTTTTAACTTCGGGTTTTTCAAAACCCGGTTATTGTATTGTCTGCGTCGCAACGACTTGCTTAACGCGGTGAGTTTTTAAGGAACCACAGGCCGTAAAAACCAGCGCGCTCTGCCTGCCATGTTTTATGACCTGGCATATTTGCAGAATTTAGCAGTCTGCGCAACGGGGAACGAAAATATTTTCAGGCTTAGGCAAAATGTGGTTGCAACGGCGCACAATATCCACACGAATTTCCCCTCGCGGCTTTCGCACAGCGCTGTGGCGATTCCGTATTTTTGCAGAACCATCGCCACCGGCCAATGCCAGAAATACACGTACAGGGTCCGGCTTCCAAACAGGGTGATCGGAGTCAGCTTCCTGTTGGTGACCACGCAGACAATCGAAAAGCCGACCGCACATGTGATGGCATAGCACAAAATGCGGTAGGCAAATCCCCATTTGACAAAAAGCCCATTCACCTTGAATGGATTCCGTCCGGTAAAAAGCGGGCGCAAAGAATATATATGTTCCAGACGGGAAAAACACAAAACAAGCCACAGGCAAAGAACAGTCACCGCGCACCCCCTGAGCCATTTTTTGCGGGTGAGCTGCATGAGTCGTTCTTTGTCTGCCATCATCCCCAGCACAAAGAACGGATAAAACACGACCGTCCTTGAAATATAGAGATAGTCGCCGATTTTCGCGTCGTAGCCCACAAAGCAGCCAAGCATGAGCGAAAAGAACAAGATGAACCGCTTGTCAATGTTCCTCAGTCCGTAGGAGAGTGCGATGTATATCGCAAGCACGAACATGTACCAGGGGATTCCGCTGTCCGACAGAAATGAAAACGAAGCCTTGCCGTACAAAAAAATGCCAAAAAGGAAGAATGTTATTTTCAGCATGAAGCCGATGCAAATGAACGTCAGCGTCTTTTGCAGGACATTTTCATTTTTATGGAACAGTCCCGACAGAAACAGGAACAAAGGCATGTGGAACGTGTAGATGTAAACAAAAATGCTTTTATAGTAATTTGACTGTGAAGATTTTATGTCAATAAAATGACCTACTACAACGGAAAGAATAAGGACAAACTTCAGATTGTCATACAGGCTGATTCTGGCGGGGTTTGCAGCTTCGTTCTTTCCTGTGCCGGATATTATGGGCGGGGGGGGGTAAACATGGCGCACTCCTTGCATTTATTTTATCTGATGCGACTGCGACATGTCAAGTAAGGAAAACGGCCAAGGAAAATGCCATACCGCTTTCCAAGAGGGTGCCCGCCGAACGAATTGCCGAAAACACGCGCGTGGCGAGCCGCACTTCATTCAAAATAACGTGCGCCCCGCGCTCACGGGGCTTGAAATCAGCACACCTTGCTTGCGGCAAGGCTTTGAGCCTGGGGCTGGCTTTGCAGAGGCACGGTATGTACCCTTTGCGCATGAACCATCATTACAAGTTACCTGCACTCCTGTTTTATCCCTGGCATTGCACTTTGAGACGGTGTTACTGTGATATATATTTGGAGATAAAGAATGAAGGTTTAAAATTGGCAGCTTAAATGGCGTTGCTGGTTTTGACTTCGAGTTTTTCAAAACCCGGTTATTGACTGCCGTTCATCACTTTGTTGCGAAACGGCGTTTTCAGCAAAGTCTAAAGATTTCTTTATCACTACCCAAGGGGCAAAGCTCAGAAAATCATACCAGCCTTCTGCATCGTGCTATGGTGATTCAGGGGGCAAAACGGGTTGCTATATGTAGGCGGCGGCTTTGTGTACCCTTGACAAAGCCGCGCTTGTCCTTTACCATGATTGCGTGGTGGAACTTTTTGTACGGTTCTGCCCATATTGAAGGGGAACAACAGCATGCTCGGTGACGATGATGTATTCGAAAGCGCATCACTTTCTGGCTTCGATGATGAATACAAGGACGACAACCTTGGCATAAGCGAAGATGATTTTGAAGATGACGACGGAAGCTTCGATGATGATTTTGAGGATGACGGTGACTACAACGACGCCTTCGATGACAATGTAGACGATGACTACGATGAACCCTTTGATGATCAGGAACCGGAAGACGGCTATGATAACCGCCGCCATGTTTTTGACGATTCCGACCTTTATAACGACGAAGAGGACGTTGAAAAAGACAGCGATCCTGATGATATCGACTGGTAGCCCGATGCGTTGTTAGCGGAGCTTTGTCCCTGCATGCCAAAGCTTTTCCAACTCATAGAAATCCCGGGCATCTTTGCTCATAAGGTGAACCACCACCGTTCCAATGTCGATTAAGTTCCATTCTGGGCTGGGCGCATGGCGGTGGGCCGCTTCGTGGATGGCCATGTCGTGCGTTCTTACATAGTCCCTTACGGTTCGGTACAGGCCCTGCGCGAGTGTACTGCTTGCAACCGTTGCGATTACAAAATAGTTGGTCCAGCTGTTGAGCTCTGACACATCCAGTACAACTACGTCTTGCGCTTTTCCGTCTTCCAGAAGCTGCGCGATTTCCAAAGCCTTTTCTGATTCTGTCTGTTCCATAATGATTTTTACCTCACTTCGTCTTTTTTAGTGGCGGGGGGGGTGGTTTCCCTGTCTTTTTTGCCGTATCCGCCGCGCACAAACCGCCCGTCAAAATCGCGCCCCAGCACCAGCGTCATGTCAACTTCGGCGCTGTCCATTCCTGCCGATTCAGGGCGCACTTCCTCGTCTTCAATATTGTAGCAGTGAATAAAATCTCCAAGGGATTTTGCCACTTCCGCATTGCCAATGTGGTTTATTATGAGCGTGTGCTCGATGTCATTGCGGGGGGCGTTTCCTGTCTGCAGCACATCGTATCCCACGGGCCTGAGCAGTGCGGATGTGTTCCGCGCAAGTCCCTGCACCGTGGTTCCGTTCAGGATTTCAATAGCATACACGCGCCCATGCATGATGGTGTCGCCGCTGACAAGCATGTTCACCGCCCGTTTCACCATGTCGCGGATCAAGTCGCCGCCGTAGTACGGGAACAGAAGCCTTTTTCCGCCCACCACGTTGATGTTGCCGGTTACTCGCACGGGTGAAAGCCTCTCGCTGTCCACGTTGGAAATGAGCTCCAGCAGACGGTACAGGCCGTCGCCGTCAACATTTGCTTTGAACGCTTTTCCGTAGTACGGGAAATTCTTCTTGTTGAATATCAACGCGCTGTTTTCTTTGAGTGCACCCAGCAGTGCAATCACGACATTCTGCTGGCGTTCTTCCTTGTCGTCGTCTTCCTCATATGGGAGCATGTACTGCATGTATGTTTGAATTTTGTCGCCGTCAAGGTTTACCGCGCCGCTCGGAAGCAGCCAGCGTTCACCGTTTGGACCCACTGAGTCAACGGGGGAGGGCACAAACACCTTCATTCCGCCAAGCAGATCGGTCAGAGGAGCGAGGTCTGCAAGCGAAATTTCAAGTGTAAATGGAATTTCCATGTCGGTGAGTTTTTCGATTTCACGCTTGTACACTGAAACGCCGCGCTCCGTGTAGACCGCATCGATGCGGTCTGTGCGGTCTATGCTTTCGTAAATGCCGCCGGTGTTTCCGGGAATGTCGAACAGTGCACCCCTCTGCATTGGCGGATAATACACGAATGCGTCTGTTGAAAGCGCGTTGCCGTTTCCGTCGTGCATGACCAGCAGCAGCCGAATCATCTGGTCTTCTTCGAGTTTTTCAGCGACAGGATTTGTGCGCAGTGATAATGCGATGACCACGGTCGCCACAAGCAGTATGAGCAGGATAATCAGCAGAAAAACGGCACCTTTTTTTTCGCGGGATGTGCTCATTGTGTGGGGCCTCCGTTTGGCACGGTATGTGCGAGCGAGTTTTCAAGGCTGAGCAGAAACGCGCTGCTTTCAGGTGCGGGGGTTTTGCCGTGTGTGCGAAGGTGTTCGATGTTTTCTTTTAGAACGGTGAGGCACAGCGTGTCAAGATCCAGTGCTTCCAGACGCGCCCTGTACGCTTCTGTTGACTGTGGGCGGCCGGGTTCGATTTTGTCTGCAACATAGACGACTTTTGCAAGCGGCCCCATGCATGTCCCCCCTAGCGTGTGGCAAGCCACGGCTTCAAGTATTTCTGGGTCAGAAACTCCAAAATCCGTACGCAGCTTGATGGCGGCGGCCCTTCCGTGCAGGAGCGAAGGGTTTTCCGTTTCTGTTGACGAAAACGGCTTTCCGTCGTGGTGTGCCAGTGCGCAGATAAGGTCGTTTCCCAGGTCTTTGCAGATGTCGTGTGCAAGGCCTGCGATATATCCCCGGGTAGCGTCCAGTCCGTAACGCCCGCACAAGGCTCGCGAGGTTTCTGCAACTCGTTCGCTGTGTGCAAATCGGCTTGGCTTTTCCGAGGCAAGGGCATATGCGCGAATTTTTTGAATCAGTTCATCGTTCAATGGTACATCCATAAAGTCCACCGTTTACAATATACCTAAAAACCGCAGGTGGCACAAGGTACCGCCAGCTTTTGCCCGACGCGATACGGGCACGGATGTCGGTCGAGCTGATGGCCAAAAAAGGATTTTCAATGCACACTGCGTTTGCGAACAGAGGTTCGTCTGATATTGAAAAAGTACGGCTTGCGTCAATTTTTCCGTATTCACCTATTGGGCGGTTTTCGTGGGCAAGCACGGCCTCGCTTTTTTTTGAAAGTGAAGGTCGCCTTGCAAGTATGAGGGTGCAGAGCTGTGCAAGGTCTGGGGCATGGTTCCACAGGTGGAATTCTGAAAGCAGGTCCTCACCAATGATAAGGCCGATTTTTCCCGTTAGTGTGGAACGGTATTTTTCTTGCAGAAAGATGACGGTGTCCCATGTGTAGGAAAGTCCGCCCCGTTTGATTTCGCAGGCTTCGGCCACAAATCTGCGGTCGCCACGGCATGCGGCCCGAACCATCGCAAGCCGCTTGTCGGCAGGAATGGCTCCGTTCATTTCTTTGTGCACGGGAGTTCCTGTTGGCACGAACAGAACCTTGTCGTAACCCAATGACGAACACACGTCGTCTGCCAGCGCGAGATGCCCGATGTGAATCGGGTTGAAGCTTCCTCCCAGAACCGCAAGTTTCATCGTTCGCTCCCGGGAAACTGTATTTCCATGGAATCGTCCACTGAACGGGTGGACAGAAAGCTTCGCTCTGACGCAGCGTCTTTGCCTGCATGGTGCGTGCCCGGCGCGTGTATGCGGTTCATGCGCTCCACCACATCGATGAGTGCGGCTCGCACGCGCCCGATGTTTTTCCGCTCCAGAACAGAGACAGGGATTGCCTGCACGTCCGGCTGGGTCTCGGAAAGTGACCTCGCCAGTCTTTTTGCGGTTTCTTCGGCTCCTTCAACATCGATTTTATTGAACAGCACGATGCGAGGTTTTTCTGAAAGCCCGCCGCCAAATTTCTCAAGCTCTGTGCTAAGCGTTCCGTAGGCTGTCTCAGCATTGGGGTCGCTTGCGTCAACCATAAACAGCAGGGCTGCCGTGCGGGATATGTGCTTTAAAAACTTGATTCCCAGTCCTGCGCCTTCTGCCGCACCTTCGATGATGCCGGGAATATCGGCGATGATGATGTCGCTTGTTTCGTCTACGCGGAGGACGCCGAGGTTTGGAACTTTTGTGGTAAAAGGATAGGGGGCGATTTTTGGCCGCGCGTTTGTGAACAGGTTGAGCAGGCTCGATTTTCCTGCGTTTGGAAATCCAACAAGGCCGATGTCGGCCATGATGGAAAGTTCCACTTTGATTTCACGTTCCTGCCCTGGAAGCCCTTTGTTTGCGATGCGTGGCGCCTGGTTTGTGCTCGACTTAAAATGGACATTGCCCCAGCCTCCGTTTCCACCTTTTAAAAACAGGAATTCTTCGTCTTCATTTTCAGTGTTAAAATCATGGATGAGTTCTCCTGTTATGCTGTCGCGCAATGTTGTTCCGGGGGGAACTGGTATCACCACGTCTTCCCCGTCTTTGCCGTAACGGTTCCAGCCCATGCCGTCGCCGCCGTTTTTTGCCTTGAACACCTGATGGTATCGCAGATGGGCAAGTGTGCGGAGGTTTCGGCGCACACAGAAAATCACGTCGCCGCCCCGTCCACCATCTCCACCGTTGGGCCCTCCGTTCGGGATGTATTTTTCCCGCCGGAATGAAATGCAGCCGTTTCCACCTTTTCCCGAGCGCACGGTTATAGTTGTTTCATCTGAAAAGTGAACCATGGTCTACATTCCTCCCCGAAAAAAAATACCCGGCGCGAATTGTTGGCCGGGCATTGGAGCACACCGCATATGATACGGCACCTAAGCTCATTACACAACGGCACCGTGTGCTGCTGTGTGCAAAAATGGCGCGTCAGTCGTTTGTGAACGGCTGCACGGAAACAATCTTGCGGTTACGGCGCTTGCCGTAAACCACTGTTCCGTCTACGATGGCAAACAGGCTGTCATCGCTTGCACGGCGCACGTTGTTGCCCGGATGGATCGGGGTGCCGCGCTGCCTGACCAGAATGGAACCGGCCGTTACACGTTCACCGCCATATTTTTTTACGCCCAGATATTTGGGGTTTGAATCGCGTCCGTTTTTGGCACCGCTGCCGCCTTTTGTTCGTCCCATGATATTCCTCCATAAAAATTAGACTGTTCAGTTGAGTCTGCTTCAATAATCTTGCTGCGCTTGAAGCATACCACTGGTAACCAATGCATTCTGCCTTGAACCAGTTGGCCCGGTTGTGCAGACATTGTCAGAATGACTGCTCCTGCAGGCACACGTTCTCTGGATAGTCAGCGGAAAGCGCTGAAAGACCGGTGCGCAAAAAATCTGCCACACAGATAAGACGCTCTTCCACCGGAACCGTGCCTGTCTGTTTTGCCTGAAACCGTATTGTCCCACGCCTTGCAGTGTCTGCCTGTACCTGTACGCCATCGGTGTGTTCAAGCACTTCCAGCGCGGTACGGAGCAGCACCGAGACCGCCGCGCACACGATGTCGGTGCCGTGTGCTGCAAAACCCGCGTGCCCTGATGCCTCGCAACGTATCAGGCGACCGGCCGGGTCGCAGTCAAGGCGCACGACCGTCACTTATGCAAGCACCACGTCCTTTACGGTAACGCGGGTGTATTCTTCGCGGTGGCCGTGCAGACGGTGGTAGTCCTTCTTTGATTTGTACTTGAACACAAGCACTTTGTTGTCCCGGAAAGATTCTCCCACTTGAACCGTTACTTTTGCGCCCTGTACGTAAGGAGTGCCGACAGAAACACTGTCGCCGTTGCTTACCAACAGCACGGTGTCGATTGTAATCATATCGCCCTGCTTTGCGTCACTGATTTTTGACACCTGCAGCACCGCGTCTTTTTCAGCCTTGTACTGATTGCCCTTATATTCAACAACTGCGTACATTTTTAAACCTCAAGCTACAAGTATTTGCCGCAGGAAGTAGCGGATTCCTGCAAGCCAGGCCACATGGTGGCGAGGGCTATTGTAACGGATTTTGATTGTTTTGGTCAAGTAGGCTACACGTTCCGATGCCAGTTGGCGCTGTAAATTCTTTATGTGGAAAAGCGGGAGCCGATATGAAGGTATGGTTCGGCTTTTTTGTCACGCCGTTGTGCCTTGTTCCGCATGGGCAGGAAAGGTGGTTCATGCAGAAAGTGTACACACTGCGCTCCTGCGAAGCCAGCCACCGGCTTGAAGCCATGCTTTTGCACCGGGAGCTTTGGGTGTTATTCAAGCTCAAGGAGTATAGGACAGTGGTCGCTTCCCTGCACATCGCGCAGGATTGTACTGGCTTTTACGTGCGGCAGAAAGCCGTTGTTTACGCAGTGGTAGTCGATGCGCCACCCCACGTTTTTTTCGCGGGCATGCTGGCGGTAGCTCCACCATGTGTACTGCCCGGGTTCTGCGCACAGGTTTCTGAATGTGTCGGTAAAGCCGTGCGCGGTAAAAAAATCCATCCAGGCGCGTTCTTCTGGAAGGTAGCCTGCGTTCTTTTCGTTTGCCTTCGGATGGACAAGGTCGATCGGCTTGTGCGCGATGTTGTAGTCGCCGCAGAGCACGATATTGTTTCCCTGCGCTACAAGTTCATTACATTTTTTGTATATGGCGTCGCAGAAAGCGAGTTTGTAGTCGAGCCTGAGCCCGGGGCCTTGGCTGTTTGGAAAATAGGCTGAAATAACGGCGAGATCCTTAAAATGCGCTATGGTCACACGCCCCTCATCGTCAAAGGCGGGAACACCGAGCGGCTCTATTGAATCCGGCTCGGTGCGCGTGTAGATTGCGGTGCCGGAATAGCCGGCTTTTTGCGCCGAATAAAAGTACGAATACCACTGTTGGGGCTCCGCCTCTTCCGTTTTTGAAAGGGCAGCAGAAAACAGTGGTTCGTCTTCATATTTTTCTGCGCTGCGGGGGGAACGGAGTTCCTCCGAGAGCTGTTCGGGCCGCGCCTTGGTTTCTTGCAGGCACACCACGTCTGCGCCGCAGCTTAAAAGCCATGGCACAAAGTCCTTTTTTTCAACAGCCCGAATGCCGTTTACGTTCCAGGAAACAATCTTCATGGCGGTACGTCTGCGGATCTAAAGCTTTGCGGCTTTTATTTCGCGAATCGTCACGTCCCATGAGGTTCCGCGCACGGTAAACTGAATCGTGTCGCCCGCCTTCGCGTCAAGGATTGCGTTTGCGAACGGCGAAAGGTACGAAATCACTTCGTCGGTCTCGCTCGCGGCGGATTCCCACGGGCCCAGTATTGTGCGCGTAAAATCCGTGCCGTCGGCGTTGTTGTGCAGCTGCACGGTGGTGCCGAATGATACCATCGATGTTGTGATTGTGGTGGGGTCGAACACCACGGCACGCGCGATTTCTTCTTTGAGCCTTGAGAGCTCGGCGTTCAGCTGCTTCTGCTTGTTCCTTGCCGTTTCGTATTCCGCGTTTTCGCTCAAGTCTCCCTTGGCGCGGGCTTCGTTCACTTCCTCCGCGTTCTTGGGGATTTCAACCTTTTCGATATTGTCGGCCTCGGCCTTCTTTGCGTCAAGCTGCTTCTGCGTAACTAGCAGTCCTTTTGGCGCTTCCTGTTTGACTTCCGATTCTTCAAATTTGAAATCAGGATGCTTGTTCAGGATTCCAGTGCGCAGCTGGGCCTTGTAGATGGCGTCCAGATCCTTTACATCGTTCACCATCGTGTACATGCGCGTGATCGTGTCCGTGTCGTGCGAGAGCATGTACGAAAGCATCGTATTCACTTTTTCGTCGTTCTCGTCTTTGTCGTTGAAGAGCAGGGTGGTGGCGGCCTTGATTGTCTTTTTGTTTTCAGTGGTGTTCACGTGGTTGTTGATTTCACGGTAGCACACGGAGATGATGTTCACAAGCGTGACCAGCTGCTTTTCAAATGGAATTCCCGATGCCTTGAACCACTCTTCTTTGCGGCTTTCGCGGTAAAAGTAGATGACGGCGTTGCGGTACGTGCGGTAGTCATCAAAGCTGTCCTGCACAAGGCGCTGCACTTTGTCTGTTTTTCCCGACTCGATCAGCGCTGTGATTAGCGTCGGTGAAAGCACCGTGGGAAAAAGCCGCACAAACTGGCTGTCCCAGTTCGGAAGCTGGCGCACGGCGGCGATAAAGTCCTGCCTGAGAGAAGTGTTTTTTGTGTCTTTTAGCGCGAGGTATGTTTCTCGTGGATTCGCTATCTCATCGTACAGCTGGGCGAAGGTGAACTTTGCAGGGTTTGTAAAACTGGGGATGCGGCGGATTATGTTCTGCACCACGAGGTACGAGGCGACCACCTGCTCGTTCACGTTTGTGAATGACTTGAGGTAACCCGCAAAATAGCTGTACATGTCGGAGAACAGCTCGTCGGTCTTGTCGGTGGAATCGTCGAGCGAGTAGCGCATGAAGATGTCAATCCGCGAGAAAAATGACTTCTCGGCCTTGAACTCGTTTGCGAGCCGTTCTTCCGCGCTGATCTCGTGGTCGCGCACCGTGTAGAAGTTGATGTCGTTCGGGTTTACGCCGAATGTGGAGTCCGTTTCCAGCACTTTCTGCGCCTTTGCATGCCATCCGGTCCATTTTCCCGGGCTAAGGATTGAAGGCACAAGTTCAGCCTTTATACGCTTGTCGTCGCAGTTGTTGTCAAAGCTCTTGATGATTGTCTTGAGCGTCCATGTGACATCGCTCTCAATCTTTTTGGTGAGCTCGTCTCGGTTCTTGATGGCCTTGAGTACCCAGATGTGGTCTTTTGCAAGAGGCTGAAGGGCGCTCACCGCCATTTTGAGGCTCATTTCGTGCACGCCGTTCTTTTTGCCGAAGTTGATTGTGAGCATGTCGCCCTGCACCTTGCGGATGATGCCCACGCCCCATGAGCGGTGGAACACGTAGCTGTTGGCGTCGAACGCTATGTGCTTTTCAAAATCGCCTATGGCTTCGAACACGTTGCGGAAGCTCTGGGCAAGGTTTGAGCTTTTGATGTAGTCCTCAAGATGGCTGTGATCCGCGTATTTGCCACGGAAACATTCTATGATTTCGCGGCGGGCCCAGCTGTCCTTGTTGTCGATTGCAAGGATGAGCTTCAGTATGTCGATGGCGGTGTCCCACTTGGCCGTGTTCTTGTAGTACTGGTACAGCTCCTGCATGAGCAGGGCGCTCTTGTCTTCGCTTATGGATTTCGACACCTTGCGTTGGGCCAGCAGGAAAAAGTCTATTTCTTCCGGGATTAACGACACCAGCTTTGACCACACTTCCTTGACGGCGTTTGTGTTCCGCAGTGTGATGTAGCGGAGCAGGGCCTTTTTATAATAGCTGATGGCCGATTCTTCGTTGCCCTGCTTGTCATAGCGGTCGGCCAGAATCTTTGCTATGTCGGCTTCCTCAAAGTCAAGCTTTACAATCTGTTCGTACAGCTCCCACACCTGGTCATCGTTCGTGTCTTTGTAAAATCCTGCGAGTTTTCGGAGCGCGAATTTGTTCTGGGGGTCTTCTTCGAGAATGGTCTTGCACAGGTGCTCCACGAGGGATTCCTTGTGGTTTTTTTCAAATATATCTACCAGATTGACCAACGCGCTGTTGTCCAGGGAACCCGAGCGCAGCCCGATCATGCCAGAGAGATAGAGGGCGATGATGCTGTCTTTTGCATTGTGGCTCAGCTGTTCGTCACAGATGGCTTTGATGGCTTCTTCGCTGTTTTCGGCCCGCGCCTTTTCAAGTGTTCCGGCAAGTTCCACCAGGTTGTTCTTGGTAAAGTTGTTGATGCCGGCCCGCGTCCAGGTCTCTTCCCTGAGCATTTCACGGACTGAATTTTCAAGCTCCTCAGACATAATGTACTCCTCGATATGGTGACTTGTTGTGGTGCCACCTGCGTTTTGGAAATGACCTTAACGCGCTGTGGCATTCCCGATGTTTTGCTATGCGCTTCAGACCTGCGCCGTAGGCCATGAACCGATTTGGGCTGGTACGCCTGTTATGTCCGGGCGTACAGGGCGTTGTATATTTCCGGGTCAAGAATCTTTATCTTGAGCCGCACTTCCGTAAGCTTCTGGCTGCTGGCCTTGGTTGCCATGTAAAAATCCATGAGCCTGAGGTACAGGTTCATGAGCCTGGGCGTGATTAGCATGCGGTCGTTTGCCGCGTCTTTCAGGGCGTTTTCTTCGGCGTAGATGTCTTGCAGCAGGTGTCCCACTTCCTGCGAGCGCAGTTCCCGAGTTTTGTTGAACACTCCCATTATAACACCGTACACGGGAATCCATTCCTGCAGCAGCCGTCCGACATGGCCGTGCGAGGCTGTTTCCTGCACCACGAGCGAAATCAAAGGCGAATCAAGAAAGGCGAGGTCGATGTCTTTTGCACCCACAAAAAAGGCTTCGCGGAACAGCACCTTCGCGATGTTCGTTTCGCCGCACAGGTCGTAGCAGTCGGCCATTTCTGCCAGCACGGGAGCGCTTCCGGGTGAAAGGGTGTTGGCTTCGGTGAGGTGCGAAAGAGCCGTTTCGTATGAACCGAGCTTTTTGTAGCACAGTCCGATTTTACGGCAGATTTCAGCCCTCATGCGGCTGTTTTTCTCGCTTCCCGCAACATTGTAGCCTTCTAGTGCCAGCGAAAACACGCATTTTTTGAATGCATACACGGTACGTTCCGATGGATTTTTTTCGCTTGCAACGAGCACCCTGAACTGCTTCCATTGGCTCACGAGAGCCTCGCTCTGGTCAAAGCCGTCGAGCGAAGGCAGCGCTTCAAGTGTATCGAGCCAAAAGTTGCAGCAGTGCACGGCAAACACAAGGTCGTTGTTGTCAAGGTCGGCGGTGAGCGCTTGTTCAAGCACCCGTTTGGCCTGTTCCGCTTCTCCGGTTTCGACCAGCGTGTATGCCTGTGCCAATGCTGATTCCGACTGAATGCCCATGGTAGGTATTATACAGAATTATGTACTTTAGTCAATGCGCTTTTGGGGCAAATATGGGGATAACTTATACACGCTTTCCGTTGCGTTTGTCAAGTGGTGCCTGTTTTTGCCCGCCGTTCGCGTTGCCGCCTTCTTTTGACACGAAAGGCGATTTTCCTTATACTGGATGCATGGATAGCATGTACGCGCATAAACGGAGCAGACACACTTCCATTTTACCCCCCCCATGCCATCTGCATAGCGCCGCGCTACAGATATACGTCAGCCTGTCAGCGCCGTGCGCCGCCTTTTCCGCGCGGCCACAGGAACCGCCTTCCCTCGCCAGGTGACCTTCCCCCACCCAAAAAACACGCAGAAAACACGGCTTGCAGCTGCACGCGGCCCGGAAAATGCCAGCGGACTGCGCTTTACATGTCTGCGCAAGTTGAAAACAGCTTCCAGATACCATTTGAACCGTTCCCCCGGATCGAAAAGTATCCGCAAGTCGCATTTGATATGTTTCCGCAAGTCTGGAAGAGCGAATCTGGCGCGGCGGATTCCTCCGCGACACACGACAGGCACGAATTTGCTGCTGCGGATTTCTTCGCGTTGCATGACAAACACGAATTTTGTGCAGAAATTCGTTCACTCGGCTTTTGGAACACAAATCATGTGTGTCAAATTCATTCCCGCAGGTCTGGAAAAGCGGATTTGACACGGCAAATTCCTTCTACACATCTTTGGAAGCATAAATCGTGCGCGGCAGATTCGTTTGCGCATGTCAGAAAGCGCGGATTTTCTGCAGGGGATTCTGCGGACGGCTTTTGCGCGGGGAAATTCGCAGGGACGGAAGCACCCGCCATGGTCTTGCGGCGGTGAAAATATAAAAAAGGAGGGTCAGTTATGAACGAAATCCAGGCATCCTGCATCGGCGGAATGAACAGCGCGGCTCATTTCCTGTCCGTGGAGCGGGGCAAGGCGGCGAACGATGCTGTGCGCGACCTCACGTTGCAGCGCACGGACGGGCGGGCGGCAAGTGACGGTGCGTACAAGACGTTCGTGCGGCATGGGAACACCCACGCGCCCACTGGGGGCAGGGCGAAGTACGCGGCGTTCATCGGCTACGCGGACACGGAGATTGGACACTGCAGGCAGGAAGTCCTGTGCGGCGAAAAGAGGAGGTTTATCAGTCATGGATGAAAAATCCCGCAATTTTCAGTACGGGCGGAAGGTGCTTTTCCTGAACGCATCGTCGGCAATCGTCTACTCGACAATCCCCGAACTCGTGACACGCGAATTCGACGCGAGTTTCATTCCAAGTAGGGATGGGGCGGAGGCGGTTGTCGCGCAGTTTCCGGGCGCGATTCTCATTCTGAATCTGGACGACGGCACAGGCGCGGAAAGCTGGATTCCGTTCATCAACGCGCTGAACGACGGCGGGAGCGACGCTACGCCCACCGTCTGCGTGATGTACCGCGGGGATTCGTTCGATGAGGCGGCTTTTGCGAACAAGGCGCGTTTCACCGGCGGCTTTATTCGGATAGCCGATGCCGCAAATTCGCTTGAGCCAATAGCTGCGGCGCTGGACGGTCTGAACGCGAAAGGGCGGCGCAAGTTCGTCCGCGCCGATGGTACAGATGACGATAAGGCTGTGCTGCACGCTATCGTGGACAACAAGATGTACAACCTAAAATGCCATGACATCAGCATGGCTGGGGTGTCCTGCACCGTGGACGCGAAGTTCGCCGAGGCGTTCCCGTCCAAAAGCCTCGTCCGTGACGCAACGCTCACGCTGGAGCGCAAAGCGGTGAGCTGTCAAATGCTCGTGGTCGGCTCGTTCCCGGAGGGCGGCAGCGTGAAGCTGGTGATGATGTTCGCCTCAAAGATTTCCGAAGTCTCCGAGACGGTCATCCACAGCTACATCTTGCAGGCACAGCAGCGGGCGGTGGACAAGATTCACACGCTTGCCGCTCCGGGCGCGGTGTAGTGGCAGGGGCTTTTATCGCGCCACGGTCTCGCGGGAAAGCTCCCCCGAAAGGCCGGCACCCGGAGCGGTGGCGGAACGTCGCCCAAAAAAGAGGCTCCGGCAGGATGCTCACGGCGGTCAGGAACTGGCCGCGCAACAGGCCACGCCGATACAGCCTGGTGCATCGCGCCAATACACTAGGCTGTCGGCTGCTCATACATTCTGCTGTATTACTGTCATACACTCTGTTGTATGGACGCGCGGTAGCACAGTACCGCGTTGGCGCGGTAGCAGAATACCGCAGTGGCGCGGGTGTACGGTACCGTATGTGCGCGGTAGCAGAATACCGCAGTGGCGCGGGTGTACAGTACCGCGTGGGCACGGGAGCATAATCTAGCAACGGTGCGGGTGTGCGGCACCGCAGCTGCGAGGGGCGTTTGCGGATAACACAAATCTTCTGT
>JAFLSN010000036.1 GCA_022510905.1 Treponema sp.
GTAGCCCTGCTCGCGCAGAGCCTTGCACGCCTGCGTCCCCGAATAGTCAAACTCGCACGCCTGCCCAATCACAATCGGCCCCGAGCCGATAATCATAACCTTATTGATGTCCGTCCGTTTCATGGTTCAACTCCTGCACAAAAAAAGCGAGTTCCAAAAAAGAAACTCGCCCTAACGCCACGCAAAAACAGCATGGACACCCATTGATTTGAGAAGCGCGTTTCCAAAGCAATATTCAGTTTCCATACTGAAATGCGAGTGTATCAGAAAATGCGATTTTATGCTAGGGATGGAGGAGCCGGGCGGGGCTGTCCGCCATGCACGGCAAACATCGGCTGCAAGGACATCATTGCGGCGCGAAAATCGGTGCCGCTGCTGGAACTGGGCTGGCAGAGGCATAAGTCGGAAGGAGTGAAAATAATTTTCAAAACATAGAACTGCGACACGGCGTGATTCGGCGGTATGCCTGCCAACAGGTGTATGTGGCAGGACATCAAGCACCCTCTATCTCCACCTCCTTTTAATTGCACAACTACCTCAGTAGCCGTCAGATGCTCTCCCGGTACTGTCTATATATTGCCTTCCTTCTGTAATTTAGGTGTAAATACGATGTTGTATTTTCACAGCCATTTCATGGCCCGGAGAGTCCTTAGTGTTTGCCATCCGCTTTCCTCATTTGCGATGCGTAACAGGCTTGAACAATCTTGTTGTAACGCTTAGGAGGAAAGTTCTTGCGGCTGCGAGCCTTTGCCCACCACCCGCATAGCAGATGGTTTTATTGTGAAATACTTCGCTCCGTATTTTCACCGGCTCACGTGCAGTAAAACAAACACACCCGGCGCGGTTGTGCGCCAGGTGTTGCGGCCCGAAACGGCCTTTGTGCGTGGAATGCCGTGCGGCTTATGCCACTGTTATGGCAATCCGTTTTTCCTTGGATTCAGACTTGCGCGGAATGGTTACCGTGAGCACGCCGTTCTTGAAGTTCGCCGTGACGTTTTCGCTGTCGCAGTCTTTGGGCAGCGAGAAACGGCGGGTAAAGCTTGACGAGCGGCGCTCCCGGATGAGCCACTGGCCTTCGTCTTTTGCCTCTTTGCTCTTTTTTTCGCTCTGCTCTTCTTTTGAGGAAGCGATGGTGAGCACATTGTCCTTGAGGCACAGGTCAACATCGGCTTCGGTTTTGCCCGGCAGATCCATGGCAAGCTCGTAGGTGTCTTTTGTCTCCTTTACGTCCACGCTGGGCACGTCCGTGTGGCGTGTAAAGGCTGGAAAGTTGAATCCGAAATCCGGGGCTGAAAACAGTGTGTTCAAAAGTGAAAGTTCGTTCATGGTATTACCTCCATAGATTTTGGCCTGTGCGGTTTGTGGCCGCCCGCCTTTTGGATTTGTGCGGCTTGCGCCGTACACTAAGAATACAAGCAGATTGCGTGCCAAATTTTTACTGCACTGTTTTTTTTGCAAAAAAAACGGAACTTAACTGATTATGGCGGACATTTTATTGTAGAATTCAGCAAACGAGTGGAAAATGCATGGAAACATTATGTCTAAAAGTCTTGTGTGGCGCTCTCGCAAAAACATTTTGGCTGCAAAATGTGGATAAGGTCGAATAAAAAACGCTGCAACTTGCACAGGCCCAACATGGTTCCATGGGCATTTGTGCGCAGGTGTGTCATCATGGCAAAGATATTTGAGTCGTTTTGATACATGGTGGCGCAAAATAGCGCATTTTTGCTGGACAGGATAGGCTCCAATGCCGGTTTGTGCTTGATGATGGCGTCCTTAAACTGCTTTGTGGCAATTCCATGGCAAGACAGTACAATGTCTGTTTTTCGCGCAATTTTAAGAATGTTTTAACGCTTCGGTTTTAGCAAGCCGCCGAGCCTTTGTGCGCACTTAAAAAACCGCATATGCCTGCTGCGAACGAATCAGGGCAGGTACGGCTCGCGCTGATTCAGCATAATATTTAAGCGGACTTAAAACTTTGCAGGATTGTCGCAAATCGATGTCCTGTATTCGCTTTACCCTTCTATCGCTTGTGCGCCGAGAGGGAGGGCCGCCCTTTGTGCAAAATTCCCGAAAAGTGTTTCAGAATTGTTTTACTATTTTTCAAAAATGCAGTATCTTAAAGGTATGGCACAGGAGCCTGAATTTGTTGCAGAAGAATTCCTCAGAAATTTCCGTGATGTTTTTTCCGTGCGTGACATGAACAGCTTTCTGAATTCATGCGGAATTCGTTCTTCAAGCCGTGAAACCGCCTCGTTTTTGGATTCCCATCCGCTTGTGTTCCCCTTGGAGGGGGGCATGTACATTACACGCGCGGGTGCGTTTACAGACCGGCTGTTCAGCATAAAACCAACTGCACGCGAAGTGGAGCAGGGGGCATTTGTTCCTGCCGGCCGCTGCCTTCCGTTTGTTGACAGCGAAATGACCGGCGCGGCCCTTTCATTTTCAGTGGCAGGACATAAGCTTCCTGCAAAAATTGTGAACCTTGACAGCGACTTTGCGATTGACCTGTACATTCTGTATGGCGAAGAATATGCGCCCCAATACATTGCCGCCGACCCTGCGAACGCCGACCTTGACATGGTGCGCCGTGACTTTGAGCTTCCTGCCACCGTGCGGCTGACTGGCATAGACATATCCTATCTGGTGGAGCATTGCGGCTTTGCCCTTGGCGACCGCCTGTTGTGCCGTGTGACTGACTGGAACAGCGGCGCCATATCATGCCAGGTTGTGCACGAAAGCCATGACCGCTTTGGTACCAGCGATGCCGCAGAGCAGCGGCGCAACTGGTATGTCAGGCTGGAGGAAATGCTGCTCCAGAGTTTTTCCCGCCTTGGGCCGTGTGCCACCATGGAAGAACAGGTTGCCAACGTGTTTTTTGAGCACAGGAACGAGCTGTGCACGGCTTTGTGCGGCTCTCTGGATGAATACTTTGCTTCCTGCATGCGTAAGGTGGCTATAACGAGCTTTGGGGTTGAAACTCGTTTATGGAAAAAAGGCGTACAGATTCCAGCCGTTGGAGAATGGAACCGCAATGACCTTGACAGCATGTACTCGCACCTTTCAATTTCTCCGAGGAACGCGGCCACGTTGTATACCTTCCCCGATTTTGTGCTCGATGAATACATCCTTGACATGCTCTACCGCCGAAGCACAGATTTTGAAGCGCTCTTTATGCGCATGTATGCGGAACATTGCCCGCTGAATCAGTCCCAGAAAAAAAAACTTTTGTTGCACTTGAACGAAAGACATGGTATAATTGCAAGCACTTACAATTGGTTTGCTGACCAAGGCGAAGGCTCGGTTCGCCAGGATGCGCTGGAACTGTACGGCAAAGTTGCCTTGCTTGTGTACAAGATTGATTCCGCCGGTTTTCCTCTGGAAAAATATCCGCAGCAGGAACTCATCATCCTGTCGCAGCTGTACAGCCACATCACGCGCATGATTGAGCAGTTTGCCGATGGAATGTTCGTTGAGGAAGAGGCTGACACCCTTCGGCTTTCGATTGAAGGAATGCGGTGGAACTACGAGGACATCGCCGAAAGCCTTGAACAGGCGGTACGCCGGCAGCATATCAGCAGCTTTAAAGTGGTGAAATAACATGCGTTTTGGCGCACAGGGAGGCACACAATGACGGACGGAACCGATGTCTGCGGCCTTATTCAGCGTGGTGGAGTGTACGCAGATGTTGAAGGCTCCACGCCTGAAGAAGTATATAAAAACCTGTGCGCCATGATTCCGCTTCCTGCGGGGCTTTCTGCCGAAGAGGTGGAGCATGAGCTGCTGGAACGTGAAGCCGTGTTGAGCACCGCTGTGGGCAGCGGCATCGCCATTCCCCATCCGCGAAGACCTATCGTGCCTTCCGAATCTGAGGAACGTGTGGTGGTCTGTTTTCCACGTGCCCCGCTAAATATGCAGGTTCCGGACGATCGCCAGGTGTATGTGATGTTTTTGCTGCTCACCCATTCCACGCAGAGCCACATCAGGGTGCTTTCGGATTTGGCAAGACTTTTCCGTGCCGCCGCCTTCAAGAAGGCGCTGGAAACCAGGCCCACCCTGACTGCGCTTTTGGAAGCCATAAAAACCGCGCAGTCTGCCGCTTCCCGGTAAGGGATTGCATTCGCTGCGGGCCGTGCTCGGCCAGAACATGCGGGCCTTTCAAAATCAGTCTGGAACGGGGCTGTAACACCAGAACGGAGACAGGGACTGTTCGTGAACTTTGTTTTTCGGACAGCCCGTTACTTTAAAATTTAAGGAGACATCGTATGAACACAAAAGGAATTGAAGCTGTAGCACTTTCAATTCGCAGTCTTTCAATGGACGCCATCCAAAAGGCCAATTCGGGCCATCCTGGACTGCCGCTTGGTGCCGCAGAAATTGCCGCTGCCCTCTACGGCGAAGTGATGAAGCACAACCCCGCCAACAGCCACTGGGTTGACCGCGACCGCTTTGTGCTTTCCGCAGGACACGGCTCCATGCTGCTGTATGCCATCCTGCATCTTGCCGGCTACAAGGTAAGCCTTGACGACATCAAGACATTCCGTCAGGTGGGCTCCAAGTGCCCCGGGCACCCCGAAGTCGGCGTGACAGACGGCGTTGAAAGCACGTCGGGACCGCTCGGACAGGGTATCGCGGTCTCAGTCGGCATGGCAATCGCGGAAGCTATGCTTGCCGCACGGTTCAACACAAGCCACCACACCATTGTTGACCACTATACATACTCTCTCGTTGGCGAAGGCTGCCTCGAAGAAGGCGTTTCGTCCGAAGCGTCATCCCTGGCCGGAAACCTGAAGCTTGGAAAGCTGATTGTCTTCTATGACGAAAACAAAATCTCCATAGACGGCTGCACTGACTGCACCTTTACCGATGATGTGCAGAAGCGCTACGAGTCTTATGGATGGCAGGTGCTACGCGGTTCCATGTACAACGTTGGAGAAATCATTGACCTGGTGAATGTGGCAAAATCTGAGAAAAACAAGCCGTCGCTCATCATCCTCAAATCCGTTATCGGAAAAGGTGCCCCAAAGCAGGGAACCGCAGATGTGCACGGCTCTCCTCTTGGTGCCGATGGCTGTGTGGAAGCCAAAAAGACGCTGGGGCTGCCCGAAAACGAACAGTTCTATGTGGTGCCCGAAGCATACCAGTATTTTGAAGAGCGCCGCAAAGCATTTGCACAGGCCGAAAGCGACTGGAATGCTGAATTTGACGCATGGGCCGCAGAAAACCCCGAGCTAAAAACACTTTGGGATGCCTACTGGAACCATACGCAGACTGCCGAAGCCGCCGCCCCCACCTACAAAGTGGGCGACAAGCTTGCCACCCGCGATTCAAGCGGAAAAAGCCTCAACTGCATGGCCGACCGCTATCAGTGGCTTGTGGGCGGTTCCGCAGACTTGCAGGGGCCGAACAAAACCAAGGTCAAGAACGACGATGGCACATTCAGTCCAGAAAACCGCAAAGGCCGCACCATTGAATACGGCATCCGCGAATTTGCCATGAGCCAGGTGCAGAGCGGCATCAACCTGCATGGCGGTCTGCGCGCGTTTGGCGCAACCTTCCTTGTGTTCTCTGACTATCTCCGCCCCTCGCTCCGTGTGGCGGCTCTCAGCAAGATTCCAAACATCTATGTGTTTACGCACGACTCCATTTATGTTGGCGAAGACGGCCCCACCCACCAGCCGATTGAGACCCTTGCCGCGCTGCGCTGCATTCCAAATGTGCAGGTGCTCCGCCCGGGTGATGCCGAAGAAAGCCAGGTGGCATGGGAAATGGCGCTTGAAAGCACCGACCATCCCGTGTGCATGGCGTTCAGCCGGCAGGGACTTGCCGTGTACGAAAAGGCTGACAAGGACTGGATGCAGAATGCCCGGAAAGGTGCCTATGTGGTGCGCGAAGGTGCCGATACCCCTGACATCACCATTCTTGCTACCGGTTCAGAAGTGAACATGGCCCTTGAAGCCGCGAGTCTGGTTGAAGGAAAGAAAATCCGAGTGGTATCTGTGTTTGACCGCACCCTGTTTGAAAAGCAGGACGAGACTTTCCAGAAGAAGATTCTGGGCAATGCCAAACGTGTAGTTGTTGCCGAAGCCGGAAGCCGTATGGGCTGGGAAGGTTATGCAAAAAAAGCCGACCTGTTTACGCTCAACGATTTTGGTGAATCAGGCCCCGCCAACGCAGTGGCAGAGCACCTGGGCTTTACAGCCGCCGCTCTCGCCGAGCTGCTCAAAAAATAAGCAAACGTGGCAGGAAAGTCTTGCCTGTTCCTGCCCGTTGTTACAGCGCTGCATTCGCCCGCACAGGTTCTGCCTTTGCGGGCGTTTTTATGCCCATCCTGCGTGGTTACCATCGGTGCAGAAGCATCCTCCACCTAATCGGATTTTGCTTGCCAGGCGTGATTTTGGTAAAAACGCGGAGCGGTTTTGACCGTCAAAAGGGAATTTCTTCGGAAGCGTAGGGCTTTGGGGTGTAAGCAGGGGGTTGCCTATTTTTCGCTCTGCCATTCGGCGTGCACGGTGACAAGTTCGCCATCGGTCACTTCTTTTCTCCACTTGACTGGGGCATCATGCCAGACGACCTTTCTGCGACTGACTATTTTTTCGCCGTTCACTGTGAAGTCTGTTAAGGCTACTTTCATAGGGGTGCGTATGCCGCGCAAGTCTTTCCAGTCGGGGCCTCGTATGACTATCTCAAGATTTCCGTTGCCAACGCAGCGAAATGAAAAATCTACGGATTGATCATTGCACTGGAGATTCCAGCCTTTCCCCGTGTCCGTTGTGTACCAAGCAGGAGCCGTGAAATATTCTTTGGAGGAGTTTTTTATTATCTCCACAGAGTTTTCTTTTTTACCGATGTTCTTTACATCAAAGCGAGCCGTAGTCCTGTACCGTGAGCGTGCGTTTTTGATGGCCTCGTCGTTTTTTTCTCGGTCGAAAAGCTTCAGATTTTCGGACGAGTCCTTGCAAAAGGAAAATGAGCATACCATTTCTTTTGTCCGCGCATCCAGCACATCCACCATCACGTCAAGACTTCCAAGGCTTTTAAAGCTTTTTTTCTCCACGGTGCACGTGTTGGCTATCTGAGTGAGCAGAGCCTCTTCCACAGAATCGGCCTTGTACCTGTCGGAGAGCTTTATATGCGCCTCAAAATTCGAGTCGCTGAGCAACATAAGTATGTTTTTCAGGCTTGTCTGTTTTTCTATGTTCTCTTTGAGAAAGGCGCGGTAATCTTCATACCAGCCGTCCCATTTTGCAGAATACGCATTTTCCGTCCTGCGGTCTTTTATGCCCAGCTCGTTCGCGAGATAGCGCCCCAAATAATCCGTGACTTTGCGCGCTCCGCCAGGGTTTAGGTGAGAGCCTTGGTCGTAGCAGTCGATGGAAAAATCCACGATTTCCATGCGTAGCATGTTCAGGAAGGGAACGCCGTTTTCTTCCGCGAGGTGGGCTACGGAGTTGTACACACGCTGGTCGTCCTTGCTCGCTGGATACGGAATTACAATAAGGACTGGCTGTATATCGTGTGTCTTGCAGTGGGCGATGAATTTTTTGAGCCATGTCATATCGGCTTCCTTGCACTCGTCTTCTCCTACAAGAAAAAAACGATCAGGAACAGCAACGTTTATCATCAAGTCGGCGCCCATTGCCCTGTTCCGTGAACCATCAAAAAGAGAGGCGAATGTCACATCCTTGTTGTTCCAGCGGGAATGGTACAGCGAGAACGGATGCATGAATTCCGAAAAAGACACATCATCACGAATATACATGAAACAATCCTTGATGACTTTTGCTTTGGCGTAGCTTGGCGGGAACGCATCTACTGCCGTATGCATCCGAAATTTTTGCGTTATCCACCTGTTGTCATGCGTCATAACAACGTCAAGCACCACAACCTTGGGCTTTTTGTATTTTGTAGAAAGCCGCAGCATTCCGTAATTCGCATCAACATAGCAGGCATTTTCCGCGATATTATATGAAGTAATCCCATAGTCGTTCCACAGCTGCATGGGGAACACCCCGTCCTTCATGTGTGATGGGCCGTAAAAGAGCACATCGTAGTCCGTCTTGTTCTTGAAGAAGGGGTCATAGTTGAAGTTGCTGGTATTGTTCCTGAGAATCCTGTAGGCGCACTTTAGCCCAAAGGCAACAAGAAAAACGGTGAGTGCCACCTTGAAAATGCGTTTTGCGTTGGTTCTGTTCATAGAAATGATTTTCATTGCGTTTCTCCTCAAAATTGAAAGTAGATGAATCCAGCCGCATCGTATGCTGGGCCGTATATTCCGCAGACAGCGACAAAAAGCACCCCTGCCACAAACGCTGCCATCTGCAGGTACCACTCGCGGCCCAAAAGCCAATCCTTCACGCTCTGCCCCTTGTAGTTTGCAAAGTCAACGGCGAAAAGCAGCAGTGTGCAGCGCAGAAGTAGGCGTATGTTTGCAGCATCTAGCGAATACAACTTTTGGCAGTCCCCGAACAACGCGAGGATGTCAAACCGGGTAAAAATGATTCTTATTATGCCCAGCGCGTTCAGAAAGCTGTCTGCCCTAAAGAATATCCATGCGAACGAGACCTCCGCAAAAGTAACAATGAGCTGGAAAAATTGTGGGATGTGCTTACGCAAGGGTTTTATAATGTCATCAAAAATCTGATACAGGCCGTGCAGAAGCCCCCATGCGACAAAGCTAAATCCTGCCCCATGCCACACACCTGAGACTGTCATCACTGTAAGGATGTTCAGCCGTTTTTTTGCGGAACTGCAATACCCCCCCCTAGTGGTATGTATAGATAGTCCCTAAACCAGGTAGAAAGCGAGATGTGCCACCTCCGCCAGAACTCGTGTACAGAGCAGGAAAGGTAAGGGCTGTCAAAATTCCGCATTAGGCGTATTCCGAGAACTTTTGCCGCTCCCTGTGCGATCAGCGAGTAGCCGGCGAAATCGCAGTAAATCTGGAGCGCAAAAAGGAGCGTTGCCACCGCAAGCTGCGAGCCGGCGCAAGTTCGCCACGATCCGTACACCGCGTCCACAAAAACGGCGGCCCTGTCCGCAATCACCATCTTCAACAAGTAGCCCCACAGCATGGTAAAAAGTCCATCTTTGGCACGACAAAAGTCAAAGGAATATGTTTTTGAAAGCTGCGAAATCAGATTGCGGCTCCTTTCGATTGGCCCCGCCACCAGTTGCGGAAAAAACGATACGAACAGCGCGTATCTGAGAAAGCCGCGTTCTGCCTTCACGTCTCCGCGGTACACGTCTACCAGGTAGCCGATTGCCTGGAACGAGAAGAACGAGATTCCAACGGGAAGCACGATGTCATTCCTTGGAATCTTCAATGCAATGCCGAGCCGTGCCAGAACGGAATTTGCGAAACGCACGGAAAACGAAAGATATTTGAAATAGAAGAGAAGCCCCATAACAAGCACCACTGAAATGCACACAAACACCTTCTTGTGTCCGCTGTGCCTTTCAAGCAGGAGCGCGGCGGCGAACGTGACTGATGTGCAGGCAAGTAGCAGAAGCGCGTACTTAGGATTCCAGCCCATGTAGAAAATGTAGCTTGCCACGAGAAGAAGATGGTTTTTCGCCTTTTGAGGAACGCAGAAGTAAAGCAGCACCACCACTGGGAAAAAGAACATGAATTGGTATGAGTTGAACAGCATCAGGCGTTGTCTCCCGTTTTTCTGCCAAGGCCACTGAGGGCAATCGCATCCATGATTATGGCGATTTCTATACCACAAACACTACACATTCCAGTTCCTACCTCCACCTGTTGACCGATTTGTAGGTCGTTACGTATTTTGGATTGCATTCTTCAACAATTTCTTTTGTTATTGTGTGATGCCCGGGTATCGGATTCACTTCTCCAAATGGGCAAGTTATGAATGCAAACTGCTTTGCTATCTTTTTCAGCTGACGCACGAAGTCAACGGGATTGTCTACATGCTCTATCGTATGTGAACAGAAGCAGATGTCATATGTCTTTTCTTTCATGTCAAAAATATCGGTGTTGTAGCTCCTGTTAATGTAGGGCATGAGCTTGATGTAGTCGTTCCAGTCTCGGCTTGTGTCAGTGGTGTCAACAGTCAGTTTCAGCTTGTACCCCCAATCTGTGTCGGCAAACATCTGTCCGATGAAATTTGAGCCTGTCCCCGTCCTTGCGCCAACATCAAGGAGCGTGTATTCCTTTTTCATAGGGATGTTGGCTTCGATGTACCCATAAAAATATGGCAAGACCTCAGAATAAAACGCAAGGCTCTGCTTGTTGAAGCGCAGCACGTCCCTGTGGCATATACCTTCGATATCTCCACCTCTGGATATGTCGCAATCTGTGGTCGATTTTGTTGCATCCGCCCCGAGCCACTTGCACCAGGTGGGATTCCTGCTTCTGGAGATGTAAAAATATGCCCGCTTGAAGTTTTCGCCTCTCATAAGTGATTCACATACGTCCGTGAAAGACCATGACTCATCCCCCCACCCTCACTCTTTCCATCGCATCTTTTATGTCCTGGCATATTTGCCCAGTAACAAACAGGATGATGTTGTCCTTGTACCATTTTTTTATGTGCTGGTCGGTAGAAAAAAGCTGTTGGATTTGTATGGGTTCGTAACCGTGCACCGCGAATTTCTCAATCCAGTATTCCACCGGCTGCTCGTTTATGTGGCCGTCGCCTCCCTGTCCGGGGTGCGCAGCAGAAAACAGCACAATGTCCGAAGCTGCGCACAGGCTTTCCACAAAAACAGCTGCGGACTCGCGGCTCAGGTGTTCGGCCACCTCCAGCGACATGGCTAGGTCGTATTTTTTTTGCAGCTCCTGCCGTCTTTCCAAATCGCATGGCATGAACTGTCCGCCGTGGAGCATCCGCATTCCATCGGGAACATATTCCCCGTCAAGTCCGAGCACGTCCTGTGCGCCGAACGCCTGCGCAACCCAAAGCCACGTGCCTGAGCCGCAACCAAAGTCCACAACGCTTTTGTGCGGCAAAAACTGGAACACCGTGTACAGGACGTGCTGCGCCGATTCGATTGAGCCGAATCTGTTGTCAAGGTAGAAGGCGAAATCGTAGGTTGGTGAGCGCGACATGAGATCCTGCATCTTTTTGGGGTTGTCATGGTGCAGAAGCTCGAACGTCTGGGAGACAAGCTCGTTTTTTGTCCTCTTATACCTGTCCCATGTCCAACGCTCGATTTCTTTGCAAAGCTGCCTCTCCTGTTCCTCGGACCGTCTTTGAATCTGCGCCTCAAGGTGATTCAGACGTTCTTCCAGCTGCGCCGTCTGGCGCTGGAGCTGAGCTTCCACGCTGGACTCTCTCTCCGCTTCAAGCGATAAAACAATGTCCTCTTTAATCCGCTCGGCGCATTTTCCGTCAAAAAACGGAATGCACTGGCGAAAGGCAGCCTCACGTTTTTCCTTGTTGGGATCCTCGCCTTTCTGGAACCGCTCCAAAAAGCTCTTCATGTCCTGCGCGGAATTCCCCTGATAGTAGCTTTCCACCAGCGGCATGACTGCGGCGGTCATCGGCTCGTAGTAGTCGGCGTTGGACATGTACAGCACGGGAACACCAATAGCGCCCGCTTCTATCATTACGGCGCTGCGGTCTGTAATTATGCAATCGGCATTCATAAGGCTGTTCCTGTAGTCATCTTTCCAATCGATGTATACGTTTTCAAGTTGGTTTAATTGGTCGATAATGCTATGGGCTTGAATATCAAGAGGAGCCTTGCAGTCCAGAAATTTTGGATGTGGCTGAAAAATGAAAAACAGTTCTTTTTTATTCCGAACATATTCAACAAAATTCAAATACTCTGTCAGATATGGTGTCGCAAGTTTTTTTATTCCATCTATTTGAGGTATATATTTGGGGAAATGAACATGCCACAGAACAATCCTTCGCCCTGCAACAATACTTGAGACATCTTCGGACAACGAAAAGCGTTTCCTATAATATAAACCGTCAAATTTAGGATGACCAACACTTTGAACTGCACAATAATTTTGGCAGTATATCATATAATCTAGCTTCATTCTGGGAGAGAAAGTATAGATTCTCCAGCAATTTTTGATTACATCTCTTTCAAAATGGTCTTTGCGTGAATTTTCAGTATCGGCGATCTCTATTCCATATGTAACATAAACAAGCCGATTTCCTTTTCGCTTCAACACATTCGACCTAACATTTGGCTTCCTATGATATTCGTCATACGGTGTTTGCAAAACAAAAACATGTGGTTTGAAAGTTTCAAGAAGTAAATCCGAATAAATGCTATATGGGATATTCATTTTTGTAAGGAAATCTTTTGCAGATTTCATTTGTGTAGTATCACCGTATAATTCATCCAGAAAAGCAAAGATTACTTCAAATCTGTCATCAGAATTACATTCTTGATAAAATGACTCCCAACTTGGCCAGAATGATGCGGCTTGAAATAAAAATAGTATACGAATCTTTTCTCCATGATAAAATGGTGTGTAGACAGGTTCCTTAATTTTCATTTCTAAAGTATTTATAATATCTCGAATTCGTTTAAATCTCTCCCATGTCCAGCTTTCAATTCTCTTGTCCACATCGGTGATCACGTCCTTCATCAGCTCGCGAACAACACGCCGTGATAGGTGCGCGAGTGGCATTAGCAGTTTTTTCATGGGATGCCTCCTTTTTGCCCGTGGCGTAGACTGTTTGATTTCATCCAAACTGTTTTTTGTAAACGTTGCGGAAGGAGAAAGTCCGCAACACCTTCTTGCCCAGTTCCATCTCTGCAACAATACTTTTCGCAGCATTGTGTCATCATAACGTTCTGCAATATTGTTCCGTTCCAGAATTTCCACAATCAAAGTATGTACCTGCAATAGGAATTTCTGTGGATTGGTTTTTGCATAGTCCAAAGGCTCGTTTCTCCAGCCGGAAAAGAGCTCATTGTCATAGTCCGATATGTGCACACCAATCCATGCCAATGACCGCATGCTAATCTGGCGAACTTCTTCGCGGAGTGATTCGCCTTTGGCAATACTGATGTTACCGAAACCCCACCTGTGGCTTACTAGCGGCTCAGGTAAATTAGCCATAATCGCGCCTTCGTTCATCGCACGGGTCCAAAGTTCGTAATCTTCACCAAGGTAAGCTGGGTTATACCGCCATTTATGTTCATCAAATACATGCTTTCTGAGCATAACACCGCAATGGCTGATTTCACATCCAAAAATCATTGAGGCTTCAAGTTCATGCGGCTCGCACGCAACCTTTTGAACATAGCTGCGCGAAGGCGTAACCGATGTTTGCCAGCAGCTGCACAAGCAAATCTCTGGGTGAGTGTCCATAAAGGCAATCTGCTTTGCAAAACGCTCAGGCTTTGAGGGATCGTCCACGTCCACGCGGGCTACGTATTCTCCCTGCGCCATGTCCAGCCCCAGGTTCAGGGACGCGGCAAGGCCCAGACGTTTTTCTGCCTGGACAAGCTTTATTCTGGAATCCTTTTCTGCATACGAGCGTACTATGTCCGCGCAGCCATCATCGCTGCCATAGTCGTTTACTATTATGAATTCCCAGTCTTTAAATGTCTGCGCCTGCACCGATTCCAGAGATTCTTTTATGTATGTTATGCCGTTGTACAATGGCATCAACGCTGTTACTTTTGGCATGCTCCCTCCAAAAATGCTGTCCTGTTTTCTATGCATCTTCGTGTCCGTGCGAAAAGCAGGCGCATGGCGATGCCAGCTCCGCCGAAATGCCAGCACCACCACATTTGCCCGGAAAATATTATGAAGCGGTTTTTTGTGTATGTCCTGTGGCTCTGAAGTTTTAACGCTTTTTTTCTTGTCACGCGCGGAAGAGAGCGCAATGTTCTGTCATCGATATGCGCATGGAACAGCTCGTCAAGGTCGCCGGACAGGGCGCATAGTTTTTCATTCGGCAGATATGGGATCTCTTCTGTCAAAAAATACAGCGCCCAGACGGAGATGTCTTTTTTGGATATGCGGCTGAATTCCCGTTTTTCCCAATAAAGGAAAACAGAGTCCACCATTTTGATATGCCCCTTGAGCTTAAAAACAGAGTTTCTGTTGTATGTGTCCATCAACGAACCTTTTCTGCTCCAGGTGTATCGGTACAGACTGTCTTTTATGAACAGAATGCCGTTCTCTGCGAACGGAAAAGCGCAAAGCTGAAAAACGTGGTCTTCGCCGACCTTGCAGCCTTCGTCAAAGTAGAGCGAGTTTTTTTCGATGAATTCCCTGCGGAATGCGTTCCTCCAGACAAATGGACGTGCGGATGGCTCGCCAAACAGGGCTTTTGCGGAAAAGCTGCGATAAAACTTGTTAGGCGTGCTCATTGAAAGCTGGAGCCGGCAGTCCACGCGGGGGTTGTTGGGTTCAAGCTTCGTGCCGAAAACAATGATGTCGCACCCACGCTTTTCAAACTCCGCCTTGACGCGGAGAAACGCATTCGGCAAAAAAGCATCGTCTGAATCCAAAAACAAAATGTATTTGCCTGATGCCGATTTCATTCCGTCGTTCCGTGCACATGAGAGATTCACGCCGCGCCCGCGCACGAGAACAAAGCGGCTGTCTTTTTCGCAGTATTTTTTGATAATAGCGAGAGAATTGTCATCAGAATCATCATACACACAAAGTGCTTCCCAGTCTGAATACGTCTGTGATATTACGCTTTCAAGGCAGCGGGTAAGCGTAGATGCGGAGTTGCGGACAGGAATGATGACAGAAATCTCTGGCATAAAAACTATTTCCTCAAATGCTCTTTTCCACAGAGCGTCTTGTAGAAAATGCTCATAATCAGATGGTCGAACACCATGTGTATGTCCTCTGTGGTCTGCATGCTCATGACGGGCACGTGTAACGAGACATCGGAAAGTTCCCGCAGCCTGCCGCCCGAGAACCCCGTCATGCCGATGACCTTGTTCCCGCATTCTCTGGCGTACTCCACCGCGTTGAGCACGTTCTTAGAGTTGCCGCTCCCCGATATGGCAATCACGATGTCGCCCGGCTCCAGCCTGTTCCTGAGCTGGAAGCGGAACACCTCCTCAAAGCCGATGTCGTTCGCAATGGCCATCACTGTCGCCATATTGTCGTTCAGGCACTGGAAACGGAACTTGTTCTCCACGTGTTCGCTGATTCCTTTGTTGAAGTCGTTCTGGTAGTGGCTCGCCGTGGCCGAGGAGCCGCCGTTCCCGAATATGTAGATTGTGCGCCTGCCCTCGTAAGCATCGATGATGAGGTTCATCGCGTTGTTGATTGCGTTCACATCGAGCTTTGAGAGCGTGGCCTTCTCAAGCTCAATATAGTCCCTTATCTCCTGTGTGTAGTCTGCCATTTATTTTCCTCCCATTATTCTGTCCACAATTTCAAGAAGCGTGCTTCCCGTAAGCTCCGGGATTGCCGCATATTTTCCGTCTTTGCCGGCCTCGCCTGTCAGAACGAGGGCTGTGTGCGTTCCCGCATTTCTGCCTGTCTGTATGTCGAGCGTCGTGTCGCCCACAATCCATGACATGGGGAGGTCTATGTTGTAGCGCGCTGCCGCCTCCTCTAGCATTCCCGTTGCGGGCTTCCGGCAGCGGCAGCGGATTTTGTACGCGGGGTTCTCCTCCGGGTAGCCCTTGTCAGGGTGATGCGGACAGAAAAGCACATCGTCCAAATACGCGCCATCCCGCCCCAAGAGCGTCTCCATTTTCATGTGGATTTTTTCCACATCGTCCAACGAGCAAAGTCCGCGCGCGACTACGCTCTGGTTTGTCACCACCACGCACAGCCAGCCGGACGAGTTGATTTTTCTGATTGCCGCAGCAACTCCGTCTTCAAGCTCAAGGTCATCTATGCAGGAAAGCAGCCCCTTGTACTTGGTCACAGTGCCGTCCCTGTCAAGGAAGATGCATTTCTGCTGTTTTTTAAGGCAGCGCATCCCGATAAGACCACTCTCAATATCGCGCTTTGCCTGCTCAATCCGCTCGACCGTGCCTATGTCCTTTATGTACTCGGGGCTTCTGTAGGCGAAAACGCCCGCGCCTTCGGCAACCAGCTTGGAGAGAACGTCCTTTTCCAAGTCGGTTCTGACCGGGGCAGACACGCTGCCGCAGACTTCGGGACTGATGATGTACAGCCCCGCGTTCACGCAGTTCCTGTACCAGAAATCACGCCGGCCTAGCTTTAGATGAAATCCAGTGACTTTTCCGCCTTGAGAAAGCTCCACAAGGTCGGAGTCGAACGGGTGGGAATTCGGATGCACAAAAAGAGTTGCCGCAGCATTGTTTTTCGTGTGGAAATCCGCCATGCGGCCAAGGTCTATGTCGAATAGCACGTCGCCGAACACGAGCAGGAAAGGCTCGTTCCCGATTCTGTCTTTTAGATAAAAAAGCGCGCCGGCAGTTCCGAGCGGCTCTGTTTCTTCTATGTATTCAGCCTTGATGCCGAATCGTGAGCCGTCGCCGAAATGCCCCCGTATTGCGGAGCCGAGATGCCCTATCACGAATATGATTTCAGAAATCCCGTTTTTCTTGATGGCTTCGACCTGCCACTCGATGAGGGGTTTTCCGAGTATCTCGACCATGGGCTTGGGAATCTCGCCTTTGGTGAGCTGTACTAGGCGGGTTCCTTTCCCGCCGGCCATGATTACCGCCAGCACGAAAGCACCTCTTCGACCGTTCTCTCCACGCTCTCGTCGGAACTGTGGCGGGCATTCCATCCTGCCGCATGAATTTTCGTAAGGTCGTACTGAAACTTCGGCACGTCGCCTTTCCAGCCGACGCTTCCACCAGTGTACTTGTACTCCACGTCTTTCAGTCCCATTTTTGCGCACACGATGTCTGCGATTTTCGTGACCGTGGTCGCACCCTCCACGCCAAGGTTGTAAAGCTCCACGCCCTTTCTCCCTGTGTCCATGAAGCGCACGATTGCCTCCACAAGGTCTGCAACATAGATGTAGGGCTTGCACTGTGTGCCGTCTCCAAGAATCCGCAGCTGGAGAGGGTCGTCCCGGAGTCGCTTTATGAAATCGAATACAACGCCGTGCGTGAGACGCGGACCGATGACGTTCGGAAAACGAAACACCAGGGACTCGAAGTCGTTCATGTAGCTGAAAGCGGAAATCAAGGCCTCGCTTCCGAGCTTCGCCGCCCCGTAGTAGGAGACAGGGCGGAGATCCGCCGTTGTCTCCGAGAGCGGCCCGTCCTTTGCACCGTAAACCGCAGATGTGGATGCGAAAAACAGTTTCCTTACGCCGTGCAGTCTCATGCACTCAAGAAGGTTGAATGTCGTTGTATAGGTGTTCCTGTATTCCACGCCGGGATTTTTCGCGCTCGCCTGAATGTCTGAGTTGGCCGCAAGATGGAGCACACGGTCAATTTTCTCCGCCTCAAAAATCTGTGAGAGCACATCGAAATCGCACAGGTCATTTTCGTAAATCTTGAATTTAGGATTCCCGGAAAGGTGCGCAATATTCTCCCTCGTTCCGATGAAATAGTTGTCCACACATACCACCTCATCGCCCTTCTCCAGCAGCGAATCGATGAGGTGGCTCCCGATAAATCCCGCTCCGCCTGCAACCAATGCTTTCATTTTAGCCACCTCGTCATGCCCAATCCTTGTTCCCTACATACACGACTTTCGTCCCGCTGTTCTCCATGTCAAACGGAAGTAAAGTTAGGTCGCTGAGCGCAGCCTTGAGTCGAAGCTGCCTCTCTTCCGGGCAGTAGAACAGGAGAAACCCGCCTCCGCCCGCGCCGAGCAACTTTCCGCCGAGCGCTCCGTTCTCCATGGCGATTTTGTAGTATTTGTCGATGAAATCATTTGATATTGCATTTGTGAGGCTGCGCTTCAGCTTCCAGTTCTCGTCAAGAATCGCTCCGAAATCGTCGAGTTTTCCCGATGAGAGCGCGTCGCGCATATCGTAGACAAGCGCCGTCATCTTAATGAGGCTGTTGAATTTGTCCTCTTCACTTGCAACGCTCCTGTTCTGCTCCTCAAGGATTTCGCCAGCGCTGTGCGTCAGCCCCGTATAGAAGAGAAGAAGGTTTTGGTTCAGTTTGCCCAGTACCTGTCTGCTGACCACAACCGGCTCTACTTCTACGGAACCGTCTCTCAGAAACCGTATGACCTTCAGCCCCCCTATAGCAGTGCCGTACTGGTCTTGCTTCCCGATGGGCTCACCAAGCTCCTCGATTTCAACACTGCATGCCTCAGCCGCAATCCGTTCCTGCGAGCAATATTTTCCTTGATAGGCGTAGAGCGAGTGAATGAGGCCGACCGTGTATGCGCTAGATGTGGAAAGTCCCGTTCCCGATGGCACATCCGCCGTGCTCACGATTTCGCAGCCCTCTATGCCGTGGTCGAGCAGGAGCTGCCTTGCAATCGGATGCCGCAACTGGCGGACATCGCGCACGCTCTCCGTCATGCTGTATTTGAGGACAGTCTCACCTCTGCTGAACGATGGATGAATCGTGACGTACATATATTTGTTGATTGTGGTCGAGAGAACTGCACCATCATGTCTCTCATAGAAACTGGAAATGTCGCTCCCTCCGCCCACAAAACTGATTCTGAATGGTGTGCGCGTGATTATCATAATCAAAAAGCCCCTTGTGCATAACGGGATGCAGCTGGCCCTGCCTGCGCCGTTGCATCTTTTCCCCCAAATTTGCTGCCGCCCGTCTTCCCCTATTCGCGGCACGCAAGGCATCCCGGCCAGAGAAACACCCCGAAAACCACTAGCCACGGGGCGCAATCCGTGCTACACTGTGGGTGTGGAGACAACGAGACGGCATGAGATAAAGCCTGTGGAGCAGCTGGTGTTCTCGGACGACTTCATGTTCGGCGCGGTCATGCGCGAGCCTGAAATCTGCACGGGAGTCCTTGAGCGCCTGCTCAGAACAAAGATAGACCACATCGAGTACCCGGAGCTGCAGAAGG
>JAFLSN010000037.1 GCA_022510905.1 Treponema sp.
AAAAAAAATACCGCGGATCCCCTCGTCGTCCTTCCTTCCCTCTGGCGCCGCCACCGGGCGGCGGTTTCAAACATCGCCCGCACGGCGTGCGCCATGCGGTGGTGAGACGAAACATACCACGCCCGGCGCACCCGTGTCAATACCCGGACGCTTTTTTTTTCCAAAAAAATCACTTTTTTTTTCCGCGGCGGGCGCGCCACGGACTCCGCACGGCCGTTTTTCGCTGGACAGCTGCGCTACTATCGTCTATACTGATCGCATGAAGGTCTCGAACGCTTTTACTCTAACACGCATCGCGCTTGCGCCGGTGTTCTTTGTCGCATATTTCTTACCCGTGTGGTTCAAGAGCCCCCCGGGGTCATCGCTGGCGCTTGCCTCTATGTGCGTTGGCATTCCGCTTCTGGCCTTCGCCGAATTCACCGATTTTCTCGACGGCCATTCAGCCCGGCAGCGCAATGAAGTAAGCGATTTCGGAAAGCTCTTCGACCCTTTCGCAGACGTAATGTTGCACCTCACCACTTTCACATGCTTTATGGCAAGCGGCTATCTTCCACCGGCAGTCCTGCTACTGGTAATGTACCGCGAATTTGGGCAGAACTTCCTGCGAATGATTGCCGCAAAAAAAGGCACCGCCATTGCCGCACGAAAAGGCGGCAAATTCAAAACCGTACTTTACGTTACGAGCAGTTTTGTTTCGCTTGCACAAGAAGCACTTCTGCGCACCGGACTTTCTGAGCAGTGGAGCGTGAACATGGCGGCATTCCACAACGTTGGATTGGGACTGTACATTGCATGTGTGGTTTTCGCCTACATTTCATTTGCCGACTACCTGATTCACTTTGGCCCCGTCCTGCGCGATTCGCAGTAAACCGGCAAGGCAAAAACAGCGCGAGATTGGGCTTTGGGTGGACAAGGACAGGCAATTCCTTCCAAGATATTAAAAACGAATTTTTAAATGCAATGGTGATTTCTTCATAAGTTGGATTTTTTTGCCAGAAGCCAGCGCTTTGTTCCACCACAAACGAAGAACCGCATTCAACAACACAGAGCAATTACGTTCAGTGCACGAGCCTGTTCAATACAGAATCCTTTTGGCGCCAGTTTTTGTCAACCTTTACCTGAATGTCTATAGAAACGCGGTATGGAAAAATCTCGGCGCACACGGCCTCGCTTTGCGTGCGGATAGCTTTTACCATGGAAGCACCTTTTCCAATTACAATACCTTTCTGGCCTTCACATTCAACACAAATCCGGGCATACACTTTTAGCAAATGGTCATTTGCCATTCGCATGTTCTCAATTTCCACATACAGCGCATGGGGAAGCTCCTGCTCAAGACGATTGATAGCCTGCTCACGAATGATTTCTGCAATGCGGAAATCCACTTCCTGGTCGGTACAGAATTCCTCCGGGTACAGATGGGGAGCTTCTGGTGCAAGCGCGTACAGGGCTTTGAGCACGTCATTTATGCAGTGGTCGGCTTTGGCGCTTATTTCAATCACACGATCCAAAGGAAAATCTGGAAAATGCTCTGACACAAACGCATGGGAAGCCGCAGCGTTGGAACGCACATCTTCAGTTTTGTTGATTGCAATAACCATCTTGCCCTGGTGAGGGTAAACCAAATCAGCTATCATCGATTCTTCCTCGCCATGCTCGCGGGTGGAATCCAGCAGATACAGAATAGCATCGCATTCTGAAACGTGGCCAGTGGCAATGCCAGTAAGCTTGAGGTTCATCTTTTTTCCGCTTTGGTGGAGGCCAGGCGTGTCAATGAACACAAGCTGCCCCAAAGACGTATTCACAATGCCCCGTATCGCGTTGCGGGTAGTCTGCGGCACGGAAGATACTATGCTGATTTTTTCTCCGCTCGCCGTATTCAAAAAGGTTGACTTTCCTGCGGAAGGGCGGCCCACTATGCACACGAGCGCAGTTTTTGGACCGACGGGAGACTCAGACTGTGTTATATCACAGGGCGGAACGTTTTCTGCCTGAAATGGTACAGGTTGCTTCATGCGTTCAGTATAAAAAAAAATCACATGCAATGCAATCCATAAGGCAGGAACGGTCGGCTTAGGGACAACAAAAAGGCGTTTTATTATAAAATTAGGAAGCCATCCATACTTGAAAATTCCCCACGCCAAACCGACATCGTTCTGCAGGCCGAGACTCTAATTTTATAGGCAGCGTAAAACTTTTGAAGCCACATGCCACCGCACAGTCACGGTGCGATGGCATCATTTCATAGGCTGTTATTTCAGTATAGAAAAACCCAAGTCCTTGATATCTTTTGCAAATGTGAGCACGGTTTCTTTAGAGCCTTCAAGCGGCGTTTTTCCCATGCCAGGAATTTTTGCAAGCACACTGTTTGGCACTGTAATAATATCGCACTTGCATTCGTTGGCTTCAACCAGATTGTACAGCTCACGGGTGGAAGCCCACAGGCTCATTGTGCCCGGCTTTGACTTGCAGATTTTTGCAGCCTTTTTCATAACAGGAATCGGGTCAATTCCTGAATCAGCAAGGCGACCCGCAAAAACAGACACAATGTTTTTGGAACCGGGCTTGAATGCGTTCACCGTGGCACGAACCTGCCCGATAGTGAAGATAGCCGTTACATTCAGCTGAATGTCCTGATCGGACAGCTTTTTGATGAGGGGCACGGTAGAAGTTCCGTCAGTCAGCATAATCGGAATTTTTACAAATACATTCTTGCCAAGCGCGGTAATCACCTTGGCTTCTTTTTCCATTGTTTCAAAATCGTCACCGAACACTTCAAAGCTCAATGGCAAATCGGGAATGGCGGCGGTCACTTCTTTGGCAAAACTCACATAATCGGTAACACCCGCTTTTTTCATAAGGCTGGGATTGGTGGTAAACCCGCTCACATAGCCTTTTTTGTATTCCGCAATCATTGCGTCCTTGTCAGCACCGTCAGCATACACGGCGACCCGTAACTGTTTGAACGTCATTATGTTCACCTCAAAAATTGATATATAACTATTCTAATTGATTTTCGCCATATGTCAACAATAAATTAGCCATAAGCAGTATTTTTTTGTCCTGCCAAAGCGAAAGCATATGCCCCGCAATTTTGGCAGGGGCAGTCTGATTTTTGTCTTGTGCTGAATCAGCACACCCCGATGCAGAGTGTTGGGTATGGTTTTTCTGAAATTTGACAGCTGCGGCAAAAAGGCATTTCCGCCTACGCGCAATGCAGCTTAAAGCCATGGGCTGGCTTCGCAAGATGCACGGTATGCACCCTTTCCGCACGAATAAAATGAACTGGCACTACTCAGCACGGTAGCTACCCAGAATCGCGTCAAAATACGCACGGTTACGCTGGTAGGCACCATCAAACACGCTGAGCATGAGGTAGGCGAAGTCCCCTGAAGAACGCGGCGTAAGCACATGGAAAATACGTGCAAGATTTCCTTCCGCAGGCTGAACGGAATACGCTGTGACACGCGCAAGGTCGCCGGATGGAGTTCTTCCAATCTGCACAAACTTCAATGGTATGTATGAGCCTTCCGTGCTCTGGCACAGCAGCCTGAGCATGGACGTTTCAAACGGAACGGAGTTTTCGGAAGACTGCGCAGGAATGGTGTTCACCGTTAGCAGGGCACTATCGCCGAGCAGAAACAGGTTTTCCGCAGAACGAGCCCAGCGGGTGTCAAGCTCAAGGCGGTGCCCTTCAAAATCAACTGAAAGCGGCTGGGCTTTTGATTTTTTTAAAGTGCGCTTTTTGTCTTTTGGCAGAGACTGTATGCCCTTGTATGCGCTGAACGACGTGTCTTCGGAAGACACAAGGCGCCCTGTGACCTGCACATCCAGAATAGGCATGCCGTCGGCCCCGGTGATAGAGACAAGGTTAAAAATCGGAATCCGCGCATCAAACACAAGCGTCACATTCCCCCCGAACTGCACAAAATCCTGCACAGACGATGTGGTGCCAGTTGGGGCTATCGGTGTTTTTTGGCGCCGCGCTGTCAATTCATAAAAGAGGTCGTGCAAATAATTCACTATGTCCGTGTCCTGGGCTTCCGTTATGCCCACAATGTTTTCGCCTGTCAGCTTGAGCACGGAACTGTCCGGGTCAACAGTCAGATACACCGCGATGTCTTTTTGCGCAAGCTTCTTTTTTGCATCGGCAGGAGCAAAATAGCGCAGGGCATACGTTGAGTCATCATAGTAGATTGCACCCACAATAGATTCACGCTGAAAACTGGTATCGCGCCAGTACACGTACTCGCCAGACTGGTCGGAAACAGGTGACTGAACACCCGGCAGAGCATGAGCCGCAAACACTGTTGCGAACAACAGGACAAACCCAATCGATATACGTTGCAATTTTAAAAGAACCACATCATCCTCCAATGTTTTATGCCACTTCGCGACAAAGTGAACCTAAGCGTTTATCTCACATGCCTATTCTTTTTGCAAGGAGGCCAACGCTTCATGCACCATGCCGGCAACAGTCGCGGAAGCTTTTTCAGAATGAACCAGCGCCACATCAGACCCGCTCCGGAGCTTTACTTCCACGTCTGGAAGATTCTTTTCTCCCACAGTAATTCGGATGGGAAAGCCCATCAAGTCCATGTCGTTGAACTTTACGCCGGGGCGCTCATCGCGGTCGTCAAGAAGAACTTCCACCCCCGCCTGCTCAAGCTCGGCATACAGCCTGTCCGCGATTTCTTTCATGGCGCCCTGATATTTTATGGGCACGATTGCCACGTGATACGGAGCCACGCTCATCGGCCATATGATTCCCTTGTCGTCATGGTATTTTTCCACAATGCTCGCAAGCACACGGTCAACACCTATGCCGTAGCAGCCCATGGTAGGCACCTGGGCTTTTCCGTTTACGTCAAGATATGTAACGCCCATGCTTTCAGTGTATTTTTTGCCCAGCTTAAAAATATGGCCAAGCTCGTTACCTTTGGTGCTGTAGAACTTACCGCCGCAGACCGGGCAACTGTCACCCGCGACCACGGTGCGCACATCAGCGGAAAGCCACGCGGTGTAGTCGCGGCCAGGCTCCACGTGCTTTATGTGGTAGCCTTCTCTGCCGCTTCCCGCTATTGCATCATGCATTTCATCCACGCTGAAATCCTGCACAATAGGACATTTTACGTTCACGGGTCCCACAAAACCGTGCGGCGCACCGCTTATGGCGAGAACCTCTTCATCACCGGCAAGACACACTTCGCTAGCTTTGAGTGCCCCTGCAAGCTTTGCCTCGTTCACATCCAGGTCTGCGCGGATAAGTACGCAAACATATGAAAGCGGCCAGAACGTGAGATTGCCTTCGGTTTTCTTTTCAAGATTTTCGCAGTGGGGCGCACCGCTCAGATCCAGAGTGCTGTTTATAACACGGTAGATGAGCGCCTTGATAAACAGCTTTGGAGTGGAATGAAAAAACGCTTCCATATCCGCAATGCTGAATACATTCGGAGTGGCGACCTCCTCTATTGCAAGCTCTGTTTTTTTCTGTGGATTTCCATCGTTGTCAACAGCCACATCCGGCTTGCAGCTGGCTTTTTCAACATTTGCCGCATATCCGCAGCTTTTGTTTTCGCAGATGATGAGCGTATCGTCACCCACTTCGCTTTCAACCATGAACTCTTCGCTTCCACTTCCACCCATCGCGCCTGTATCAGCCTTCACGGGAATTACAGGAAGCCCAAGCCGCCTGAATATGCGCAGATAGGCTTTTGCATAGCTCTGATATGTTTCATCAAGAGACGCATCGTCCGCGTTCATGGAGTAGCCGTCTGCCATGTTGAACTCTCTTCCGCGCATGACACCGTACCGCGGGCGAATCTCATCGCGGTATTTGGTGTTTATCTGATACATATTGATTGGCAGCTGCTTGTAGCTCGTGAGCCCCGCACGCACGATTGCAGTGTACGCTTCTTCCGCAGTGGGAGAAACCACCATGTCCTGCTCGCTTCGGTTCTGGGCCCTGAGCATCTGCGGGCCCATTGTATCCCAACGCCCGCTTTCCTTCCAGATATCTCCTGGCACAACGACTGTAGGACGGAATTCCACCGCACCGGAGCGATTCCATTCTTCGCGGATAGTGTCCTCAACTTTCTGATAGGCACGGAGACCCAGCGGCATATATGTGTAAAGACCGTTACCGAGTTTGCGTATCAAATCGGCACGCATCATAAGCTGATGGCTCGCGATAACAGCTTCCGCAGGAGCTTCGCGCAGCGTCCTGAATGGCAGTTTTGATGTTCTCATGGTCAAAAATTATATAGAAAAAAGCGCTAAGACGCAAGGCAAATGGAAATATATGAATGATCCATCCAGCAACAGCCTGATATGGCACCCGCGCAGAAAACCATGCCGCGGAATGTCTGCACGGCTGAAGGTCGCGGGCGCTCTGCCAGCTTCCGTCATTTAATATAAAAAATGATAGCTCGGCTTGCGCAAAAAAGCAACGGAAGACGGTGGGAGATGCCCGCAGAAAAACTGCACCGCGCGCCTGACGGCACCTTTGTCGCCATGCATGACACTCCGTGCTGGCAGCCCGGAATCAAGCCGGGAAACGGCTTTGCAATAAGCACGGTATGTACCCTTTACGCACAAGTCGGCGGCGATATTTCAACGCTGATTCTAAACGTTCCGCAAGATGATCAAAGGCGCCAAAAGCTTCGGCACCCACAAACAGAAACATTCCTGCTACTTCATCTGCGCGGTTTCGATGGCATCGGTGCTGGAATTTCCTTTTATGGCGTAGCCCAGCACCGCATGGTTAGTGCCATTTCCGTATACAGAACCGTAGCTGGTAGAGTCATAGCCGTTGTAGTTGTTCGTGTGGCTGTTCGTTCCTGTGGAAGAATTGATCAAAACGCCATCTTTATCTTTCCACACGCCTACGTTTATTTTGTTGTGCTGCGAACTCTGCATGGTAATGCGGCTGCTTGTGGGCACAAGCGTACACTCCCACGCACCGGTAAATGATTCGTCAATGGCACCGGCGGGTGCATGGCTTTTTGTGTCAACCAGATAGGCATACTTGGGCCGCACACACGATGAAGCATAATATCCGATATGCGGAATGGCCACGTTGCCTTCGTTGAGTGCCACATCGAGCGTGATATTCGGGCCCACCATGCCCGAAGAATCAACAACACAAGTCTCAAACGAGCCGGAATACGATTTGCTGTATGCATACACCAAATCGCTGTTGACCGGGTCGTAGGCCGCAACATGAATGCCGCCTTTCGCGTCAACTGCAATCTGGCAGTATTCACCGGCATTTTCATAATCGGTGCCGCCCGCAAACACGCGCACAGGTGCCGCCCAACCAGAATCAGTTTTATTGTCACCCAAAGGCAAGGAAAGTGGAGCCGTTGCGTAGCTGTAAAGCAGGTGGCGGTTTTCCTGGTCATACCACACCACCACAACCACATCGTTCCCAACAGAACTGCCCGGAACCACACCCAATGAAACATACTCGCCGGCTTTGAGCCCCGTGTTATTCCCTGCAATCAAGTTCACGTTGAAGTTGCGGTAGTGGTACGAGTCGCTGCTTACATCGTAGTCTTCAAACGTGCCAAAGTCCATGGTACGCTTGATTTTCACAAACACCGGTTCATTCTCGTTCGGATAGCGCTTTCCATTACTTTCTGTGTAACTATTATCGGGAAGAGGAAACTGAATAGACTCGTCTTCGGAAGCATTAGGTTTTTTACAAAGTCTGAAATACCAGTCCGTGCCACTATTCATGCCATAAGTTCCCGGCCCAGCATAATACAGCCCGGTATCTTCTTCTTTCGGTTTTTTTATTTTCCCTTCCGCATTGCACAAATACACCTCTGAGCCGGATTTAAAGAACGTCTGGTTTTCGGGAAGGCGGATGTGCGCATATTTCCACCCATTATCGGGAAGGTCAACATATTCCACCGGCTCAACAGATTCGTATTCAATCTCGGAACCGTTCGTGCTGCCACAGCGGAAACGGATTTCGTCATTGATGGCATCGTAATAGGCGAGGTACAGGGTTGTAACAGAACCATGCACGGAAGTCGCAAGGCTCGGAGACTTGATGCGCTGCTTGTCAATGTCGCGGATATTGTTTGAATTCTTTTGGCCAATAGATTCAAGCCGTCTGGAATTAACGGCATCATATTCGCCACCACGTGAACGCGAAGCAAGGCCCCACCTGCTTGAGAGCAGTTTGAATTTTGACGCGGACGTGCTGTTTGTGTCTCCACCGGCTGAAACGGCATACGAATAGCCCAGGCTGTCATATGCAAAGCCCACCGATGTAAAGCTGTCGTAGCCACCTTCCCAGTAGTGGTAGGAATATTCGGTGCCGCCAACGGTACCGCCCATGCTAAAATAAAGCGGCCCGTTCACAAAAGCAAATCCAATCTGCCCTGAGTCCTGATTGATTTTCATGATGGGCTGTTCAATTTTTCCGCTGATAGGAACCACAGCAGAAGAGTCAAGCTCCCATACATCAAACACAATATCATCTGTGAGCAGGTCGTTGTTCACGCCGTTGGGCTGCTGGTTGTAGGCCACATCGTTGTTGTTCTCGTTGTTAAGCACTGTAATGTCGTTTACAGAAAGCTCAAGCTCTCCCGACACACCAAGCAGCTTGGTGGAAAATTCAGCGATGGAATACACGGAACCTGCGCTTGTGTCTTTTGAAACATGCAAATTTTCATCTTTTATCCTTGCACCGTCCAGATTGAAGCCGTAGAGCTTCACATTTTCATCTTGACTGGTGGCGGAAGATGAACTGTATACGCTCACGGGGTAATGCCCCAGCGCCGTGCGGTTGTACACGGACCAGTTGCGGTTGTTGAGAGTGGCAAGGCCGGTGTAAACTTTTGCGACATACGGCACCACGTCCACGGTGTATGAGCTGGTCAGTTTTTCATCGCCGTTTGTGCCGCCGGTCTGTCCAGAAACAAATTTGCAAGGATTTCTTGTGTATGTGATTTTGTTTCCATCAAACGTGGGGGAGCCACGGTCAAAGGCCTGCACCGCGATGTTCCGATTTAAGCCCACGGCAATTTTTGCCGTATCAAACGCGAGTGTCCAGTGCACGGTGTGGCCTGTTTCCTGCGAAACATAAGGTACGCTGTCCGTTGCCTTGACATCACCTGGAAGCTTTTCAATATAGCCGGCTCTGACATATTCTGAATAGGTTGCCTGCCTGATGTCCACAGCCCAGCCACTCTTGTCGAGGCTCGCTGCATCAGAGGAAAGCTTGTTCTGTATATTCCATTCACCGTCAGCGTATGTGGCAAAAGTGAATGTATCCGCTTCTTTTACAGCATCAACAGTGACAGTTGCGGTAAGCTCGGCAAGCATCTGGTTATCGTGCGCTATGCCTTCAAACTTCACAATGCCAGAAACCTTCGGCTGCCTGGTATTAACACCGGCACCAGCTTCCGTAAATTTTGTTGGCAAATCAGAAGAAAGCTCGATGTGCCCGTAAGCCAAGCTGTTGTTGAAAAGACTGTTGCTGCTTGCGCTGTTCCAGTAGAACGGCTCGATGTAGTTTGTGGCGCCTTCCGTATCGCGGAGTGCCACATTCATCACCACATGCAATTTTGCGCATTGGCTGTCACCATCCGATTTTGAGCCTCCAGATGTATTGTCCCAAATCAAGAACGTAAAGCGCTGGTTGTCTCCGTCCTTAATGCCATATTCCAAGAAATCCTTAACTTCCAAATTGATTTGGCCCGCAATAGTGTTGTCGTCATCGTCCCCTGTGCCTTTTCCAACAAGACTTTTGTCTTTGTCTTCGGAACCGCTTACTAGCTCTTTAACAGAGGCATTATCATCTTTATTTTCATTATAATATTCCTCTTTCCAGCCCGATGTGCCGTTGTGCTCGGAAACTGCAAGCTGCCAGCCTACTGTACCGTTTCCACCCACGATTTCAGGACGGACTACAGTTTTTCCACGCACAGTGAGCAGCGGAACAGGACGTGCATCTGTGGAAGAAACCGGGAAGGTCATTTCGGTCACTTTGTTTCCGGCCAAATCAAAGCCCTTGGCATACCGCCCGCTGGCAGACACAACCTTTTCGCTTTCCGACACCTCGCCGTCGCCGTTTTCGTCAGTGCCGACAACCACACCCACAATGCGAGGCTGGTTGTTTTTAATAACGCAGTTGTCAACCTTGGCGCTCGCATAATTCCCTGCCTCGTCGAACACCACGTAGTGCAGGGTCACATTGCCGTCGGGAATATTTTTTGAATTGACGCTGGCTCTCCATAAATATTTGGTGCCTTGGGCCTCCAACTTCTCGGGCATGCAGTCGCCATCATCAAAACTGCCGTCGCTGTAATAGCCGTAGCCATATCCGTTGCCGTCATAGGCGCTGGTGCTGCCCACGCCTTCTTCGGTAGTGTTGTCAATCACGTTGGCCATGGCAAAAAAAGCTTCTGTTGCGTGTCCGGGACTTCCAGAAATCGTTACAAGCATCTGGGCATCGCTGGGCTGCACACTTTCTATGCGGTAGATAACGCCGTTCACTTTGGCAAGGCCGCCTGTGTGGATGTAATTGTTCCGTTCATTCAATTTGAGTGTTTGGCCGTCAACGGAGTTGATGCTCTGGCTCTTCCAGTAAAGGCCGTCGGAGTTTTTAAAATCGCGCATCAAAAGCGGATATTCATTAGGATAACTATCCTTTTTCATCATTATGTCGTACAAGGTGTCACCACGTGTAAAATAGAAGGCCACGCACTTGACCCCGGACTGGCTCACGCCGTTAACGGCATCTTCTGTTGCAAACGAGTGGAACGTATAAAAGCCGTTTGTGTTGAAAATATCGCTGCTTATGCCGTAGCCGCTGTCGGTAGGTTTTGCGAGCTCAGGTGCCTTGTTATCATATTTTATGACGAAGGTCTTTGAAACGAACAGGTTGCTTGTGGTGTTTTCCGTGGCGATTATTTCAATCTCACTTATGCCCACGGAACCATCCACATCGCTTCCCACGGGAATATTCATTATATAGTTATAAACAGTTCCAGTATCTGATGATACGCCATACTGAACGAACTCAGATGTTCCAGTTTTCTTTGGATCGCTGTACCAATCAATGACCGTTTCGGAATTTTTGACAATCTTTTTTATGCCGCTTCCATCGGTAATCTGCCCCACCAGATACCACACGCCCTTTATGCTCATGCCATCTGTGTATTCCTGGCAGGCCACAATGTTGCCGCTCATCTGTAGCTTTCCATCTTCAAAGCTTGGCGTTATATGATCACTGTACTGCACCAAGTTGAGAGAGGACTGCACGATAACGGGCGTGTCCCTGTCGAACACAAGGGTGCGCTCAACCACCGCGCTGCGATGTATAACCGTCTTGTCACCAACCGGGTCTGCGTCCGTGGCATAGAACCACAGCTTTACGGTGTTGGTGTTGCTGGGGGTTCCGTCATTTTCCGTTTTTGCTCCGCCGTTCATCTCACCGCTGCTGTTTATCGTGAGGTTCCAGCTGGAGCCTGTCATAGGAATGCGCACCGCGATGTCTTGGACAGCGCCGGCAGAAGCTGACGTAATCTCACTGTTTACAGTCATATCGCCAAGCGTGTATTTACACTCAAGCAGCTTGGCAATATCAGCGCTATCCCATTTGCCGTTGCCATCAACATCAATCTGAACCCATGCGTATTTTACCGCGATATTGTCGGTGGCTGTGCCGAACAGTCTTACGGCTCCACCCACCGTGTCCTCGGAATCTTCCACAGGATAAGTCACTTCGATTTTTGGACGGTCGCTCTGCGGGTCAACCACCACTTTCTGCGCTTTATACGCAACATTGCCGCACACGTCAGTGGCCTTTATCCACACATAAAGCGGAGTAAGCTCGTTGTACAGGTTGTTTTCGATGTCCTCCCTTGTGGCGATTCCGAGCTTCACAATGTATTCTTTTAGAAAATAGTCATGGGTCTGCGTGTCGGTGTCAATGTTGTTGTCAAAATAGATGGACCAGAATCTGCTCACGCCGTTCACTTGCGTAAATCTGCTTTCATCGGGCCTGTCAGTGCCGCTCTCTGACACCGCGTAGAAGACATCAATGTACATGGAAGTGTCATCCACAGTGCCGCTTATGATTTCTTCGCCCGTAATCTGTGAAGATGGGGCGCGGACAGCTATCTCAGGCGGCGTGTTGTCAACCATGATATTCACGGTACTGTCGGTGGTAAGACCTGCGCCGTCAGTCACACGCAGATATACTGTGCGGCTACCGTCACCATTGCTTACATCGAGGTCGCTGATTTTCCATGTGCTCCAGCCTTCTTCGTCAGTGCCTTGCCTCTCACCTTCCCACAAAAGGGTTGCATAATTTGAAGAATATGAGGCCACCACCGAATCAATGTCGTTGTCGTCTTTTGCCTCAAGCTGAATATCGAACTTTTTGTAGATGCCACCAAACGGCCCTGAAAAGCTGTCTCCCCAGTCTGAATATGAAGCGGAGCGGCTGTTGTAAACGCGATACTGGCGGTTTCTGGTTTGGGGAGGAGTCTTGTCCACGCGCAGATACAAGCCCGTATCGCCAGCATCAAAGAGCTTTTTGCCATCAGTCAGTTTCGGAGAACGATAGCTTTTCTCAAACGATGAAATGAATTCGCCGCCCGCGCCGTCTATCACTTTGAACTGGATGCTGTATGCGCCGTCGTCAATGGTTGCCGTCCATGAACCGTTGGACACAGGAAGCGGCATCCATTCGCCAAATTCAGTTTCGGCAGAGCTTCGGAGGCAGTAATACAATTCATCCACACCGTCATCATCGGTTACTGTACCGTAAACCACGTTGGTGCTTTTAAGTGTTGCATACTTGTACGTTTCAACCCCGCCCGCCACCGTGCGGCCCATGCCGGCAAGGTCAACATTGTTGATTGTTATAACGGGCCTGTCTTTGTCTGGGTCGATACTGTATTGGTAAACATACACGCTCTGGTTTGCGGCAGTGTCTGTCGCGACAATCTTAAAGTATATCGTCTTTGGCTCGCCGCTGTATGTGTCCGTGTAGCCGAGCATGTGGAGGTCTGCGCCGCTCACTTCTTTAGCAAATGACCAGCTGTAGGCTCCCGTGTTTTCCGCGGTGCCCACCAGCTTATCGCGTGTCGCGCTTATGCTCGCCGTGCCGTCCAGCGACCAGTAGAGCGCCACAGAACTGAGGGTGTAATCATCGCTTGCAGTTCCGCTGAAAGTGACCGTACCATTTATGGCGGTAATTTCAGTTGCGGCTGCGGAAGAATCATCGCCAGAAACTTCGCCCACGCGATTTTTGTCCGCAACCTTAGTGGCAGGACTGTTGAGCGTAATCGCGGGAGACTGCCTGTCAAGCGCCAGCGTAAAAATCTGCTGGCTGGTGCTGTTCCGCGCAATATCTTCCGGCTCCGCCTTGAACGGGCCGGAATTGATTTTGTCTTTATCGAACGTGGCGCGCCACACGCGGATGGAGTTTTTGATTCCAATATTGTATGGAACAAAGTCGTCTTTGTTTTCGTCATGCCAGCGCCTGAACGAAGCGGAACTGTCCGTGTCAGAATCGGCTATTTCGGCGGTGCTGAAATGCAAGGCCGTTGGTTTGATTTCAGCTTCCACGCCGTTGGAATCTATTCCTTTAAAGACAATCGTATTCACACCGCTTTCGCCATCGCTTATGGTGCCATACACCGTAAGATTGTTCTGTCCATTAATCCTGAGCATGCCTGAAGCGCTTTCAAAAGCAATGTTGTCAACCGTATAATAGAGCGAAGTGAATGACGGAACAACCTGGTCAATTTGAACCGAGTATTCGCCGCTTGAACTCACATTGCCCACATTGTCGCGGGCCTTTAGACGCAGATGATTTTCGCCAGGAACAAAACCGCTCACCACGGAACTGAACGAGGCAAAATACTCATCGCCTTTTTTGACGCGAACCGCAGAAATCGTTCCAGACGGATTCACAATAGAATCCTTGTTTAAAATGGCAGAAAGCGTTTCACTGTCAGGATTCACCCAGTAATAGATGTTTTCTATGCCGCTTCCAATGCCGGTCTTCAAGTCATATTCGCTTCCGTAAATGCCCGAAATCTTAAGCTGCGTGGACTTGAACCAGATTTCAGATGGTGTCACGGAATTTTCGCCCTCAAACACCTTGTTGTCGAGCTCCAGAGTTTTGAGGCTGGGAGCTGTGTTGTCTATGTAATACGAAACAGTTTTTTTTGCGCTCTGCCCGTAGCGGTCGGTTGCCGTGACTGTGAGTGTATAGGAGCCATCGGAGGAGCCGTCGGCCGCACCTCCCGGAGCGATTGTGTCAGAAAGGGCAGCCTCGTATGTAGTCCACTGAACGCCGTCTTTGGTGACGGTCTTTGCCACCAGACGGTTTGTCTCGTCCGTTGCTCCAGCCTTAAGGTTGTAAATCTTACCTCCGCCGCCAGAAGAGTCGGCCACAGAAACCGTCACTTCGTGGCTTCCGTCTTTTACAGTCGCGCCAAAAGCAAGCGGAACAATGCTGGATGCATAGCTTTTTTCCTCCGGCGACGTGATCGAAATCTCCGGGGCACCGTTGTCAACCACCACGGCGAACCAGCCGGAATCATACTTGTTGTTATTTTCGCCCGCACCTGTGGAAGTGTCTCCCGAATAGTTGATGTCAAACACTTCGATTCGCACAAAGTAAAGGCCTTCGCTCAGAGAGCCAAGGGAGGTAATGTTCGGAGAATAGGACTTGCTTCCACCCGGCGTATCGGAATAAGACTTTGCCGCAGACTCATCCTCGTATTCGGTGCGGAAATACATCTTAACCAGCGCGATGCCGTCATCATCAGTTATGGTGCAGTTGATTCCTGCGGTGCTGGACTGGCTGAATATGTTCGTTTTTACGCTGGAATCTTTTTTCTGCTTTTCAACGGCATTTTTTATCGCCTCGGCGTTTTCTAGCGTCGGGTCGATGTGCAGGTAGTCCACGGAAGGCCTGTCGGTTGACTGATCCGCTATGTAATCCTCGTTGGTGACGACAGTTTCATTTCCAACGCTGTCTGTAGCCACAAACTTGAAGGTAAGCGGCTTTCCATCTTCAAACACCGTGGTGTCTATTTCTTCGCTTTCAAACGTATATATGCTGTTTAATTTGTTCGCCACTTTCACAGGCTCATTGGAGCCGTCCTTGCGATCGCCGCTCACGAACAGCTCCGTGGTCTTGAGGCGCACATCGGCAGCATACGCAGACACAGTGATTTTGCCGTTGACACAATACAAGCCCGAAGAGCCCGAAACCATCGGCGTTACATTGGTGATTTTCGCGTCGGGGTGCTTTGTGTCAACAACGAATGAGCGGGTGATTTCCGCGCTGCCTGAACTCAGGTTAAAGAATTTTCCGTTGAAGATGAACCTGTATGAACTACCGGAATTGTTGATTTTGCTGATGACGGCGGAAGCTTCCTTGCTTTCAAGAACCTTCTGCATGTCTATCTGCCATGTGCCCCTGCCGTTCCAGCTGGAAACATTCGCAAAGTCAACAGTATTTCCGTTTTCGTCAGCAAAAACAAAGGAGCCGTACCAGCGGTAGACTTCGCCGTTGTCCTCTTCGTTTTCAACACGCATTGACCAGTGCGATATGTTCTTGCCTTCATATATGTCTCTGTCAGTATCCTGCGATGGATTGCCGGTCTGGATATTGTCCACGCGCATACGGCTTGTGGTCGAAAACTCGCCCTTGATGTCCATACCGACATTCCAGTCGGCCTCCCCGGAATCCTGCGCGCGCCTTGAGAGCTCTTTGTAAACCCCGCCGTCCTTGAACGTGGTTGCGACACTCGGCGGCGTAAAGCTGTTTGCCACCGAAAAACCGTAACCCAGCGAAACCAGAGGAGCAAACGCGCGGTTCTGGGCGTCGGTGCCCTCAACCGTTACGATGTAGTATTCGCCTGGCATCACGTCGGAAAGCTCAACTTCATATGTTGCCGAGTCAAACGGCGTGGCAAGCTCTGGAAGCGCCGTGCCTTTGCTGTCCTTGATTGAACCGGGGCCGTATACCTTAGACGCTTTGTTCGGGTCAAGTGAACTCAGAGGAGGAAGAGCCGCACGGTCTTCAATCTTGTACAGGTAGACGCCTTTGATGTCCTTTGGATAAATCTGCGTCTGGTCGCGGCCATAGGTTATTTTGATGGGAAGCTTTCCGTCTGCACCGAAACTGGCCCAAACACCGCCGCCGGCCGTAAGCGCATAGCCCAGAACCTCATACGAGGGGTCGGCGTTGCTGTTCAGGCTCAGCACAAGGGGATTCAAAAGACCGGCTTTTTCATCCAGCACACCCACTTCATTTTTTGCCAAAATCACTTTTACGGCGGCAACAGCGAGCTCCGAAAGAGGGCCTGAATAAGTGCCGTTCAAGATTTTTTTAACATCGCCCGTATCCACCAGTGTTTTGACCAGCGAATCATTCAGAAACGCCGTGTCCAAGTCACTTTTGATGTACGACTTTCGGCTTACGTTTCCCGCCTTGTCTGTAAGCTCAAATGCAAGGTACACGTATGAATCACCGTTTTTGTCAGGAGTGCCGTAAAGCGCCTTGTAATTATTGTGCAAAAGCCGCTCTTCATCGGAGGAAGGCACATCACTTCCTTCGTTGCTGAAAAACTTGGCCACAACAACATTTGTGCCGCCCAGCGTGTCAAAACCGCTGAACGTGCTCGTCCCGCCCGCCGCGTCCAAATCGATTTCAGCGCCGGGCTTTCCATTGGAGTCAGTGCGGTAGGCATGAACTTTGAGCTCCGAAACACTGTGGTCATCGGAAATTTCCCCGCTGATTCTTACTGTACGCCCATACGAAGCAGGATCTGAGATTTTTGTTGAATTCGGTTTTGAAAGCACAAACACAGGCGGCGTGTTGTCAATGTCAAAAGTGCGCGAAACACTGCCGCTGCCGTTCCCCTGCGCGTCATAGGCCGTGACAGAAATTTCGTATGTGCCGTCAGGAAGCGTGTCCTCAAACGCTCCCGCATCACGGGCATTGTTGGTGTCAAACGAAAACGACCAGGAAGAGCCGTCCGAAGAAACGGTGGCATTTTTGTTCACATAAACGGTTTTTGTCTCGGCATGGCTCAGCACGATAGCCACACGGGTCACTTTTACATCGTCGTGGCACGTTCCTCTCAGCGTAACAGAAGAACGCAGTACATCGGAAGCGGAAGGAGCAGTGATTGCAACGGTGGGAGCCTCTGTGTCAACGGCAGAACCAAGGCCAATCTTGCATGATACGGCAACCATGCAGGCAAAGGCAGCTCCACCCAGCAATGACAAAAAACACTGTTTCCGACTCATACAGGTCTCCACGCTTACACATCAATAGCAATACACATAACCCACCATATGCTTTTTATCCAACTATTATATAAATATAACACAAATCCAGCCAAAAATCAACACATCCAAAGGCGGAAGCACGACATGTACCTTTCTGCGCGAATCGCCCACTTGTAATGTGCGGAATGTTCCAGATGTACGCACAGAATCCTTCGGATGTACTGTCGAAATGTTCCGGAAGTACGTATAGAATCTTTCGGATGTACAGACGGAGGCGGCGCGTTCAGCGGAAAAGACCCGTCAAAAGTTGACCGCTCGGCAGCGTACATGGCGCGCTACATCGCCAAGAACATCGTCGCGGCGGGGCTGGCGGACAAGGCGGAGATTCAGCTCTCATACGCGATCGGAGTGCCGCACCCGGTGTCAGTCATGCTTGAGACATTCGGAACAGAAAAAGCCGAGAAAGGCAAAATCATAGAGGCGGTGAAAA
>JAFLSN010000038.1 GCA_022510905.1 Treponema sp.
CAACGTTGTAGATTCTGCCGCTCTCGTCCTCGGCCACGATGTCAAGGCGCACCGAGCGTCCGAAGAGGTTGCGCTTCTCGCGCTGCGTCATGCAGCTTCTCACGCGCAGGTCGTCGCGGTCAAGCAGTATTCTGAGCAGCAGCCCGGTCAGATTGTTGTCGCCGGAGAAGACCACTGTCATAAAGTCGTCGTCCATGAGGCGCATCTTCTGTATCCGCGCCATCATCGCGGGGTCGATTGGTTTCATTATGGAAATGATAGCATGGCGGGGCACGATTCGCAAGCGTTGCATGGCTCGGTGGATGGGTTTGTGGTGCAGGACAGTGCGACAATCTGCCGCAGATGGTGCGATGCTCTTGGCGGTCACCTGAAACCCTGGGAGCGGTGATAGTCCATCACACGGGCCTGTGACGGTGTGTCACAGTAATAGTCTGATGGCTCGTCACATGGAGGTGTGACGCTCTGCCTCTGGAACCTAGGTACTGGCCTGCAAGCATATGGCTGCCTTTTTTTCGTGTGGTACTGCGGCTGGTGTGAGCGCCCGTCATTTAAATGAATTTCGCCCTTTGCGGAACCTGCGGGTTTCTGGTACCCGGTGCCTTTGGCGCTGGTCTTAAGTCACATTCTTTTTCTGCATTCAGAGCGTCGGAAGTATTTGGTGCTGACATTCAAATTTACAAACTTTTCAGTAACTGGTATACTGTGCGGCATGAATCAATATTTGCGGCGGCAGGCGGTAAAAATTACCACGCCCATTTTTTTTGGATACATCGCGATTGGCATTCCTTTTGGCTTGATGATTGTGAACTCGGGCTACCCTTGGTGGCTGGCTCCGCTTATGAGCTTGACCATGTATGCGGGGGCTGGGCAGTACATTGCGGTTGGACTTTTTGCGAGTGGTGCCGCGCTCCATGAAATCCTTGTCACGGAGCTGTTTGTGAATATCCGCCACATAGTGTACGGACTTTCGCTCATAACCAAATTCAAAAACACAGGCTCATGGAAGCCTTACATCATTTTTGCTTTGACCGATGAGACCTATGCGGTGCAGACCGGAACGGAACTGCCTAAGGGTGCGGAGCCTGGTCCGTTTTTTGGATTGATTTCCCTGCTTGACCAGACGTATTGGGTAGTTGGCACTGTGATTGGTGCTCTGGCGTACAATGTGCTGGAACATTACAATCTGGCTCAATATCTTACCGGCGTTGATTTTGCGCTCAATTCGCTTTTTGTTGTGATACTCTGTTCTCAGCTTTTAAAGTCCCATGATGTGGTGCCGCCGTTTGTGGGCTTGGTTTCTGGCGTTGCCGCATTGGTGCTGTGCCGTATGCAGTGGATGTCTGCCACAAACATCGTGCTTGCTTCGATTGGCATGGGAGTCGCCGCCATTGTGGTTCTTCGGGCTCCTGCGTTTTACCGCCAGCAGGGAGAAGCCGTCCATTCGGCGGTGTTTGTGTCTGTGGTGGCTGCCGCCGCCGGGCTGGTCGCGTTGCTTGTGGTGCCGTCGGTGCTGCGTGGCGGCACAGTGGTGCAGCCGCAGATTGCAGCCAAGGAAGCTCTTCCGCTTGGCATGGCGATTTGTGCCGCATTGATTTCAGCGTTGATTATTTTTGGGGAACGGTTGTTTCCATTTGCGCTGTTCAGCAAAAAAGACCCTCCTGCCTTGGTTCGCTTTATTGAGCGTTATATTCCATCGATGGTTATGGCTGTTTTGATTGTGTACAGTCTCAAAGATGTGAATGTGGCTCAGCCTGTGGTTGCCATTCCTTATGCCGCTGGTATTGGAGCTACCGTTGTGCTTCAGCTTGTGTGCAGGAATTCCATGGTGAGTATTTTTGGAAGCACCATCTTGTTCATGGTTCTTTCGCGCATGTTGTAATTGGCGCGCAATGTTTGTGCATTCAAAACGGTTTTCACGGTTTGCGCTGGAAACTTTGTTGCGAATAGCTGGAAACTTCGTTGCGAACGGCTGGAAACTCCGTTGCAAAATGCTGTAAAAGGTCGTTGCGGGGAAGGTTTTTGGGTGTGCTGTGTCAGTGAAAATTATTCATTTTTTTTAGGGGAATTCTATTGACAATATGGCGCAATAAAAGGTAAATAGCATTTATAAACACGAGGTGCTTTCAAAGGTCAGATGAACTTTGAAACGGCTCAGTCAATCAGAAGGAGTTGTACCCATAGTGAACGGAAGTACAGTTTCGATTGATCATGTGTCAAAGCATTTTGGTTCATTCCATGCGCTTGATGACATTTGCTTTACAATCAAGCAGGGGGAATTTTTTTCTCTGCTTGGGCCATCAGGCTGCGGCAAAACCACCTTGCTCCGCATTATCGCCGGGTTTGAATTTCCTGACGAAGGTGTTGTGCTCTTTGACGACAAAAACATCATCCCTCTTCCTGCAAACAGACGGCAGAGCAATACGGTGTTCCAGAACTATGCGTTGTTTCCTCACATGACCGTGTACGACAATGTTGCCTTTCCGCTAAAACTGCGGAAGCTTGGTAAATCCACCATAGATGCGAAGGTAAAGGACTACTTGAAGCTGGTGCAGCTTGAGGCGCATATGTACAAAAAACCGAACCAGCTTTCAGGCGGGCAGCGCCAGCGAGTTGCTATTGCCCGTGCGCTTATCAATGAACCAAAAGTGCTTTTGCTGGACGAACCGCTTTCTGCGCTTGACGCAAAACTTCGTGCAAATCTGCTGGTTGACCTTGATGCCCTGCATGATAAAATCGGCATCACTTTCATTTATGTGACGCATGACCAGAGTGAAGCTTTAGCTGTAAGCGACCGCATTGCCGTGATGAACAGCGGTCATGTGCTGCAGGTGGGCACTCCGTTTGAAATTTATGAAAGCCCTGCCACACAGTTTGTGGCCCAATTCATTGGTGAAACCAATCTGTTTGAAAGCACCGTAGTAAATTGCGAACCTTATACAGCCCCATCCGGCGAAAACGAATATAACGTTACACTCAATACACCTGCGCTCGGTATACAGGCCCAGCTCCCGGGGGACACGCAGGCAACTCGTGAAGAAGATAAAAATATTCTTGTGACCGACTACGAGCACACCGATGAAGGCCAGAAAGTTGCGTTCACTATTAGGCCTGAAAAAATCCGAATCACCACGGAAATTCCAAATGTAGGCGGCAGGCGCGACATCAATGTGTTCAAGGGCATCGTTGAAGAACCGGTATACACAGGTTTTCAGTCAAAGTTTTATGTACGACTTGAAAACGGCACGATTGTGAAGGTGTTCAAGCAGCACACAAACTATCTTGATGATGGTCCTGAAATTGCATGGAAAGATACCGTGTATATTTCCTGGGCCGCTAATGACGGCTATATTGTGGAGGACATCAACAAATGAACGGAACATCTTTCCACTCTGAAGAACCTCCTGCTGTCACGGAACATCATAGAATGCCGCAGTCACTTTCTTTAAAGATTGCGGCAAGAGCGCATGGTGCCAAATATAGAAAAGTGAATTCTGGTCCCGCATATGCATGGCCCATGGGGGGATGGTTTACGCTGTTTTTTGTGGCGCCGCTTCTTATAATCGTGGCCTATTCATTTATGAAGCGCGATGTGTATGGCGGTGTGGTGCGTGAATTTACGCTAAAAGCCTACAGCCAGATGTTCACGAGCGCATACGGCATGATTTTTTTGCGTACACTGTGGATTACTGTTGTTTCAACATTTGCAACAATTATGATTGCCCTTCCATGTGGCTATGCCATGGCGCGGAGCCGGCACCAGACCCTTCTGCTTATTTTGGTGATTGTGCCGTTTTTAACAAACAGCCTTATACGTATTTTTGCATGGATGACCATTCTTGGCGACAACGGTTTGCTCAACACTTTGTGCGGCCTGTGCTTTAAAATCTGGAATGCACTTGCAAGGCATCCTGAAGCGGAGTTCAAGCCCATAAAGTTTATGTTTACGCAGGGCGCGGTTATTTTAGTGAGCATATACATGTATCTGCCATATGCGATTCTTCCCATTTTTACCGCTGTTGACCGCTTTGATTTTTCGCTTTTGGAAGCGGCCCGTGACCTTGGAGCCACAAAACTCGAAGCCGTGTTAAAGGTGCTCATTCCTGGCGTAAAAACCGGCATTGTAAGCGCGTTGATTTTTACCTTCATCCCTATTTTTGGAACATACACAGTGCCGCAGCTTGTTGGCGGAAAAGACAGCTACATGTTGGGCAACATCATTGTTGACCAAGTGCAGAAAGTGCGCAACTGGCCGCTTGCGTCTGCATTCAGCATGGTGATTACTGTTGTGAGCATGTTTGCCATTTTGTGGATGATTGCCTCCAATCAGCATGAAGCAAAACTCAGAGAAATCAGCACCAAAGAAGAGCTTGCCAATGGCCCAGCTATTGCAAGTGCCATAAACAGCGTCCAACTTTCGGGAGGTGCACAATGAAACAAAAAAGCCTCAATCCGTTTTCGCTGTTTACCAAAAACCATCATTACACGGAACCTGTTATACATGCGCGGCGCTCCTGGAAAAAACGTTGTCCGCAATTCAGCTTTTCAAAAACAGTGCTTGCGCTTTCGCTGCTGTTTTTGTTCATCCCCCTGTTTGTAATTATTTTTTATTCATTCAACGCATCAAAAGACACCACTTTTTCAGGCGTTTCGCTTGTGTGGTACCAGAAATTGATTTTTGATTCGCAGCCGCTATGGCAGGCACTGTTCAACAGTATGCTGGTTGCGTTTTCAGCATCGCTGGTTGCAACTATTTTGGGAACGCTTGCCGCAATCGGAATCAGCTGGTACCGTTTTTTGGGAAAAGGCTACATTCAGACTATCAGCTTTTTGCCGATGGTGTTGCCCGAAGTGATTATGGGTGTTTCACTTTTGATTTTTTTTAGCGGTATCAAGCTTTCTCTGGGCCTGTTCACCATTTTTATTGCGCATACCACATTCTGTCTGCCGTTTGTGTATCTTATGGTAAGCGCCCGCATTGACGAGTTTGACTATTCGATTATCGAAGCAAGCCACGACCTTGGGGCAACGGAAACGCAGACATTGTTCCTTGTGATTATCCCTGCGATTATGCCCGGCATTGTTTCAGGTTTTATGATGAGCGTTACAATGTCGCTTGAAGATTATGTGATTACTGCGCTTGTGAGCGGTCCTGGCAGCACCACGTTGCCGCTGTATGTGTACTCGATGATCCGCTTTGGAGTAAGCCCTGTAATCAATTCACTTTCATTTGTGCTGATTCTTGCCATCTGTGTGATTACCTTTGTTCTTAGAAAAGGATTGAAGTCATTTGCCAGTGCAAGATAGTTTTTTAGGAACGGCAGTGTACAAGGAACTTGTCGCCAACACATGCAAGATCCATGAATTTTCGTTTTTACTCAGAATGTCTAAAACGAAAACGGGAAAATGTGTAGAAGTCATTTTGTATGCGGACGGTTTATACGAGGAGGATATCGATGAAAAAATCATTCATAAAAATCGCGCTTGCGGCGGGTTTTGTTGCTCTGGTTGCGGGCTTTGTTTCCTGCAAAAAAAATGAAAGCAGGCTTTTGTATTTGTACAACTGGACTTACTACACGCCAGATGACGTGCTGCGTCAGTTTGAAAAAGAATTTGATTGCACGGTCAAAGTTGACAGTTATGCTTCAAATGAAGAAATGTATGCAAAGCTTCGTGCTGGCGCAAAGGGTTATGACATTGTGGTTCCCTCGCAGGACTATGCATCGATTATGATTCACCAAGGCATGCTCCGTGAGCTTGACCAGACCAAGCTGACCAACCGCGGCTACATAAATCCTGTTGTGCTTGAAAAAGCCACATATGACCCCGACATGAAATACTGTGTTCCTTACTATTTTGGTGCTGCGGGTGTCGCCGTGAACAAAATCAAAGTGCCTGGTGGAAATTACGAGCGTTCTTGGAATATTTTTGCAGACGAGCAGTTTGCCGGCCATGCCACTATGATGGACGACATGCGCGAAGTCATTGGTGATGCGCTGGCGCACAACGGAAATAGCGTGAACAGTCTTGACGATGTCCAGCTTGCCGATGCAAAAGATTTGATTGAAAAACGGTGGAAACCCAATCTGGTCAAATTTGATGCGGAAGGCTTTGGCAAGAGCTTTGCCAAGGGAGATTTCTGGCTTTGCCAAGGTTATGCCGAAGTGATTTACGGCGAAGTGCCTGAAGACAAATGGGCTGAAACCATAGACTTTTTTATTCCGCAGGAAGGTGGACCTTCGTATCTTGACAGCATGTGCATTCTGAAAGACGCGCCTCATTATGAGCTTGCAAATGAATTTATCAATTTTATCCATCGGCCTGAAATTTACGCGCAGTTTCTTGATGCATTCAATTTTCCTTGTTTTGTAAACATGGCGGCGGCGCAATACACAACCGCCACGCCCATGTATGAAGCAAACCAGATGAACAACTGTGAGCTTAAAAACGACATCGGCGAAGGCCTCGACAAGTATAATGAGCTGTGGCAGGAAATTCGTTTTTCTGACTGATGCAATTATATTTCAAGTTATATGAAGCAATGTGCAAACACCGAGTGCTGCCATTTTCCGATTGCACATTGCTAGCAGTCTTTGTGTGGCAGCCTAAAAACCACATGCCGAATCCGTTCCTGTGCAATGCAGGAACGGATTTTTTTTACGCCTGTACATGGTGCTTTCGTTTGACTTCACTTTATATAAACAATATTTATTGCACAGGGGTTCTGACGCGCTTTTTGCAAAGGCCACGAAATCAACACAACCCCGATGAAAAAGCATGGCTTCACTCCGTAATGCGTGGTATGATTTTTCTGAAATTTGCCCCTTTGGTAGTGATAAAGAAACTTTTAGACTTTGTTGGGTGTGTTGGTTCTAACAAATTATCGCAGTCAAGGGTATGTGCCCTTTTCTCACGAAGCAACTGATTTTTCCATGAGCTGCGCATCACCGGGATTGCACGGAAATCCTGGTGATGCGCAGGTTGCTCGCCGAATTGTCTGCCTAAAACCGCACGGCTTCCATTTGATGGCGTCGGCGCGTTCCCGCTGAATCAGACTGTACTGGGACATTCGGTACAGGAGCATTCCTGTAAGCAGACCCGCGCAAAATATCGCCGTGACCAAAATTTCTGGCTGTGTTTTTAAAAGTGTAAGCAGATAAAGTGAAATTGTTTCTATACATTGGCGCAAAAAAATGACCGCAGATGTAATTGGTTTTGTTAAATGACTTGCGAACACCGCGTGTGTTTTCCATGTGAGCCTTTTTCTGTTTACCACCGATGTAAAATCTGCCGATAATGCAAAAGAGGTATTGCCATGTTCATGAGCAGAGCACGTTTTTTTTTGTTTGCCACGGTTGTGTATTGCACCATTGGTGCATATGCCCAGAAATTTGCCCCTGCGTATGCCACGCAGGAACCCATGGCACAGGCGGTTGCGCAGGCTTCAAGTTCATCTAAAAAAACAGACTCTCGCAAGCGGCCGTCTGCAAGTGGATTGACTGGCAGTGCTCCTGAGCACGAAGTATACAACACTTCTGGGGGTCCTGTTAAATTTGCATTCAAATATAAAACTGGCGACAGCTACCGCATTCTTTCCACCGTAAACGAAGATGTGCTTGTGAATATGCGGCTTGACCATAGGGCTACGATTATAAACCGCGTTTCTGCAAAAATCACTGGAACAGACGGAAAAGGTGGTGCCACGCATGACGCGATATTTATGACCACCGAAGACTCCACGGGGGCGCATACCGGTGCACGATTCACTTATGGAGATGAATACAAAAGCATCTTCCACCGTGATGCGAGCGGAGTTTATACCATTGGCGATGAGTATTTTATGCCCACCGTGCGTGACGTTCCCACATTTCCTGACCATGCTGTAAAACCCGGCGACACTTGGACGGCAAGCGGGCACGAAGCTCATGATTTACGGAGGGGCTTTAATCTGCAAAAACCGTACCGTGTTCCGTTTACCGCAACGTACACATATCTTGGAACTGTTTCAAGAATAAAAAAATCTGTTTCGCAGTTGAGCTATGGCGCTGCGAGCGTTTCTGGCAAAAAGAACAATCAGGTCGGCACAAGTGAATCTTCGGTTCTTCACGTGTTCAATGTGAAATATTCACTTTATTTTGAAAGCCCGATTTCTGATGACATGGTTGCGGATTATCCTGCAACTACCATGGGCTTTTCCGATGAGACCATTTACTGGGATGCCGAAAAAGGTGCGATAGACCATTATGTTGAACGTTTCCGAATTATGATTGAAACGGCCTATGGCAACATGTATGAATTCCGAGGAACGGCTCATGCCGAAGTAACTGACTTTGTGCGTACTGGAACCAAAGAAAACATCAACGCCATTCAAAAACAGGTGGATAATCTTGGCATCAAAAATGTGACTGTAAAGCAGGGTGAAAAAGGCCTTACACTTTCGATGGAAGACATCAAGTTCAAGGCCGACAGTGCGGTGCTTCTGGAAAGCGAGCAGGAAAAACTGAGGCAGCTCGCACAGATTATTTCAGCATATCCAGACAACGATATTTTAGTGAGCGGACATACCGCGCTTGCTGGCACTGAACAGGAACGCCAGCGCCTAAGTGAAGAACGCGCTGAGGCCGTGGCTGATTTTTTGATTTCACTGGGTGTAAAAGATCGCTACCATATTTTTACGCAGGGATTCGGTGCAAGCAAACCTCTCGCACCAAACAACACTGAATCTGGCAAAGCTAAAAATCGCCGTGTAGAAATCACTATTATGGACGAATAGAATCAACACACCCAAAAAGCAAAGCTTCAGTCAGTGAAGCACGGTATGTAACATTTTCGCATGAATAGATATTGGTTTCTGTAAGTAAAGTCTGCTGCCTTGCAGGACTAAAGCTTGTGCCGTTTAAAATTCGTTTGGACAAAAAAAAGCACCGCACGTGCTGTGCGGTGCCACAATAAAAAAGCGACCCACGCGGGAATTGAACTCGCAACCTACAGCTTAGGAGGCTGTCGCTCTATCCGATTGAGCTAGCGGGTCAAAACGAACGGCGCCATCACTTGTGTAACGGAGCCGATTTTTCATTGTTATTTGTTGTCTTTGGCGCGCTCCACAAACGAGCCGTCGCGTGTGTCAATCACTATACGGTCTTCGGTGTTGCAGAACAGCGGAACCTTTACTTCAATGCCAGTGTCGAGTGTGGCTGGTTTGGTTGATTTTCCGCTTGTATCGCCCTTGATGCCAGGTTCGCAGTATGTGATAGTGCGAACTACATTTATCGGGAGGTTTATGCCAACGGCTTTTCCCTGATAGAACGTGATCGCCACATCATAATCGTCGTCAGGTGAAATGTATCCTGCGTTGTCGCCCAGGTCGTCTTTTTCAAGCGCCACATCATCATAGGTTTCCTGATCCATGAAGTGGAAGGTGTCGCCATCGATATAAGAAAGCTTTACCGTTTTTTCTTCAAGGTCAACTTCGTCAAATTTTTCACCTGCGTCCAGACCTAAATCCTGTGTGGAACCTGTCACGATGTTTTTTACACGGAGCCTCGTGACCATACCGGCTCGTCCGGATTTTTGCCCAAGCATACGCTGAACAATAAATGGGGCTCCTTCATACATGAATGCAGAGCCGACTCTGATTTCGTTTGTTGATACCATGTCCTGTAACTTCCTCTCAAAAGGGTGTCATCAGTATAACAGAAAATGCGGCCTATTGCAACACGCATTGCGATTTTGGCAGTGCCGATAATTGTTTTTGCAAATCAACACACACCTACGCAGACGCAAGGTTTTTAGCCGGGGCTGGCTTTGTATAAGCACGGTATGTACAATTTCCGCATGAATCGAAAGCGTTTTTCTGAAAAGCCGTTTCCGTGTCTCCTGAATTCCAACCGCCATTTTTGGGTCGCGTATTTAGGAATCCGATGAAAACAATCCGCTCGGCTTTTTGGAAAGGCCGCTTCATATTTGGAGCAAAATGCGGTTTAACCGCTGTTTTGCCGCCTTGCTGCCAGTTTTTCAAAAAAAATCATCCCGTTTTTGCGCACGTTTGCCTTGAATTTATCCCGCTTTTTTCTGGATTTTGTCTTGATGATTTTTTTTGGCTGCCGTAAATGCCCTTTTGCTTGGACAGGTCTGCCTGAAAGCGGCTTTGGATTTGTCTGGTTGACTTTGGAATGGCGGCAGTCTTTTGCAGCGATATTTGGCAGTGCTTGCCTTTTAATGCATAATCGTATATCTTAACCGTAACAAACACTAAAGCAGGTAGCCGTTTTGTGCTGTTCTGCCAAAATAACTGAGGTTTGATAATTATCGTTTGAGGAGATTTATTTTGAGTCGCTGTATCAGAATTGCGGTAATGGCACCGCTCGTCGTTCTTGTTTTGTTGTGTTCAGCTTGCGCTAAAAAAAACGCACGTGTCCTGTATTTGTACAACTGGACTTATTACACGCCCGATGAAATCCTCCGTGATTTTGAAAAAGAATTCAACTGTACTGTAAGGCTGGACAACTATTCCACAAATGAAGAAATGTATGCAAAGCTCCGCGCAGGTGCAAAAGGCTACGATATTGTGGTTCCTTCAAATGATTTTGTTTCAATCATGATAAGGCAGGGAATGCTGCGCGAACTCGACCAGTCAAAATTGACGAACCGCGACAAGATAAATCCACGTGTGCTGGAAAAAGCCTATTACGATCCTTCAATGAAATATGCGGTGCCATATGCGCTAAGCGTATGCGGCATAAGTGTGAATAAGCAGAAAGTGCCGGATGGTTCTTATGAACGCACCTGGAATATTTTTGCCGATACCCGTTTTGCCGGCCATGCCACAATGATGGATGATATGCGCGATGTGTTTGGTGACGCGCTCACATATCTAGGCTACAGCGTTAATTCTGTTGACGATGCCGAGCTGCAAAAAGCCGCAGAGCTAATTTCAACGCAGTGGAAACCCAACCTGGTTAAGTTTGACGCGGAAGGTTTCGGTAAATCGTTTGCTCGTGGTGATTTCTGGTTGTGCCAAGGCTATCCCGAAATTGTGTTTGGCGAAGTGGACGAAGAAAAATGGGAAGACACCATAGACTTCTTTATTCCCGCTGACGGCGGCCCCGCCTGTCTTGACAGCATGTGCATACTGAAAGACGCACCGCATTACGAGCTTGCGAACGAGTTTATCAATTTTATTCATCGTCCAACAGAGTATGCAAAATTTCTGGATGAATTCCGCTATCCCTGCACGGTAAATCTTGAAGCTGAGCAGTATATTTCAACCAAACCGATGTACAGCGCGGAGCAGGCCTACAACTGCGAGCTTAAAAACGACATCGGTGAAGGTCTTGATAAATACAATGCATTGTGGCAGGACATCCGTTTTACCAACTGACTTTGCTGTAGACTCGTAACGGTGGCAGTCCGCTTGTCTTCAAATTATATGCGAAAGACTTGTGGACTGCCGTTTTGCATATGATGCAAATCTTGCGGCCAGGGATTTCAGGCTGCTGGTTGCGCGTGTTTTGCATCGGCCGAAAATGTCAACGGCGCTTTGGATAAACGCCAGAGTATCAGCACATTGGCGGCCAGGATTTTCAACCGGTTCATATGTTTTTGCTGCTGAACGAATTGCACACAATGATGTTGCAGTTTAAAGCTTGCGGCATGTTCAGCTAAAAAATCATGCTTTTTATTGATTCCTGCGGAATATGGTACGTACCCCGCTTCATGGGGTGAAGCCTTGCTGCTTGTTTCTGAAATAATCCTTTTGGTCTATGCTTTTCTGCAAAAGTGTGGTATTCTGGCGTTGTATCTTTAGCTCAAAGAGGTATAGTCATGTTTGACCGAGGAGTTTACAAAAGTATCGCAAAAAAGCAGCTGAAAGGTCGGTGGACTACGCCGGTTCTTGCTACGCTGTGCATGGGAGTGTTTGGCATTTTGTGCAATATGCCCGGCTTTATTCAGAACATTCGCGCGATTGGTTCTGCCTCTCCTGTATTTGTGTTTGACGTTGACAGATACGGCGATGGAGATATTCAGGTGGATCTTGAAAATTTCAGTCAAGCTGGTGGTGGGGTAAGCGGCCTGTTCAGCATAGTGATGTTTTTTGCCGCAGGTGTGCTTACGCTGGCATATTCATATCTGTTTATCGTGCTTTCACACACAAAAGAGCGGCAGCCGTTTGACACTTTTGTAAAGGGATTTTCGTTGTGGCTCAAAGGCATCCTTGGGTTTTTGTGGTATATTCTTTGGGTGTTTTTGTGGTCACTTCTGTTTATGATTCCAGGCATTGTCAAAGCCTATGCATATTCGCAGATGTTTTTTGTGATGGCTGAACATCCCTCTGTGGGAGTGCGAAAAGCGATGCAGATAAGCAAAGTGATGACCAAAGGCTTTAAGGGCGATTTGTTTGTAATGGATTTGAGTTTTATTGGTTGGGCCATTCTTGTCGCGCTTACAGCTGGAATAGGGGGGCTGTGGCTGTATCCATATATGTGCATGTCCCGTACCAATGCTTACCATGCACTCAAAGCTCGTGCCATAAGAGCTGGCGATTTAACAATGGAAGATTTTGGCGAAACCACAGTTGACCATTCTTCGGTGGAGGAGTAGGTAATGGCTGAAATAAACACAAAAGCTGGAAAGGCTGTATTCATTGTTCTGATGATAGTGGTGGCGGCGATTTCGGCGTTTGAGATTGTCCGCGCATTCAAAAAACCGGTGGGAATTTCTGAAGACAATCCAGACCAGCTTTGGAAAGATTTTGAGGCTCCTTCTTCAAATGTTCCGTTTTTTTCAAAGAAAAAGAGCAGTCTGCCAAAGCTGACGGGGCAGGAGTATATCGCCGAGCTGCACATCGAAGGCGTGATTCAGAGTGAAAACCAAATGTACAACCAGCTCTGGCTTTTAAAGACAATCAGAACTCTCAAAAAAGACACGAACAACAAGGCAATCGTGTTGTTCATCGATTCTCCTGGTGGCAGCGTGTACGAGACAGATGAAGTGTATCTTGAGCTTTTGGACTACAAGAAAAGTGGCAGGCCTGTTTATGCCTATCTTGCTTCGCTTGCGGCGAGTGGCGGCTATTACATCGCCTGTGCCGCCGACTACATTATGGCAAACCGCAATACGCTCACGGGAAGCATCGGCGTGATTGCAGGTTCTTCCATGGACATGACCAAACTTATGGAAAATTTAGGTATCCGATACACTACCATTCATGCTGGCAAAAACAAAAACATGGGCAACGTCAACGAACCATTTACCGAAGAGCAGCAGCAGATTATGCAGGAAATTGCCGATGAATGCTATCGCCAATTTACGGGCATTGTGGCTAAAAGCCGTAAACTGCCGCTTGCGGAGGTGGAAGTCCTTGCGGACGGCCGCATATACACTGCGCAGCAGGCTTCGTTCAAACATCTGATTGACAATATCGGGTCAAAACAATCTCTCATAAACTATCTGCAAAACAAGGAGCTTCTTGGAAAAGATTTCGATGTGGTTGAATTTTCATATAAGCCTTCAGAAAATTTTTATGACTTTTTGCGGGGCGCGGTTCGTGAATTTTCGCCTGCGGCAAATGCCAACTCGCTTATCCCTGAAACTGTGCAGAAAGTAATTGCACCCGGCATCCAGTATCCCGCCTATTATTACAGTGCGCAGCTTCGTTAGAGCAAGAATTTTGCGGCCGCAAAGCTGCCCTCCGCAGAATGAAATGAGTTTTCTGTGGAGGGAGCCTTTATGTTGTGAACACGCTGGCACCCAGCCGCTGGTTCTGGTATTCTTAAAAGATGGCGGCGGCTTTACTTTTGTTCGTGAATATTTGTTTTGTGTCGCGCACAGCATGATAGCGCAAAGATATGTTGGTTCATGCGGAAAAAAGACATACCGTTTTGCGAATCTGGCACCAGCTTGAAGCCTTGCTGTGGCACCCGATAAGAACAACACACCCGGCAAAGTTCAAAGGTTTCTCTATCACTGCTCAAGGGGCAAATTTCAGAAAAATCATACCAGCCTTCTGCGTCTGGGGCAATTTTTGGCTTTGCTTTTTTTGTGCAGGGCTCACGGTACAGAATATTCATGCAGCATTTCAGTATCTGAAATACCATTATTTTGTTGGTTTTGTTTTTTTTTGCATGGCCTTTTTTACCAGTGCGCACAATGCGTCAAGATGAATCGGTTTTTCTAGCACGGTGGTTCCGCCGGGTGCCGGCTGCTCGTGCCCTTGTAATTGGCTTGCTTCTTCCAGCACTATCAGGGAAGTTTTTGATGAATGTTTTGACACTGTTTTGTATATAAAATGCCAGTCTTGGTTTGACTGCGCTGCTGTGCCGCTAAAATCAAGAATCATGCAGCGGGGCTGAGTGGTGGCAAACAGCATTCCAGCTTCAAAAAGCGATGTGGTTGTATAAACTGGCAGGCACGCGAGCTGCGCCTGCAAAAACTGTGAAAGCACTGCGCAAAGTCCTTCACTTGCCGCAATTACCAATTCTGCTGTGAGAGGTGAGGCTTTTGGGATTACTGCGCTGTGGTCATCAGGGATTTTGCTTGCATGTTTGGGCGCAATTTGGGCGCGAAGGGATTCGGGAATGCGCATTCCTCTAAGATTCATGAATGTAAATAAATCATCGGGGTACACCCTGAATTGGCCGCCGGGTGTCTGGAATGCCTTGATGTATTTGTTGCGAATCCAGTTTATTGCAGTCTGATTCACTACGCCGCACAAATGTGCCACTTCCATTGCGGAATAGAGCACTGGCTTTTCTGTTTGGGGTCGGGGCATTATGATTCCTCTTGGAACACTTGTTTTATGGTCGCGGCCGAAAATCCTTTTTGCCTCAGCAGAAGAAAAAGCTGCTCTTCGGATTTTTTTTGCCTGCGCAGTTTTCGCAGGGCTCTCTGGCAAAGCTCCTGTTCATTTACGGTTGAAAAAAAAGATTCAAGCGCACGTGTGGCAGTATCATGCGGTATGCCACGAGCTGCAAGTTCCGCAGAAAGTTTTGTCTTTCCTTCGGCATTATGTATTGCACGGGTTCTGAGCCATGCACCAGCAAAACGCTCGTCATCGAGATACCCGCATGATTCAAGGTAGTCCAATGCCTGTGTTACGGCAGCTTTTTCAAGCCCTTTGTGGAGCAGCTTCCTGAAAAGTCCCGCGCGGCATTGTTCGGCCCGTGCAAGGTATGCCATGGCCATCTGTTCTGCAGCGTATGCCAGGCTGGCCTGCAAAATATCGGCATATTCTTCTTCAGTGCATTCCATGGCTTGGGTACCGTCTTTGCATGATGAACTCGTCTGCAAAGTCTGCTGCAAATGTTTTTCGTCAAGTTGGTTGAGATAGGCTGTGCGCAAAAAAAATGCAGACCCCGCCTCCTGGGTAACACGAAAAACCCTCGGAGAAGTCTGCTGTATGCAACACTGGATGTTCGCCATATTTACGCCAGAGCATGTGCGCTTCTGTACAAGCAGAACCACACATGCCTGTGATGCAATACGCTCGCCGTTAACGTTTGCTGAACTGGAACCGTCTTCGTGCACCGCGCTGGCCGTACTTTTTGCGTTCAACCATGCGGGAGTCGCGGGTAAGGTATCCGTTTGCCTTTAACGCTGGACGGCAGTTTGGGTCAACCTGTGTCAATGCACGTGAAAGTCCATGCAGACATGCCGCCGCTTGACCGGTCAATCCTCCACCCTGAACGTTAATCAGGATGTCGAATTTATTGTCGTTTGAAGTGACCAAAAGTGGCTGGCGTACCAGACGAACCTGGTCGGCAGTGATAAAATAATCCTGCACGCTTTTGCCGTTTACCACAATCTTGCCGGAGCCTTCGCGCAAAAACACGCGGGCAACGGCGGTCTTTCTTCTTCCTGTTCCGATAGCAATATTTTTAACCACAATTCACTCCAGTAAAAGCCAAGATAAAATTTTGAATTTTGATTGGCTTTTTACACCGCTTTGCAACGAGCGGTGCACTTGATATACAAAGTTTGCAGCGCAAACTTGCCAGAGACAAAAGCGCTTTGTTTGTCAGGCTTTTATCTCTCACGCCTTAAATTATACTTCCAATGGCTTTGGATTTTGCGCCCTGTGGGGGTGCTCACTTCCGGCGTACACCTTTAGGTTGCCATAGATTTTGCGGCCAAGGCGACCATGGGGCAGCATGCCGTAGATGGTTCGTCTTAAAGGCTCTTCAGGTCTGCGGGCAATCAGTGTGTTGAACGACTGTGATTTAAGGCCTCCGACATAGCCGGTATAGTGGCGGTAATACATGTCTTCGCCCTTGTTTCCAGTCACCTGAATTTTTTCCGCGTTGATAATCACAACGTAATCTCCGCAATCTTCATTCGGAGTAAAACCGGGTTTGTGTTTTCCGCGCAACACACTTGCCGCTTTTGCAGCGACACGTCCGAGCGTTTTTCCTGATGCATCAATGATGTACCAGTCATGCTTGATTTCGTTTGGTTTTGCAAAAATCGTTTTCATTTATATGTACCTTTCCAAAAACATTGCGCCTTACCGTTTTGCATCTTTACGGCAGACGTTACAGACAGTGAGCGGTTGCCTGTACAAGTAGGGTAGAATACTTTACCACATGTCGTGGCTCTTAGTCAATGTGAAGCAGCTGGTACCGGCTAAAAATCAACATCCAGATGTAGGAGTAGGATTTCGAGCTTGGGCGGGCTTCGCAGAGGCACTGGATGTATCCTTTCCGCACGAACCACCACTGTGAATTGTCGGAAGGCCTCGGAGGTACGCACAAAATCCTTCGTATGTACTGCCGGAAACATTATGGACAGCCTGCGTCTGCCGGTTTTCCCGGGGCAGAGACCGTGACGGGTGCGGCTCATGTCTGCCGCGTGGGGTGGCAAGCCTTTCAGCAGGACAAAAACAGCGTTTCTGCATTCTGAAAGAAGCCTTGCGGCTGGCGAAACGACTGCTGCCCTCTCACAGCCCATACTTTTCCTTTATATCCGCTGTGAATTTTTCCCTGCCAGCAGGATTCACGTGGTGCGCGTCGCGGAAATACTCGATGTCGTAGCAGGGCACGTTGTATTCCACGGTGACACCGTTTCCGTCAAACTGCGAAAGGTAGGCGCGGTATGCGTCGTAATATCCGTTCTGGCTCATTATCTCGTGGCTCGGACGGCTCATCGGCATCTGCTCGATGTAAAGCGGGATTCCGTTCTGGCGGCAGAGCGCGACAATGCGGCGCAT
>JAFLSN010000039.1 GCA_022510905.1 Treponema sp.
TTCTGAGCAAGGATGAGCGCTCGCTCAGCCGTCAGGTTCTTGTCGCGGCGGCGCTTACGTATGTCGCGGGCGCGCTCTCGGCGCTGCTGCAGCTTCTGCGGCTGTATCTGCTTTCGCAGCGGCGGCGAAAATAGAATGCGATTGACGGCAGTGATTTGTGGCACCGGGGCGAGCCGATGAATGATCTTGCGGCAAAGCGAATCATAAAGCCGGTGGAAGAGAAATTGCTTGCGTCCGCACTTGATTTTGTGGAGCAGGTTTTTGCGGAATGGGATTCGCCGGATGAAGGAAAAACCGTCCGTGCGCTCGTGCAGGAAATCCGCGCCAAAAAGTATTATCTTCCCGAGCTGGAGCTTCTTATGGTGGATGATTCCGGCCTTATTCTGGGCTACGCGATGTTCTCGCGCTTCCACATCGAAGGCAGGTTCGACGACGAGCTTCTTCTGCTTTCTCCTGTCGCCGTGCGGGGCGAGTTTCGCCGTCAGCACATCTCAAGAGACATGATTGAGCACGGATTCGGGCGGGCGGTCAAAATGGGATTCAAGGCTGTCCTTGTGGAGGGTGACCCGAAAAACTACGCCGCACGTGGATTTGTACCGAGCCACAAGTTTGCAATCACCGCAGGCCCTGAAATCAACCTTCCGCATCCCGACTGCCTGATGATAAAGGAGCTGATTCCGGGCGCGGCCGGCAAAATGCGCGGCACGGTTGAATATTCGTTTTACGAGACGCTTTCAATATAGAAAAGAAATGAGATGACGTACAAATAGATCCGAATCCAAGGGCGCGAGAATTCGTACATGGCCGGCTATCCCAAAGGTGCGTTCGGCCCCTGTGCTGGAATCTTGTGGACGCAAAGGCGATGAGCGCGGATGGCGAGAGGCTTTTCCGCGAGACCGAGGCGTGGTTCGTGGGGAACCTGCCCTAGCCTGAGCCGTGCAAGAACCGGGAGAAGGTCATCACGTTCTTCAAGTCCGGCGCGGACAAGATGCTGGAAAAAGCCTGTGTGCTGGGCGCCCTGCTTGAAAAATATGGCAAGCCCTACGATGTTGTGTACACGAATATAGTCTACGGGAACGGCTGGCATATTGCCGTGCGCGTTGACGACGGCCGCATGGGTTGGCGGGCTGTTTCCGAACGCCGTTATCTGCCTATGCGGAATTTACGCAGAAGGCAGAGTGCCGTTCGCCCAAATTCCATTCGGACTGTCTGCGGTGGCTCGCCGTTGTCTGCCCAAATGAAATTTCCGTTAGCGGCGGAATGCCGTTGTCTGCCCGGATGAAATTTCCGTGAACGGCGGAATGCCGTTGCCTGTCCGGATGAAATCTCCGTGAACGGCGGAATGCCGTTGTCTGCCCGGATGAAATTTCCGTGAACGGCGGGATGCCGTTGTCTGCCCGGATGAAATTTCCGTGAACGGCGGGATGCCGTTGTCTGCCCGGATGAAATTTCCGTGAGCGACGGGCCGCCGTTGCCTGTCCAGATGAAATTTCTGTTAGCGGCAGGCCGCCGTTACCTGTCAAAGCGGAATTCTCACGTTTTGCATTCTGTGGCTGGCACTTTGACACGAATGCGGGATTTAAGTATATTTAGCGGTATGAAACTGTATTCAAGACACCAGATGTTGATCCGTTCGCTGGTTGCGGCGGTTTTGGCTTCTGCGGTGACGTTTGGAATCATGGTAGCGCTTGCCAAGCGGCGGCCTGCACAGCAAGCCGAATCTGTCGTGGCGCAGTCCGCTTCCGTTGTTGTCTCTCAGCCGGATGAGGTTGTGCTACAGACTGAAAGTCCGGCCATATCCATGACTTCCGACGCGAACGGCTATACACAGGATGAGATTCAGAATATCTACGTATATGAACGTTGCAATGAAGCCGTGGTAAACATCACCACGCAGGTAATGGGCTACGACTGGTTTTTGGAGCCGGTGATTACATCGAGCGGTTCCGGGTCGGGGTCAATCATCGACAAGCGCGGCTATGTTGTAACAAACGTGCATGTTATCGAAAACGCAAGCACAATCACCATTTCGCTTGCGGACGGCACCAGTTACGAAGGTCGGGTTGTCGGGCAGGACAAGGAGAGCGACATCGCGATTTTAAAATTCGAGCCGGCTGCGAACACGGAGCTAAAGACAATCAGCTTTGGCGACAGCACCAACCTCAAAGTGGGCCAAAAAGTGATTGCCATTGGAAATCCTTTTGCGCTGGAGCGCACCATGACCACAGGGATAATCAGCGGTCTTGGGCGGCCAATCCAGGGAAGCAAGAACGTGATCATCCGCAACATGATTCAGACTGACGCCGCAATCAATCCCGGAAACTCGGGCGGCCCCCTCCTGGACAGCCTTGGGCGCATGATTGGCATAAACACCATGATTTATTCTTCCAGCGGTTCTTCCAGCGGGGTGGGATTTGCCGTTCCTGTGAGCACGGCGCGGCGTGTTGCGAACGACCTGCTCCGCTACGGCAAAGTAAACCGCGGTGTGATGATGGTATCGCTTGTGCAGAACACCAGCCGCATTGCAAATTATGCGGGCTATAAAATCTCAAACGGCATGATTGTAAGCCGCGTGCGCAGGGGAAGCCTCGCCGATGCAGGTGGCCTGCTGGGGGGCGCAAAGGCCGTGCAGTACGGTACTTTCAATCCGCAGACCATATATCTGGGCGGTGATATTATCACGGCGATTGACAGCATTGCGGTGAGTACGCTCGCAGACTATTACAGCGCGCTTGAGGACAAAAAGCCCGGCGATGTCGTGAGCGTGACAGTGTATCGGGCCGGGGGATACAAAAAGCTTTCCATCACGCTTGAAGCGGACGCAAACGGCACTGTCACATCGCTGTAGCCGTTGCAAATGCAGGACGGTGCATGCAGCAAAAAATGGCATTTTATGCATAAATACATAACAATTTATTATTGGAACAGCATAGATGGTTATGCTATTATTATGTATGACTTTTTCATATGGGTGGCTGGTATTGTTTTTATGGGAACCGTGGCTTTTTTACATCGCATGGCCATGTGGATTCCCGATGCTTGTACCAGACATCCATTCAAAAAAATGGTGTCATAAAATATTATATAAAGAATTTACCCGGCCACTGCTGGTGCTTTTACCACATTGTGCCGTTAATATAGTAAGATTGTAGGAGTTTTGTGTATGGCACAGAAAAAAGAATTGGATCGTTTTGACACCACCGCCAAACGAGACATGCAGATTCAGACAAAGCTGATAACCAGCATGCTGGCTTCGATTGTAGGCTGTGTAGCGGGCACGCTTATACTCACGCTGATTATCTTCAACCGAGGCCTGGTCCAGGACACTGAAAACGGCATGAACTACACCGCATCGGCGGTTCAATCCATGATGAATGAATGGAACAAGTCGCTTCAGAGTTATTCACAGATTATCGCCGGGGACGACGGTATCAAAACGGCAGTCATAGAGCAAGACCCTTCCCTGCTGTTTAAGGAACTGATGGATATTGAAAAAGCCATCGATGTTGACTTCCTTGCCATCATAGACAGGAGTGGCCGGGTTGTTACCAACGGTGCCAAAAACGTAACCGCCGGTTCGGATGTGAGCTCGTCTTCCGCGGTAAGAACCGCGCTCCAAGGCTACGTGGCATCGGATTTCAATTCGTTTTCAACCTACAACTATGCGATGATTGGCTCCGCACCAATCAAACATAACGGTTCCACGATAGGCTGTGTGGTAACCGGCTTTGACATGACAAAAGACACGTTTCCTCTGCTGGTCAAATCGGGCTTCAATGTAGAATGCACAATCATCAAGGGGGATACCCGTGTTGCCACCACGCTAGGCCGCGACCTTGTCGGTGTGAAAGTGTCTGACCAGAACGTGCTCAGCACGGTGCTTACCAACAAGGCCACATTCCATGGCAGAACCACAATCAATGGCAAGCGCTACTACGCCATATACATGCCAATCATCGCAAACAATGCGGTTACCGGAATGACGTTTGCGGCAAAAAGCATGGAAGTGATTCAGAGCACCCGCAACCACACCATAACGATTGTGGTTCCAATAATCATAATCGTGGCGTCCCTTATCAGCATTGCGGTGTACCGCTTTATCCACTGGCTCATGTGGCGTATCTACAACGTTACAAACTTCCTCAAGGAAATGGAAACAGGCGACGCAGACCTTACCAAGCGCTGCAAACTGTTTATCCGCGATGAGATCGGTGACCTCATCATCCATTTTGACCTGTTCCTTGACAAGCTTCAGGACATAATCAAGCAGCTGAAGGAATCCAAGACCAAGCTTTCCTCGTCAGGCAACGACATGGCGGCCAGTTCCGAAGATGCCTCAAGCTCAATCACACAGATTATAACAAACATCAGTGGCATTTCAGACCAGATTACCGGCCAGTCCACTTCCGTGCACCAGACGGCGGACGCGGTTGACGACATCGCAAAGTCAATCACCCAGCTTGACGACATGATTGAAAGCCAGTCCGCAGGTGTTTCTGAAGCTTCTTCCGCAGTCGGACAGATGATGAGCAACATCGCATCGGTCAACACATCGGTGGAAAAAATGTCTGAGTCATTTGAAACTCTGTCTGAAAATGCCCGCACAGGATTCTCCAAGCAGGAAGCCGTGAACGAACGGATCAAACAGATTGAAAATCAGTCCGCCATGTTGCAGGAAGCCAACCAGGCCATTCTGAACATTGCAAGCCAGACGAACCTTCTTGCCATGAACGCCGCCATCGAAGCGGCCCATGCAGGTGAAGCGGGCAAAGGCTTTTCGGTGGTTGCAGATGAAATCCGCAAACTTTCGGAAACATCTTCTGCACAGTCAAAGACAATCGGTGAGCAGCTGAACAAAATCAAGGAAGCCATCACCGAAGTTGTTTCGGCAAGCATGGAGTCAAGCGCGGCATTCTCCGCAGTGTCCCGCCAGATTCAGGAAACCGACCAGATTGTTCTTCAGATTCGTTCCGCAATGGAAGAGCAGAATTCCGGTTCGCGCCAGATCAACGATGCACTAAAAGAAATGAATGAAAGTACCGGCGAAGTGCAAAAGGCTTCAAAGGACATGGCAAACAAGAACATGCTTATCCTGAAAGAAATGGGCTTGTTGCGCAATTCAACCAACGCAATGAAGCAGAGCATGGATGAAATGGCCGTGGGTGCCCGCAAGGTAGGCGAAAGCGGCACGGTGCTTACCGAAATTTCCGGCAGCGTTCGCGATGCCATCGAAAAAATCGGTGCACAGATTGACCTGTTCAAGGTGTAAAAGGATTTTAGCAAAACCGCTCGTAAAGCCCCATGTTCCCCATGGGGCTTTTTTATGTCCAGTCACTCTCCCGGAAATTCATAATGCCAAAAATCCAGGCCGTTTATCATTGCGAAAAGGGTATATACTTAAAGAACAACACACCCGGCAAGACTGAAGGCTTCTTTATCATTGCTCAGTTGTAAAGTTTCAGAAAAAATCACACCCGCCTTATGCGTTGGGATGTGTTGATTTTCGGCGCTGATATTCGTGGGTTTTGTAATAGGCTTCTTTGTCTGCGTACATGGCTTCGTCGGCGCGGGCAAAAACGGTTTTGTAGTCTCCGTCAGTCTGCTCGTTGAACACGGCCACTCCCTTGGACACGCCCAGCTCGGCCTTGTACTGGTCGTTGTCCTGGTTAAAGGCGTGCAGGTTGCGTTCAAATGCGTCAATCAGCCCGGGAACCTGTTCGGGCGTTACGTGTTCATCTATCACCACAAATTCATCGCCACCAATGCGGTAGATACGGTCTTCAACGAACACTGCTTTTAGGATGCCTGCCGCATCTTTTATCAGCATGTCGCCAGCTTCGTGTCCGAGTGTGTCGTTCATGAGTTTCAGGCCATTCACATCGAATACAAAAACCGTGAAACTGGCCATGTGCTCGCCAATCCGCAAATCGAGTTCCTTCACTTTGTCAAGATAGGCGGCCTTGTTCCTGATGCCCGTCATGGCATCGGTATAAGCCTGTGCGCTGATGTAGGCAATGTATTCCTTGAGCTCCAAAGAAATCTTTCTGATTGAATCCGCGAGCGCCCCAAGCTCGTCATCAGACTGCACTGTAACAGGTGTATTAAGCTCACCCCGCGCAATGTGCGAGGCGGCGATGGTAATGGTCTGTATGGGCTGAATTATTTTATACGCAAGGTTGTTTGCAAGAAACATCGCAAGCACCATGGCCGTAATCAGCAGAAGGAACATTCTGGCCAGCATGCTCGATTGCAGCCGGAGCAGCTCATGTTCGGGAACGGAAACTGCTAGCAGCATTCCGTTGTGCATACTGTTCAGAATGAGCCTGTGTCGCACTCCGTTCCAGTCATAGGCATAATTCTTGCCCGTATCGATATATTCTTCAGAAAAAAACTGCCTGAGCGCAAGTCCGTCTTTAAAATTTTCAAACCAGGCAGCCGAAAGCCCCTCGGGAAAATTCCGATGGTACAGCACATTGCCGCTCTTGCCCACCAAGAAACCAAAACCCGCCTCGTAATCCAGATTGTCTATCACAGTGCGGAGCAGCGCAACGCTCATGTCCATGCCAATCACGCCAAGAAACTCTCCGTCTTTATAGATGGGAACGGCATAAAAAATAGTATCCCAGGCGGCTTCGATATTGTGGTTGGTGTGCGGCCCGAACCAGCCCGGGCTCTGCGCCGCCTTTGGCTCATAATACCAGGCGACATGGGTAGTATCAGCGGAACTGTATCGGCGCACATCAAACGACAATTCAAGGAAGTGCGACGCTCCGATTTTTGCAGCAGGATCCGATTCTGTGTTCAAAAGGTAGATGCACTGCGGATCTTTGTAGGTGTCCAGATCAAGGCTAAAGAAAAATGTTTTTGCAGATTTTATCGTCTGAATCAGCCGCATCGCATTTTCAAGCAGGTCGGCACGAAATGTCCGCGCATACCGTTCATCATTCATCAGCCGAACCGTATCAGCTTTTAAAAGAACCCATTCTTTCAGAACATGCACCGCGTGCTCGATGTTTTCGAGGTCATCGTTTATTTCCGATGCCTTTTGCGAAGCCAGAAAAGAAAGCGCCTGGGCGGAGTGGTATTCTATTGAATAGTGAACGTAGTAGACGGCAACCGCAGACACCACGGCAAACACCAGCAACGTGGCTCCAAGATACGAACACATAAAGCGTGTGCGGATTGATTTCACAGCCGCCTCCTTTTGCACAGAATCGATGGAAGCTTCATCAGCTTTCTTTTTTGACGCCGTTGCCACCCATCTCTTTTACTTGGTAGCAGCATTGTGCGGCCCGATAATAATTCTTTTTTATCGTGTCGGAAAGGCGCACGTTCACAAGACCCACGGAAATTGTCACAAGTCCGTCGGCCTCTACATCGCGGCAGAATTGGCGGCAGAGCGCATAGGCGCTTTCCATGGGAAGCTCAAATAGTATCAGAAATTCATCGCCGCCCCACCGCAGAACCATGCCCCGGTTGTTGAGCAGCCGGAGAGCGTTTGAAACAACCGACATGAGCGCCTCGTCGCCGTTCATGCTGTCATTCGCTTCTTTAAAAGAATCTATGTCAAATACAGCAAGACAACGGTACCGGGTGGTGTTGAATACTCCACGATCCCCATACATGTTTTTAAAAAATGTGCGGTTGGGAAGCCCCGTGAGCGTGTCAACCTGCACAGAATTGCCAGCCACAAACTTGAATGACGGGCGGGATTTTTTGTGCACCCAGAAAAGCACACCCAGCGACAGGGCAAAAAGCAGCGCGGCAAACGGATAAAACAGCTGATCTTTCTGGACGAATACCGCGCCGCGTTCCCCCTGCACCACAACATACCAGCCGAGCTCCTTGAGATGGGCGCTCACCGCAAAACCTTGTGTTCCCCGGTGCGTGTAGTAAAGGCCGCTGCCATGCTCGGCGGGCTGCACCAGGTAGGCAAGAGATGCAACCGACATGTCAGAATAGTTTGTGGCAAGCATTACCAGCCCGGATTCATCAACCAGGCTGATTTTCAAATCATATTCGGCCTCGTATTCTGAAAGCAGCATCAAAAAGTCGCTTACGAACACACCCACGCTTGCAACTCCCAAGAACTCGCCGGACTCTGATTCAATACGTTCATTTACAAACAGTGTGGAGCTCACTACATCCGCCGACATATAAACGGAAAGATTGGAACGCAGTCCTTCTTCAGCATATTTGGTGAACCACACATCATGGGCGTTCTTTTTGGGATTTATTATCTTGTGCATTTCATCATCGCGGTAATAGCGGCGTGTACGCTCGGAAATCACGCAGGCAGACGCATACGAAAACGATTCTTTGATACGCAGAAGATAGGGCTGGATACGCCCAATATCGGTGTGGGCATGCGATTCAGATTCGGATTCCAAGGCTTCTATCAAAAAAGAATCATGCGCCATAACCCGCGCCACAATCACAGGTTCCATCAGGCGCTCGGCAAGCACATGCTGAATATTTAAAGCCCGCATCAAATCAAGTTCGCGCTGCCGGTGGCTTACTTGCGCAAACACAAAAAAGTGGCCCAACACAAGAAACACGGTGACGGCAAACAAAAGAAGGACGGCAACAGCTGGCAGGGATTTTTTCACAGCAAGTCCGAACGCCCCACTGATGGATTTTCGGGGAAAAGGAATTCTACACAAACAAACTGCCACCGTTCCATGTATACACAGTATAGCAAAAAACAACGTGCCTGTCCATTCGCTTTTGCAAAGCTCGCCCCCTTGCGTATAAAGAAAAACAGTCCCCTACAAATGCCAGCAAAATCAACACAGCCCGCCGAAGAAACACATCCACGCCAAAGCCTCGCCAAGCGGAGACCCTTTATTCATCATTGCCGACAAGGTTAAGAGAGTGGCGAAACCGAGCGCAACCCACCCTATAATTCCCTTCGACCTCCACGCTACAAGCAAGGCGACCACAAGCACCACCCCAATCCCGGCACCACCGCCGAAGTCAGACCCAATCCAACCGAAAATCTCTTTGAACAAATCAAATATAAGGCTTGCCAATGTTGGCTCTTCATAATCCATCTCATTGCCTCCTAGCCCCATTATACCATTGAACAAGGAAACGATTAAAGACCTTTTTCAACAGAACAAGAAAAGCGGGCATAATGCCCGCCTATTTTTCCTACGCTATGATTATGTCCTCAACGCCCGCGCACGGAATGAGATAGTCTTCCTCATCATCCTCAAACCCGCCCTCGTATTCGGGTATGTCATAGCAGTCGTCATCCTCAGCCAAACCAAGCAGTCTGTCGAGATATTCCTCGTTGCCCATATCGTTTCCTCCACTGACCCCATTCTAATGCGGACTGAGGAAATGTTAAAGACCTATTTGCGGGCGCACACCGCCCCTTCAAAAACAGTCTTTAACTATGCCCGCATACCCGATAGAATATACACACGGAGGCAACGGTATGAGATACGGATAGCGGACAGATATATAGGCGCAGAAGCGAGCTGGCTGTCTCGTATACGGTGGCTCCCATCTCGCTCTCCAGATTGTATCCGTTGAGTATCAGGAGCTCATCCAGAGCATACTCGCTCCTGTCATCGTGCCGGGCTATCGGGGCGGTGATTCCTGAGACCTCCGAGAGCGTGTATGGGTCGGGGCTGTTGGTGGGATCGTAGAGGAGAGTGATTTGGGTATCGTTGATGCGTATTCTGGTCTGAGTTGTATCGGCCGGGAGGCATTGGAGGAGGAGCTTTCTCATCGCTGTTCCTCCCTGGATTATGTCGCAGTGGAGGGAGGCCATTATGGTCATGGCAGTCTCCTGAGCCTCGTCGGACAATGCCGAGCAGCCGTCCCTCAGCACCTTTATGTGGACGTTGGGGATTGCGCGGATTGCGGCGACGTTCGCCACCACGCACACCTCCGATAGCGTCCCGCAGATTGTCACGGTGTCGCCGGGGCATATCCAGCCGCGCCAGCCGTCGTAGGCGAACGAGCGCTTCTTGAAAACCGTGTCGCTTGGAAGCGGCTTGAGCTCGGGGATTATCTCCTGTCCCCAAGTGCCGTCAACGCAGTGGATGACGGGGAGGCGCCTGCCCTCATCCGTTGAGAGGTAGTCCTTGTCGTGGGTGTCAACCGTGTAGGTTATCTTCCAGCCTTCGTGGGTCGCGTGTTTCACCGCCTCCACTATGGTAGGGATTGTCTTCTCGGCGTTCGGGTTCGCGAGGGTGCCCGTGACGAAATCGTTCTGCATATCGATGATTATGAGATGGTTCATGGGTTTTCCTTTCTGGGTTTATTTCTCTATCGTGTCCTCAATCCTGAAAGAATCGGCGGACTTGTAGCTCTCAAGCTCCTTTTTGAGCCTGTCATTCACGGCTCTAAGGGCGTTGTTCTGCCCCTCAAGCTTCTGGAGACGATCCTCCAGTAGCTTGATTTTGTCGGCTCCGGCGATTCTGGACGTCTGCTCCAGCTTGGCGAGCCTCTCCTCCATACATTGTAAGGCACATAGTTCTTTTCTCCTACCGCTTAACTTTTTGGCAGGTGCCGTCCTCCGAGAAAGAGATGTCGTAGACCGAGATGACCTCCCCACTGTCCCGCTGGACAAGCGCAGTCTCAGGCGTCCTGCCGAGCATATTGTGCTGCTGGTAGATGAGCTCGTCGAGGATGGATTCGATGAGAGCATCGCCCTCAAACTTAGTCTCCCTTATCACGGGAGGGAACCCCTTGACCGCAAGATTTATGATTATCATATCCGCTACCTCCGTATTTTTACTTTCCGTAGAAATCGTAATCCTTGATGCCTGTCTTTGAGAACTCCTCCCAATATTCCCCCATCACATAAAATCGGTTCTCGGGAAAATATTCCTGATATACCTTCGCCTGCTCAATCGTCATGATATAGTTGGAGCAACCGTGCCACTCCTTTTTGTTCTTCTCGCTCATGTTCAAAGTCTTCGTGTACGTGGTGAAAACCTGAATGAGATGCTCCTCTTCGGGCAAGGTGGCGACAGCCACAAGATCGTATTCCGTGCCGTCGCTCATTGAGATGAAATTCTTCGCCCTCTTCTCGATGTATTTTTTCAGTTTTTTTGGAAGGCCGAATGTGATGAAAGGCTTCGTGCAGTTTTTGAGCGCGAAGTCGAGGTCGCACGTAATCCCCTCCACCTTCGCGTTTATAAAACCATCAGCATAACCCTCTCCAACAACTCTCAGTGCTTTCTCGCCAACATAAACCTCATAACCTTTCATTTTCTTGCTCCTTACGTTTTTATAAGACTTATGATTTTCATATCCGCGACCTCCGTATTCTTATCTTCCTTTCATTTCAGCATCGCGTTGAACTCACTTTCAACGCCATCGGCTTCGAGACTTCCTCCGGAAAAGAAAGTCTTGTCAAAAAGCTTGGCGTATACAGTGGCTTCCTCAACGGTCATAAGCGCCGACCCATCGCAAAACCAAGTCTTCTTGTTTTTTTCCGTCATCTTCATGTCTTTGTCCGTTGACTCAAAAACCCACATTCCTTTGCCCTCCGCAGGGCCGGGAACCAAGATGTTAAATTTCCCCTTCTTGCTTTTGACGGGTTCGACAATGTTCTTTGCTCTATTCTCTATATATTTTTTCAGCTTCTTCGGGAGACCGAAAGTGATGAAAGGTTTGTCAAAATTCGCCAGCGCGATTCCGAGCGGGACATATGTTCCCTCCACCTCGTATCGCTCGTCGTATTTATAAAACGAACGAGAGTATCCTTCACGGACAACCCTCAGCGCGTTCTTACCAACATAAACCTCGTAATTGTCAAAATCCTTCATTTTTCGCTCCTTACGTTTTTATTATAAAACGAAACGGGAAAAGTTAAAGATTCTTTTTAGAAAAGCTCATAGCTCTCAATACCTGTCTTCGAGAATTCCTCCAAATCTTCTTCCATTACAATGAAATAATTCTCCGGAAAATACTCCTGATACACTCTCGCCTGCTCGACCGTCATAAGATAGTTGGAGCAGCTATGCCACATCTTCTTGTTTTTCTCGCTCATTCTCATAATCTTCGTGTCGAGATTGTAAACTTGAAGAAGATCATTCTCCTCAGGGGAACCTACAAAAACCGAGAGCTTGTATTTTGTGTCGTCGCTCATCGAGACGAAGCTTCTCGCTTTCTTCTCGACATATTTTCTCAGCCTTTTCGGAAGTCCGAACGTGATGAATGGCTTCGAGTAGTTTTTAAGGGCGAAATCAAGATCACAAATCAGCCCCTCTATTTTCGCGTTTATAAAGTTGCGAGCATATCCTTCTTTGACGACCCTCAACGCTTTGTCTCCGACATAAACCTCATAACCTTTCATTTTCCTGTTGGAGACCCCCACAGCTCCATATTCAGCTTCTCTGCTGCTGCATCGCACCTGTCATCTCCTTCCGGGACAAATATCTTGTCGAAAAGCTTGGCGTAAATTTTTCCTTCCTCCATTGTCATAAGCGACACGCCCTCTTCAAACCACTTTTTCGTGTTCTCCTCGGTTATCGGCTCCTTCAATTTTCCTTTTGACGGATAAATCCAGAGTGCTATCCCTTCTGAAGGCCCGGGCGCTGCGATTGTAACTCTTCCTTTCCTCCAGCCCTTTACCTTGACGATGTTCTTGGCTCTCTTCTCGATATATTTTCTCAGCTTCTTCGGAAGTCCGAAAGTGACGAAAGGCTTGTCAAAATTCGCCAGCGCGATTCCGAGCGGAACAAACGTTCCTTTTCCTTTGTAGTTGCTTCCGTCCCAAGCAACAAATGAGTGCGAGTATCCTTCCGGAACAACTCTCAGCGCATTCTTGCCAACATAAACCTCGTAATTATCAAAAGTCTCACGACCTTTCATTTTTCGTTCCTTACGTTTTTATTATAAAGCGAAACGGGAAAAATTATAGACCTTTTTGTGTAAGTTAAAGCTATGAACAACAACAAACAACAGATAATTAACGAAGATAACGGCAGCATCATAAAAAATACCAGCAGCGCAAATCTTCTCAATTTTCTGAATCCTCATAAATTTCACAAACTGTTCAACAAAATTATAAAAATAACAAAGGTAAATTTCAATTATTTCGTTCTATTCTTAATGCCTTATCGCCAACATAAACCTTATAACCTTTCATTTTCCGGTTGGAGAACCCCACGGCTCCATACTCAGCTTTTCTGACGGTGAGAATTCTCAGTTGGGATTGTATGTTCGGTTGCAAAACTTTGAATTCAAACTTCGTTACCCAGCACAAGTTTGCAGCCCGGTTATCCTGCGAGTTATAATTCTTGTGAAAAACAACGTGCTGTTCATTTGGTGGATTGCCACGAAAGGCGGTCGCCACAATCCTGTTTATCTTCTCACCGCCGATTCGCAAAAATCCTTTGTCATCAAGATTTCCGAAAGTCCAGTTGCCGTCTATGCTTCTTTTCTGTCCGATTTCTCTGCTATGCCGCATAACCGCGCCATTGTCGCGGACAGAATATGTCTCGTTTTTGTATATACAGGTCTTTTCCTGTGTAAAATCGTTTATGTTCTGCTCAATCATTCCCCGCCTCCCGCGCTTCTTGCCGGCATCATGTCAATCAGCGTTCCGTTGCAGTCGGGGTAATGCTTGCAGTGGATGTGCGCTTCACCGTCGTCGGGGGAGACTACCACGTTCGCCTCGCTGTACAAGTATTCGTTCCCGCAGTGGATGCAGTGCACTTTCGAGTCCATTTTGATTTGCTGGAACGCCCGCATTCCGCGCTCCAGCTCCGCTGTCTTTGCCTCGCCGTACATGAGCGTCGGGGTCAGGACTTTGTAGTCAAGGT
>JAFLSN010000004.1 GCA_022510905.1 Treponema sp.
GGTCGTTCTGGGGGCTGTTCCTGTACTCGCTTGACGGAATCATCGGCTTCTCCACCAAGCCGCTCGCGTTCGCGGCCGTTGCGGGGGTGCTTGCCGTCTTCGCGTCGTTCGCCTTCATCGCGTTCATTGCCGTCCGCAGGCTTGCGTTCGGCGACCCGGTGCAGGGCTGGGCGAGCCTCGTCTGCCTCATCACGTTCTTCTCAGGCGTGCAGCTCTCGTCGGTCGGCGTCTGCGGGCTGTACATCGCCAAAATCTACACGGAAGTGAAGCGGCGGCCTATGTATATCGTGAGGGAGGAAATGTAAAGTGGAAATCGAGCGGCAGGCAAAGGCGGTCGCTGCTTATGGCATAATGCGGGGACGACCGCTCCGCTTCGACAGCTACCCGCACCCGCACATGATTCCGCTCGTGTTCGACGCTCTCTGCGATGCGGTGGCCGCGCTTTCGGCACAGGGAATTGACACGGAATTCATCAGAAACGCGCGCGACCCACTTCTCCCCTATATCTAAAGCGGCGTATTTCTGCGCGGATTCTCGCCCGCAAACTTCGAAAAATGCTTGATACTGAACTGGTACGCGCACCGCGTCTCGCGCAGACTCAAAAAGCTTTGGCTGGACGACAACTGTCTCTGCGGCGTTTTTTCAGCGGGAAGATGGACGCGGAACGAGTCGCTCGTGTCCTGCCTGTGTTCGAGCGGATTACGGCACGGCGCGGCATGACGGCGGAGATTCTCTTCCACCCCGGCACTGCGCTCGTTTCTGAACTCGGCGACGAATTCACGAAGCCCGGCTTCAACGATTTCCACACAAGCCCCTGCCGCAAGACAGAGCGCGATGCCGCGCGGAAGCTCAAACCTTGGAATAAGGCATGAGCTCGGAGAGGCTGCCTGACGCATAATTTTCGTATAGTCAAAATATTTTTTTGAGGTAGGATATTGCTTATGAAAAAATATACTGTTTTTATCCAAAAGAAAGGTTTTCTTGTCGTGCTAGCACTGTTGTTCGTTTTATCCGCGTTCCTTGCGATGCCGCCCGCCGTTTTTGCGATTCTTGGTCTTGCGGGCCGGTATTTGGGACGGTCTCTCCGCGACCCGGGGCGTTGGATAGAAATCATAAAGCATTGCGCATACATCGCCATGACGGTTATAGCGCTTGCGGCGTTCCTTGTCTGCACAAAGCGCGGAAGCCATCTGGCGGATGAAGTGCGGCGGGAGCTGTGCTTGTGGGGCGAGAAAATCGGCGCAAAGCGGTTCGCCATTGCCATCGCGGGAATCGCCATTTTCTATTGTATTTGCTTCTTCAAGGTCATAGTCGCGGATTTTTACTATGGTGATGACATCTGGAGGAGTTACGACGGAAGCCGCTCGTGGATTGGGTTCAGCCGGTACATATCCGAGTTTCTTTCTATCGCCATACATGGGAACTTATATCTTCCTGACATTGCCCCGCTGACGCAGCTGATTGCGATTCTTATCATGGCATTAGCTACAGTCCTGCTTGCGGCGGTGCTTCGGAACGGAAATATTACGCCAATGTCATTGCTCGCCTGTTCGCTTCTGTTCCTCTCGCCATTTTTCGCGCAGAATTTCTCGTACCGCTTCGATTCGCCCTACATGGCGCTCGCAGCATTCTTTCCCATAGTTCCGTTCATGTTCACGGAAAAACGCGGCGCATTCTTCTTTGTCTCGGTCGTCTCGCTTATTCTGTGCTGTATGTGCTATCAGGCTGGAAGCAGCATATTCATCCTCCTTGCGATGTATTTTGTGCTGTCGATGTGGCTCAGGAAAACTATTACGGGGGGGGGTATCATGTTTGGCGGAATTGCGGCTGGAGCATACCTGTGCGCGATGCTGGTCTTCAAAATCCTCTACATGAACACGATGGAAAACAGCGCGGACTCGAATTTCTCGACAGCCATCACCCTCGCTGCCATCCCGGGGAACATCGCCGCCTACGCGAAAAGCACGCTGCCGTTTTTCGGCGGGGTGTGGACAAAATGCTTCCTCTTTCTTTCGACCGTATGTTTTGTCATCGCGAGTGTCAGGGAGGCAAAGTGTGGCAGGGTGCGGGCGTTAATCTTCGTTCTCCTGTTCGTTGCCGTCGGATTTATCCTTTCGTTCGGCCCGTACCTCGTATTTGAGCGGCCGCTTTTGGCACCGAGGGCCATGCTGGGATTCAATATGCTCGTGGCGCTTGTCTGCGCAGGAATGTGCGGCACGGAAGGGAAAAAAGTCCGCGCACTGCCGATATGCTGCCTTGTATATGGGTGTGCCGTATTCATGTACGCATACGGCACGAGCCTTGCCGAGCAGAAAGAGTACCAGCGGTTCCGCACGGAGCTGCTGCTTTCCGACCTCGGGAGGCTCGCGAATGGCGATGCGGAAATCGGCGTTTCGTTCTCCGGCTCAATCGGACTTTCCGACGGCCTGCACGTAAACGCGCGGACATTTCCGCTGATAGGAAAAACCGTCACGGTTGTTCCATCTGGCGGCGGCATCTGGAACGATGACCTCATGAAGTCGCTCGGCTTCAAGTGCAGGGATGAGTATCTTGGCGAGAATCCAGGATGGCCGCTGCTTGTGTCCTCGTACTGGCACGACATCTACGGGGAGGACGGGCGGTTCTTCATCGTCCTAAAGCGGCACGGGGAGGCGGGATAGATATTTATTCCGCGCACAGGTTTTATTCGTGGATAAACTTGCGGAGGTGTGGAGCGTGAGAGGCTCTGACAGGTATATCGGCATTGACGGACTTGCCCACACAAACGGCTTCATGTTCGGCGTGATGTTCCGTCTTATGGCAAGCACAGGACTGAGACCGGGCGAGGTTCGCGCAATCTGCATAGACCAGATACAGGATGGCGGACTGTTCATAAACCGTATGCTTGACGCTTACGATGTCGAGCGTTCATACCTTAAAAAAGGGAACGCGGAGAATACGAGGCAGAGAACCGTCCTGCTGCCGTCAAAAATGGCGGAGCTTCTGAACGAGTATGTAAAAATCCGCCCGCACTGCGACAGTGGGTATATATTCTCCCTGCACGGCGAGTTCATCAGAAAAGGCACTCTGGACAGACGGTTTGCAAACGGGCTTATGAGACTTGGAATCATTGGCTTTGAGAAGTCAAAGGATGGAAACGGCAAAGTCAGGACTGTGACCGACAAGACGAAACGTCTGACACCGCACTCCCTGCGCTTCACCTACAACACATACACGGTGAACTCAAACCTGCTGCCGAGGGAGGTTCTGCGTAAAATGATAGGGCACAACTCGGAGGCGATGACCGATTATTACACCCGCCCGGATTTGGACGCTGAACTGCGTGGCTTGCAGCCGTACCAGCGCTCACGGAAATTTCTCTTGGACAGACATCAGCATTTTGCCGCTCATAGAAATTTTACTTTGACGAGCACCGGCACTTTGCCGCTCGCAGGAATTTCACTTGGACAGGCAACGGCGTTCTGCCGCTCACGGAAATTCTGTTTGGACAGTCAACGGCAATCTGCCGTTCGCATAAATTCCGTTTGGACGACTAACGGCATTCCGCCGCTCACGGAAATTCCGCTTGGACGAGCACTGGCAGTCTGCCGCTCGCAGGAATTTCGCTTGGACAAGCACCGGCACTTTGCCGCTCGCAGGAATTTCACTTGGACAAGCACCGGCGTTCTGCCGCTCACGGAAATTCCGCTTGGACAAGCACCGGCGTTCTGCCGCTCATGGAAATTTTACTTGGACGACTAACGGCATTCCGCCGCTCACGGAAATTCCGCTTGGACGAGCACCGGCAGTCTGCCGTTCGCAGGAATTTCGCTTGGACAAGCAACGGCACTTTGCCGCTCGCAGGAATTTCACTTGGACAGGCACCGGCGTTCCGCCGCTCACGGAAATTCCGCTTTGACGAGCACCAGCATTCCGCCGCTCACGGAAATTCCGCTTGGACAAGCAACGGCAATCCGCCGTTCGCAGAAATTCCGCTTAGACGAGCACCGGCACTTCGCCGTTCGCAGGAATTTCACTTGGACAAGCAACGGCGTTCTGCCGTTCACGGAAATTTTACTTTGACGAGTAACGGCAATCTGCCGTTCGCAGAAATTCCGCTTGGACAAGCAACGGCATTCCGCCGCTTGATAAAATTCCTCTCGGACAGCGAAAACCCGGACTGTCGGAGGCCGTTTTTGCGCCGGGGAAGCGAAAAACGTTTGTTTGAGAGCCGACCTTGCGCCTCGGCGGGGAAAAAATTTTTGTTTGAAGCTCGCTTTTGCGTCCGGGCAAGGAAAATCTGAATGGTTAGAGCGTGGTTTTTCCGCAGGGAGGCACCATCCGGACGGGTTTTTGCCAAAATTCCTCTTGGACAGCAAAAAAACAACCGGGTGGAAGGCGTTTTTTTGCTCGGACAGCGAAAACCCGACTGGGTGGAGGGCGTTTTTGCGCCGGGGAAGCGAAAAACGTTTGTTTGAGAGCCGACCTTGCGCCTTGGCGGGGAAAAAATTTTTGTTTGAAGCCCGCTTTTGCGCTTGGACAAGGAAAATCTGAATGGGTAGAGCGTGATTTTGCCGCAGGGAGGCACCATCCGGACGGGTTTTTGCCAAAATTCCTCTTGGACAGCAAAAAAACAACCGGGTGGAAGGCGTTTTTGCGCTCGGACAGCGAAAACCGACTGGGTGGAGGGCGCTTTTGCGCCGGGGAAGCGAAAAACGTTTGTTTGAGAGCCGACCTTGCGCCTGTGCGGGGAAAAAATTTTTGTTTGAAGCCCGCTTTTGTGTCCGGGCAAGGAAAATCTGAATGGTTAGAGCGTGATTTTGCCGCAGGAAGACGCCATCTGAACGGGTTTTTGCCAAAATCCCTCTAGGACAGCAAAAAGTCGGACGGGCGGAAGGCGTTTTTGTTCCATCGGAGAGTGGGCTGGGCATACGCGGCTGCCGGGGTGGTGTAGGGGCGCGGAACGGTCATGCTGGAGCGCGGGGACATGGCATGAGCCTCGCTCGGGGTGCTGCGGGTGGATGTTCGTCACCAGGTTGCGGCGCGGTCATCTGCCATGATTTGTATCACCCTCACGCCGCAGTCTTTTAAAAGGCGGATGTTGCTGTCAAAATCTCGTTTGTACACGGATTCAAATACGACGGCCTTTATTCCGGCGGCGATTATGAGCTTGGTGCAGTCGCTGCACGGCGAGTGCGTGATATAAAGCACGCAGGAGTCGTCGATTCCGATGTTGTTGCGGGCGGCGTAGGCTATGCAGTTCTGCTCCGCGTGAAGCTCGTACTTCCTTGCGAACTCGTGGTGGCGCGTCCTGTTCTGCTCGTTGTCCATCGGAAATCCCGCGAACTCGTCCTCGCAGTGCCGCATTCCAGAGGGCACGCCGTTGTATCCCGCGCTGATTACGCGCAAGTCTTTTACCAGGACTGCGCCAATCTTGTATTTTATGCACGTGGAATGTTCCGCGAATTCTCTTGCGATGCTCATGAACGTCCTGTGCCAGGATTTCTTTTTCTTTGATTCGCCTGGTTCTGTGCTTTTCTCAAAAAGAACTGTGTCCATCCGCTTGTTAATCCTCTGGGGGTTATCGGTTATGTTATAGCCGGTGTTTTGGAATTCGCTCATGCCTCTGTTATATCGTAGCCAAGTTTTTTTGCGGCATCAATGAATCTGTCTATATTTCCGCTTCCCCACTCTGTGCTGACATACATTTTTCCATCAGAAAGATGAAGTTTTTCTTCTTGAAAAAAACGGAACTTGGGCTTATTCTTTCTTGCCTTTCCGCTTTGCTCCCATTTTCTTAACTTTCTTTGGTGCACAGCTTCTGCTGTTTCTTTGTTTTCAACGACTTCCGTGCTTCCCTGCAATTTCTTGTGAAAAATAGATTTCAATTCTTCCTGTGTTGTTGCAGGATGTGAGCGGACATAATCAGAGATGACGGCTAAAACAAGCCTCCCTTTGCCATATGTGTTTCCTTTGAAATTATACTGGGTGTTGTCTTTTTTTTCTGCGACGGCGGGGAGTGCGGCATTGGCGTTTTGTTCTGGAGCCTCCTGTTGTTGCATATCCATGGACACTGAGACATGCACATCTTGCAACGCCATTTCAACGGCTTCTTCTGAATACTGCGACCTGTAATACTGCTTGATAATATCGCTGGCCGAGCCGCGCTGCAATTCGGTGCGTATTGTCTGCGCTTGCGTGTGCAATGCCTCTTGCGCCTCTATGAATGCTTTGACCGCACTCTCGTCAAATTTTTCTTTGCTGAACAGCTCGATGAAGGTGGCTCCGTGTGCGTTTCCGCTTTTAAATTCGATTTCCATGTGCAGGGCATTGCCGTCGTTGCCATAGTACACATGGATTTTATCGCATATGAGAATGCCGACATTCAGCCTGAGCAAAAGCATATAGCTGAACAGCTGGTCTTTATATCTCTCGTCGAAAGGCAGGTTGTGCTGTTTCAATTCAACGGTAAACAAATCTTTTTTTGCGCTGCTGTCCTTGACAATAATATCCGGAACAGTGCGTTGGGAAGAGCCTATCGGTATTTTGCGCTGACGTTCAATTTCTTCGTCAATTTTGCTGTAGCCAAAAATCTCGGAAAAAATGTCCGCCCATACATCTTCAACTTCGTTTTCTTTTGCAGGCTTTTTTGCCTGAACAATGGAAACAATCTTGTCCCATTTTTCTTCCGCAGTCATACTACCCTCGCAATTTTAAGGAACATTATAGCCAAAACCTCGTTTTATGTCACTAGAATCAAAAGGCTCCTTGGCGGGTTAAATCATGCTAAAGAGGATTTAACCGATGACAAGGCAAAGAGTCGCGGCGCAAAAACGGAACAAGATTTTTTGCGTTTCAATAGCACTCTTGCGGCTGCACATTCGGCGGGCATAAAATGGAACAGCATGAACTGCCGCCATTCAAACCATCTCTGGACAATTCCTGGTGCTTGCGGTACACTTTGCCCATGAACAAAAATCTATTCGCTCTTATAGCGCTGCTTTTTATATTCAAAGCAACGGCCTTGTTTGCCGATAACAGCGCTATCGGTGTACAGGTGGGCGAAAATCCCTCGATAGGAAATCCTGGCTTTTATCATTCACCTCATGCGGCGCTTTCGTATAAACCGCCTCTGCTGCCATTTTTGTTCGGCGTTGAAGTTCAGCTTCCTGAATGGTCTGTGCGCAGCATAGGTGTAACCGCCGATTGGTGGATGTCGAATCCGCGCCTTGCAGGAATGTTGCACTGTTATTTTGGCCCGGGGCTCACGTGCGCATTTTTGCGGCCCGCCGCAGACGAAGAAGGCTACGGTATGTTTGCAGGAGTTCGTTTTGTGTTCGGCCTGAATATGTTCGTGCACAACCACTTGGAATTATTCGCGCAGATTGCAGCCCAGGGTGGCCCGCAGTTTTTTACGGACGGTGCGGGTTGGCAGGCTTCTCTTCCGATAAGTGTGGGCACACGGGTTTGGTTCTAGCATGCGCCCCCTTGCAGTGATTTTTACGCTAAATGCCGTTTTGGTCGGAGCTGCCGCAGCTCCATCCGTTGGCGTTGGAACACAAGCGTTATATGCGTTTTCAAATGGCTGTATCGGAGATGTTTCTTTACCAGAAACAAACAGCGCCATCGGCATAACGTTTCGCCACGCTGAAGTGCCGATTGTAGGAACAGTCGATTTGTTTTTTAGCAGCAGCACCATTACGCGGATAGGCCTCACCGCCGACTGGTGGATTCAAAATCCAGTGATTTTTAAAGACCTCCATTTTTTTTACGGCCCAGGGCTTGCGTGCCGCTTATGGACTGATACCCCCGCAGGGTACATAGGAGCGCGTTTTGAAACCGGGCTCAATCTTTTTGTTATTCCGCATCTTGAACTGTACTTGCAAGGTGCCGCAGAATTTGGTCCACTGATTGAAAAAGGTCGTTCTTCGTTTGCATGGAGCGTTCCTGTTTCTAGCGGTGCGCGGTGGTGGTTCTAGCCTGAAAGTGGCGCAGCTCAAAACACACTGGAAAGGCATTCCACGCACCCTTCCATTGTTTTATCAAGTTTCCACGGTGCATTTAAAATGAACATTCCGCTCCCATTCAGATTGAATGAGTCTTGCGCCGTGTTTTTGATTTCCATCTCTATTTTAAAATATTCAGCTTGAATTGTGCCAAGCTTTGCGCAGTGCTCAAGTTCAGTAAGAAGCTGAGCTGTTTCGTGTCGCCTCCTCTCAAGCAATGGATACCAAACAGCGATGATGGCCGTGTTCCATTTTTTGTGTACCATGCGCACTGCATCGGAAACCGCATGGTAGTCGCTCGTGTCTTCATAGCTAGGGTCTATGAGCACCAGTCCGCGTTTTATCTGCGGCGGTACCAGCGCGTTAAGCGTGAGATAGCTGTCGGCATTGTGAACAATGGTCTTTGCCTGTGCCCTGAAAATTCCATCTGGAGTCTTAACAGGAAACATCACTTGGTTTTTGAGAGACGAAAACGCGGCGGGATGTTTTTCAACCACATGGTGCGAATCACCTTGCCTTAAAAAAAGCCGTACCAGTTCCGGGCTTCCCGCGTAACGTCCGGCATCTATGTATGGCCTTTCGCGTAAAAGATACTGCGATACCGTTTCGTGCACAGGATGGGAACGGGCATATTCACACAGCAGAAGGATGCCGCGCTCTGCTTCGCCAGTTTTTGCAATTCGTTCATCGCCCAAAGAAAAAACGCCGGCACCTGCGTGGATGTCTATCACGGTGAAAGGTTTTTCTTTTTTGCACAACGATTCCATCACCTGCACAAGGCAGCAGTGTTTTAAAACATCTGCGTGGTTCCCTGCATGATATTCATGTTGATAGCTTAACATCGCAAGTCCTTTGAAATCGAATCCAATTCAGATTTCCATATGGCAACACTTGCATCGCTGGGCATACGCCAGTCACCGCGAGGCGAGAGATTGACCGTTCCTATTTTGGCTCCATCGGGCATGCAGTTCCGTTTAAACTGCTGCGAAAAAAAGCGTAGATAAAATTTTGAAAGCCATTTAAAAATCACTTCCCGCGTATAAAGGCATCCTGTGCCTTCTGCTGTTTTTCCTTCAAACACATGGCAGGCAAGAAAGAAAATCTTTTTTGGTGAAAATCCCCAGCGCAGCACATGGTAAAGAAAAAAATCATGCAACTCATACGGGCCTACCAGCTCTTCCGTTTTTTGGCTGATACCGCTGTCTGCGGGAGGAAGAAGTTCAGGACTCACCGGTGTGTCCAGAATGTCATGAAGAACGGCGGACAGGTCTTTTTCTGCGCCGTCTGCAATAAAACGCACCAGATGGCGCACAAGTGTTTTGGGAATGGATGCATTGACACCGTACATGCTCATGTGGTCTCCGTTGTACGTGCACCACCCCAAGGCAAGTTCGCTTAAATCCCCGGTACCAATCACAATGCCGCCGGTTTTGTTCGCAAGATCCATCAGCACCTGTGTGCGCTCGCGTGCCTGGCAGTTTTCATACGTCACATCATGCTCGTGTTCATCGTGCCCTATGTCGGAAAAATGCCTGAGCACAGAGGCGGTTATATTTATTTCACGAAGGGTGGCGCCCGTTTTTTGCGCAAGCTTGCAGGCATTGGTGTAGGTGCGGGTGGTGGTGCCAAAGCAAGGCATGGTGACGGCAAGGATGTTTTTTTTGTCAATGCCGCAGAGGTCAAACGCACGAGCTGTAACCAGAAGCGCCAAAGTTGAATCAAGCCCGCCGCTCAGTCCGATGACGGCGCTCGCACAGTGAATGTGGCGGAGCCGCTTTGCAAGTGCTTCCGACTGAAGCGCGATAACAGCCTCGCAGCGTTTTCCGCGCTCAGAAGAGTCTTCTGGCACAAATGGATGCGCTTCTATGTGCCGGTACAGCAGAGGTTCATGCTTTGGGGAATCCGCATCTGAAAATGAAATCGGCACCCGCATATATGATGAAGCGGAAACATCGCAGGCCGCATCTGCAAATGTGGTGATTCTTCGGCGCTCTTGCACGATACGATCCACATCAATATCGGAAACAATGCAGTCGGTTCCAGATGTTTCAAACGGAGCGGATTCTGCAAGGACTGTTCCATTTTCCGCGATTATGTTGTGGCCTGCAAATACCATGTCCGTGCTGCTTTCATCGCGGCCGGAATCGGCGTACACGTAGGCACATACGGTTTTTGCAGAATGGGCGCGCACAAGCAGACGGCGATAGTCGGCTTTGCCAACCACTTCGTTGCTTGCGCTTAAATTGGCAATCACCGTGGCACCTGAAAGCGTATGCGCCACCGACGGCGATTGCGGCATCCACACGTCTTCGCAGATTTCTGTGCCTATGCACAAAGCGGTGTTGTTCTGGTCGCATAAAAGAATGGCGGTGCCAAATGGAACATTGCCAAACCGTTCATTTACGTGAACCATGGCGGTGCCTTTCGGCGCAGGCGCAAACCAGCGCCGCTCATAGAATTCAGAATACGTCGGTATGAATGTTTTGGGCACCAGCGCCAGCAGCGTTCCATGGTGGATGTAGGCGGCACAGTTGTATCGCGCGGCACCGAGCGCAAACGGAAGCCCTACCACAAACAGCACGTCACTGTCCGCAGTGCTTTTGCAAAGCCATTCCAGCGCATCAATCGCAGCTGTATGCATGGTCTGCTGCAAAAACAAATCGGCACAGGTATAACCTGTCAAACTCAGCTCCGGGAACACTAAAAGCTTTACGTGTTTTTCCTGGGCGCGGTGTACGAGCTTGCCCAGTTCCCGCGCGTTATGTTCGCAGTCAGCTACCACAAGACGCGGGCTTGCACATGCACAACGAAAAAATCCATGATTCATGCTGAAAAGTATACTGCATTTGCAAAATCAACACCAGCACTGGGCACAACCGGCAAACAGATGTTCTTGAAACGATGGCATACCACACGGCCATGCTTCAGGCCGGAAGGTACATGCTTGAAAATGTGTCTCCGAGGGAAACTTCGGTTTCAAAAAGGGCATTTTCATCTGTTCCGGCGTAAACATGAATTGACTATGCCGCAGGTTGGCATGATCCGTGCGGCATTTGTGTCTGGAGAATTTGCACGGATCTTCAAGTCTTGTCCGCATGGAAATTCGCTGCGTGGCGGTAGCGCAAAATGGCTGTATGTGCTATAGTGCAGGGGTGGCGCCAAAACCGAACTGTGTTTGCAGTGCCGCTGGGAGTAGATATGGCTAAGGTTGTTGATTACAAAGAAGCTGGTGTTGATGTGAATGAAGGCTACCGAGCGGTTGATTCATACAAAAAGCAGTCCATGCGCGCGCGGATTCCGGGGCAGCTTACGGAGCTTGGCGCGTTCAACGGAATGTTTGCCGTGCCAAAAAATCTTTCGCAGCCGGTGATGGTTAGCGGCACAGACGGCGTGGGCACCAAGCTGGACATCGCGTTCAAGCTGAAAAAATACGACACCGTAGGCATCGACTGCGTGGCCATGAGCGTGAACGACATCCTGTGCTCGGGCGTGCAGACAAGCTTTTTTCTGGACTACATCGCCTGCGGAAAACTCAGCGCGAAGGTTGCCGCAGCTCTGGTAAAGGGCGTGGCCGATGGCTGTGTAGAGGCCGGCTGCGCGCTGCTTGGCGGAGAGACTGCGGAAATGCCGGGTTTCTATGATGAGGGAAAATATGACCTTGCCGGTTTTGGCGTGGGTATCGCCGAAAAAAAAGACATCATCACTGGCCGCAAAATAAAGGAAGGCGATGTGCTGGTGGGGCTTTCTTCTACCGGTACCCACTCAAACGGCTATTCACTCATACGGAAGCTTGTGCCTGATTTTACCGAGCCGTTCAAGGTTGACGGAAAGCTGACAGGAAAATCAATCGGCGAGGAGCTTTTGATCCCTACGCGCATCTACGTAAAACCTGTTATGGAAGTTCTCAAAAAATACAGGAGCAGCGTGCACGGCATGGTGCACATCACTGGCGGCGGTTTTTACGAAAATCTTCCGCGCATGTATGCGGAGCCTAAGCCCGGAAAAAAACGACTGTGCTCCGTTATTACATCGGGCAGCTGGGATGTTCCTCCGATTTTTGATGAACTGGTTCGTCGCGGTGCGGACAAAAAGAGCTTGTTCGGCACGTTCAACATGGGAATCGGGTTTGTGCTTGCCGTGGACAAAACCGATGCGGCAAAAATCGTTTCAATGTTCAACCGAAATGCAAAAAAATACAGCAAAGTCGGCATTCCTGATATGAAGGCTTATGAAATAGGCGTGGTCGGGCATACCGAAAAAGCCATAACAGGTGAGGCAAAAGGAAACAAGGCGCTCACGGTTTTTGTGGAGCGCACGGAGGAATAGCTCATGGAAGTGATTCATTCAGAAAACGCGCCGGCTGAGGTTGGCCCGTATTCCCAGGCGGTTTGTGCAAACGGTGTTTTGTATCTTTCTGGGCAGATTGGAATAAATCCTGCCGCAGGACGCATTGAAGGGACAACTGTGCGGGAACAGGCTGAACAGGTGTGCATGAACATCGGGGCTGTGCTGGCAAAGGCGGGGCTTGATTTTTCCGCAGTGGTAAAGACCACATGCTTTTTAACAGACATGGCTGCATTTGCGGAATTCAACGATGTGTATGAACGCTATTTTATTGGAAAGCCCGCCCGTTCCTGTGTGGCGGTTTCAGCTCTTCCCGCAGGTGCTCTGTGCGAGATTGAAGCCGTTGCCGTTATGGAGCGGTAGCCATGGACATCGCTGTGCTGGTGAGCGGCGGAGGCACAAACCTTCAGGCTCTCATCGATTATGAAAAATCAGAACCCCTGTGCCCCTACAGAATTGCGCTGGTTGTAAGCAGTACAAAAACGGCGTATGCTCTGGAACGTGCACGCGCGGCTGGAATTCCGTGCGAAGTGTGCAGTCCGTATTCCGTGCTTGGGCCCGAGCGCGCAAAAACCGCCGACCGCGACACCAAGCGGATTGCCTGTTCCGATGCGATTTTGCGTTTATGCCGGAGCCGGAATATCAAGGCCATTGTGCTCTCGGGCTATCTTTCGGTGCTGGGCGGCGACATCATCACGCAGTATGAAGGGCGTATCATCAACCTGCATCCGGCGCTGCTCCCCAAGTTTGGCGGCGTTGGCATGTGGGGGCACAATGTGCACGAGGCCGTGCTTGCCGCAGGTGAGCGGGAAAGCGGCTGCACGGTGCATGTGGTCGATTCTGGATGTGACACCGGGCGGATTCTGGTGCAGAAAAAAGTGCCCGTATTGCCTGGCGACACGCCTGATTCGCTTTACGCGCGGATTGCCCCTGTTGAGCACGAAGCGATAATCGAAGGAGTGTGCATGCTGTGCCGCATGTTCCAGGAAGGCTGATTCACGCGGAATAAAGTATATACCGTTCTGCAAAGCTTGCTGCCGGCTTGAAGCCTTGCTGCAAGTAGGGGCGAACTGGAGCGTATGCACTCTTGGCTGCGCTGGCGTCGCCCAAACCAAACACCTCTGGCATGGGGTGCGGGGCTGTTTTAACACCTTTCAGCTGTATTTTCATAAAATTCATATAACCACTCTTTTTGCTTGCTTGGTCGTGGAGCTCCGTGCCGTGCAGTTCTGCAGGGCTTATGTGCGCGTCCAAAGTGTTTTTGTTTGTTGTATAAAATGCAATTTCGTCTTCTATACTGTTTAATGTATGGAAGATGAATATACAAACAGTGAAATGCGTTTGCTGCGCGAAGGAATTGACTATCCGGCTTTTTCTGCGGACTGCGATGAACCTGACTGTGATGATGAGGTCTTGCTGGCTGCCAAAAAAGCGTTCGGCATTTCATACCTGTATCCATGGCAACGGATTGTCATTGCAAACATTTTGGATGCCGCAAGTTCTTATGGGACTAGTCATTTTGACCTTTGCGCATTTTCTGATGACTGCGTTTCCGATGAAAGTGTATTTGACCGCCGTGCAGGGGAGGAAGTCTCGGGTGGAGTTACGGCGGCTGCCGGGAGGCTTTCAGCGGACTCCACAGACTTTGGAGTGCAGGTTGATTCTGCGGAATCCGCCATGCTCAGCGATGTGTTCTGTACTGGGCAGCAGATTGTTCTGCTTCCAACTGGTGCAGGAAAATCTCTTTGTTTTTTAACGCCCGCCCTCCTGCTTCCAGGCCCCACGCTCGTTCTTTATCCTCTGCTTGCTTTGATGGCAGACCAGAAACGTCGCATGGATGCGGCGGGTATACAGAGCGTGGTGTTCCGCGGGCAGCAGAGTGCCAAGGAACGCGAACGGGCTTTTTCGGACATACATGGCGGCGCAAAAATCATCCTTGCAAATCCAGAAGTGCTTCAGAACGAAGAGCTGGTCAATAGACTTTCAGTGTGCGGGATTTCGCACATTGCCATTGACGAAGCGCATTGCGTGAGCGAATGGGGGGACAGCTTTAGGCCTGCATATCTTACGCTGGGTAACATCATAAAGAAACTGAACGTGCGTGTGGTAACGGCATTTACCGCGACAGCTTCTCCTTCTGTGCTTTCGCGTGTGGCAGAAGTTCTGTTTGACGGACGGGCACACATTGTACGGAGCGAAAGCGACCGGCCGAACATCCACTACCATGTGGTAAATGCGTTTGCCAAAAAACGTGCGGCCTTTCAGCTTGCGCTTACAGAAAAAAAGCCGCTCATCATATTCTGTGGAACCAGAAGAAATGCCGAGGACATGGCGCGGGAGCTTTCGTTGTTCTGTGGAAACGACAATGTGCGCTTTTATCATGCGGGAATGGAAAAGGACGAAAAGACATCCGTGGAGCAGTGGTTTTTTCCAAAAAAGGATGCCATTTTGTGCTGCACCTGTGCGTTCGGGATGGGGGTGGACAAGCGCGACATTCATACTGTCATTCACCTTGAACCTAGCCCAACCGCCGAAGCATACATTCAGGAAGCAGGGCGGGGCGGTCGAGACGGAAGTGTTGCAAAGGCGATTTTGCTGTGGAGTCCCAATGACCGTAAACGCTCGGAGCGTTTTTTACCATCTGCGCGGGAACGGGTTTTGGCGCGGTTTGCCCAGGCTGACACATGCAGGCGCCAAATTCTGCTGGATGCTTTGGGGGGAGAGCAGGCTTTCTGCGATGGTTGCGATGTATGCGAACGAAACGGTGCTGCACCTTTTGCCCAGGATGCAGAACGGGTGCTTGATTATGTTCGGCACCATCGAAAATGTTTTGGAATGCACGAGCTTCAGGTTCGCCTTCTTTCACTTATGAACGGGCAGGACAAGGCTGTGTACGGCCAGCATGTGTGGGAGCAGCACGATATAAAAGAAATTTTGGAATGGCTGTTGCGCGAAAAACTTCTTAGAGTTGCGCTATGGCCTTGGAGCGGAAAGGTTGACTGCATGTCTCCGTTTTTTAAGAGCCGGTTGTACAGGCGGTATGCACTGTCTATTCTTCGTCTTCATCGCCGGATTCAACGTCTTCGTCGCTTTGTGCTTCTGGCGCGGGCGCAGGGGCTGCAACAACGCGCTGGCGCTGCTTTACAACGGGGGGCTTTCTCCGATAGTGCACTACGTAATTTGCAACTGAAAATACCACCAGCGTCAGAATCGTGATGAAAATAACGCGCCGGTCTAGCAGTACCTGTTTGGAAAGTTGCAGCAGATAATACACATCCATGCCCTAAGTATCGGTATGTTTCTGCAAAATAATTACCGGACATTTTGCAGGTTGCCGCATGATTTATGCGGAAAGGGTACATGTCGTGCTTCTGCAAAGCCACCTTTGGCTTGAGGCATTGATTTTGCATAGGGATGTATTGATTCCGCATAAAACCTTGGCACCCGCATCATAGAGTTTTTGTACAGGAGTTTTATGATTTTTCCATATGATTGCTTGAGGCGCTGGCATTTTGTTTCATATTCTTGACGTGGTATTTTTTTTCCGTTATACTGTTGAAACTATCTTTGCAGGCTGAATGCCGGTGTTTTGGCATAGGAGTTGCATTATGGGTGTTGTGCGAACAATCCTGCTGGTGGCATTTGTGATTATCTGTGTGCTGCTGGTTTTGTTGATATTGGTTCAAAATGAAAAAGACAATGGCATGGGAAGCATGCTGGGCGGCGGCCAGTCTGCCGCGTTTGGTGCCCATTCTGCGTCTGTGGTTTCGCGTACAACAGGAGTGCTGGTTGCGTTGTTTTTTGTGACCACGTTTGTGCTTGCCCTGCTGAACAAGGCCCCGTCAAAAGATGGCGGGCTCCGTGCGACCGCCGCAGAAGTGCAGGGCCTGGACATTTCTGCCGAATCCGAGGCTTCGGGTACAACTTCATGGCTTGAAGAGGAGCTTCATGCTGCTTCTGAACCGGAAGCGCCCGTTGAAAGCTCTGGTGAATAGGCCAGAGATGGAGCTGTATGGTACTTGCGCACATATTTTCACCAAAAAGCATTTGTCTTAACCTTGAAAGCGCCGACAAAGACGAGCTGTTTGAAGAAATGGTACAGACGCTCGTAACGGTGCAGCCTGGCATAAACCGAGAAAAGGCGCTGGCTGCCTTGCATGAGCGGGAATCCAAAATGAGCACAGGCATCATGCATGACATCGCCGTTCCTCATGGAAACTGTGAATCGGTGCGTGGCGTGGTTGGGGCTATCGGCATAAGCCGCGCCGGTATAGCCTATGACGCGCTTGACAAACAGCCCGTGCACCTTGTGTTTATGATGCTGTGCAACCCGTCTGAAACCGAGCGGCACCTTGAAGTGCTGCGCGATTTGGCTTCGATTCTTCAAAACCCTTCATTCGTAAAAGCTGTGATGGAGCAACGGTCGGAGCAGGATGTATACAACCTTTTGTGTGAATACGAAGCTTCCATTGCGGGTTAGGCTTGCACTGGTGGCAACTTAGGCATTGGTTTTCCGCTGGTTAAGGAGGATGATGATATGACGGAAGATGCGGATGTCATACAGCATCTGTTGGAAGTAGAACGAGAAGCTTCAACCCTGCTTTTGGATGCCCAGAAAGAGGCTGACAAAAAGAACGCTGATGCACGTGCCAGGGCTGAGACCCAGTTTAAAAACGCATACAGCGCGATTGCGGCAACAATAGAAGCCGATGAAGTCGCCGCCAAAAAATCAATATCGCAAAAACACGATAAAGACCTCGCCGCCTATCGCGATGGTCTGCATGCGCTTGAAAAAGACACGGATGCATGTAACACCTTGCTAGATTCCTTTCTTTCCGCGTGAGGCACTGCCGTGGCAATGGACAAATCTGCAGCAGATGCTTTTGTTTACGCTAAGGCAAGTGGAATGCTTGCTCGTTCATTCGTGGGCGAGCGTGCGCAGACATTGTTTTCGGTGAGGACCTTGCAGGAGCTGTGGTCGCTGCTGTTTGCAAAAGAGGTGCCCGTGGTGCCTGAAACCATGCTGGCCAAAGCGCTTGAGCAGGAAGCTCAGAATCATTTTATTGCTGAATACAAAAAGCTGGTGCAGAATTATGCCCGCCCTGAGCCGCTGTTGATTTCGCTTTTGACGTTTTTTGACTACGACAATTTGAAGGAACTGGGGGCGGCACTTTGTATGCACGAATCTGCTATGCCGGTGGTGCAGGACATCAGCCCCTACAATTTGATAGACTACAGCAAATGGCCTGACATTGCTGCCATGACCGCAAAAGGGCCGCTCGCTTGGTATGACACTGTGCCCGCGCTTTCAGAGCAGCAGCAGAATGACTACCGCCTTGACTGCCAGTATATTGCCGAGGTTTGGGCAAATGCCAAGGCGGTTGATGCGTCCTGCCGAAATGCGGTGCTTGGTCTGCTTGGTGAAAAATTCCGCATGGAAAACGTGCTGTGGGCATTGCGTCTCCGCGTGTATTACGGCATGGGGCGAAAAGATGTGCTGGAGCATCTTGCCTATGCTTCCGGGGAACGGCACCTTCGTGACACGCTGGTAAAAGACGCTGTGGCCACTCTGGACTGGGAGCTTGACACTTATGAGCGATGGCGCTCCTGGAAATACCATGCGCTGCTAAATCCTTCCGAAGAGGGAGTTCCATGGATGATTGATCCACGGTGGATTTCAAATTCATTTAAACGGCTGTATGTGCAGAAAGCCTACCGCCTGTTCCATCAGTTTCCGTTTACCGCCTGTCCGCTGGTGTGCTGGTTCATTGTAAAACGTGATGAACTTGACAACATCCGCACGGCATCAGAAATGCTTAGACTCCATGTTCAGCATACGGAGGAGGTTTTCAATGGCTAAGACAACGACCATGCGCCTGATTGAACTGATGGTGCTCAAAGAAGACATACATGCGGTACTCTCTTATCTGGGGCGGCTTGGTGAATTTCAGTTTCAGCAGGATTTTTCGAAGGATATGGCTTCTTCCTCTGAAAGCAGCTCCAGCATGTCAAATCCGGATGCCGAAGTGCTTGCCCGTTTGCAGCATACACGGTCTGCGCTTGGCCTTCCTGATATTGCGGCCTACACAATCCCGCCCGTACCTCCGGCAGAAGCCGACCGGGAGGGTGCAGAAAAAATCATTCAGGCTGTCGAAAATATTCACGAGCGAGAAGTTGCCGCTTCCGAAGAGGCCAAGCGGGTGGCCGATGCCTACCGGGAGGCGGTAGCGTTCACGAACCTGAAGGTGTCGTATTCAGAATTGGAGTCGCTTTCGTTTTTGACCATGCGTGTTGGCAAGATTGAAAGTTCCGCTTTTGATGATCTAAAAGCCGCTTTGGGAAGCCGCGCCATCATAGTGCAGCTTGGAGATGACAAGAGCAGAATCATGGCGGCCTGCTCCAAAAAAGCCCGCTTTTTTGTTGATGCTGAGCTAAAAAAAGCAGGTTTTGTTGAGCTGCAAATCCCCAAGGATTTTAAGGGTGTTCCCGATGAAGTTCTTGAAACGCTGAAAGCAAAAAAGACCCAGACAGAAGCGATGCTGGTCGAAATTCAAACGGAGCGCAAGAATTATGCTGAAACCCACAAAGAGCATCTTTTCAGGCTGCTGCAGGTGTTTTCCGTGGGAAGCCAGGTTTATGCGGTTGAAAATAAGCTTGAATCCACGGAATTCGTGTACCGCATGACAGGCTGGATTCCTGCATACCGCACTCGCACTATAATGAAAGATTTGGACGACATCACGAAAGGCCGCACCGCAATCCGTGAATTTTTGCCGAGCGAAGTTTCCTCTGTGGTGAACGGCCATGAGAAAGTTCCTGTGCGTCTGCGTCATGGCAAGCTGGTAAGATCCTTTGAGCGCATGATATTCAGCTACGGTGCGCCACTCTACGGCACGATCGATCCGACTCCGTTTGTGGCACTGTTTTTTACGGTGCTGTTCGGCATCATGTTCGGTGATGCGGGGCAGGGACTTGTATTTTTGCTGCTGGGCGTTTTGATGGCTCTCAAAGTGTTCAGGCTGGGCGGTTGGGAAAAATTTGCGCTTGTGTTTATCAGCATAGGTGTGAGCTCAACATTCATGGGGCTCTTGACAGGCGAGTTTTTTGCCAACGAAGAGCTTCTTGCGCCTTTCAGCCGTTTTGTGACTGGACTGTTTGGCGAGCCTCGGCATCCAATTCTGCATATGATGCCTTCAAACGACCCGCATTCCATCAAGCGGATGTTCATGTTCTTTGGTTTTACGGTGGGCGTGGGCTTTATCATCAACACCTGCGGACTTGTGATTAACATCATCAACCAGTTTTCGCTGCGCAGGTTGGGCAAGGCTCTGTTCGGAAAAATCGGGCTTTCCGGGGCTGTGTTCTTTTGGTATGTGGTGGCGTTCGGCGTGAGGGTGGCACTGTTTCATCATCACCCTGTGGCACTTGACTGGGTTGTGATTTTTGGCACGCTTCTGCTTTCGGCGTTTGGCGAAGTGCTTGCGCGCCTGATTGACGGTGAACGTCCTGTGCTTGAAAATGGCCTTTCGAGTGCGATGATTGGAGCTGTAGTTGAAGTCATCGAAATCATTTCATCCTATCTTTCAAATACGGTTAGCTTTTTGCGCGTTGGGGCATTTGCGTTGGCCCATGCTGTCTTGGGCTTTATCATTTCGCTCATGTCGGGAATGCCGCCTATGCCATGGGGCATCGTGGTGGGCATCGTGGGCAATGCCGTTGTGATTGTGCTGGAAGGCATGATTGTTGCCATACAAGTGGTGCGCTTGCAGTACTACGAATTTTTCAGTAAGTTTTTTACAGAAACGGGGCGGGAATTCAAACCGTTTGCCTTTACCTACCAGTCGGCAGGAACGGGCGCATAACATCGGAAATCCGCTGCTGCAAGGCGGTGTACGGATCATACATAAGAGGTGTTTTTATGAAATGCTTGAACAAAAAATTCATGACCGCATGTGCGGTGATGCTGGCTGTGTCTGTGGCAACACTGTGTGCACAGAGTTCTGATGCTGCGGTACAAGCTTCTGCCGGTATTGCCGGGGCACTCAAGTACATTGCGGCCGCTCTCGCGGTTGGCATTGCATGCATTGGCGGTGGTGCCGCTGTTGGCAAGATCGGTGCCGCTGCCATGGGTGCCATGAGCGAAAACGCGGAGCTTTCCGGCAAAGCTATTCCGTTTGTTGGTCTGGCTGAAGGTATCTGTCTTTGGGGCTTTTTGGTGGCGCTGTTTATCATCATCAATTAGTAGATGGATTACTTTGTGATCGGGGAACGTGAGCTTGTTCTGGGCTTTATGCTTGCGGGCGTAAAGGGGCAGGCTGTTTCTAACCGGCAGGAAGCGCTGGATTCTTTCAACCTTATGACTGGCCAAGCTTCCACGGTAAGCGCTCCCGTGGCGCAGGACAGGCCCAAGATTCTCATTCTGACAGAAGATGTTTCAGACATGCTTTCTGCGGAAGTTCAGCGGTGGCAGCTAAAAAGCAAGGCACCGCTCATTGTTGAAATTCCTGGCCTGCATGGACACATCGCAGGCAGAAAAACACTCACCGACGCTATCCGGGAGGCAATCGGCATCCGGGTGTAGCGCCGCGTGGCACGTTTTACCAGGCCTATGCAGGTGCCTGTTCCGCAGAATCGGACTCAAGGCGGAGCTGGTCTGTGGCACATCTCCGTGCGATGTGCACGGTTTCATGAACAGCTGTGCGTAAGCATAGTGGTGCATGGGGTATTTACAATTATGGAAGAATTACGTTCAACAGAGGTGCTTGACAAAGAAATCCGTGCCGATGCCCAAAAACGGGCCGCACGGATTCTTTCAAAAGCAGAAGAAACGGTTCAGGCTCAGCTTGACGGCGTGGAGCAGCGGATTTCTCAGGCACGGGAAGCCGCGCTCAAAAAATCGCAGGAAAGAATCGCTCTGTATGAAAAAAATATAAATGCTTCTCTGCCGCTTGAAAAACAGCGTATTTTGGTGCTTCATATCCATAATGCCGTTATCGAAGCCCTGAACGGCTATTTTGGTTCTTTGGGCAAAAAACGCCGCCAGGATGTTGTGCGCACACAGGTGAAGGCCGCCCTGCCGTTGCTTTCGGGCAAATCGGTGAACGCGCTCGTGTATGGCATTCCGCTTGCAGACGCGAAAGCGTTTTTGTCTGAGGAGCTGGGAGCTGCGCTCGTCCACTGCAGTGAGGGCGCTGATATTCAGCTTGCAAACGAAGCCGTGCCTGGCTTTCTATTTCGAGAAGGGGTTGTGCTTGTTGCAACAGACAATTCTGTTGTGTGCCGCCTTACGCTGGATCAAAAAGTAAAAGAAATTCTTGAAGACAAAACTGCGGAGCTGGCAACGGCTCTGTTTGGCGGGAGGCTCCCCGAATGATTACCGGCAAGATTACGCGCATTTCCGGGCCCATCGTGTATGCGGAGGGCCTTGACGGTTCCGGCCTGTACGATGTGGTTGATGTGGGAAACAAAAAGCTCATCGGCGAAATAATTCGGCAGGACAAAGGCAAGGCCACCATCGAAGTTTATGAGGACGATTCGGGCATCCGTGTGGGTGAACCTGTCGTGTCAAACGAGCGTCCGCTTTCACTCAAGCTGGGACCGGGACTTATGGGTACCATTTATGACGGCATTCAGCGTCCTTTGCGCGAAATGTACAACGAAGGAGGAGCTTTTCTGCTTCCTGGACAGCGCACAGAGCCGATTGATGCCCACAAGAAATGGGACTTTGTTCCTGTGGAATCGGTGGCGCCTGGAACTGCAATCAAGCCAGGTTTCGTTCTTGGCACCGTTCAGGAAACGGGCTCCATCGTGCATAAAATAATGGTGCCGCCAACAGTGCGCGGCAGAACGCTGAAAACTTTTGCAGGCCGGGGAAGCTTTACTGTTGACGATGTGATTGCCACAACCGAGCTTGATGAAACAATCTGCCTGAGCCATTATTGGCCTGTTCGCAAACCGCGTCCGTTTGCACAGAAACTTGAAGTCAGTCAGCCTCTTGTGACAGGCCTTCGCGTAGTGGATGTGTTTTTTCCGCTTTCAAAAGGTGGCACCGCGGCTATTCCTGGCGGCTTCGGCACGGGCAAGACCATGACCCAGCATGCCGTGGCCAAATGGTGCGATGCCGACTTGATTGTGTACATCGGCTGTGGCGAACGCGGAAACGAAATGACCGATGTTCTGACTGATTTTCCAAAGCTGATTGACCCGCGCACCAACCGTTCGCTCATGGAGCGTACAATTTTGATTGCGAATACTTCCAATATGCCGGTGGCAGCGCGTGAAGTGTCGCTTTACGCTGGAATCACGCTTGCTGAATATTACCGCGACATGGGGATGCATGTGGCAATCATGGCCGATTCAACAAGCCGCTGGGCAGAAGCGCTGCGAGAGCTTTCAGGTCGTATGGAAGAAATGCCGGCGGAAGAAGGGTTCCCCGCGTATCTTCCTACGCGCCTTGCCGAGTTTTATGAGCGCGCTGGCCGCGTAAATTCGCTTTGCGGCGAAGAAGGCTCCGTTTCTGTTATCGGTGCCGTTTCCCCTCCTGGCGGCGACTTTTCCGAGCCGGTCACACAGCACACCAAGCGTTTTATTCGCTGCTTTTGGGCGCTCGACAGGGAGCTTGCAAACGCCCGGCATTATCCTGCAATCGGCTGGATAGACAGCTATTCTGAATATGCTGACGAGGTGCGGCTCTGGTGGGATAAATTTGACCCGCGGTGGGCAGAAATACGCATCAAGGCGCTTGACCTTTTGAAGCGTGAACAGCGCCTCCAGCAGATTGTGCGACTTGTGGGTGCCGATGCTCTTCCGGATACCGACCGTCTTGTTTTGACTGTTTCAGAAATGATAAAGAACGGCTTTTTGCAGCAGGATGCCTTTGACCCGGTTGACCAGTATTCGGTGCCAGAAAAGCAGGTTCAGCTTTTGATGCTGATTATGGACTATTACGCAAAGGCAATCGATGCAATCAAGGCAGGCTGCCCGCTTCTCAAGATAACGGAACTGCCAGTTCGGAATGAAATTGTTCGTGCGAAATCCAAGGTGAGAAATGATTCGCTTGCAGAGTTGACAACCATCGCCAATCACCTTGATGACCAGCTGGGCGAGCTGGAGCGGATGTACCGCAAGGATGCAGTATGAAAGGAATTGAATACAGAGGCCTCGACGGTATTGACGGCCCCATCGTGTTGGTGCGGCGTACTCCAGATTCATTTTATGATGAAGTAGTTTATGTGCGCGACAAAAACGGAGAAAAAAAGACGGGCCGCATAATCGATATAAACGAAACGACCGCCGTAGTCCAGATTTTTGGCAGCACCACCGGGCTTGACCTTTCTTCAACCACGGTTGAGTTTCTTGATAGACCGATGGAGCTGCGTGTTGGGCGCGGGCTGCTGGGGCGTATTTTCAATGGTCTTGGCGAACCGATTGACGGTTATCCGCCTATCATCTCCAGCAAGAAAACAAACGTAAACGGGAACCCGATTAACCCCTACGCACGTGTGTATCCACGCGACTTTATCCAGACCGGCATCAGTTCCATCGATGGCATGAACACGCTTATTCGTGGGCAGAAACTTCCCATATTCAGCGGAAACGGTCTGCCACACAACAGGCTTGCGGCGCAGATTATCCGGCAGGCAAAAATCCTGAACGCGAACGAGGAGTTCGTGATGGTGTTTGCAGGCATGGGCATCAAATATGATGTAGCTCAATTCTTTCAGCATACATTTGAGGAATCAGGTGTGCTCTCCAAGGTGGTGATGTTCCAAAGCCTTGCAGACGCTCCTTCGATCGAACGAATAATCACGCCGCGCTGCGCCCTTACCGCAGCTGAATACCTTGCCTTTGAGTGCAATATGCATGTGCTTGTGGTTATGACCGACATGACCAACTACTGCGAGGCCTTGCGCGAAATCAGCACCACACGTGGAGAAGTGCCTGGGCGCAAAGGCTATCCAGGCTACCTGTACTCGAACCTTGCCGAGTTGTACGAACGTGCTGGAAAGATTCAGGGAAGCACAGGCTCTATTACACAGATTCCTATTCTGACTATGCCGAACGATGACATCAGCCACCCGATTCCAGACCTTACCGGCTACATCACGGAGGGGCAGATTGTGCTTGACCGCGAGATGAGCCAGAAAGGTATGTATCCGCCGGTTTCAGGCCTCCCGAGCCTTTCCCGCCTTATGAAAGACGGAATCGGGCAGGGCATGACGCGGGAGGATCATGCGGCTGTGTCCAGCCAGCTGTTTGCCGCCTATTCCAAGGTCAAGAGCATCCGGAACCTTGCCGCCATCATCGGTGAAGAAGAACTTTCTCCGCTTGACAAAAAATACATCCAGTTTGGAAATGAGCTTGAAAGCCGCTTTTTTACGCAGGGTGAATACGAGGATCGTTCCATTGAAGAAACGCTCGACCTTGGTTGGCAGATTCTTTCCATTTTGCCTCGCGACGAGCTTTACCGCATCAAGGACGAGCTTATCGAAAAATATCTTCCACGTGCGGAAGAAGCTTCTGTGAACGCAGGTGAATAGCAGACACTTGCCTGCCGTCATCTGGCGGACGATGATTTTATTTATCTGCACCATGTGGTGGTTGAGTCTGCCTGAACCACTTGAAAACATGCGGTCATTTTTGCAGGCTCATTGACCGTGGCTTAAAAATGGCAAAACTCAACATCGCTCCCACAAAATCGAATCTTCTCGCAGTAAAAGAACAGCTGGCCGTGAGCACTGAAGGGTACGATCTTCTGGAGCAGAAACGTGAAATTCTTGTTATGGAGCTCATGCGAATGGTGGAGCGCGTAAAGCTGCTTGAAGCCGACATGGACGCATGTATTGCAAAAGCCTATCCTGCACTCAAAAAAATGCTGATGGCTGTGGGCGGCGACAGGGTAGAACGCATCGCCCATGCCGTGAACTATAAATTTGAAATAACTAAAAAGCCTGTAGTTATCGGCGGCATGACGTTCGACACCATCGATGTGGTGCTGCCAAAGCGCCAGCTGTTTTCTTCATTTCTAGGCACTTTCCCAGAAAGCGACGAAGTGATGGTGGATTTTTTTGAACTGCTTTCGCTGCTTACACAGATGGCCAGCATTCGTACCATCGTTTGGCGCCTTGCCATGGAAGTCAAAAAAACGCAGCGCCGTGTAAATGCACTCGACAAGATGGTGATTCCGCAGGACACCGAAACCGTAAAATATATAGAAAGCGTCCTTGAAGAACGGGAGCGCGACAATGTGTTTGTGTTGAAGTCTCTCAAGCAGAGGCAGGGGGCAAAATGATTAAACCGCTTTTTCAACGGCTTGTGGTGGCCTACAACGGTTCCGAAGCTTCTCTGCATGCCGTAATGTATGCCGTGCTGATGGCCAAGCTGTATAAATGCCAGGTGAAAGTGGTATATGTTGTTGACACCGTTACAATCAAGCAGCTCACATTGAGCAAGTTCATGGTCAAAGATGAAGGCGACTTGATTGAATCCAATCTGGTGGCTGACGGGGAGAGGAACCTTTCCTACGTTACCAAGCTGGCTTCCGGCAAAGGCATAAAGGTTGAATCGGAGCTGCGAAAAGGCGCCGTGTGGTCTGAGCTTATCAAAGTGGCAAACGAGTACAATGCGAACCTCATCCTGCTCGGTGGCAAAGTAAGCGGGAACTCGTCTACCCCGCACCGCGATGTGCTGAGCGCCCACAACAGCGAAGTGATTGCGAGCGCCAGCTGCTCCGTGATGGTGGTGCGCGAGCAGTATATCGAACAGCTGTTCAAACTTGCATAACCAAGTGGTGCGGGCTGCCCTGTTTCGTATCGGCATGGAACCATATTTTTTTGATTCGTGCGGAAAGGGTGCATACCGTGCTTCTGCGAAGCCAGCTCCTCGCTTGAGGCCTTGTTGCAAGCAGGGGCGAAACGAATGTATATTTCCTTTGCTGCGATACCTTGTAAGACCAACACCCCCGGCAAAATCTAAAGTTTTTATCACTGCTCAGTTATCAAATTTCAGAAAAATCATACCCGCTTTTTGCACCGGAGTGTTTTGGTTTGAGCTGCATGGAGCTGTTTTTGTTCAGCTTTTTGATATGAATATAACAATAATTTATTTTTTTTTTAGGAATTCTTCACAAAGATAGTGTATCATAAAACTTATGAGAATTTTGTTGGTTGAAGACGAAGTGCGCCTTTCGCAGGCATTGGTTGAGATTTTTCAGAAAAACCGTTATGGTGTCGATGCGGTGTACACAGGTCCGGAAGGGCTTAAATACGCCCAGAGCGGCATTTACGATGTTATAATCCTTGACATCATGCTGCCTGGTATGGACGGAATGACGCTGCTCAAAACATTGCGGGAAGAACGCAATCAGGCGCCGGTGCTGCTTTTGACCGCAAAAGATGAAATCGGAGATAAAATAAAAGGCCTTGACAACGGTGCCGACGATTATATGACAAAACCGTTCAGCACTGATGAGCTTATGGCGCGTGTGCGTGCGCTCACCCGGCGGAAAGGTGCCGTAAAAGAGGAATCGGTCATTTTTGGCGACCTTACGCTGAACAAAAATAATTGCGAGCTTCAGAAAGTTGGTGGAGATGCCGTAAAGCTTTCGCTCAAAGAATTCCAGATAATCGACATGCTGTTTGAAAACCCGCACCAGATTATAAAAAAAGAGCGGATTATCGAAAAAATTTGGGGCGGCGATTCAGATGCTGAATACAACAACGTGGAAGTATATATTTCGTTTATCCGGAAGAAGCTGGAGCGGCTACAGGTCAAGACCGTTATCCGCACCGCACGTGGCATAGGCTATTCTCTGGAAGAAAGCTGTTGAGCTGTTCGCGTCCTGCCGGGCTCTGCATGATGCTCAGTCTGGCGTTTATTGCTGAGCCTTGCGCTTCACGCTGTTTTCCATGAACGACGATGTTTTTAAGAAAGTACGCATAAAAATCTCTCTGATGACGCTGGTGCTTTTGGCGGTGTTCCTGTTTTTGCTTATCGGTGCATTCAACCTGTATCTTGAGTTTTCAAATCGCCATTCGGCTGTGGTTGTGCTGCGCGAACTTGTTGAAAACAACGGTTTTATGCGAAAACCTCGCAGTCGCGGTGAATCGTCAGACAGCCATTCTTCGCATCTGTTCACTTTGGCGCAGGATACCAGATCAGTGCTGTGGCTGCGGCTTGCGCTTTCAGGATACCGCAACTTCTGCACCATGCGCCTTGAGTCAGACGGTTCCATCCGCAAAATAATCAACCCGTTTTATGACCCGCTCGACTTGATTGACGAGACTGAATTGGTGAAAACGATTTTTGCGCAAAATAAACCGTCTGGTTTTGTGCAAGACTACCTGTGGCGGCTTGAGCCACGTGGAGACGGATTCTTGCTTGCCATGATAGATCGGTCTGCCGAATTGCAGCAGCAGCGGCGCTTTGGCATTGTTTCTGTGCTGCTTTACCTGTTCAATCTGTTGGTTGCGTTTGTGTTCGCGCGGATTTTTTCTGCATGGTCGGTTATGCCGCTGCGTGAAGCGTTCACAAGGCAGAAGCAGTTTGTGGCGGATGCGGGGCATGAGCTCAAAACTCCAATTGCCGTGATTGGCGCGAACATCGATGTACTGGAAAAGGAAATTCCACAGAACAAATGGCTTGAATACATCAAGGCTGAAAATGTGCGTATGGGCCAGCTGGTAAAAGGCCTGCTCTACCTTGCGCAGAATGATATTGGGCGGTTTGAATACACGGTTTTTCCGTTTGACCTTGCGGCGGCCTCTGCCTATGCGGTGCTTCCGTTTGAAAGCATTGCTTTTGAGCAGGGAAAAACTCTGAACATTTCGATTCCGCATACAAAAATTCCTGTCGAAGGCGATGAGTCAAAAATCAAGCAGGCTATTATAATTCTGATGGACAACGCTCTAAAAAATTCTGAAAAAGGCGCAGTTATTTCTGTAACGGTGGGGCAGGGTGGCGGCAAGGGCTTTGTGCAAGTACACAACACGGGACGAGGAATCAAGGAAGAAGACATGGAGAAAATCTTTAACCGCTTTTACCGTGTTGACACATCGCGCGACCGCAAAACCGGAGGCTACGGTTTGGGGCTTTCCATCGCGCAGTCAATCGCAGAGGTCCACCACGGAAAAATCACTGTTGAAAGCGAAGAGGGAAAATACGCGCAGTTTACGTTTTCAATTCCGCTCTCCTTTCCCAGGCACCGCTGACTGGCTCTGTCGCTGACACTCAAGGGCCGCAGAGGGAGGGGGGGGGCAACAGGTGGCTCCCGGGTATGAGAACGAAAGGCCTCATGGGGGGCTCGGATTTTGACACCGTGTCAGCTTGCGGATACCCTCCTTTTGTCTCGGCGTTATTCTGCGGCTTGGAGGCTGTGGGTACGGACAGGCTGCTTGCGCATGTGTGCCTGATTTGCTACAATGCCCGTGTGCATTATCTGCGCCGTGGATTTTTTAGGAGGTGCTTCCATGATTGAACGAAACAAAGGGTTTGCGAATTTATCGGCAGGGTACTTGTTCCCTGAGGTGGCAAAACGCCGCCGCGACTATCAGGCGGCACATCCTGACGCGCAAATCATCAGCCTGGGGGTTGGCAACACCACTGAACCGCTTACCCCTCATATCACCCAGGCCATGGAAGACTACGTTCGCGGACTAGGTACGGTAGAAGGCTATTCAGGATATGGCGATGATTACGGTCTTTCGGAACTGCGTGAAAAAATCGCTGCGGTGCTGTACCCGGGCATGGCAAGTCCCGATGAAATTTTTATTTCAGATGGTGCCAAGTGCGACATAGCGCGAATCCAGACACTGTTCGGTCCGGGCACGCCCATAGCGGTGCAGGATCCTGCCTATCCAGTGTATGTTGACGGCAGCGTAATTGTTGGTGCCACAGGAAAAGCAAGATCTCAGGGCGGTTATGACGGCGTAACATACATGCCTTGTACCGCCGAGAATAAATTCTTTCCCGACCTTTCTGTGGTTAAGCCTGGCACGCTCATCTATTTTTGCAGCCCCAACAATCCAACCGGCGTGGCAAGCACAAAGGAGCAGCTCAAAAAGCTAGTTGATTTTGCGAACGAAAACGGATGCATCATCATCTATGATGCTGCCTACTATGCCTTTATCCGCGATCAAAAACTTCCGCGCACAATTTATGAGATTTCGGATGCACAGAAATGCGCCATTGAAATCAATTCATTTTCAAAACTCGCGGGCTTTACAGGTGTCCGTCTAGGCTGGTCGGTGGTACCCTCGAAGCTCGCCTTTGCGGATGGAACGTCGGTTCGGCAGGACTGGTGCCGCGTGATGGCCACGCTGTTCAACGGAGCCAGCAGCATTGCCCAGCGCGGCGGCCTTGCGGCCCTCGATAGCAAAGGCATTGCAGAAACTACGGCGTTGGTGGATTACTACCTCGAAAATGCCGCGCTCATCAGGAAGGCTCTTACGGCACAGAATTTTGCGGCAGCAGGCGTTACCGTGTACTACACCGGCGATTCGCCGTACCTGTGGGGGTATTTTCCGGGCTGGAAAAGCTGGGATATTTTTGACAAGATTCTGGACGAGTGCCGCGTGGTGACCACTCCTGGAAGTGGTTTTGGACCTGCGGGAGAAGGCTACCTGCGTTTCAGCAGCTTTGGACACCGCAAGGATGTGGAAGAAGCCTGCGTCCGTCTTTCAAAGCTGGGGCTTTAGCTTGAACTGCGGTTTGCTTGCAGGAATATTTTTGAAAAACTGGTACTTCGTATCTTGCACTTCAGACTTGGCGCCATGTGGCGCTAAATCTGAGTGCGGTACCCTAAGGTGCCTCTGAACGCGGCCCGCCAGTTGTCACCGAACTCGCTTGCATTCACCGTGAACGATGCCTTTATTGCGCCTCCTCCAACAGGAATGGATACAAACGGGGTGAGGTAAATGTCCCGCGTCCAGTCCATGATGGTTGACGGACTGTCAATCAAGTCTTTGAAGTTTCTGTCCCGGAATGCCGCGATAAAATGCACTCCCAATCCTATGTTCACGTTGCCGATGTAAAACCGTTCTGTGCTTGCGGTAAGGGCCAGCCCGAGCGTGGAGCGGTTTTTGAGTGTTTTTTCGTCTGAACCCTGGTCGGCAAGGTAGAGCATGTCCTGCACACTTGTTCCTGGCAGGCTGAACAGCGAAACCGCGAGCGTGCACAACGGCAACGAAAATCTCGGTTCAATAAACAGGTAGATTTTTTTTGCGCTGAAGTCCGTGGCTCCGTTGGAACTGGGATTCAAGTCCATGTCGGTGAATCCGAACTGAAAGAACAGCGAATTGGAATACTTGTTGCCAAGCAGCATGGTTAGCCCTGCGTGCAGTTTTTCCGTGCGAATCAATAGCACCACGTCCTGGCCTGTTTCGGCAATCTGCGATTCCTGCGGAAACGCCAGTCCCGCCGAAATGTCGAGTGCAAAATTGCTGTATGCGCAGGCAAAACGAAGGTCGATGTTGAGAATATTGTCGGTGGTGATGTTGTTTTGTTCGTCAGCTTTGTTTGCGAACGCATACAGGCCGAACGCAAGCGGCTCTTCTGCACGGAGCACATAAGCGCCGCCGATTCCATAAAGCGGATAGATTGTGGCTCCCGCGATGCCGTTCCAGCTTTCCATTATGTGTGATGTTGTGGACTGAATGCCGAACTGCCGTTGCAGAAAAAGGTCGGAGCCTATCGGTTCATAGTTCCCCAGAAAAAAATTGAAAAAGTGTGAAACCATGTACGAATCAAGTCGGTATGTAAACGAAAGCTCTTTTACACGGAAGGTGGCGTTTGTGTCGTTGAACAGGCTGTCGTCCAGGATGTTGTCGGTTTTTACATACAGTTCGGTTCGCGCAAGGAATTTGCCGCCAAAGTCAAACTGCCCTGCAAAAAATCCTTCGGCACGAAAATCCGGGGCAAAATCTGTGTCTTCGTTGCTGTTTGTTATGGTGCCCAAAATGCCGGTATATCCGCTGAAATGGGGGGCGCTGAGCGCAAATGCCGTGGCACTGAAGATGCACAGGGCGCATAATGCACTGATAATCCGTTTCACGTAGTCCTCCATCGCAACATATCGGCATTTTATGCTGAATTCTTGACCGGCGGGCTTCCGCGTTGAAACCGACCTCTTTGTGCAGGTATTCCGCCGTGTTAAAGGTTTCTTAAATGTCCATGGCTTTTTGCGTTAATGCGCAATTCTATGTGCATTCAGTTTTTTATTGTATTTTACGAAAATCAGCATGGAAAATGGTATAGAAAATATGAAAAAAAATTGCCTAAAACAGTTTTTTTCACTTGACTTATGTTGGTAACCGATTAAAATAGACAGTATGAGTGATTATCTTGACGCTAACAATGAGGAGCTTTTAAAAGACTTCTTTGCCGAAGCCGACCAGCAGGTTGAAACAATAGAAAGCAACATCCTTGTTATGGAAAAGGATCCGTCAAACCGTGAAGCCATCGATGAAATTTTCCGTGCCGCACATACGCTCAAAGGCGGCTCAGCCACGGTCGAGATGACCGAGCTTTCTACATTTTGTCATGATGTTGAAGATTTGTTTGATGCGCTGCGTGGCGGTGAAGTGGCCGTTTCGGAGCAGATTGTAGACGTTTTATTTAGTGCTATTGATGTCATCAAAGTCATGCTTGATACTCGTCGGAATGGCAGCGTGTATCAAGAAAACGTAGAGTCCATCATCAACCAGATGAAGGCTTTTATTCCAGAAAAGGGGTCTAAAAAGAAAAGCCCTGCCCGTGCCTCCGCAGCGCCTGTTCAGGCACCTGCGCCTGTCAAGGCAAGTGCCCCTGAAGCCGACAACGGTATGCCGCCGCTTCCCGAGCTTTCGGAAGATGAATTTATTGAAATGAAGCAGGCCTGCCCTGATGGTACCAAGTTGTGGACGGTCAATGTTACGTTTGACGAGTCCAACCCGATGAATTCCGTGGGTGGCATTCAGGTGTTCGCCGCGCTCAAAGGCATGGGCACTGTTTTAAAGACAGTTCCAGATTTTGATGCTCTGTATGAGGATGAATTCTATGCGCAGGTGGTTTACTATGTTGCCACTGCATCGGATGGTTCTGCCCTCGAAGATGCTGCGTTCTTGGACGATGTAACGCTCGCCACGGACGCTCGGCTGCTGGAGGGGGCGTCTTCCCGTGCGGCTGCTCCGGCTCCTCAGCCTGCCGCAGTGCAAGAGGCACCAAAGCCGGCTGAACCTGCGGCCCAGGCTCCTAAACCTGCCGAGGCAAGCGCACCGGCACCTAGCGAAAGTGTAAAGGCGACCAATGCTAATGTGCAGCAGGCCAAAAAATCCGTGCCCACCAACACGGCTGCACAGACAGGGTCTGTGCTCCGCGTGGATTCAAAACGTGTTGACGCACTTATGAATCTCGTGAGTGAAACCGTTATCACCAAGGCCGCCTTTAACCAGAATGGTCTGCATATGGCCGATCTGCAGGTGAAGTTCCAGAACTTGAACGGCGGTTACAAAGAAAAAATCCGCAGACTGTTCGATGATATGCCAAAATTCTTCGAAAGCGTACAGAATGGTGCTACGATAAAAGATGTGCGGCAAAAAATTATCGATGATTATGGTGATATAACAAGTCTTTTCGATTTCTTTGAAAATGAATTCAAGGGAACTGCCTCCAAATACCGTGCCACCACCCAGAACCTCGGTCGCATAACAAGCGAATTGCAGGAAGGCGTTATGAAAATCCGCATGGTGCCTATCGGTACCATTTTCAACCGTTTTCCGCGGGTGGTGCGCGATTTGAGTCGAGATCTTGGCCGAAAAGTCAATTTGGTCATCGAGGGTGAAGAAACTGAGCTTGATAAAACGGTTGTTGACGATTTGCTCGATCCTATCATGCACTGTGTGCGCAATTCCGTTGATCATGGAATTGAGCCGCCTGATGTGCGCGCAGCCGCTGGCAAGGATGAAACTGGTACGCTGGTGCTCAAAGCTTCTAACGAAGGCAACATGATTGTGATAGACATCATAGATGATGGTGAAGGCATAAATGTTGACCGTGTTCGCGAAAAGGCCATTTCACGGGGACTTATCCATCCCAACAAGGCTGTTTCCAACCAGGAGGCGTACAACCTTATTTTCCAGCCGGGCTTTTCAACGAGTGACAAGATAACCAATGTGTCTGGTCGTGGTGTAGGCCTTGATGTTGTAAAAACCATGGTTGAAAAGCTCAAAGGTACCATCAATGTGACCAGCGAAAAAGACAAGGGTTCTAAATTTTCAATCCGTCTGCCACTTACGCTGGCCATCATCCAGGGACTTTTGGTGCGCGTGGGCAAAGAAACTTATTCAATCCCGATTACCAATGTTATCGAAAGTCAGCGTGTAAAAAAAGAAAGCATCAACACGATAGACAATTACGAGGTGTTGAATGTGCGCAATGAAGTTATTTCTATCCTTAGGTTGAGCCGCCTGTTCAATATCAGGACATCTCAGGTGGGAGACTGGTGTTTTATTGTTATCGTGGGCTCTCAGGAAAAGAAGATTGGTGTCATGGTGGATGCGCTGCTTGGCGAAGAAGATGTGGTTATCAAGCCTTTGCGCGATCAGTTTACCACATCGCCAGGCATCGCCGGAGCATCTGTTTTGGGTGACGGTTCTGTTTCGCTCATAATTGATGTAAACCAGTTGCTTGAGCTTGGCTTGCGTCAGGAAATCTCTGCGCAGCAGAGCCGTGAGCAAGAAGCCATTAACGAATCAATCAGAGGTTGACCATGGCACATAGTTCATTTAATGAAGCAGTCGCTCGGATGGCACAAATTTCCGTTGAGCAGACAACGCTTACCACAGAAGATTTGGAAGAGCAGCGCCGCAAAAACACAATCATCGATTACAAGATGGTTACGTTTTCGCTTGCTGGAAAAGATTACGCCATAGATATTATGAAGGTCAAGGAAATTGCAAAGGCGGGGCGGTTTACCTACGTGCCAAATTCTCTGCCGTTTGTGGTTGGTGTCTACAACCTCCGTGGTGATATTATTCCTGTAATTGATTTGCGCATTTTCTTCAATTGTTATGTGCCACCGCGTGACGATGATGCAATGGAAAATCTGCTTATCGTTACACTTGGAGAACAGACTTTCGGTGTCGTAGTCGATGAGATTGACAAAGTTGTGGGCATCCAACGCTCGGCCATTCAGCCTCCGCATCCTCTGTTTGGTGATATTAACATCAAATATATTTATGGCGTAGTTGAGGCCGAACACCGCCTGTATGTTTTGTTTGATATCGACAGGATTTTCGGCACCAGAACTCCCGAGGAGGAGGCTGAACTGGCTGCTTCCGCAGAAAAAATGCGTGAAGTGCAAGCCGCTGCTCCTGTAACATCTTCTTCTAAGCCTTCCATGCCATCTGCACCCAAAGCTGTTGCTGCTCCGGCTCCAGCACTTGAACAGAAAAAAGAAGATGTTGACTATACTTTTGTTGTAGATTCACTTAAGACCCTTAAAAAGTTTACAGTGAATGATTTGACGCTTGATTGGACAAAGAAAAGGTATGCAGACTGGGCGAAGGAGCGTGGAAAGAATATTCAGCTCCAGAACGAAGCAGATGCAGATGCATTTTTGAAACCATTCTTTTCCGAATGCACTGGAACTTGGTGGTCTGAGTCCTATGCGCAGAGTATCTTAAAGATATTGCCAGACAATACCGCCAAGAATATTGTGGTGTGGAATCCCGGCTGTGGAAAAGGCTATGAAGCCTATTCGCTTGCTTGTATCATGAAGAAGAAATATCCTAATGCTGTTATCCGTATTTATGCGCACGATATTGATCTTCTTGCTGTTTCAAACGCACCGTTGATGACGGTAAGCGAAAATGTCGCTTCTGATTGGTACATGCCATATCTTACCCGAACGGTAACCAAAGATTGGACATTCGGAAAAGAGATAAAGGATTCTGTGTTGTTTGAATACCACGATTGTATGCATGCAAGCAACCTGCCTCCGCTGGACATGATTTTTGCACGTGATTTACTTGCATTCTTGCCCGAAGAGTCCCAGAAAACAGTCGTTGGTGAATTTGGTGAAAAGATGAAGGGCAACGGTATTATTATCGTTGGTGAAAATGAAAATCTTTCGCTTCCTGGATGGAAAAAGAAATCTTCAGGAAATATTGCAGTTTATTCAAAATAATAGTATAATAGGATAACTTAGGGGGATATCTGAATGAGAGTCGAGTACATTAACCCATTTGTGGAAACTTCATACACAGTACTGAAGGAAGTTCTTGGTGGTGCTGAAGTTAAACGAGGTGATTTGTATCTCAAATCTACCGCTATGCCGGTGATGGGTGTCGCTGCTTTGGTGGGCCTTGCAGGTGATGTAGAAGGTCGTGTTTTATTTGACATGACATTTGAAACTGCTCTCAAAGTTGCTTCAAGAATGAATGAAGAAACTTTGACAGAATTTGATGATTTGGCAAAAGCCACAATTTCTGAATTGGCAAACTTGATTACCGCGCAGGCAGTTACCAAATTGCATGAGTTGGGATTCAAGTTTGATCTTACGCCGCCTGCTCTGTTTGCTGGTGAAAAAATGGAAATCGCAGCTCTGAGTGGCAATGAGGAAAACGTTGAGGCCCTTATTGTTCCGCTTATCAGCGAATATGGTAAAATCGAAGTCAATGTCGCTATCCGCGAACGTATGTAATTAAGGAGTAATAAAGGTATGAAAACGAAGCAGGATTTTCCGTCACTTAATGATCGTCCGCCTGAAGGACTCAAGCTTGATGGTTCAAAATTCCGTGTCCTTGTGGTTGATGATTCAGTATTTGTTGCCAAGCAGCTGACTCAGATTCTTACTAGTGACGGATATGAAATTATCGCGACTGCACAAGACGGCAAAGAAGGTGTTGATAAATACAAGGAACTTTGTCCTAATGTTGACTTGGTGACCATGGATATCACCATGCCACGCATGGATGGCATTACCGCTCTTGAACAGATTATGGCATTTGACAAAAATGCCCGTGTGGTTATGGTTTCTGCCTTGGGTAAGGAAGAACTTGTAAAGAAGTCCTTGCTTGATGGTGCCAAAAACTATATTGTTAAGCCACTTGACCGCAAAAAAGTGCTTGAGCGCATTGCTGCTTCACTGAAATAGTATTGTCTCCAATGCGGTATTCTTTTTTCGCATTGGACTTGATTATGAGGAAAGGGTACATACTCCGCCCCTAGCTTGAAGTCTTGCTGCAAATAGGGGCGAAATGGAGAGTATGTGCTCTTGACTGCAATACCTTGTAAGGGCAACGCATTCGATAAAGTCTAAAGATTGCTTTATCCCTACTCAAAGGCTGAATTTCAGAAAGATTATATTCTGCTTCATGGCGTAAAATATGTTTTTGTGATGATTACTGCGTTTTGGATAGGACAGAGCGGTATGTTGTGCCCCATTTTTTGTTTTCTCGTCCTAAGTAAGGAAACATTGTTTCCTTGATTTCTTTTGTTTACCTACCTGGTTTTTTTTGTAGGTAGTTTTGCATACTCTGAATCATTCACATAAATTTTTGTTTGATAGTCAAGTTGTTTTTTTTGTTGTGTATAGTTGTTTTTCGTCAAAAAAATGTTAATGGAAATGTTAATTTTTTATATAAAAATAGCGAAAAATATAGGTATACAAGGCATTTTATATAATTATATATACCACTATATACGAAGTGTATTTGTAGTTTTTTGGAGATGCTGCACGAGCGGGTGGGTAAACTCTCAGTAAGTATTTGAAACGTGAAGATGGACATCAAATCTGTTAGACCATGCTGAATGCGATGTTTTAGGCATGTCCAGATACTGTTGAAGCCGTGCACGTATAGGGGCTACATGCTATCACTTATGGCTAGCATGTATTGTTCAATACTTGCAATGGCGGTTGCGCCGTCACTAAGCGCGGTAACGATTTGTCGCATTAGTTTTGTACGCACATCGCCAGCTGCGAAGATCCCTGCGCATGATGTTTTGCAGTCTTCGGCAGCTTCAATAAAACCTTCTTTGTTTGTGCGAACCAGTTCCAAAAAAGGTTTTGTGTTTGGAACCAACCCTACCGCGATAAATACGCCTTGCACGTGCAGTGTGGATAACGAGCCTGTCTGTATGTCTGCCAAGTCAATTGATGTGACAGTGTTCGTGCCGCTGATAGCCTGTACTCTGGAATTCCAGTGAATCTGCACGGTGGACAGTGAAAGTAGTTGCTCTTGAAGCGCACGGTCGGCTCTGAACGTATCGCGCCGATGTACGAGATGGACTTTTGGACATATGCGGGCCAAAAAAATCGCGTACTGCACGGCAGCATTTCCACCTCCGATTACAGCTACGGTCTTTTCTTTAAAAAAAACACCATCGCAGGTGGCGCAATATGAAACCCCCTTGCCCAAAAAAGCTGATTCACCAGGAACATTCAGCATTCGGTGTGAAGTTCCGGTTGCAATGAGCACTGTTTTGGTTTCAAAATCTTCGGAAACGGTTTGTACAATCTTTGAATTGCCATTGTCTGAAATGCCTGTGACTTCTGCGGTTTTAAAAACAACTCCCAAGGTTTCCGCATGGTGCCGCATGTCTTTTGCAAGCTGGATGCCGGAGATGCTTGGCAGGGCGGGGTAGTTGTCGATTTGCAATGTGTTTAAAATCTGTCCGCCACCAATGTAGTTTTTTTCCAGCACAATTGCGTTAAGTTTGTTCCTGACGGCATAGATGCCAGCTGTTATCCCCGCAGGGCCGGCGCCAATGACAAGCACATCGTACATGGCCGTTATGCCTTGGTGAACGATTTGATTTTTTCTTCCAAAAGCTCTTTGCCAACTCCTCCGATAATGGTTTCAATTTCTTGTCCGCCTTTGAAGAATTTAAAACAGGGAATCGACATGACACCATATTTTTCTGCAAGTTCCGTGTTCTCATCGGCATTAACTTTGCCAATCTTGATTTTGCCGTTGTAGGTTTCTGCAAGTTCCTTTATAATCGGCATCATCATCTGGCATGGACCGCACCAGTCAGCATAAAAATCAACTAGCACCGGAATGTCGCTTTTGAGCACTTCGTTTGAAAAATTATCAGCGTTCAATGTGTATTCCATTTTGGGCCTCCTAAAAAAGTGCATTCTATACATTTAGAGTTTAACCGCTCTTCGTTCTAGCGTCAAGGAAATTTTGAGCAAGTCAAGCTTTTGCGCAGGCGGATATAAGCTGCTTTGAAAGTTTTCCGTAGCTTGTGTTCGAGATTTTTCTTCAGAATGGTTGCAATCATGTTTTGACACACTTTGCGCATTTTTCCGTATTCAAAAGTGGTGTATGTTTTGTCCGGCTGTGAATAAAACATGCTGAATCAATTTTTGCTCTTGGTATGTGAATATACGTTTGAATTGCTTTCCATCTTTTATGCATGAATCGAGTGGATTTTAAATTATGTGGACTGAATGGGCTTTACTTGTGCTTATAGTATCGTTCGCTGAATGCAGTCCAGTGCTGGCTTTCGCTTGCAGGAAGCACATAGTTCCTGTATTCATTCAGGATTTTTGTTCCCATGCGGCGAAGGCTGTTGTGCAGATGCATGCCGATCAAAGTTGCGATATTTTTTTTGTTGCGTGTTTTGATTGCCTGTAAAAGCTCTTCGTGCTCGGTAACCATGTCGCTGTATTTTATTGAGCCTCTATAATCCAGCATGCAAAAACGGATATATTCACTATTCTGCTCTTGAATGATGTTCCACATGGTCTCGCTGTGCTGGTGGCGGAACCAGATGAGGTGCAGATTATCGTCAAGTTCAAAAAAGGCATTTCGGTCTGGTTCCTGATTTTTTAGCATGAGTCGTTGCAACCTGATGTTGTGCTCTAATTCTTCTACCACAAACCCGTCTGGCTTGGAGCTGATAAAGTCTTGGAGTATCTGCGCTTCAACGATAGAACGCATGGCAATTATTTGGTGCACTTTGTCCATGTCCAAAAGTGTGGCATGTATGCCGTGGTAAGGTTTTATGGTCACCAATGCCATGTCTTTGAGTCTGAGCAGGGCCGTGTGCACTGGCGGACGAGTCACAGAAAAGCGTTTGCATATATCAGCTTCTTTTATTTCTTCTCCAGGTTTTATTGTGAGATCAAGAATCTCACTTTTGAGTGTTTCAAATATGTAGGTTCCAGTGTATGTGCAGCTTGTGTCCATGGTATATCTCCAGCTGTGTTTTATGGCTGTTCTTCGGTATGTGCAAATTTGCTGACACTGGCATACAGCATATGTCCGCTTGCAGAATTTGAGGCATCGCTTGAAACCGATGCCGTTGGGATTTGCGCTTTCCCATGGTTTGTCCATCGCTCTGTCTGATTTTTTGTTAAGATGAATGAATCAAACTGATGGTGCGGATTGCCATTCTTTCGGTTGCGTAACGGTACTGCCTGCAAGGTTTCGATATATACTGCATTGAGGGCTTTACGCTGAAAGGCTGGAATTTTGATGCCAATTTTGCTTTGCTGAATCTGTTTGCTATGGAGCAGATATTTTCGGTTTTGCCGTGTTTCTTTTTTTGTCATCTTCCCGAATTCTCCTGACTTGATATCATTCAACTGGAATGCGATTCGTGCGGAAACGGGGTCATACCGTGCTTCTTCAAAGCCAGCCCATTTCTTGAAGCCTTGCCACAATTATGGGCGAAATGAGGGGGTATGTCCCATTGGCTGTAATGCCTCATAAGAACAACACGCCAGGCAATATCTAAAGGCTTCTCCATTACTGCCCAAGGGCCAAGTTTCAGAAAAATCATATCGCCTTATGCATTGTGGCGTGTTGATCTGCTGTACTGGCATTTTTTTTGTTGATGCGTTGCCAGTGTCAATGCCTACAGCGATTTTTAAGGCAATAACCATATCGTACAATTGCTTTCATGTATTTCTCAATTTTCTTGCAAAGCATGTTTATATATCATATTGTTGTTTTTGTATTTTGTAAAGCAAAAGATATAAAACATCATATGTGATATTACTTTTTTATTGACATATCACATTGCATGATATATTCTTTTATAAAACCGTGAATTTGATATTCTTAAAATATTTGTGAGATAAAACCCGCACAAATAGCTGTATTTTTGCAGGACTTATGTTTTTACCTTGCATGGTGTTGCGTGTTACCTGCCCGCAGACTGGCGCGAATGGCTAAAATAGCTTGGACTTTATCGTTGTTTTTTATAGGAGTTTTTATGGCAAAAGTTGTGACATTTGGTGAAATTATGTTGCGCATTCAGCCGGCAGATTATTATCGATTTGTTCAGGTTGATTCTATGACCACTACATTCGGCGGTGGCGAGGCAAATGTGGCAGTGTCGCTTGCGAACTACGGGCTTGATGCATATTATGTGACCAAACTTCCTGCACATGAAATTGGACAGGCGGCGGTCAATTCCCTCAGGCGTTACGGTGTTCACACTGATTATATTGTTCGTGGCGGAGACCGGGTTGGCGTTTATTACAACGAGCGTGGGGCTTCGCAGCGTGCTTCCAAGTGTATTTACGACCGTGCAGGTTCCGCTATTCAAACTGCAAATCCTGAAGAATTTGACTGGAAGGCGATTTTAGATGGCGCTGCTTGGTTTCATATCACGGGCATTACACCTGCGCTTGGTCCCAACATGGTTCAAGCTTGTATCGATGGCGCCCGTGTCGCCCATGAGCTCGGCGCAAAGGTCAGCTGCGATTTGAATTACCGTGGAAAACTCTGGACCCGTGAACAGGCACGCGCTGCCATGGCTAAAATCTGCGCATATGTTGACGTGTGCATTTCAAATGAAGATGATGCAGATGATGTGTTCGGAATTGAGGCTGAAAGCACAGATACCGCAAAAGGTTTGCTGAGCAACGAAGGTTACAAGAGCGTTGCCCGCCAGCTTAAAGCATTGTTTCCCAACTTTGAAAAAGTGGCCATCACGCTCCGTTCGTCGTTTAATGCAAATCGGAACGACTGGCAGGCCATGCTGTATGATGGCACTGATTTCTGTTTTTCCAAAAAATATGAACTGTGGATTGTAGACCGCGTGGGTGGGGGTGATTCCTTTAGCGCAGGTCTTATCTATGCCATGCTGAACGGCATGGACACACAGTCTGCACTTGACTGGGCTGTTGCAGCTTCCGCACTTAAGCACAGTGTCATTGGCGATTACAACATGGTTAGTGCGGATGAAGTTTCAAAGCTTGCTGGTGGCGATGGTTCAGGGCGCATTCAGCGCTAATTCAGATTCTCTAAAAAATCTGCTCGGCAAAATCCGGTTTATGCCATGAAAGACGGATTTCTGTGAACGTGAAGCACAAGCTTTTATTGCGGTCAAGCTTTGTTGATGTTGCCGTTTGCACATCGGAAGTTTTCAAAATGAAATGCGGCTTTGTTCCGCTGGAAAATATAGTGTAAGGCTTTTTTTGCAGATGCTGTCGGCAAAAAAGTCTGACTGTACGGCAGTGATGTGCATACCAGTGCGCACAGTTTGTCCAAAATAAGATAAGCACCTCCCGACACAGAATGCGGGTATGATTTTTCTGAAACTTGGCCCTGGGGTAGTGATAAAAAATCTTTAGACTTTGCTGGATGTGTTGTCTTGTACGGTTTTCGGTCAAGGGTACATGCCCTTCCTGCAATGAAAATTTGCCCCTGCTTGTGGGCAAGGCTTCAAGCAGGGCTCTGGCTTTGCATAAGCACGGTATGTATCTTTTCCGCATAAATCAAAATGTTTTAGCGGATTTTTACAGTGCGTCAACTGTCTGTTCTATGCCAAAAATCACAGTTCTATTGTGTATGCGGTTTTAAACCGTTTAAGTAAAAACTGGAAATGCTTTTATTTGTAAGAAAAATTGAGTATACTTTCGCGTATAAAAATTATTCCAGAAATAAAAAGAGGTGTCGAATGTTTGAAGCTATTTCCAATGCCTTAAAACAAGCTGCGATTATTCCTGTCGTAAAAGTATGCGACAAAAATGATGCCTTGTCGCTTGCGGACGCTTTGGTTGCAGGTGGCATCAATGCGATTGAGGTGACATTTCGTACAGTTGAGGGCGAGACGGGATATTCAGAAATTGCTGACTGCATTCAGGCTGTAAAAGCTGCGCAGCCTGAAATGCTGGTTGGAGCTGGCACCGTGATCAACCCTGAGCTCGCAGAACGTGCGGTGAATGCAGGAGCTATGTTTGTTGTATCGCCCGGCTTTAATCCGGATACAGTTGACTGGTGTATCGCTCGGAATGTGCCTGTGTATCCCGGGGTGAACAATCCCAGCCAAGTTGAAATGGCTCTTTCAAAAGGACTTTCTGTGCTCAAATTTTTTCCGGCGGAAGTTTCTGGTGGCATACAGATGCTCAAAGCTCTGGAGGGGCCGTTTCCCACGGTACGTTTTCTGGCGACTGGCGGCATAAATGCGCAGAACGTCAGCTCTTATATGAGGTGCAGGAACGTGCTTGCTGTGGGCGGGAGCTGGATGGCTTCAGAAAAACTTGTGGCCGAAAAAAACTGGAGCCGCGTTACGGAGCTTTCACGCGAAGCGCTGGCCTTGTTCTGATGTGTGTAGGTTTTCTTTTTTAGAAAATGCAGTTTGCATTCAGATGTTCCTTGTGATTGGTTGTGCAAATCTGGACTAAGTGGTACACTGAATGCATGATACAGGCTTGTGGCGCTCAGATTGTTGTAAAATTGTTGGAGCTTGAAGGCATTAAGATTGTAGCGGGAATTCCCGGCGGTTCCATTCTTCCGCTGTATGATGAACTCAATAAAAGTTCAATCACGCATGTGCTTGTTCGGCATGAACAGGCTGCGGGATTTATCGCGCAGGGCATGGCCCGTTCAACTGGAAAACCTGCGGTCTGCCTTGCGACAAGCGGCCCCGGTGCCATGAACCTGCTTACAGCCATCGCTGATGCGCGCTGTGATTCCGTGCCTATCGTTGCCATCACAGGGCAGGTGAACCGAAGCTTGATTGGAACGGATGCGTTTCAGGAAGCCGATACGTTTGGACTTTCCTTTCCAATTACCAAGCACAGCATGATGGTGTCTTCTCCAGAAGACTTGCTTACGGCCATTCCCGAAGCGTTTGCCATTGCAGTTAGCGGACGTCCTGGTCCCGTTCTTGTCGATATTCCGCGTGATGTGCAACTTGCGATTGCGCAGTTTGAACGCTGGCCTTCAATACGGAGCATACGAGCCGCAAAACATTCCCCGTTGGCGCAGCGCTTCTGTACGCCCAAAAAAGATTACCCAAAGATTATCGGAGCCATGGCAGATGCCATTCTTGGTGCAAAAAAGCCTGTGCTGTATTTGGGCGGTGGCTGCAACACCAAAGAAGCTGCGGCCGGTATACAAGGATTCCTAAATGAGCTTCCCTGCCCGGTTGTTACAAGCCTCATGGGAATTGGGGCGGTTCCTTCAAACTATGGTGGGGCACTTGGCATGGTGGGTATGCACGGTTCATATGCAGCGAACCGTGCCATGCATGATGCCGATGTTGTGCTTGCAGCCGGTGTGCGTTTTGACGACAGGGCTACCGGTGCCATCAGCTCGTTCTGTCCGGGCGCGGAACTCTTGCATATTGACATTGATGCCGCTGAAATCAACAAGATTATTCCTGCCTCCGTTTCTCTGGTATGCGATGTCGAGTCTGCTTTTCCGCTGCTTTCTGAGCTGATCGCGGAGCGCAAGTCTTGCAGGAACCACCTTTTTGCGCAGGCAAAAACGGCACGGACTTCATGGTTTTCAGAACTGAAAAAAATAAAATCAGAAACTGACAGCCTTGAATTGGGGCGCGCCAAACATCTTAAAAAAACGGACATCAATCCCCGCGCCTTTATAAGTTCGATTCCCCAGAAGGCTCTGGAAGCAGGGGTTGACCCTAAATCAATCATTGTTACCACGGATGTAGGCCAGCACCAGATGTGGAGCGCCCAGTATTATCCAGTGCAGGAGGCGAGACAGTTTTTAACCAGCGGCTCGTTGGGTACCATGGGCTTTGGACTTCCTGCGGCAATCGGGGCCGCGCTCGTGCATCGTTCCAAGCGTGTGGTGTGCATAAGTGGCGATGGCAGCATTCTGATGAATATTCAGGAGCTTGCCACGCTTTCAGAGCTGGGGTTGAATGTAACGGTGATTGTGCTTCAGAACGGAAGTCTTGGCATGGTAAAGCAGCAGCAGCAGTACTTGTTCAAGAAAAACTACAGTGCAAGTATATTCCAAAAAGTACCCGATTTTTTGGAAATCGCATGTGGCTTTGGCATAGATGCCGTTGACGCCAACACGGATTCTTTGTGGCATAAAAAGGCTTTTGCAAAGGGACCGCATCTGGTACGGCTCTGCATTTCGATGGAAGAAAATGTGCTTCCGTTCGTTTCCGCAGGAAAAGCCAATATAGACGCGCTTCGTAACTGAATCTGCATACATGCCCCGCCGGTTCAAAAAGCCGCAACAGAGACATCGGAAAACTGTTGCGGCTTTTTATGTGCAAAACAAGAGGTGAAGTTTTGTTTTTGGGCAAAAAGCCGGCGGGTTTTTAAATTTTGCGGCCCATGCTGAAAGTCAATACGCTTTTGCATGGAAGCCGTTGTTTTGTGCTAAATGCGGCGCGATTGTTCCCGTAATTATTTTTTTGCCATGGGAATAAGAATGGATTGATTCGTGCGGAAAGGGTGCGGACACTTTCCGCACGAATCAGGCGGCTTTGTCTGCGCATGGGCGCAAAAAAAAGCCACAGTCAGTGCTGTGGCTTTTCTGGGCTGTGGAGCGTTATGCCGGAGGGAACAGCTTTTTGAAGTCAAGCAGCACCAGCTGGCTGTCACGGGCAGAGTCGATGTCTGTGATTTTGCCAAGGTTGCGGTAGAAGTCAATCAGCGGTTCAGTCTGCTTTCGGTAAACTTCAAGGCGGTTGGTAATGCTTTCAAGTTTGTCGTCGTCCCTGGTGTACAGTTCTCCGCCGCAGGAATCGCACACACCTTCTTTTTTTGGTGGAAGGAATTTGATGTTGTAGTTCTGTCCACAGGACTTGCAGACACGGCGGTTTGAAAGTCGTGCGATGATAAGGTCATTGTTCACTTCAAAGTTCACTACGCTCACATCTGGTTTGAGCTTTTCAAACATTTCGGCCTGGGGAATGGTGCGCGGAAAACCGTCAAGTATAAAGCCTTTTTTGCAGTCGTCCTGTGCAAGGCGATCCTGGACAAGCTCGCATGTAATTTCATCGCTTACAAGGCCGCCCGCGTCGATAATGGCCTTGACCTTTTTTCCCAGTTCTGTCTGGTTTTTGATGTTGGCGCGGAAAATATCCCCGGTGGAGATGTGGGGAATGCCGTATTCTTCAGAAACCTGTTTTGCCAGCGTACCTTTGCCTGCTCCTGGCGGGCCCAAAAAAATGAAGTTCATCATATGCTCCTGATATAAAAATGCTGAACAGCGCGAAACCTGTTCCACTTCCATTGTACACGCTCTTTTGCAAAATCACAAGTGTATTTTTATGCACGGAAGACTAATGTAAAGAACGCCATTTCCGTGCGCCATGTGAACAGCATGGACTGTGCCGCTGTTTCAAGCATGGACTGGACTCTGTTGCAGGCTTCCCGGCCGAGCTGCTGTGTTAAAAAAGCGCCGTATGCGGAATGTTCTGGATGGAACCAGCGGCCCAGCTCTTCCATGCTGATTCTGCGCTTTTCGGTGAGCGTGGTGATTTTCTGTGAGACAGAGAAGCCTTCTTCCGCAAAAATGCCTGAAAGCGTTTCGCTGTTCCAGCAGAACAGCGGATTTTCCTGTGAGCCAAAGAAGTCGGTTTCGGCCTTGTGCATGGAGTCCACCAGAGCCGAGGTTTTTGCATCCAGCGGTCTGCCGTCAAAAATATCCTGGGTTATGATGCTGCTGATTTTCTGTCCGTGGCATGGAATGCGCTGCGAAAGCACCACAACTGCATCGGGTGCACAAAGAGCCGGGATTGTTTTGTGGAGCGGTTCGTCTTCGCTGAATGCGATGTCGCGTTCAGTTTTTGGCTGCCCCAAAAAAGCTGTTCTGATTGCACGTGAAAACGCGGTGGCATCTTGTTTTGAGGCGATTACATCGCGGAAGAACAGCCTGTCGAACAGCACATCGTTGTACTGTGCGGCGGACTTCAAAAATGTTCCGTCTGAAAACACGTTGGCGCCTTTTTTGCTTGGAGCGTATTCAGCTTTGAGTTGTGGTCTGTCAAGGTCATCAAGAGTTCTGGCATACTGTTCCAGAACTGCAAGCGCCTGTGGGTTTTTGCACAGTCCGCACGTGATTCCTTCGGGAGTTCTGCGTGTGATGTCAAATAGCAGGAGCGCGTCGTCTGCATTCCAGATTAGGCTTCGGTGGTGACGCAGGATATGCGCCATGTCAGTAATTTGTTCGCGGATTTCTGTTAGCGCTTCGGCGCGGTTGGTGTCAAGGCGGGAGCGCCACTCTCGTTCTACCGCCGAAAGGTGTGCCTCCTTTTTTTTGTTCACCGGGCTGAACGTGAGGTTTTCTTCGCTGGAAAACGCCGAGCCTTTAAAGTGTTCCTGCATCCACCATTCACTGACAGGATTCGTGGGCTCGCCGCCGGGCGCTGTTTCTTCCAGCAGGGCGGCAATCTGGATTTCGCGGCGTGAAAGCACATCGTCCCTGATGGTGGCTTCGTACCCCTGTGTGGTCGGGGTATAAAATATTTTGCCGGTTAGCGCATCTGGAAGGTACTGCTGGGCCACCCAGTGGTCTCTGTATGCATGAGGATACAGGTAGCCGGTGCCGTGTCCAAAGCCTTCCGCGTCACGGCTCGGGTCTTTCAGGTGGTTCGGAACGTCGGCATCTTCTTTTTCAACGGAGGCGAGGGCATCAAAGAATGCCATGGAGCTGTTGGATTTTGGCGCGGTTGAAAGATAGAGCGCTGCATGTGCCAAAAAGTAGCGTCCCTCGGGGAATCCTACGCGCTCAAACGCCGAGGCGCAGCTTTCAACAACAGAAATGGCGTGAGGGTCGGCAAGCCCGGTGTCTTCGCAGGCAGAAATGAGCATACGCCGGAAAATAAAGGCGGGGTCTTCTCCTGCTTTGACCATGCGGGCGAGCCAGTAGCAGGCGGCGTCGGGGTCGCGTCCACGGAGGCTTTTTATGAACGCGGAGATAATGTCGTAGTGATAGTCTCCGTCACGATCATACAGCACCACTTTTTTCTGGATTGATTCTTCGGCGGCTTCTTTGCTGATGTAGATGGTGCTGCCATAGGAAGGCACCGGCGGTGTCGCAGAAGGAATCCAGCGCTCGGGAGTGGTTTCGACAGCGAGTTCCAGCGCGTTAAGGAGGCTCCGGGCATCGCCGTTGGCTGTTTCAACCAGATGCTCCAAGGCTCCCTCTTCAAACATGACCTGCCAATGCCCGTAGCCGCGTTCAACATCAGCCAGCGCTTGATGGGCCGCTTTCATAAGATCTGCATGTGTGAGCGGCTTGAGTTGAAACACGCGGCTCCTGCTTACGAGGGCTTTGTTCACTTCAAAAAATGGATTTTCCGTGGTGGCACCAATCAAAATGATTGTGCCGTTTTCTACCCAGGGCAGCAGCGCGTCTTGCTGGCTCTTGTTCCAGCGGTGCACTTCGTCCACAAACAGGATTGTTTTGCGGCTGTAGAGGGTGCGCTGGCTTTCTGCATCGGCAATGGCTTTGCGGATGTCGGCCACTCCGGTGAGCACTGCATTCAAGGTGATGAAATTTGACTTTGTGTGGTTTGCAATCACCCGCGCGAGTGTCGTTTTTCCGCTCCCGGGCGGGCCATAAAAAATAACGGATGTCAGCTGGTCTGCGGCAATGGCACGGCGCAACAGGCGCCCTTTTCCCACTATGTGGTCTTGTCCGATATATTCGTCAAGTGTGCGCGGTCTCATGCGGGCCGCAAGTGGCTCATGCGTGTGGGCCACGCTTGCAAACAAATCGTCCTCAGTTGCCTTTTGAGTCATCGTCGTCGGTGCCGTCTTTGTTCCATGTGCCACGGTCTGGATAATAGCTGTACAGGCCCATGTCATCGAACAGCGCATGTGATGAAGAACTTGACCTTGCCGTGAGCGCCATGTAGATGTCAGTGTTTTCTTCGGATTCTGAGCTGTCGAGCACGAATACCACCGGCACACTATACGAGGAGCTCACTGAAGCAGAATTTTTGAACTGAATGGTTTCCACCAATTCTCCTATTCTTTCGTCTCTTTCATCAATGCTGACGTTCTTGAGTCCGTTTCCGGTTCCCACTACGATGGTGTCTTTTGTGAGCGCGAGCGACTGTATGGTTTCGCCTACATCGACACCACTAAGGTTTTTAAGATTTGCAAACTTGTTCCAGTCATCTGCGAAATACAGGGTACTGCCACTTGCATAATACAGGTAGCTGTCGCTTTCTTCTCCATTGCCTTTGTCGGCACCTTTCAGGATTGGTTTTGTGCTGAAATACAGTTTGTCTTTGTATGAGGCCACATATTTTGGCAGATCGCCATCGATGTGTGCTTCTTCTCCTTCGGAAATCTTTGTTGGAGGTTCTGTTCCGTTAAGCTGGTAGATGCCGTACTCCATGGAGCTGCCGTTCTTTTTTCCGAGTACGGCAAAGGCATGTTTTGTCCCGCTTTTGCCATCTTCCGAAGGGTTGAGCGAAAGTATGAGCTGAACGGAGCTTTTGTTGTCAGAAATTACCGGATTTTCTCCAATCAGGTCTGAAAGGTCAACTTTTTTCCATTTTGAACCGTCTTCTGTGCAGTATATGTCGCGGGTGGCCTGCACGTTCTCACCGTCATTGTCTGTTTTCCATGTTATCACGATGGCATAAAGATAATTGGCATCGGCCGCAATGTAAGGCGCGGTGTTGCCGCTTGGAAAGCCGTTTGTAGTAGCGCGACTCCACTGTTCGTTGTATTTTTTGTTTTCACTTGAGGCGACAGCATCTTTTTGGTACAGCCGGCCGTTGCTGCAATAGATATGCTCCTTAAAGCGGACAATGTTGTTTATGTCGCCTCGGATGCCGTTTGTTTCAAGCTTTACTTCCTGGTTTATCATTTCGTAGATGTTGTTGTGGCAGCCTGACGCAAGAATCGCGGTTACTGTGAGGGCGCATATGCACTGGAATAATTTTTTCATGGTCATTGTCCTTTTTGTTTAGAAGTAGTAGCGCGCCACAACGCTCGCAACAATGAACTGCCCGTACACATTTTTGCTGGAGTCATCGTAGTCAAATTCTGGCATGAACATGTAGGTGCATTCAAGCCCAAGCGACCAGCTGGGATTTATGCGGAAGTGTACTCCTGCCTCGGGTTTTATCACAAGACCTGGCCAGTATGTGTAGTTGTTGTACATCTGCCAGGCAAAACCTATTCCCACTGTGATTGGAAATTCAAATCGGCTGAATGTGGGCTGGAATGTAAAGGTTCCGACGATTGGAATGTAGTTTAGCACGTGGCTTCCGATTGTAACATGAAAACCAAACGTGGCGTCTGCGCCAACTGCTATGAGGCTGGTCAGAAAATAATGGTAGCCAAGTGAACCAAGCCCGCCGATTTTTAGTTTTGATGAATCGTCGAACAGGCTCCCTTCAAATCCTCCGCAGGGAAACGAAGCGCCTAAAGCGATGCGCAGATACTGGTCGCCATGTTGGTTCATGAAGTAGCTAAAAGGTGTGCTTTCTGTTCCTTCGTATTCATCGCCGTCGTCTTGCGCACGGAGTACGGCCGTGCACAGACATAGCACGCACAGCAGTGACAGCAACCGTTTCATAAGGCCTCGCTTGTTGCGCCCGATTCTTGCAGGCGCTCACTTTTCTTTTATTAAAAAATCGTATATAGTACATCTGGAACTGCGGAAGTGTAATTTTCAGTTTGAATCCGCAAGGCTCCGTTCATCAACACGGCTATATTAGCGTTTTTGCCGTGAAAATTCAACACAATAACCACTGGCAAGAGGAAAAGTTACATATGAGTGCCTTTGTTATCGATGGAAAAGCAGTTGCGGAGCAGGTGAAAAAAAATGTTGCCGCCAAAGTGTCGGACTTGCAGTCCCATGGAATTTCGCCATGCCTTGCCGTTGTTCTGGTTGGCGAAAATCCTGCGAGCGTGAGCTACGTTGCAGGAAAACGGAAAGCCTTGGCCGCCGTTGGTATGCGTGACAGGAGCGAAGTTCTTCCAGAGTCTACAACGCAGGAACAGCTTTTGCAGCTGATTGACGAACTGAACCGGGATCCATCGGTGCACGGCATACTGGTGCAGCTTCCGCTTCCGCCGCATATCAGCGAAGACGCGGTAACAGAGTCAATTTCCCCCGCAAAGGATGTGGACGGGTTCCATCCTGTGAACATGGGAAAACTGCTCGGTGGAAAAAAATGCTTTTTGCCCTGTACCCCGCACGGCATTTTGAAGCTGCTTGAGCACGAGCGCATCGAGACTGCCGGAAAACGCGCCGTGGTGATTGGCCGCAGCAACATCGTGGGAAAACCAATGGCCCTGCTGCTTTCCCGCCGTGAATGGAACGCTACCGTTACGCTCTGTCATACAAGAACGCGCAATCTTGCAGAGATTTCTCGGCAGGCTGATATTCTGATTGTGGCCTCGGGGCATCCATGCACGGTTACAGCCGACATGGTAAAACCAGGTGCCGTAGTGATTGATGTGGGCGTGAACCGTGTTCCCGACGCGGACAAAAAATCTGGTTTCCGGTTGGTGGGCGATGTTGATTTTGAGGCTGTCAAGGAAGTGGCTTCGTTTATAACGCCCGTTCCGGGGGGTGTGGGGCCAATGACGATTGCCATGCTCATGTTCAATACGCTTGAAGCCGCACTGCCAGATTCGGCTCTAAGATGAACGGCTGGTGGCTCATGGCAGCGTGGCACAGGTTGAAAATGTTATGCTCCGGACGGGCCGGTTTGATTTCCGGCACTGCCTTGGCGCGGGTGCCATAGTCTGTTTTGTTTTTGGAGGACGGCATGCTAGATGTTCAGAACACGCCGGACACCCGCGAGATTCCGCTCCAAAAGGTTGGTGTCCGCCATCTTAGGTATCCTGTGCAGGTGCTTGACAAAGCCAACGGCACCCAGCGGACTACGGCCTCGGTGGATTTGTTTGTAAATCTGTCTCAGCACTACAAAGGTACGCATATGTCGCGCTTTATCGAAATTTTTCACCGCCACCATACAGCGCTGGGCATGAAGCAGTTTTTGTCAATGCTGGAAGAAATCAGAACGTCATTGCAGGCTGAATGTGCCTTTGGCAGCATGGCTTTTCCTTTTTTTGTTGAAAAACATGCGCCCGTTTCTCACGAAGCCGGCATCATGAGCTATGAATGTACCTACGAAGGTGAAGTGAGCAAAACTCGGCAGGATTTTTTTATCACGGTGTGCGTGCCTGTGACAACAGTGTGCCCCTGCTCAAAAGCAATCAGCAGGTATGGGGCGCACAACCAGCGTGGGCAGGTGCGTGTGCGTCTGCAAAACAAAAGCCTTTTTTGGATTGAAGATGTCATCGAATCCATTGAAGCCTCTGCCTCGGGAAGCCTTTACAGTGTGCTGAAGCGGCCCGATGAAAAATTCGTGACCGAACGCGCCTACGAAAACCCCCGTTTTGTTGAAGACGTTGCGCGCGAAGTGTATCTTGCCTTGCGCATGTTTTCTGCCTGCGAAAGACCTTTCAGCTGGTTCAGCGTTGAATGTGAAAACTTTGAAAGCATCCACAACCACAACGCATACGCTTATACTGAATATTCAGACATGGAAACTGAGGCTCCCCACCTGTCCGTGCCGTTACATCAAAAAAATATTGGAGATTGAATTATGTATTCAGATACTCATTTTCATTTTCAGAAGCTCACCGATGATGACACCGAGCGCGGCTCGGAAATCCTTTCTCGGATGGCCGCATCAAAACCCGTGTTTGCCCTTGACATAGGCACACGCTGCGATGATCTTTCTTCCCGCCTTGAACACATGGCGCTCAGTCTTGACGGCATTGCAGACAAGGAAATCCGTGCGAGGGCTGAACGTATGATTTTTTTCAGTGCCGGCATATGGCCCGATGTTGACGAAATCCGTGAACGCGATTCCTGCATGGAAACACTTCTTGACCAGATTGGGGAAGCCACGGAAAGCGGCGAGCGGTTTGCAAAAAAAGTGGTTGCCATAGGTGAATGTGGCATAGACCACCATTGGAACCCTGCGAATCCGGATGCCCGCACCGAATCTGATTTTGACGACGAGCTTTTTGCGGGCGAACACGAGCTGTTTGAAATGCAGCTTTCTCTTGCAAAAAAAATGCAGGTTCCCGTGATAGTGCATTCACGCGATGCATTTTGCGACACGGTTGGTTGCATTAAAAACTGCGGGTATGACAATGGAATTGTCCACTGCTTTTCGTATGGCGTGCACGAAGCCAAAACGTTTCTTGACAGGGGCTGGTATCTTGCGTTTGGCGGAGGCGTTACTTACACAAAAAAGAACCGCATGGATGAAATGGAAGAGCTGCTTCGATATGTGCCCGATGACCGTCTGCTGCTGGAAACCGACGCGCCCTATCTTGCGCCGGTGCCATTGCGTGGTGAACGGAACACGCCGCTCAACATCACATATACATATGAATTCATTTCAGCCAAGAAAAATATCAGCGTGCAGCAGCTTAACCGCATTGTTGAAAAAAACTGCGAACGCCTGTTCAGGCTGTAATTGGCTACAGCGTTTTTTTGCGCCTCGCGGTGAATTAAAAAAAACGGATGCCGTTTTGTTCGGCATCCGTTTTTTAGGGCTGCTGGTGTTATTTAATCAGAAGACCGGCGTAGGCTTTTAGCGCTCCGTCCATGGTGCCGGAAAGCACTGTTTTTGCCAGCACTTTTCCAAGCTGTACACCTTCCTGGTCAAAGCTGTTTACGTTCCACAGGAATCCCTGGAACATCACTTTGTTTTCAAAGTGTGAAAGCAGGGCTCCCAGCGATTCTGGCGTTACCTGTTTGCCGTAAATGAGGCTGGAGGGACGTTCCCCCGCAAAATACTTGTTGGGGTTCTTGTCATCTTTTCCGCAGGCGAACGCTACAATCTGGGCCACAACATTTGCGGCGAGTTTTGTCTGGCTCGTTGACCCTTGAATGGTCACATCTTTTCCGCACTGATTTTTTTGGAAAGCGATGAACTGAAGCGGAACAATGCTGGTTCCTTGGTGCAAGAGCTGGTAGAATGAATGCTGCCCGTTGGTTCCGGGTTCACCAAAGATTACAGGGCCGGTCACGTAGGTTATTTTTTTGCCAAAACGGTTCACGCTTTTTCCGTTTGATTCCATGTCAAGCTGCTGGAGGTGTGCGGGAAAACGGCTGAGTGCCTGTGAATAAGGAAGGATTGCCGTTGAAGGATAGCCCTGCACATTTCGCTCGTAAACGCCTATAATCGCGTCCATAAGCGCGGGATTTTTTGTGATGTCTGCTTCGAGCGCGGTTTTGTCGGCTTCGGCCGCTCCTTTTAAAAAACGCTCGAACACGGAAGGGCCAAAGGCAAGACTCAGTATGGCGCCTCCCACAGCAGAAGTTGAAGAATACCGACCGCCGATAAAATCGTCCATAAAGAATGCCGCAAGATAGTCCGGGCTTGAAGCAAGCGGACTGGTTTCGCTGGTGACGGCAACCATGTGCTTTGCCGGATTGAGCCCCGCTTTTTTTAGCACATTGTTAACGAATGTCTGGTTCGTCAGCGTCTCAAGCGTGGTGCCGCTTTTTGAGACAAGCACAAAAATGGTTTTTGCGAGATCGATGGAAGCCAGCACTGCTGCCGCATCGTCGGGGTCAACGTTGCTGATAAAATGTGCATCCATCTTGAATGTGTTGTTTGCCTTCGCCCAGTTTTCAAGCGCAAGATACATGGCGCGTGGACCGAGGTCAGAGCCGCCTATTCCAATCTGGCACACAGTGGTGTAGGCTTCTCCGTTTTCGTTCACCAGTTTTCCTTCGTGTACTTCATGGGCAAATTCGGCGATGGCCTTCTGCTGCTTTAAATAAAATTCGCGTTTGTTTACACCGTCAACCACAACATCGGAACCGAGCTGGCCCCGTGTCAAGTGGTGCAGCACCATACGTTGTTCCCCGGTGTTCACAACCTCGCCATTGTACAGCGCCTCAAATTTTTCGAGCAGCTGAGCTTCTTTTGAAAGCTGCTTGAACAGCGAAAGCACCTGCTTGTTCACTTGTTTTGCCGCATAGTTGTAGGTAAGGCCGCCTCCCATTGGAATTGAAAATTCTGCGACCCGCTTTTCGCCTGCTGCATCGCTGAGCGCCTTTGCTACAGAAACGGCTCCCTTGAGCGTCTTTAGCTTTTTAAAGCTGTCCAGTTTGTTCAGGTTGTTCCATGAAATTTTTGCTGCCATAGCATCCTCGCTTTGTAAAAAGATTTTTTTATGCGGAATCAAATTCAAAACAACAGCGTGTTGTGCATTTGATTCCTCACGCCAAAAACTATATCAGATTGTTAAAAATTGTTCTACGGTGAAAGGCTTTGCGCAGTGACAAAACATTGTGCGGATGGGGCTGAAGTTAAAATTCAATGTCGGGGATGCGGCGCTTTAAAGCTGCAAGGAACATCGGGCCTGTTACTCCTTCGCGGAGACATGCAAAGATGCAGTTCTCGCCGGCCACTGTTCCCAGCACTTCTTCCATGTTCAGTGAGTCAATGGCGTTTGAAACCGAGTCTGCATGGCCGCCGATTGTTTTAATCACCACGGTGTTGCCGGAATAGTCCACACTTACATATCCGCGCAAAAAATCCTGCACATAAATCTGTTCGCTTTCGTGCCGCTCGGATTCATCTGTCAGCGTGTAAACGTAACCTGTGTTGCCGTCGCTTACTTTGCCAACTTTGAGCAGTTTCAAATCCCGCGACAGGGTTGCCTGCGTTACATCAAAACCTTCTTTTTGCAGATAGCCCAGCAATGCTTCCTGGCTTTCGATTCGGTTGTTTTTTATCAGCTTGCGCACGGTCTTTAGCCGGTCGGTTCGTCCCTTCACTTGCATCTCCATAGACGGCGCTGTTTTGTGTATACGCACTTTTGCATAAATATACACATTCACAGCCTGAAGGTCAAGCACGGCTCCATTTGAACTAAAATCGGCGGCTTTTATGTAATGCTTGATGCATCAATTCCGGTGTTTGCGGAGTGTTTTTGTCAGGACTTGTAGCTTTGCGGTATTGGAACTGCCGATGCGATATGTTCCATAAAAAATTATGCTGAATTAGGATACATTTCCTTTTTGCCTAAGAATCGTTCCATGCTTGAAGCTGCGCCGCAAATTGCTTGAAGCTACGCTGCAAATTGTTTGGATCTGAGCTGCGGGACGCTTGAAGCTGTGCCGCGGGTTTTGAGGCGGTGGAATGCCTGGGTGTTTCGCAGGCATCCATGGTGTTGTTTGTTTTGACGCTCCTGAGGGTTCAGTCTCTTCGCTTGACAACGGAAAAGTCTTGGTGTATTTTTTTTATTGTCTGTGCGCAAAACAATTATGTCTGTTTTGCGGGGAAGCGGTGCCGCACGTGTTTTGTTGGTGCCAGAAAAACATCAGGCCGTGTGTCGGCAGAGGATTGTGCCATGTCCAAAAAAGTGTATATTGGCAATTTGAGTTATTCTACGCGGGAAGAAACCTTGCAGTCATTGTGCGAACAGTATGGTACCGTGCTGTCCGCTGTCGTTATCAAAGACAGGGACACTCAGCAGTCAAAAGGTTTCGGTTTTGTTGAATTTGCCGATGATGCCGCTGCCGAAAAAGCGATTGCCGTGCTCAATGGAAAAGAAGTGGACGGGCGCCGTGTGCGGGTGAATGTTGCCGAAGAAAAGCAGCCGCGCTTCGCAAATGGTTCCCGCGATTCTGACCGTGGCCCGCGGAACTTTGAACGTGGACGCCGTTTCAACGGTGCGCCGCAGGATTTTTCAGATCGATATTAGATTGATGGATTTTTTGCCACCTGAATTTATACAATATCTTGCCCCCGGCACCGATCGCTGCGCGTTTATCCAGAAATGGTTGCTTTCCCATGGCGTTGAAAGCGCCGTCACCGTTATCGACGGCAAGCGCCACGTGCTGGTGCAGTTTGCTCCTTCCGCGTATAATTCCAGATTCAGAATAAAAACCATTGTGGCGCACTATGACCGTGTGCAGGGAAGTCCTGGCGCAAATGACAACAGCGCGGCCGACTGGTTTATAATGCAGTGGGCGGTATGGCTCAAAACATTTTCAGGCTTCCACAACGTGCGCATTTTTTTTACAGACGGCGAAGAGCTTGGCTGGCAGACAGGCGTTACCGAGCAAGGTGCGTTTGGCATTGCAAGTGTGTTCAGACGGCTTGGAATCGTGCACGATGATGTTTACGTGTTTGATTCCTGCGGACGGGGCGAAGTGCCTGTGCTGGCAAAAACAGTTTTGCCTAAAAACACGGCCCGTGGTTTTGTAAATCAGTTTTCAGGGCTTTATGACCGTGCGCAAAACCTCTTGAGGCTTGCAAGTCCCGGACGCTGGATGTGTCTCCCTGTTCCGTACAGCGACAACGCTTCGTTTTTGGCATGTGGAATTCCTGCGGTGGCAATCACCATGCTGCCCGCCGATGAAGCCACATTTTATGCGCGGGAGCTCATGGCCGACAAAACCCTTGAAGGCGCCGTGATGAACCGCATGGCCACCAAACAGCAGCGTCTTGACGGCACCCTCAAGGACTACGTGTACAAGGAACGTATGCCGCTCACCTGGAGGCTGTTCCACACCGAGCAGGACAACGTGGCGTCGCTTACAGCTGTGAGCGAAAGCGTTATGCAGCAGATTCTGCGCGCCATTGCCGAACAAAAAACATTGGCATAGTTCGTCTGCTTCATGCTGAATTTAAATCCTCATCGGTGATTCGAAAGCGCGGTTATGTTTTGCGGTAGGCTGAATTATTCTTTACGTAAGGAGAAGTATATGGCTGACTATTTTGGAAAAGATGTGTTCAAATTGGGATTCGGTTTGATGAGGCTGCCAAAGAACGCTGACGGCAGCATCGACATTCCGCAGACAAGCGCGATGGTGGACAAATTTCTAGCCGCCGGTGGAACCTATTTTGACACAGCCTATGTGTACGATAACGGCGAGTCTGAAAAAGCCGCGAAAACCGCGCTGGTTGAGCGCCACCCCCGCGATTCGTTTACTTTGTGCACCAAGCTCTGTGCCTGGTTGCAGTGCCATGACGAGGCGAGCGCGAAACAGCAGTTTTATACCAGCCTTGAACGCACAGGCGCAGGATATTTTGATTATTACCTGCTTCACGCCCTGCAACGCAACAATTACAAAAAATACGATGAATACCATATCTGGGATTTCGTAAAAGAACTGAAAACAAACGGACTCATCAAGTTCTACGGCTTTTCGTTTCATGCAGACCCCGCGCTTCTGGAAGAGCTGCTCACCGACCATCCCGATGTTGACTTTATCCAGCTCCAGCTGAATTATGCTGATTGGGAAAATCCAAATGTGGCCAGCCGCGAGTGCTATGAAATCGCCCGCAGGCACGGTGTTTCAATCACCGTGATGGAGCCGTTGAAAGGCGGTGCGCTTGCACAGCCAGTTCCGGAAGTGCAGGCACTTTTTAAAGCCGCAAACAACGAGCTTTCATGTGCATCCTGGGCAATCCGCTACGCGGCATCGCTGGATGGAATTATCACGGTGCTTTCTGGCATGTCAAACCTTGCCCAGGTTGAAGACAACCTTTCATATATGAAAGACTTTAAACCGCTGGATGAAAGGGAGCGGGCCGTGGTCATTGCTGCGCAGGCTGCGCTGAACGGATACGAGTCCATTCCCTGCACTGCATGCCACTACTGTACCGATGGATGTCCTGCAAAAATTCCAATCCCAGAAATATTCGCGGTTAAAAATGATGTTGCCGCAAGCAATGGCAGGGATGATGGAAAACAGCGCTACAGCCTTGCAACAGAAAGAAAAGGAAAGGCGAGCGACTGTGTTTCATGCGGGCAGTGCGAGTCTGCATGTCCGCAGCATATTCCGATTATTTCCCTGCTCAAAGAATGCACGGAGATGGAATAGCGGGGCAAGTCTGCTTTCTGGCAAAACTTTCTGCGTGTGCGTATTCAGCATGGTGGACTGTACATGAAAGTTTATTATGAGACAGTTCCGCCCTTAAAGGCAGGCCGTATTTGCGTTTACGCGCTTGTTCCGTCCGCACAGGCAGAAAGTGGCAGGCTTGGATTGCCGCCGATGTGAATGCTGTTGGTGCGCGATACACCCTTGCCATGCAGAAAAATAAATGCTATGCTGATGTACTCATATTTTAGATAGTAGGGAAGGAAACTGCTATGTCATTTGTACCGTTCTTTCTTCAGGATGCCACTGCCACAACCGGGCAAGTTGGCGGTGGTGGATTCACCATGTTGTTGCCGCTGATTCTGATTGTCTTGATTATGTATTTTTTCATGATCCGTCCGCAAAGCAAAAAGCAGAAGGAAACTGAGAAAATGATTGCCGCGCTCAAAAAGGGCGACAAGGTTGTGACTATCGGCGGTATACATGGCACGGTAAGTTCCACAAAGGAGCATACTGTCATCGTTAAGGTTGACGATGATACAAAAATCGAATTCAACCGCTCCGCCATTGCCACAGTCCTTGTTGACAAACCTGCTGCGGTTGTTCCTGAAAAAAAATCGCTGTTCGGCAAAAAAAAGACGGCGGATACGTCTGATTCTGAAAGCACACAGGCAGAGAATTCTTCTGACACAGAGGCAAAGACCGATGAGTAAACGAAGCCGTCTTGTGTTGATTATTGCTGTGCTGGCAATATGTTTTGCATTCCTGTGGCCGTCGTTGAGCTGGTATGTTCGCACCCCAAAGGAAGACCAGGCTCTTGCGCTTTCTTCACTTGAAAAGATAAAGGACTATTCTAGCATCAGGGCCGCTTCGGATGTGAATACTCTTCTTGCCGCCGCGAATGAAAATCCCGACCGGGTGCTTGAAAAAAGCGAGGACTGGCTTCTAAAAGCCGCCAGAAAGAATTTCAAGCAGATGGAGCAAAAAGCTCCGTCACCCATGACGCTGTACACCGCGCTGGAGTCGTTTTCAAACAGGCAGGAATTGACCGATTTGATTGAAACCCGCTACCGCAAGCGCATCTTGAAAAACAAAGACTATTATAAAAACTCTGTTAAACTTGGTCTTGATCTAAGTGGCGGTATGAACGTTATTGTAAAAGCCGACTTGGACGCGGTTGTCGCAAGCGTTGGCGATGTTAGCACGATTGATGTGGATACGCTCAAAAAAGATGCCATGGCGCAGGCTGTTGAAACGCTTGCAAGCCGCATCGACCGCTTTGGTTTGAGCGAGCCGGTTATCCGCCAGCAGGGTGAAGACCGCATCTACATAGAGCTTCCCGGAGCCGCAGAGACCGACCAAATAAATTCTATCATAATGGGACGCGGCATATTGAACTTCCGCCTTGTCGATGACGAGGCCACCGAAGCGTTTAACCAGTACTACATGCTGCATCAGGACAGCACTTTTGATTCTGCGGGGCATCTGATTGACCCGTCAATTATTCCTTCCGATGATGAAGTGATTGGCTATTACACCGTGGATGCCTATGGGCTTGACCAGCGTGAGGGCTATCTGGTTGTTAAAAAAGAAATTGCCCTCGAAGGCAAGCACATAAAGAGCGCCGAGGTCGGTTCGGAAGAAATCACGGGTCGCCCTCAGGTGTCCTTCGCGCTTGACACAGAAGGTGCCGAGATTTTTGGCACTTTTACTGGAGCCAACGTGGGCAAGAGCCTTGCTATTGTGAGCGACAACAAAATCAAATCGAACGCACGGATTGACGAGGCAATTACTGGTGGCCATGTTGCCATCAGGGGCTTTGGCCAGCAGGAGGCGCAGAACCTTCGCAAAGTGCTGCAGACAGCTTGGCTTGACGTGCCGCTTACAGTGGAAAGCCAGCAGGTCATAGGCGCTTCGCTTGGCGACCAGGCGATTCGGCAGGGTTTTTTTGCCATTGTCGTAGGCTTGGTTTCTATCATGATTTTTATGCTGATTTGGTACAAGGGCGCGGGTGTAAACGCTTGTGTGGCACAAGTCCTCAACCTGTACATCATGTTCAGCATTTTGAGCGCATTCAATCTGACGGTCACGCTGCCTTCAATCGCTGGCATGATTTTGACCATCGGCATGGCCGTTGACGCGAACGTCATTATTTTTGAACGCATCAAGGAGGAACGTGTGTTGGGAAAAGACCGTGCCTCGTCAATTTCCACCGGCTTTGACAATGCGTTCTGGGCCATAATGGACTCCAACATCACCACGTTCATTGCGGCGCTGTTCATGTCCCAGCTTGGAACAGGCAGCATTCAGGGTTTTGCCGTGAGCCTTGCGATTGGTGTTTGTTCGACAGTGTTCACGGCGCTGGTGGTTTCACGCCTTATGTTTGACTTTGGCACTGAAGTAATGCAGAAGAAACACATCAGCATTGGCTGGAGGGTCAGATAATGAAAAAGCTTTACAAATTCAGCAAGGCCTTTTTTGGATGTGCCATTTTAAGCGCTATACTGATTGTGTTTGGTCTGGTCGGACTGTTTACACGTGGCATCAATTTTGGAATCGATTTTAAGCCTGGCTTGATTGAAGAAGTCCGTATCGCCCCTACAGCGATTGAATTGACATACAAAGGAACGGCCACTGTGAGTGTTGACACCACTGCCACAGGGCTTGATGTTATTATAAGCGGCACTGGTGCCGAAAACGAAACCCGCACTTTTTCGTTTGGACAGAATCCAACAGTGGGCCAGCTTGCACAGTCGCTAAACAGCATCGATGGCTTGACTGCCACAGCTGTTTCTTCCATGGAAGCAGATTCATACGGCATCTATACGGACAGCTCGGTTTCTTCCAGACTCAACTCCGATGTTCCCTATCGCCTGTATGTGCCGGTCGTGTCTTCCGAGGTAACGGTTGAGACCATCCGCGAGGCTATCCCTGCGGACAGCATTGCCGCCGCCGACCAGGTGCAGGTTAAGGAGCTTGGCACTGCCTCGAACCGCAGTTATCAGGTTCGTGCCGGTGCCGCCGCCGACACCACAAACGAGCAGCTTATTTCGGCCATTACGTCCGCACTCAAAAATAAGTTCGGCAAAGACAACGTGGCTATTGTCAAAACAGATTTTGTTGGTTCGCAGTTTTCGCGTTCACTTGTAGGAAAATCTATACTGCTTGTGGCGGCCACCATGATGCTGATTTGGTTGTATGCAACGGTTCGTTTTCACTGGGATTTTGCGTTGGGGGCCATCATCGCGCTTGTGCATGATTCGCTTATAATGATTACCTTCGTGACTTGGACACAAACGGAATTCTCGACCACAACGCTTGCCGCCGTGCTTACGATAATCGGTTATTCAATAAATGCGACCGTGGTCATTCTTGACCGTGTGCGCGAAAACATCAAGCTGGTGAACACAAAATGCTTTAATGATATTCTGAACAGGGCTTTGAGCGATACACTTACCCGTTCAATCATTACTACGGTGACCACGCTTTTTGCCTCCATCTCGCTGCTGGTATTTACCACCGGAAGCATAAACGATTTTGCAAAAGTGCTTACCGTGGGTTTGATTTCAGGCTGCTATTCCTCTCTGTTCATCAGTTCGGGCTTTATTTCCTTGATGCGGCGCCATTGGGAACCCGGGGAATATGCAAATCATGTGCGCCCAAGAAAACCTGCCGCTGGCGCAGTGCCTGTTGAATCCCGGTAAAAACGGTGCCCATATACTGCGGGGCATTTAAGGTTCTGCGATGGGCAATCGGTAATGTAGCCGCAAATTCCGTGTCTGCAAAATCCCTGCGAGTGTGCTTGCGGGGATTTTTTGTTCATACGGAAGACTCTGCCCTGGCACTGGTAGCGCATGGCCTATATCACCGATTATGCATAAACTTCGTGATGCATGGTGATATGTGATACACATGGTACGTGGGAGTGATTTTTTTATGAAAGTGATTCGAGCGCAGGTATTGGGCTATTGCATGGGGGTACGTCGTGCAGTTGAAATCGCTACACAGGCGCTCCATGACCATGCCTCCGACGGTACAAACGTATACAGCCTGGGTCCGCTCATCCACAATCCAGGAGTGCTTTCAGAGCTTAAAGCCAAAGGACTTTCGGTGCTTTCTTCCGATACCGCTCTGCCGCCTACTGGGAAGTCCGTTGTGGTCATACGGGCCCACGGTACTACTCCGTTTCTGCTTGACTCTCTGCGACATGCGGGGGCTTTGGTTCTTGACGCGACGTGTCCGCGTGTGCATGCGAGCCAAAAGCGTGCGGCATCATGTGCCAGGCAGGGTGGCACCGTTATCGTGGCCGGCGACAAAAACCACGGAGAAGTGGTCAGCATTTGCGCCCACGCGGGGGAACATGCCGTGGTAGTGCAAAACCAGGCGGAAGCGGAGGACATTTGTGTGCCAGACAACGCGCTGCTCCTTTCTCAGACTACATTCAGCCCTGATGATTTTGCTGATATTATCCGCGTTGTACGAAAAAAAAATCCTACGGTGCAGGTATGCAATTCAATCTGCCCTGCCACGCTTGAGCGCCAATTGGCATTGCGGAACCTTGCGGGAAAAGTTGAAGGTCTTTTGGTAATCGGGGGAGCTAATTCCGCGAACACACGCCGTCTTTACCAAATCGCCCAGCCTCTGTTTTCCCATCTTGCGCTTATAGAAAACGAACGTGATATTCCGGAAGCATTTTTTGCGCTGAATACTGTCGGGCTCAGCGCTGGAGCCAGCACTCCCGATTCTGTTATAAACGCAGTCCAGCTCACGTTGGAGCACGGAACCTTTGCTCGTTTTGGTGCCGCGCCAGACACCCATCACCTATAAAAATGCCAAGTGCATTGGATTCTTTTACTGATTCTGAAAAATGTGTTCATATATAAACCTGTTCTCAAAAAATGCCGAAACTTGAATCAAAGGGGTGGTTTTCTATATTTTGATGGAGGCCATCTTGAAACAGGTCGGCACTGGATGTTTTAGTGCTGGCATAAAGCCGCGCGGCAAGACTTTGCAATTGGTTTTGCATGGGCCGCTGGTCGTACTTTAGAAAAGGGGGAATCTCTTTTATGAAAAAGGTGGCTGTTGTTCTGGCGACATTGCTCGGCGCTGCGTCCAGGTTGTTTGCTTATAATCCACCTGTCGGTGGCGAAAGCATATTCCGTATTGGAAATCCTGACCTGCTTGCCGGGGCAGGAACGGCAAGTGGAGGGCCCGTTTTTACAGTGGTGCCTGCTTCTATCGCGTTTAACCCTGCGCTCACAGCATTTGAACAGCGTGTGGTGCTGAATGTAACTTATGTTGGCATGCTTGACTTGAAATCCGATGAAGGCGATAAATATGGACAGGCGTTTCAGTTGGGCTTGATTATCCCCACCAAGTGGTTTGTGTTCACAGGATTCACCCAAGGCTCTTTTTCAAAAATCTCCCGTTCCTACTGGACCAATTCCATGAATTTCAAATTCGGCATTTCAAAAGATGTGACTGAAAAACTTTCGTTGGGCGCAAACATCTACAGCGGTTTTTATTTTGGCGAAAATAAAAGTGACTTTACCATCGGCCTTGACCTGGGCGTGCTTTACAGATTTGATGACATCGCGTTCATGAAGTCACCCAGGCTGGGCATTTCGTTCCTGAACTTGGGAAAGCCCCTCGGCTCTGATTTCCACGATGTGATTGGGGCCAACGACACGACTGACGATGTGAGTTTTCCCGGCATCATTACACCGCACGGTTCGTTTGCCTTCACATTTCTTAAAATGCGAAATCTGGAAGCGGGTTTTTCGCTTGGCCTGACATTCCCATTCTTCCAGAATATGCTTGTAGATACGGCGGTGGCGTTGTGCTACAAAAACATGGTGCAGTTTTCAATCACATGGGACGCAAACGTTTACGAATTGGCGTACGACAAAAAGGCGAACATTCCGGCTGTGGGGCTGGGCATACGCTTTGCAATCAATTCCAGAAGAATTTCCAAGAATGCCGACTGGGAACAGAGCGAACTGCGTCCGTCATTCACCTGGCAGAATCGGAACAACGGCATTAACATTTTTAGCACTGGCATGAATCTTGCGCTGGGGCTCGCCGACACTACACCGCCGGAAATTATTCTCTGGAATGAGGAGTAACGCAATGAAATTGATTGGTACCTGTAAGAATAAAACGTGGCTGCTTTCTGCGCTTGTGCTTTCAGTTTTTTCCTCCGCATTTGCTGAACGCGCGCCTGTGTATATTTCACCGAACAATGATGGCGTAAAAGATGCGCTTGAAGTTCCTGTGCAGATCAAGGAGCGCCGCTATGTCACCGAATGGACGTTTACAATTTTTAACGACAAGGGTGAAGTTGTGCGCACCATTGGCAACAAAGAAAAACGTACTGGGAAACTCACAGTTAAAACATTTTTTAAGGCGCTGTTTTCTGTGAAGGAAGGCGTTACAGTGCCCAGTACTGTTGTGTGGAACGGTTTTTTTGACGACGGTTCGCTTGCCCCTGACGGCCTGTACTACTATCAGCTTTCCGCGTCCGATGACAACGGCAACACCGCCTCTACAGAAAAATACATGGTGATTGTTGACAATGAAGCACCACGAGTTGTGATTCAACCTTTGACCGAACAGGAAAAATCGTTTGGTGAAGGTGCCAAGGCCCATCTGCATATCCAGCAGGAAGGCTCGGAAGAAGACTTGTGGGTGGCGCCTATTACCAATGCTGAAGGCAAGACTGTGCGCACATTCAGATTTGAAAATTCTGCGCCGATTTCGCTCGATTGGGATGGCACTGACGAAGATGGGATGCCCGTGCCAGACGGCGTGTACACGTACAATATAAGTGCCACAGACCGTGCCGGCAATGTATCTGAAAAGGCGCAGGTTTCAAATATTATTTATTCTGCCGAAAAACCCCAGACAAATATCGCCATTGTGGGGAGCCGGTATTTTTCACCTAATGGTGACAATGTGCTGGACACCATGAATTTTTCAGTTTCGATTCCTTCGCCTGAATCAAGTGTGAATGTGCTTACCGCCTGGAAGATTGCCATCGTCAACAAAGATACTGGCACCGTGTACCGCACATACGAAGGTTCCGCCAATCCGCCGACAAGCATTGTATTTGATGGACGGAATGAATCTGGTGCGCTTATTCCCGAAGGCGAGTACCATGCTCAGGTAACCGCACGGTACCTGAACGGCTATGAACCGCTTCCTGTTAATTCTCCTGTGTTTGTTATGAACATTACGGCTCCTACGGCGACTGTATCGACTGACACAAAGACTTTTTCACCAGATGGTGACGGGAATCTCGATGTGCTGACTATTCAGCAACGGCAGACCTCGGCAGAGCGGGCTTGGGCAGGCCGCAAAAACTGGACAGGCCGAATCGTGAATGCAAACGGCACTATCGTAAAACAGTTTGACTTTGGCGCTTCCATTCCAGACAAATTGGTTTGGGACGGAATTGACGACACTGGCGCATTGGCCTCGGACGGCGATTACCGCTACGAGCTTTCTGTGACCGAACCTGCTGGAAACATTGGCAAGTATGAAACATCTTCGTTTACACTTGATACTTCAAAAACAGAGCTTGTGCTCACTTGTACACCATCTGCTTTTTCTCCAAACGGAGACCGTGTTCAGGATACGGTCACGCTCACGCCGGTGGCAAAAACCGCAAGCGGTGTTGAATCCTACGTGGTTTCTGTTCTTGACAAGAACGGCAAAAGCGTAAAACGCTTTTCAGGTTCTGGCGCACTTCCTCGTTCCATTGTGTGGGACGGTCATTCCGAAAACGGCAAGCTCTGCGCGGACGGTGTGTACAGCGCGACTCTTTCTACAAAAGCCCAGAACGGTTCCGAAGCTACCACATCCACCCAGCCATTTGTGCTTGACACCAAGGCTCCTGAAATCAAGCTTTCTGTTCCTTACAATGTGTTTTCACCTGACGGTGTTTCTAGCAGACAGAAGATTCCTGTTGCAGCAAGCAGTTCTAAGGAAACTGAATGGCATGGAAAAATCGTGAGATCCACATCTTCCAACGCATCAAGCGCAGTCAAGACATTCACATGGAATGGAAACGTGACCGACTTTGATTGGGACGGTACAGATGACAGCGGCAACATTGTTTCCAATGGAACATATAGCCTTACGGTGTCTACCACAGATGCGGCTGGAAACAGCGGGCAGGCGATTGTCAATGATATTGTGGTTGACACGCGCGAGGCAAAGATTTATATCACCACTGAACTTGAAGGCATTTCTCCCAATGGCGATGGCGTGAAAGATTCGCAGAAATTTACTGTGCGCGCCTCACTTACGGAAGGCATTTCTGCCTGGCGCTTCAGCATCATTGGAACAGATGGTGCCACAGTTAGGCAGTGGACTGAAAAAGACATCGCGGACTTGCCGGCCACATTGGTGTGGAACGGCGACACCAGCAGTGGTGCCATCGCCGAAGGAATTTTTACTGGGCAGCTTCATGTTGAATACACGAAAGGCAATGTGGTTGACGCAACGTCTACTCCGTTTGTGTGCACGGCAACGCCACCTGTTCTTAGTGTGCGTACAACACCACGCTATTTCAGTCCAGATAACGACGGCAACGATGATGACCTCTTTATTCAGCTCAAAGGTGAAACACTTGCCAATCTGCAAAACTGGTCTTTCGTGATTAACGATCCGCAAGGTCAGCCGTTCTGGAAGACTGGAGGCAAGTCATCTATTACCGAGCAGATTATTTGGGATGGGCGCGGCAACAACGGTGAGCTTGTGCAGTCTGCCATGGATTATCCATACGAGTTTACCGTTTCGGATGACTTGGGTATGACCAGCACTGTAACTGGTGTTATCAGCATTGATGTTCTGGTTATCCGCGTGGGCAACGTGCTCAAAATGCAGGTGCCGTCGATCATCTTCCGAAGCGACAATGCAGACTTTGGACTGACAGGCGAAAAAGATGCAAATGGCAGAGTGATTAAGAATGGCATATCCGAAGAACAGAAGCGCAACAACGAACGTGTCTTGAAACGTATCGCTGAGATTCTCAAGAAATTCGGAGAATACAAAGTAACTGTCGTGGGCCACGCAAACCGCCTGACCGACAACAGCAATGAAGAAATCATCGACAACCCGCGTGAATGGGGGCCCGCGTTGATTCCGCTTTCTGAAGCCCGCGCAGGTTATGTCAAACAGTATCTGGTTTCTGCCGGCATCAGTGCGGATCGTCTGAGTGTGCAGGGAAAAGGCGGCACCGAACCTGTCGCCGACACCAAGGAACGCGCCGTAAACTGGAAGAACCGTCGCGTGGAATTCATTCTGGAAAAATAAGAGGAGCGCGGCAAGGCACAGGACACTGGTGAATGGGGCCTGTGCGCCCAACAAGATTAAGCTCTTCAGATTTTGAAACTCCGTGAGTGCTGGCTTGTCCAGAGCCCACGGAGTTTTTGTTTTAAAAGTCTCTTGGAATATTTTTTTTTGCGGAACATAAAATTTGCGGAAGGATTTTTATACACAATTTCTGGTGAACTCAAAATTTCCATTTGTGTGTAAATATAGATGCACCATGAAAGTGGCAGGGCAGCCTGGAGAGGGTGTGTATGCTTTTAAACTGAAATGCCGAAAATTTTCCAAAAGAACTGGGCGGACAAAACGGTTTCGCGTGCTGCTAGGTTTTTGAAAGTTCATGCCTTGGTAATGTTTTAAGCTTTGTTTGAGAACAGCTTGAACTTGTGTCGTTGGTATAGCGAAATAAATGGCACGCACTCTTGACAGTGCCTTGCAAGGACAAAAATTCCTCAGAGGATTGCAATTTTTTTGCCGATAAAGTGTCAAGTTTCAGAAAATAATATCCAGATGATTGCGTCTATGGAAATTTGCAGAAAAGCGCTTGTTTTCAGAATATGGCAGGGGGAATTCTGCTTAAAAAACGGTACATGGCTTGACAAAACATCTGACTTCTTGTATCATAGCCATACATTCATTTGAATGTGCTCCCTTAGCTCAGTTGGTAGAGCAACGGACTGTTAATCCGTCTGTCGCAAGTTCAATCCTTGCAGGGGGCGTTTAGGCTCCATCCTCGTGATGGAGTTTTTTATGTCTGTTTTTTTCATCTTTCACTAGTCTTTAATAATTTGGGCCAGTCTCAGCGCGTTGCAGGATTTACGGAATTCGATTGTTTTTTTGCTTCTAACCGTATGCAGAGGCTCTGTGATCTAGTCTGTTTGTGTTTTTTTTGAAGGCTTTTTGATGCTGCCATAATTTTTTTGCTTTTTTTTTCATCCCATAGTATACTATAACGGTGAAAGTTTTATTTTGCTTTCAATTATTTCAGTTCAAGGAGACCAGTGTATGACGAAATCTATTTCTGCTGTCGGTTTTTCATTTGAAAAAGATCAGAACGACCTTATCAATCAAAAATTGCAGCGAATCAATTATGCTGAAAGTTTGATTGTTGACCTCATCTTGCGTGTCAAAGAAGATAAAAAATATTATTTTGATGTTACAATCAATTTCCGTTGGGGTGCCAACGCCCATGTCACAAGCGATGATTATGATTTTGCAGCTGGTCTGAACAAGCTCATGGACGTGCTTGACCAAAAAATCAAAAAAGAAAAAGACAAGATCCAAGAAAAAAAATAACACTGCGCCCAGCAAAAGCAGGGTCGGCTTTTATAAAATCCCACGGAACGCTTGCGGTTTATATGCACGGATTCCGTGGGATTTTTTGCTTCATTATTACATTGGTTTTGGTGCCGCATTTTTGCATTCATCTGATTTTGAAGAACACGCCAAGCAGTCCTACTGTTATAAGCAGCTGAACCATCATAAATTTAATCAGAACCTGGGTGGGCGACCAGCCGTGGTTTTTGCGGAAATGGTCATGCAGCGGGAATCGTATATTTGTAAAAATGCTGATGTGGAAAAATCTTTTGAGAGCCACTTTTAGAAGCCCCATTCCTCCGTTCACTATTATGATGAACGAAGTTGCTAAAAACAGGAACGGATTTCCGCTTACCATCACGCATACTCCTGTAAAAAAACCGAGTGCGCGGGAGCCTGCGTCGCCCATGAGTACGTTGCTGGGATAAGCGTTGTGCCACAGGTAGCCCATGAGCACTCCTGAAAGGCAAAAAATCATCACCGCCCAGGAAGCTCCGTCATGCAGGTGCGGCACAAGCAGGTATGCGGAAATGTCCCTGTGCCCCAGGATGATGTAGAAAATCAGGCCCAATGTGATGAGCGCAATCAGCACGAGCGTGGAGCTCAATCCGTCAACACCATCGGTGCAGTTGGTGGTGTTCACGGACATCCACAGCATTATAATTGTGATGGAAATGTACATCCAGGCCGGAACATGCACCGTGCTCGTGATTAGCGGTAGCCAAAACGAAAGCTGCCCATCTTCAGATTTGTTTTTGAGATAAAACATAAGCAGGAACGCGGCCGCCGTTGCAATCAGCAAGTCAAGCAGACCTTTCAGGTATTCTCCCCAGCCTGACTTGCTTCTGTCGTCCAGGTAGCCGGTGAGCATCATAAGCCATGTGAGCGCAAGAACTCCTAGTTGTGTGGAGTCGAAAGGCGTGAACAGAAGTGAAAGCACCACAAAAATGGAAATGAATACAAGTCCGCTTCCTGTGGGTTTTCCTTTCGCGGCTTCTTTTGAAAGTGTAAAATCACGTCCACGGTCATTAGGTAAAAAAACATAGCATTTTGGAAGAAGCCGTTGCGTGAGCGCAAAGCCCATGTACAGGGCCAGCACGATCAGCACCGCATAGGACTGCAACAGACGTGCCGGCCCCCAGAAATTTTTAAGCCATCCACCCAAATAATACAACATGAAATGTATCCTCTCGCACAATAGTGTGTGCTGTTATCATAGCAGAAAAATGCCATGCCCGCAACACGCTTTTCACTGTGGAGCTTTTGTGCTAGTATGTGGCATGAATATTCTTGCGCGCGCATCTTCACTTTCAGGGCACATAACCGTTCCCGGTTCAAAATCGCATACCATCAGGGCGCTGCTCTTGGCTTCACTTGCAGAAGGAACATCCCGCATTGCAAATCCGCTGCCGAGCGCGGACTGTCTTAGCACTGCCGCAGCCGTGCCGCTTATCGGTGCGCAGGTTTCGTTTGGCAGCACAAAACAGGATGGCCAGGGAACCGTCTGGACTGTGCAGGGGGCTGGAAAGTCAGTGCATCTTCCGAGCGATGTGGTTAATGTTGGAAACAGCGGTTCGCTGCTTTATTTTCTTTCGCCGCTTGCCGCCACATTTCCAGGATGGAGCATATTCACCGGAGATGAAAGCATACGCCGCCGCCCCGTGCACCACGTGGTTGACGTGCTCTGCCAGCTCGGGGCCGAGGCTGCGTGCGCTGTGCCTGGAAGTAAAACTTGTCCGCTCGTTATCAAAGGACCGGTGCAGGGAAACCGCACTGTGCGCACGGACGGCGCTGTAAGCAGCCAATACATTTCTGGATTGATGCTTGCCGCGCTCCGTTTGCCTGGAACTCTCAACATTGAGCTTTCAGACCCAAAAGAAACGCCGTACCTGGTGATGACCCAAAAATGGCTTGAGCGTATGGGCTCTGCCGTTCAGATTTCGCCTGATTTCAAACGCATCTCGGTTTCAGGTCCCGTGCCAATTCAGGCATTTGACTGCACGGTTCCAAGTGACTGGGAGGCTGTGGCTTTTCCGCTGGTGGCAGCCATTCTTACCGACAGTGAAGTTGTGATTGAACATGTTGACGGAAGCGGTACACAGGGTGATGATATGATTGTGTCGGTGCTTCAGCAGCTCTGTGCTGACATCGAATGGAACGTTGCGGCAGAGACCCTCACCGTGCGCGGTGGAAAAAGGAGCCGTGACGGTGTGGGCCGGCTCACCACTGAAAATTTTGAACATGGCGAGCTCCACATAAATCTTTCGGGATTTCCAGATGCGGTGTGCGCGCTCGCGGTGGCCGCCTGTTTTACAGAGGGTACTGTTTTTATCGAAGACATTGCCGTATGCCGCCGAAAAGAAACTGACCGGATTGCCGTGCTTGCGGCAGAACTTTCCAAACTTGGAGCTGATGTTGCAGAGGGCTCTGATTTTCTCGTTGTCCACGGCCATTCTCCCCGCACTGCAAACGGAAAGCCAAATCCTGCGTTCTCGTTGCATGGTGCGCAGGTTGAAAGCTGGCGCGACCACCGTGTTGCCATGGCGCTTGCCTGCCTGGGGCTCGGACTTCCTGAGGGCGAGGCCGTAGTTGTGCGTGACGCCGATTGCTGCGCCGTAAGCTTTCCACGTTTTTTTGATGAAATGCGTTCATTGAATGCTGATTTTTCTGAAGCCTGATTCATTTTCGCTTTTGACCACTCAGAATGCTTCCCCGTCTTTTGATATGCCTGTGGAAAATCCGACAGGGCTTTTTCTGTGTATGCCCGTGTTTTTTATTCTGAATCCCTGATGCATAGACCGTTTGACTAAACCGTGTTTTTGTGTATACTAAAAACTGGTGCGGGGCTTTGTCCGTTGTATGCAAGCGCCGTATTGTGTTGCGGGCAGTGTCCAGAATCTGCGAAACCCGAGACTTGTCTTTTTGCAGCCTGCGAGTTTTTGCATGTTGTGGGCACTGGTATTTTATGCCGGGGTGGCTCCGTTAGAGCCTGAGATTACACCCGTATAACCTGATCCGGATAATACCGGCGGAGGAAGAAGTGAAAGATTCTGTTCTTTTAAAAGCAATCGCATGTATGGTTTTTGCCATGGCTGTGCAAGGCGCACTTGCGCTTGGCAAAAAAGATTCTGGCAATGGGGCATCTGCACATGAAAGTGCCGAAAACATTCAGGGCATGGAACTTGTTGTGTATGCCTATGACAGTTTTGCAGGTTCTTGGGGGCCCGGGCCTGAGCTCGTCAAGCGATTTGAAGAAGCGAGCGGCTGCACGGTTACGCTAATCAACTGCGGAAGCGCGTTGCAGGCATTTAATCGCGCCGCTCTGGAAAAAGACAATGTGCAGGCAGATGTTATCATTGGCATTGATTCAAATCTTGCAGCCGAGGCACATGAATCAGGCATCCTTGAGTCATATGTTCCGCGCAACGCGGAATCTATTGTTGATGCATCTCTTGTGCAGGAACTGGGCGGCACTTGGGAATTGACACCTTATGACTACGGCTATTTTGCACTCATCTACGACAGCCAGAGCTCTGTTCCTGCCCCGACTTCACTCGGCGACCTTACCAAAGATGTGTACAAAAAAAAGTTTATCATCATGGATCCCCGCACTTCTTCGCCCGGTCTGGGATTTGTCGCTTGGACAAAAGCCGTGTTTGGTGACAAAACAGAGCAGTTCTGGAATGATTTGAAACCGAGCATTCTTACAATGACGCCTGGCTGGTCGGCAGGTTGGGGCATGTTTTTAAACGGAGAGGCACCTCTTGTGATAAGCTACAACACAAGTCCTGCATACAATGTTGAATATGACCAAAACGACCGTTTTAAAACTCTGCTTTTTGCAGAAGGTCATGTGCGGCAAGTTGAAGGCGCTGGAGTTTTGAAAGGTGCCCCACATGCAAAGGCTGCAAAAGCATTCATAGATTTTCTTGTCACCAAGGAGGCGCAGGAGCTGCTTCCGCTCACCCAATGGATGTATCCGGTGAACAAGACGGTGGATTTGCCGCAAAGCTACCAGACGGCGGCACCTCTTCCAGAAAAAACGCTCACAATTGACAGTGGAACCGTTTCGCAGACGGTGCCGGTAGTCATGGATATTTTGAGCCGATAGCATGGTCAACATGCACCGTTTTTTGCGGCGTGCATGTCTGTGTCTTGCCGTGTTGATGTTTGCACTTGTGGCGCTGGCTTTTCTGGTGCCACTTGTGCTGGCGTTGCTTCCCGCGCTCACCCATACACAGGAGCGTCTTGCACTCAGTTTTTCTGCACTGGCGCGTACCGCTGGTTTTACTCTTGCGCAGTCGCTTCTGTCGGTGGTTGTGGCTCTTTTGCTAGGATTTCCCGCCGCCTTTTTTCTTTCTCAGCGCCGTTTTTTTGGACAACGTTTTTTGTATGCTCTTTCTGCCGTTCCATTTTGTGTTCCAACGCTCATCATGGCATTGGGGTTTATAGCGACATTCGGTATGGCTGGCTGGTACAATCGGTGGCTAATGACGCTGTTTAAGATGCGTGAACCGCCACTTACGTTTTTGTATTCGTTTTGGGGAATTGTACTTACGCAGGGATTTTATAATTTTCCGCTGGTAATGGTAACAGTGGCATCATTGTGGGCGCAGCTTGATACAACTGTTGAACAGAGCGCGCAGCTTTTGGGCGCTTCTCCGTGGCGCACATTCAGAACAGTAACTTTGCCGCGCCTTGGCAGTGCCATCGCATCTTCATGCATCCCTGTGTTTTTGTATTGTTTTTTTTCTTTTATGATTGTGCTGCTGTTTGGAAAAACTGGAACAACAACTCTTGAAGTTGCGCTGTACCATGCGGGAAGAAGTATGAAAACTCCTCGCACTGTTGCGGTGCTGGCCGGTATCGAAACCGCCTGTGCCTGTGCGGTGCTCGCACTTTCTACACGTCTTGAAAAGAATGCCTGGCGCACTGCGGGGCTTTCTTTTGCCTCGCCGTCAAAACTTGAATCCCGCAAAACGATTGCAAAACTTGAGCTGATCCCTGCGTCAGTGCTCGGACTTCTTGTATTGTTCGGATTTTTGTTGCCGCTTGCTTCAATCTGTACCGCATCGTTTGTGCAGAAAAATCATGTCAGCCTTGATGCGTGGCGCCGTTTGGTTTCAATGAATGGCTTTTGGTTTGCGGTAAAAAACACGTTCGCCACGGCAAGCGCCACCGCCTTGTGCTGCACTGTGACCGCCTTTGTGTATGCGGTGTTTTTGAGACTCTGCGGTGCGCACACAAACCAGACGCTGCTCAAAACAATTCCGCTTCTTCCAATGGCGCTTTCATCTGTGGTTATGGGAATCGGGCTGACCATGCTGGTTCGACGCGGTTCACCTATGGTGTTGGTGTTGGCCCAGACTGCGCTTACCTGGCCATTTGCGTTCAGGCAGATTTTTCCATACCTTGCCAAAATTCCAGACGAAGTGATTGGTGCCGCTGCGCTGCTTTCTCAGAGCCGAACCGATACTATTTTTTGCATACTGATGCCATACACTGTGCGTGGCATTGCAAGTTCTTTTGGCTTCTGCCTTGCATTGAGCGCAGGTGACGCGACCCTTCCGCTTGTACTTGCAATTCCCCGCTTTGACACGCTTTCGTTGTTCACTTACCGTCTTGCTGGAAGCTTCAGGTTTGCCGAAGCAAGCGCATCGGGTTGTCTTTTGGGCTGTCTTTGCATGGTTCCGTTTTTTATTTTTCAGCGTGAACGGAGGAGCGGCATATGAGCTATTTTGAGGCGACCAATCTCTACAAACGGTGGAAATCATGCACTGTGCAACTTTCACTCTCTGCGGAACAGGGAACTCTTACAGCGATTGTTGGACCAAGCGGTGCAGGAAAATCAACAGTGCTTTCGTTGGTAGCCGGGCTCGTTGCGAACGATCTTCCGCAGGAATGCATGTCGCTGCACAAAAAAAGCGCCGCACATTTTTTTGCACGCAAGAATGTGCCGATAACAAAAATGGAAGATTGGCTCCCGGCAAAAATCATGCTTGACGGTGTGGACATCACAAATCTTCCTCCGCACAAACGCGGTTGCGGCATGGTGTTCCAAAACCATTCGCTTTTTATGCACATGACCGTGCAGGACAACATCGGCTACGGCCTGCGTGCCCACGGCATGTCGAAGCATGAAAGCCGAAAAAAAGCCCGTGCGTTTTTGGAACGCTTTCATATGGAGTCTTTTGCGGAGCGTTGGCCCGAAACATTGAGCGGCGGTGAAGCCCAGCGAATCGCACTCTTTCGTACACTCATTGTACAGCCTAAACTGGTGCTGCTTGACGAACCATTAAGCGCCCTTGACGAAACACTGCGAAAGCGCCTTGCCTCGGAAATCAGGGCCATGCAGGTGGAGCTGGGCTTTACCGCTTTGATGGTGACGCATGACCTTGTTGAGGCAAAGTCGGTCAGCGATTCAGTTGTGCTCATCAAAAATGGAAAAAAATCATGGGAGGGCCCAAGCACTGAATTTTTTCCATCGCGTTGCATTATGTAGTATAATGTTGCGTAGTGTCAGCAACATGTGGTATATTTGTGGTAGATGAAAAACGTGAGAAAAATGGCGGTATCATATGCCGTAATCTTATTTGAATGTACTGTGCTGGCAATATTTTGGGCGGTGGGCGCCCCCGCGCACGCACAAGACCCGGAAAGTGTCGTTTCGCCGCCCGCCCAGGAAGTGCCTGTTCAAAGCGGCGCTGCGATAACCGTATTCAAGGTTGACGGATTAAAAAAGACGCGGGATTCTTACGTACAGCATGTTTTAAAAAAATACAGTGGCGTACTGGAAGACGAACTTGACCTGCACGTTATTGAGACAGAACTGCAAAATGAAGGTCTGTTTTCTTTTATCAATGTGGCACTGGAGCATGATGAATCGGATGCACCTTTCGTTCATATTACGGTAAAAGAAAAGTGGACGTTTATTCCGGTTCCGTTTTTTATGGTTTCAAATGGTTCTGTGATGGGTGGCGGCGTTGTCATGGACACAAACGCATTTGGCATAAAAGACAGCGTGATGGTAGGTGGCATATTTTCAAAGGAAAGCTTGATGGGAATGGCCGCGTTTTCAACCCCGACACTGGAACACAAACCCGGAATTTCATTTTTTGGTTCCTTTACGCACGGCACAGGAAAGACAATCAGGAACCTTGACGATGATGATGTGTTTTTATATGACATAAACAATGTGAATGTTTCTGTTTCAATGAACTGTAAATTCAACCGTGTTTTTTCCGGCTCAATTGGGGCAGGGTATGTTTGCAAGGACATTGGCTCGGAAGCCCCGTCGCTTGATTCCTACCATGCGGGCAATATCCAGGCAGGGCTTTCATTCAAAGTATCGGACTGGAACGGCTATTTTATGTCCGGCATATCGTGTGCGGTAAACGGCAAGGCCACGTACAAGTCAACCAACGAATTTTCGGAAACCATTTCATTTTCAATTGACTGGCAAAAGCCAATCGTACCGCGCTTCCGTGTTTTTGCGCATGGTGCAACTTGGTATGGACATAATCTTGATCAAACTGAATATCAGGGCGCATATGGCGTGGGCATTGGCATCCTGCCTTCAAAATTTTATTCACCTTGGCTTGCGGGAATGACGGCGGGTGGCGAATGGGTAATCGTCAAAATGAAGCTCGGCATCATTTCGATGTATGCGCAGTACGAAGCTGTTTTTGCCAGGGACTATGAAAAAAGCGTTGAGTTTTGCCATGGGCCGCTTGGTGGCGTCAAATTGTATCTTTCCAGCATCGCCTTTCCTGCGCTTGGTTTTGCCATCGGCTACAATATTCCGAAGGAACAGCTGCAGTTTACGTTTTCATTTGGTATGAGTCTGTAGCAAAAAAATATTGCCTACCACTAACAAAGTTTTTTTTGTTACACTGAATTTCGGAGGCGTGTCTGATGGAACGCACGGATTCATTTCGTACACACTACATTCGTTTGGCGGCTCAAATAGCGCTGGGTGGAAACCTTCTGCTTGCTGGAACCAAACTTCTGCTTGCGGCGCTTTCACATTCGCTTGCAGTGTTGGGCGATGGCATTGATTCTGCGACCGATGTGCTGATTGCGCTGGTAACATTGGTTATCAGTGCTGTTATTGCTCGTCCAAGCGACCGGGAACATCCATGGGGGCACGGCAGGGCAGAAACAACAGCCACCATGCTGCTCGCTTTTATTATTTCTGTCGCGGGCGGCGAGTTGGTGCTTTCTTCTGCAAAAAGACTGATTTTCCGTGATTTTTCGCAGGAGCTTTCGTTGATTGCGATTTTGGCTCCGGTGATTTCAATCGCGGGAAAGTCTGTTCTGGCTGTGAGCCAGTATAAACTGGGAAGCATTGCCAATTCAGACATTGTAAAAGCAAATGCCCTGAACATGAAAAACGACATCTTTCTTTCGGCAGGGGTGCTTGCGGGTCTGTGCGCATCCGTTTTTTTTCACTGCCCTGTGCTGGATCCTGCAATTGCGCTGGTGCTTGGTCTCTGGATAATCAAAAACGCGGTGTCGCTGTTTATCGGTTTGAACCGCGAGCTAATGGACGGCAACACGGATAAAAGCCTTTACAGCAGACTTTTCCACGCGGCGATTTCGGTGGAAGGGGTCAGCAATCCTCATCGGGCCAGAATCCGAAAAATTGCATCTATGTTTGACATTGACCTTGACATTGAAGTTTCACCAACACTCACGATGTATGAAGCGCACGAAAAAGCCGAGCGTGTTGAGGCTGCAATCAGGGCCGCCATACCGGACGTGTACGATGTCGTAATTCATCTTGAACCTGCGGGAAGCGATACCCACCAGCCCGTGGAATGTTTTGGGCTTTCGCCCAGCCAGCTGGAAATGTGGAAGTAGGCAGGTTCTGCATTTGTCTGGCTACATGAAAGGTGCGGAATAAATGCCTGTAGTTTTGCAAAGCTCCGTTTGTTGTCTGCTAAAATCAGCACACCCGGACGCAAAAGGCGGAGATGATTTTTCTGAAACTTGATAACATAGTAGCGATAAAGAAACCTTTAGGGGTTGCCGGGTGTGTTGTTCTTCCAAAGTGTCGCAGTCATGGTACATACCCTTCATTTCGCCCCTGCTTGCGGCAAAGCTTCAGGCAATGGGCTCGGTTTCGCAGAAGCACTGCATGTACCGTTTCCGCACGAACCATGCGGTTGCAAAAGTGCTGAAGCCGGCATAGTGCACCAATGCAGGCTGCAAGGTTCTTTGCTGTCAATCACGTTTCCATGCGTCTATGAATTCAATCATGAACTGCTGCACATCGCTGAACCATTTTTTTTGGAATGCGCACGCTTCTTTTCCGATGTACCTGAAGTGCCAACATTCCCAGCGGAAGCCCGTTACGTCTTCATAATTTTTTGGAAATGAAAGCGACCAGCCGTATTCTCTGGAATGCTCGTAAATCCATCGGCCCATTTTAGTTTCTGCAAAATCATCGCTTATGGAGCCGAAGTCTATGGCAACTCCCAGCTGATGCTGGCTGGTGCCTGCGCGCGCGCTTTCGCGTTCGGCTTCCTCAAGGCCGTCAACTTCAACCCAGTGCTGGAACAGCCATTTTTGATATTCATATGAACGGTATGTTGAACTGACAAGCAGCTTGATGCCGTCTTTGAGCGCGGCTTCAGAAAGTTCGCACAGGGCCTTGTACGCATCTGGACGGAGCGAAAGGCCTTCTTTGTTGATGTTGAACAGGTTGTTTTTTTTGAGCGGCACCAAATCTTTTGGAACATAGTCAGAAGCAACGGGGTGGGTTTTGTCGATTAGGTGATATAGGCTCAAATCATCCTGACGAAATGTTTTTTCAACGGCAAGCACTTTGTGCAGGTCTTCAAGAAACGATTCCGGCGAGCCGTTTGGAATTGCAGCTTTTGCCCGGTCTGAAAGAGAAGCCAGCACACGCCCCAGTTTGGCAATCTCCGGGTTTTCAGGTAGTTTGGCGGACGGCATGGAAAATTCTGTTGCTGCCCGAGATTCGGATTCTGCATGAATCGGACTGTGCGGGCTACCTGGTTTTGGTTCCGCGCATAACGGAAAAACTGCAGCCATACACAGGCTGAACAGAAAATTACGATGCATCAGAGACCTCGGTCACAGAATGTATTATGTTGAATGTGTCAAAGAATCCTGTTTTTTCAAGCGCTTTGCGGGCATTTTCAGACGGCCCCATGATGAACAGTTTTGTATTGCTGTCAATGCCATCGTTGAAGGCCGCCATAATCACGCCCAGCCCGGCGGAGTCAATCTGAATCACATGCGACAGGTCAATCACCACGTTTGCATCAATAATGGTGCGGTAGATTTTTTCCTGGAACTCCGTAAGCGTGTATGCGTTCAGCGCCCCCGACAGTTCCAGCAGCACATAATTGGGTCCGATTTTTTCACGCATGGTAAGCTGATCCATTATTTGCCTCCCAGGTATTTTATTACCAGAATAGTCACATCGTATTCAAGTTCTTTTGAGGTGAATTTTACCAATGCGTCATACGTGAACTGGCCCATTTTTTCGGCGGGATATGTGAGGTTTTCCATGAGCGAACGCTGTATGCGGTCTTTGCCGAACTGGTCGCCACGGAGCGAAACTGTTTCAATCAGTCCGTCTGTGCAGGAGAACACCACATCGCCGGGGGCAAGATTCACTTTGCTCACCTTGATAAGCTTGCTGATGTCTGAGGCGAACCCCAGCACCTTTCCTTCACCCTGAATTTCAATCACATTGTTGTACTGGCGCGTGTACAGGAACAGGGCAGAGGAACCGCAGTTGATGTAGTACATGGTGTTTGTGGCAAAATCCATGAGCGCGAATGTGCCGGCAAAATATGTTCCCTTGGGAAGACTGTAGCGGATGAACGTGTTCACTTTTTCTACCAGCAGCTTGAAATCTTTGGTTTCCGCAAGGAATGTGCGGATAATCGATTTTAGAATCACCATGTTCATTGAAGCTGCAATGCCTCGGCCGCTTAAGGCTCCGATTATAAAAATGTGGCGCGTGTCTGTAAGGCGGATAAGGTCGATGAACTCGCCTCCGATGTTGTGCGCGGGAATCATCTGGTAGCCAACATCGACCTTGGGGTTGGTCACCCTGTCCATGTTTTCCTGGATGGATGTGATGATTTGGCCTGACATGCGGATTTCGCGGTTCACGGTGCCCACAACCGATTCATTCATAATGTTTTTGAGGTAGTAGCCCAGCACAAAGAAATTTGAATACAGCTTTGTAAAAACGCTGTAGTCGTATTCATTGTACATATTGCTGTTGTTCTTTTTGCCAAGGAAGATGAGACCTAGCACATGGCGGCCTTCGTTGAGCAGAATCATGGCATCGGCATCGTTTTTGTCGAGCGCGCCGAGCAGTGATGCCCGGGTGTTCACAACGTTGTGGTCATGTTCTGCCCATTGGCGGAATACTACCGGGTGTCTGATTGCCAGAAGGACATCAAAAAAATCAGTGTTCATCGAGAGCGTGACCGGAGTGCTTCCTTCCCGTGTTGTGTATACGGTCTCAAGGAAACCGGTGCCCGTGTCAATCAGTATGGTGATGGCAGACGTGTCAACATATTTGTTGAGGATTCCAAAAACAGCGGCAGAAACTTCCGAAGGTTCTTTGTCAAAATCTATTGAGGTGATTTCATTTTCAAAGTTGCGGGCATAGCGTTTGTCGCGCATAAATGAAAGATGGCTAAAAAAGTTTCCGCTCATGCTCCACAGCACAAAAAATGCCACGATTGCAACTGGGTAGGCAGTGATGAACACAACGGGAATTGTTGCGTACAGCGGCCACAGCGCCATGAACAGAAGCCCCGCGAACACCGATGGAACGGCAAACTGAAAGAGGAATCGGCCAAGTCCATGCCTGATTGCACGTCCGTCATAAATCTCACGTTGTGAAAAAGCCGCGTTGAACATGAGCAGCTCCGGTACAAAAGCTGTCACGGTCATGGTGCGGAACATGCTCTGGTATGGTAGCGTATAGTGAAGGAAAAAGAGCAGGAGCCATGATGTGCACACCGCCATTGCCACCGCTGTCATGCGCTGCTGGTCAAGGCGCGACTGTGCGTTTTCCATGCGAACCCAGATTACTAGAGCGCTTACAAGTGGCAGGAATACTGCGTAAAACAGTATCAGAAATTCATACCAGGTGATTGAAATGTACTGGTGTATCGGCCCGGAAAACATCGGGCCTGAATTCACCTCAAATATGGAGCCGAACGCAATCCTGAAGTCTTTGATGGCATTGGGCGCCATAAAAACTATGTATACGGCAAACGCATCGAGCAGCACCTGCGCCACAGGAAAAGCTTTGTTCTTTTTGTAATGAGGAAACAGAAGCACAAATCCGCATGTGGACACGCAGTACCAGGCGAAAAACACAAGCGTGAGTTTTCCAAAGATGAGCGCAAGCCTTTCCGGTGCCCAAAAGCAGAGGGCGATTGTTATGGTCATAAAACCCAGCGTGGTTGCCAGGAACAGGGCGATGTTTACCAGTTTGGTTCCGATTATGTTGATTGAACCGTGGTCATCGATAGAAAACGAAAACCATATGAGGATTCCGCACAGGGCGGCGTTCAGCAGCAGAAAAATCATTGCCTAGCCCTCCAGTTTTGCGACCATCATAGTCACATCGTCGCGGAGTTTTTTTTCACCGTTATAGGTGAGTACCAGATTTACCACATCGTCTATAAATTCCTTGGGAGATTTCGCGGCGCTTTTTCGGATTGTATTGCTGTACAGCTCCGTGTCGCCAAGCTCAATGCCGTTTTCGTCCATCACTTCTGAAACGCCGTCTGATGCCATCAGAATCACATCTCCCCGGAACAGGCGTTGTTCTGAAACTTCAATATCAAACAGGTCTATGATGCCAACAATGGAGCAGTTTGATGTGAGCGGCTTGATTCGGTAGCCGTCTGGGGCCCTGGTGATGATAACCGGGTCTGACATGGAGGCGTTTATATATCGGATTGTCATCTGCTTTGTGTCTACGATACCCAAAAACAGAACCGTGTATTTGTCTTGCAGCTTCATGCCCCGAATGGCCTTGTCTATAGCGTGGATCATGGCCGGGAGGTCGTTTTTGTTTTCAAGTATTTTTACCGTGTTCATCACCAAGCCCATGACAAGCGCGGCAGCGAGCCCTTTTCCTGAAACATCGCCCAGCATGAGCAGTGTTTTGTTTTCATCTATAGGAAGCACGGAATAGTAGTCGCCGGAAACATTTACCAGCGGACGGAAGTAGGCGGCGATGGAAAGCTTTTCGTTTTTTGGCATCTGCTGTGGCAAAAACGAACGCTGGGTGTCGGCAAGCTGCGACCATTCTTTTGAAAGCGATGCGATTTCTGAAAGGTTCGCGATTGTAGTGGTGCGGTTCTGGAAGCGCGTGAATTCTTCAAGCAGCTGCTTGTAAATGGAACTGTCGAACAGTCGTGTATATCGGCAGAATACATAAAAGTGGTGGTGATTGTTTGAAAGAAAAAAGCCACGCGCGTTGCTGGAGGATTCAAGCAGCCCGAGTTTGCTATCGATGAAAAAGCAGCCTTCGCCCCATGTGTCAGGAAAATTGTTTGAAAGCGTTTCCATGGTTTCTTTTGCCGTGGAAAGCCTGTCGGGGCTGTTGTACAGCACGTAGTTTTTTTCGGTGTCTGTATAGAGCACCGCACAGTCCCCTTCCTGTTCCAGAATCTGCGCGATTGCGTCATAAAAATCATCGAGTGAATAGCATATGCGCAGGCGGTCGATAAACTCTGTGAGCAGGGCCGTTTCCTTTGTGAACAGTGCGCTGTGTTCAAGCCGGGAGCTGGTTTTGTCTTTGAGCATAAAACTCACGGTAAGCAGCGAAAGGAAGATAACGCCTGTTGTAATCCAAGTGAACTGCGGTGAATAGCTTTGGTTGGCATTGATAACGGGAATCACGTTTACCGCGATGAGTATAAAAAGAACGAGCATGACAATATCTATACAGATAAGAGCCACCCGCCGCTTGAATTTGTACATGCAGACACCTCGACACTTTAAAAATGCACCATCCGTGGACTTGCCTAAAACAATGTATGGTGATGAACGCGGCCTTCCGTGCTTGGCACCATACATGTTGCGCACATCTTGTCCATGGAGCATTTCAGGAACCTTTGCTCCTGGCACACTAGTATATCATACTTTCGGCAAAATAGGGAAATTTATTGAAGTGTCTGCAAAAAAATCCTTGCCGCCATGCGGATTACCCTGCCGCAGTTGGTTGCCAAAGTGAACAACGGCAGGTAAAAATGAATTTTTAGCTTGACGGTTTTATTCGTGCGGAAAGGGTGCATATCGTGCTTCTGCGAACCAGCCATTTGGCTTTAAGCTTTGCTTTTGCGTCAGGATGTGTTGATTCTGGTGAATATCCAGAAAATGGTTCCCTGCGCTGTCTTTCTGTGCGCTGTACAAATGACAAAAAAAATGCTACAATAAAGCCCGTTATATTTATGGGAGCGCCACACAAGTTTCTACGCCCTCAAAGCATGGAGGAATAAAAAATGGCATTCGGTCTGAATCTGTACCCCTTTACTTACATTGCCCGCTACAATACGGAAACAAACTTATGGGATGAACAATGGCTGCAAGCGGATTCTATTACCCATGAGCAGCTCATGGCATTAAGCGAGGCTGAGCGCCAGACTGTGCTCGATAAACGCAACCAGATGGGCCTTCCGGCTGTAAGCTATACCAGCCAGTATGCATACGGCTGCTTTGAAGGCATGAAAGGCTTTCCCACAAAAGACGGCGGAGTGGCGATTTTTAGGCCTGACCAAAACGCGCATAGATTTGCAAACAGCATGAAGGGGCTGTATTGTCCTCCGTTTCCTGAAGACCAGTTCGTAAAAGCCTCTGTTGAGTTTGTGCGCCGCAATGCCGAATTGGGCTATGTGCCACAATACAACCCTGAATGGGAAAAAGAAGACTACGCCAATGCGGAGTCAATCTACATACGGCCGTTTATGAGTTCCGAAGGTGCCATCGGTGTGGGCTGTGCAAAAAGCCCTGTCGTGGTCATCTGTGCAACCACGGTTTCGGCCTACTTCAAGCCGGGCCTTGACGGTGCGGTTATAACTGACCGCATCAGGGCAACCCCGCACGGCACCGGATACATCAAGTGCGCTTCAAACTACGTGATTTCCGCGCTCGCAAAAAAAGAGGCGGAAGATGCCGGCTACGTGGAATGCGTGTACCTTGACGCCGTGGAGCACAAATATTTTCAGGAAGGCTCCAGCTGCAATATTTTCTTTGTGCTAAACAACGGCACCATTGTAACGCCAGAGCTTGGAGACACAATTCTTCCGGGTATTACGCGAAAATCCGTGCTTGCACTTGCGCAGGAAGCGGGATACAGAACCCAAGAGCGCAAGATCAGCGTCATGGAAGTGCAGGAAAGTGCGCTTGAATGTTTTGTAACGGGTACCGCCGCCGGAATAAGCACCATGTCGTCGCTTACCGATTTGTCTGGAAAAAAAGTTATGTTCCTTGGAAGTGAAGGGCCTGTGGCAAAAAATCTTCAGCATATTTTAAAGGGCCGCCAGTACGGTCTGCTGGAAGACCCGAACAAGTGGAACACTGTTGTTATTCCAGGAACACGCTGAACGGACTTTGTGCCGGACACCAGAACTTGACTGGAAACCACTGTAACGTGCCATGGACAGCCGCCAGCTGTATGTCGTCTGCTTTTTTGGCCACATGCTTATCCTCAATTGTTTCAACGTGGCAATGCATATGGTGCGGTTGGTCGGCGAGAGGAAAAAGGTCGTTAAGGAAAAGCGGAAATAGATTGGAATGGTGGCGTAGGGGGAATGTATGAAAGAGGTCTATGTATAACAGAGAATGATATAGTAGCCGATGTGCTTGAGGGATGTGAATTTCTCGGCTAATACTACGGCTCTGTCGGGCAGGCTCGGACGCTCATTGAGAAAAATGAGGTTCGGGACGTGTGGTCTAAGAGCGTGGAGGGAAAACTCTTGAAGATTGATTTGAGTATTAGTCTTTAACTGGTTTCCAGTTTGAAACAAAATGAGGTCGTTGGAGGCTCAGATGGCCGATATACAAATGGTTGATATAATCAAGGAACTGTTCGGAAACATCTTTAAGTTTTTCAACGATGGATTGTTGGGAATGGCTGTGCCGTTCATCTTGCTGCTCGCTTTGGCATACCTCACGAAGGGGCTGCTGTCGTGGGTCGGAGCAATCGGAAGCGCGGGAATACTGTTGAACATTTGCCACGCAAAAGGATTTGGCACAAGTTCATTCCTTAGTAGTTATGGGAATACTAGCCCTAACAGTTATGAATTTAATATCCATAATCCTAGGGCGACATAAAGACTAACTCGATTTTTGGGGTGGTTATGATACTGATTGGTATGGGCATAGGCTAATCAGGTCGGGCGGTAGTCATAACTACCACCTTTTCTATGCGCTTTGAAAAATGGGCGTTAAGTAAATTAGGATTGAGTTTATAATAAGGGCATAAGGAATAACCTATCCCAATGGAGGCAAAGAAATAAAAAAAGAATGTTAGTGGCGGTGTCGGGCTGTTCACAGTGATTGCGATTGTACTCGCGGTCTTGAAGGCGTACGGCGCTGACCTCAACATGGCGATAAATATCTGTTTTTTACAGAATGACCGATACAAACATAAAACAAAGGAGAATCATCGTGCCAACCCCCGTTGAAAACTATTTGCAGTTCTGCAACAACAAACCGAATGTGGCCATGCTCGCGTATGTGGCAAATCTTCAGCAGACCGCAACCGTGGCTCCAGATATTGCCGCCGATGTGGTAAAGGAGCTTGATACCCAGCGGCGCCATCTGAAGCTTGTGGCCAGCGAAAACTATTGCTCGCTTTCCGTGCAGTCTACCATGGGAAATCTGCTCACCGATAAATACGCGGAAGGATTCCCCGAGCACCGCTACTATGGAGGCTGCGAAAACATCGACAGCGTTGAAAACATCGCCGCCCGCGAAGCAGAAGCGCTGTTTGGTGCTGATTACGCCTATGTGCAGCCCCATGCCGGTTGCGATGCCAATTTGGTGGCGTATTGGGCCGTTTTAAGCCGAATGGTTGAAACTCCCGCACTGGAAGAATTGGGCGTAAAATCCTTAGGCGATTTGACCGCCGAACAGTTCGACATGCTGCGAAAACGCTTTGGTGGCCAGAAGCTGATGGGACTTGATTACAGCTGTGGCGGGCATTTGACACACGGCTACAAGATGAATTTGAGCGCCCGCATGTTTGAAAGCCATCCTTACGGCGTTGACCGCGAAACCGGGCTCCTTGATTATGACGCGATTGAAAAGCAGGCCATGGAAGTAAAGCCGCTGATACTGCTTGCAGGATTTTCAGCGTACCCGAGAAAAATCAATTTCAGGCGCTTCAAGGAAATCGCGGACAAATGCGGTGCCGTGCTCATGGTTGACATGGCGCACTTTGCAGGTCTTGTCGCGGGCAAAGTCTGGACAGGCGACAACGACCCCGTGCGTTGGGCCGACATCGTTACAACAACCACGCACAAAACCCTTCGTGGTCCGCGAGGTGCCATGATTCTGTGCAAGGAGCCGTTTCGGGATTATGTGAACAAAGGCTGTCCCATGGTTCTGGGAGGTCCGCTCGGGCATATCATGGCGGCAAAAGCCGTTGCGTTCAAAGAGGCCCGGAGTCCTGCGTTCCAGGCGTATGCGCAGGGCGTGGTTGAAAACGCACAGGCGCTTGCGTCAGCATGCATCAAGCGGGGTATGAAGCTTCAGACAGGCGGAACTGAAAATCACCTCATGCTAATTGACGTGACCACCTACGGCCTTACGGGAAAGCAGGCTGAGGCCGCGTTGTTCCGCTGCGGCGTTACGGCAAACGCAAATGCCCTGCCGTATGACAAAAACGGTGCATGGTGGACAAGCGGTATCCGTGTGGGCACACCGGGGCTCACTACGCTTGGCATGAATGCTTCCGACATGGAAGAAGTCTCAGACATCATCGACCTTGTGCTCAAAGGAACCAGGCCCGGCCTCACAAAAGACGGAAAACCCGCAAAAGGAAAAATAGAGCTTGATTCTGCCGTGCAGGAACAGGCCGAATCCCGTGTAAAGGCGCTGCTGGGTGCTCATGTGCTGTATCCTGAGCTTGACCTGGATTTTTTGAAAAAGGAATTCATCAGGAACTAACAGGGCGCGGTGGGGTAGAACAAAAAATCAGCGGCGACTTTTTTGCAACGGTTTTCAGTGCCGGCCCAGCTGAAAATGGACGTTTTTCCGTTTTCCTGTGGAAAGGTGTGCAGGAAAACGGCGCTTCAGTGTGGCAGTTCTGTTCACCAATGCAAAAAAATCCACCGTTTTGTCTTGCACAAATACGATGGATTTTTTGCTCATGCGTTATGCAAGGAGTGCGTCAAGTTTTTGCTTTTCGGCCATCACCGTGGCATATAGCGGCGCGTAGTCTATGGATTTGCCTTGGCGGAGCGGCTCCACCATGGCTTCCAGTGCCATGAACAGCGGTGTGAGCGCGAGGTTTCCGGTAATGCCTTTGAGTGCATGGGCATCTTCAAAAGCGGCCTTGATGTCATTTGCTTCAAGGTGCTTTCCAAGGTCGCCGAATTTTTCATTTGCAAGCCCTTTTGAAATCATTCTGAAATAGAAATCCTCTTTTCCAAGGCAGAGCTTTATGCCCCGCTCATAATCTGCCCCGTATGCAATCAATGCGTCTTTTGTTAGCATACAACCTCCTGCTGTGCCAAGGCGTTTGCACGTTTTTCGGCATCGGAAAGAAACACGCAAAAAATGTTGCCGTAGCGCGAATCATGAACCAGATGCCCTGCATGTTCAACTTTCTTGACTTTTTCCGTTTTTGTTATGATTCTGTAGTCCAAATAGTCAATGCCGGAAGACTCTCCGTGCCCGATTTTGCTTGCAATCGTTTTTTGCACCCGTGCGAGGTCTTCTGGATGCACGAGCGTCTTAAAGCTGTTGTTGGAGTATTCAAGGAATTCACTTAGCGTGTCACAGCCAAACATCGTTATAAGCTCCTGGTTTGCAAACAGGATTTCTTCTTTTTCATCGGACGTGTACACGATAATTCCGCCTGGCATTTCCTGCGAAAGCTGGCTCATCAAATTGAAACCGTAGGTCTTGTCAAAGTGCGCGGTGTCGGCGGGTTTTTCGATTGGAAGCGCTTTTCCTTCCCGCACGCTTTCAAGGAATTCATCAATGGTCATGGGTTTTCCAAAATAGAAGCCCTGAATGCGTTCGCAGCCGATTTTTTTGAGGAACTCGTACTGTTCCTCGTTCTCCACCCCTTCGGAAAGTGTGTGAATGCCAAGGCGGTGGCTCATCGCAACAATGTCGGTGAGGATAATTCCGTTTTTACCGGTTGGACTGAATTTTCGCATAAAGCCCATGTCCAGCTTGATGACATCAAAGGTGTTTTCCTGCAACACGTTGAGCGATGCATATCCGTCGCCAAAGTCGTCCATCCAAACCTGAAATCCGTTTGCGTGCAGGGCATCTATCTGCTTTTGCAGCCAGCCGGGATTGTGCGAAAAGGCGCTTTCCGTAACCTCTATGTCTATCATGTTGTGGGGCACGTTGTATTTGTCAACAATTTCAGTTATGGCTTTTACCATGTCCATCTGGTCAAAGTCTGTGCGGGTAAAATTTACTGAGACCGGCACTGGTTCTATTCCGTTTGATTTTCTCTTTTCGTACTCGCGGCACACTTCTTCCACCATGTACAGATCCATGCGTACACCAAGGTTGTAGTCCTCGATTACCGGAATGAACACTCCCGGCGAAAGCTTTCCGCGCTGAGGATCTATCCAGCGGGCGAGTGCTTCAAAGTGGCATATTTCTTTTGTCGCGGTACGCACGATTGGCTGGTAGAACACCTTTATCCAGTGCTCCGAAAGCGCCTGGTCAAAGTGTGTCAGCACATGCTGGCGGTCGTTGTACTTTTTCATGAGTTTCTGGTCGTAATAACAGACCGTGGCGTTGTAGTTGCCGCGCAGGGTTGCACATGCTATTCGCGCGTAGTCAACTGCCGCTACAATGTCCGTGTCCTGCCCGTCTTCTTCTTTGAACACTCCGGCATGGAATTCAACAGCAGTGCCTTTTCCTGTGGAACGGATGCGGGTGCGCAGGATTTCAAGCATAGATTCCAGCCGGGATTGCGCCACCATAACCGCAAAGTGGTCGTCGGAAATGCGGCCCACCGGCATGTCGGTGAAAGTGCTCTGGAGAGTGGAAGCAACGTTTATGAGCAGATTGTCGCCTTCCGCATAACCGTAGCTGCTGTTGTATGATTTCATGTTTACCAGGTCGATGTACACTATGGCGCTCTTTTCGCCTGATTTTGCAAGGCGCTGTTTTTCGAGGCGGCACAACTTTTTAAAGAACGACATGTTGGGAAGGTTCGTGAGCGGATCCTTTTCCATTGTGCTGACGATGTACGTTTCTTCTGCAAGCCTGATGGTTTTTGCCACCCGCGCGAGAATCAGTTCCGGAACTTCAAAAGGCTTTGTTATAAAATCATAGGCACCTTGTTCAAAACTTTCTACTTCTGCGTCTTTGTGGCCTGTGAGCACGATTACGGGAATGTGGCGCAGCATGTCATCGGTGCGCATTTCTTTTAGCACTTCAAATCCGTTTTTATTTGGCATGAACAGGTCGAGCAGCACTGCTGAAATCATTCCGTGGTAATGGCGCATTTTTTGCAGGGCTTCCTGGCCGTCAGAAGCGGTTTCGATTTTATAGCGGGCTTCCAGAATATTTGCCAGCAGCATGCGGTTGATTTCTTCGTCATCAACAATAAGCACCAGCGGCTTTCCACGGTTTTCTTTTGAATGCACATCGGCATTTTGATTCTCTGGCATTTTACAACCTCTTGTTTTCATCATTGGGAACGGTTGCACTTGCATATGCACACCCTGCGACCGCCCAGATTTTTGCTTGAAAAACTGGCACAAGTATAGCATACCTGCACATGTTTTGCTAGATTAAAACACCCACTTTCCGTATTGACTTGCAGGAAGGAAGCTTGCGCAACAGAAACGGATTTTATATTTTCATGTTTCACTGGATCGGATTGTAAAAAATATTACGTGTTTTTTTTGCATGAGTTGGCGTACCCCGCGTTTTTTTTAATCCGTCGAAAACTTGCGTTTCAAAAATGCCGTATGGATGTTTCCTGCGGTGTGAGAATGGGCAAAATATAAGGAATAATCCTTTTGCCGCGATGCTTGCGCTTTTCGGCATTAGCTTGCATGAACAAAAAAAAATGCGTACACTCGGTGGCATGAAAAACAAGATTTTTTTGAACGATGCTTTTTATTTTTCACCTGAATTCGATGAAAAAATGCTTCTGCCGTCATACCGCGCACGGCTGGAGAAAGTTAGAATTCCACATTCCGTTGTGCAGATGCCATTGAATGATTTTGATGAATCCTGCTACCAGCTTTGCTCCGCCTACCGTACCACGTTTTTCACCCAGCTTGCCTGGAAGGGAATGCGGGTGCTGCTCACTGTTGAAGGCGCCGCCCATAAAAGCGAAGTGTTCCTGAATGGAAAAAATCTTGCCTCACATTGCTGCGGATACACCGCCTTTACTGTTGATTTGACGGAGTATCTTTCGCCGGCTGGAAAAAACAATGTGCTGGTTATCAGGCTCGACAGCCGCGAAACGCTTGACCAGCCGCCATTCGGTTTTGTTGTGGACTACATGACTTTTGGCGGAATATACCGCGATGTTTATCTTCAGATAAAATCCCCTGTTTATATCCAAGATGTGGCTGTAACCACAAAAGAACAGCATTTTTCAAGTGCCGTGCGTCTCAGCACTGAACCGGGAGCTGCGGGATTTATTGTGCGCCAGCGTGTGGTACCATGCGGGGCGGACGGTGCTGTTCCCGTTTCGGAATGTGAAACCGGGGCCGCTTCACAAACTGTGCTCACCGCCATGGACGTTGCGCCTGTGGTGCGCTGGTCGCTTGAGCAGCCCGCGCTGTACCTTGCCGTTACGGAACTGGTCGATTTTGGCGGACATGTCGTTGACACCCATGTGGTGCGTTTCGGCTTCCGGGACATTGTGTTTAACGCGGACGGCTTTTTTCTGAACGGCAAAAAAATCAAGCTTCGTGGATTGAACCGCCACCAGAGTTTTCCATACGTAGGCTATGCCATGCCCAAAAACATGCAGAGGGACGATGCTGATATTCTGAAATATGAACTTGGGCTGAATGAAGTGCGCACATCCCATTATCCGCAGAGCCAGCATTTTATTGACCGCTGCGATGAAATCGGCCTGTTGGTGTTCACGGAAATTCCCGGCTGGCAGCACATCGGCGGCGGGCATTGGCAGGAACTTGCAGTGCAGAATGTGCGCGACATGGTGGTGCAGTACAGGAACCATCCTTCAATTTTTTTGTGGGGCGTCAGAATCAACGAAAGCCTCGACAACGATGCGCTATATGAAAAAACAAACGAAGCTGCCCGCACTCTTGATGCCACAAGGCCGACTGGAGGCGTGCGCTATCTCCGCCACAGCCATCTGCTTGAAGACGTTTACACATTCAACGACTTTAGCCACTACGGGCCAAATGCCGGCTGTCTCAAAAAAAGCGACGTAACTGAAACCGATGCCGCAGGCTATATGATAACGGAATACAATGGGCACATGTTTCCCACAAAGAGTTTTGACGATGAAGGGCACCGCACCGAACATGCGCTGCGCTATGCGCGAGTGCTTGACGCTGTAGCTTCTTCCGCAGACTGTGCGGGCGCGAGTGGCTGGTGCGCATTTGACTACAACACCCATCAGGGCTTCGGCTCGGGCGACCGTGTGTGCTATCACGGCGTGATGGATATGTTCCGCAACCCAAAGCAGGCGGCGGCAGTCTACAAAAGCCAGCAGGATGCATCCGTGGTAGGCGATGTGCTTGAAGTCAGTTCAGGCATGGACATCGGCGAATATCCTGCGAGTGTTCTAGGCCCCGTGTGGGTTTACACCAATGCCGACTATGTGCGGCTTTACATCAACGGCACAGTCATAAAAGACTATCATTCCTCCGATTCTCCGTTTGCGCATCTTGCGCATGGTCCGATTCTGGTAGATGATTTTATCGGGAACCGCCTCGTAGACGAAGAGCACTATGCGCCAGAAGATGCCCGCGCGCTAAAGGCAATCATCTGCGCAATCCAAAAACATGGTGAATCTCTCATGCCGTTCAGATTGAAGATGAAAGCCTTTTGGCTTGGGCTGAGAGGCGTTGCTTCAAAAAAACGCATCAGTGAGCTGTTCGGAAAATACCTTGGAAGCTGGGGAGGCTCGGTGAGCACTTACCGCTTTGAGGCGTTCAGAAATGGCGAGCTTGTAAAGACTGTCGTAAAGGTTCCTGGAAAGACCGTGCGGGTGAGCGCGGCGGCGCGGCGAACATTGCTGGTGGAAGACGAAACGTATGACGTTTCCGCCATTTCATTGACAGCCCGCGACGAATGGGGGAACATCCGTCCGTACATGCAGGAAGCTGTTCTTGTGGAAGCTAGCGGTGCGGTGTCTGTTATCGGGCCTGCCGCGCTCTCGCTCAAAGGCGGAATGGCGGCCGTGTATGTCAAAACGCTCGGCAAGGCAGGAAAAGGCGCGGTTACCATCACAGACTGGAACGGCGCCAAGACAAAAATAGCATTTACAGTGCGTGTCAAAAAATTGTAGGGTTCCGTTTGCCTGTTGACTGTCAAACTTATTCACGTTAAAATTCAGCTTATGACTGGAATTGTTGATTACAATGCGGGCAACATCAAAAGCGTTGAACGTGCGTTTTCTGCCCTGCATACACCGTTCGTCCTATCAAAAAATCCACGTGATTTGGAAACTGCCGACCGTATTATTTTTCCCGGCGTGGGAGACGCTGCCTACGCCATGGAACAGCTCAGGCTCACCGGCTTTGATACATTTCTTGCCGACTGGGCTGCGAGCGGAAAACCGCTTATGGGCATCTGCATTGGTGCGCAGATTATGTTTGACTACAGCGAGGAGCAGGACACAAAATGCCTTGGCTTGATAGCCGGTTCCATTCGCCATTTTTCAGAACTGTGGAATGAGCGGCACCCGAACGAAGAGGAGCACAAGGAGCACGCCATGCTGCGCAACAACCGCAAAGTGCCGCACATGGGCTGGAACGATGTTACCTTCTGCGGCGCGGAATCAAAACTGCTTGCAGGAATCCCGGATCACAGCGATTTTTATTTTGTCCATTCCTACGTCATACATCCGATGGATCCTGCCGTCATCAGGGGCTATGCCGACTACGGCACCATGGTTCCTGCGGTAATCGAAAAGGACAATCTTTCGGCTTTTCAGTTCCATCCTGAAAAATCGGGCGAATGGGGGCTGCGCATCCTGAAAAACTATGTGGCCGCCGACAATTCTGAAGGAGGCCGGTAATGCTCAAACGGCGAATAATCATCTGTCTTGACGTAAAAGACGGGCGCACTACCAAGGGCGTGAAATTTCAGAACAATCTTGACATCGGCGACCCGGTGGACATGGCCGCTGAATACTACCGGCAGGGTGTTGACGAGCTTGTGTTTTACGACATCATGGCGAGCGCAAACGGCCGCGGACCTATCCTTGACTTGATTGCGCGTGTCGCAAGCCAGGTGTTCATTCCGTTCTGTGTAGGCGGAGGAATCGGTTCTCTTGACGACATTCGCGCGACAATCCTTGCAGGGGCCGAAAAAGTGTCACTCAATTCGCAGGCGGTAAAGCATCCCGAGCTGATTCGTGACGGGGCGCGTGTGTTCGGAAACCAGTGCATGGTGCTTGGCATGGACGTTTCCCGCGATGATGACATGCCGAGCGGCTACCGTGTGTATATAAACGGCGGCCGTGTCGCCACGGATCTTGACGCGCTTGAATGGGCCCAAAAAGCGGTGGAGCTTGGCGCGGGGGAGATTGTGCTCAATTCCATTGATACTGACGGAACCCGCGACGGATACGAGCTTGCCCTGACCCGCATGATTGCCGAGTCGGTGAGCGTTCCGGTGATTGCCTCTGGAGGCGGCGGCAGACCTGAGCATTTGGTTTCGGTGCTTACTGACGGAAAAGCCCAGGCTGCGCTGATTGCCAGCATGGTGCATTCCGGCGAATACACTGTGCGCGGCATAAAAGAGGCCCTGGACAAGGCGAACGTGCCTGTCCGTCTGTGACAGGCCCTTCTGTGCGGGGCAAAGCAAGTTCGCAAGACAATTGCCGTCCTGCCGTCTTCCTTAAATCAACACACTCCAACGCAGAAGCAAGGCTCCAAGCCTGGGGCCAGCTTCGCAGAAGCACAGTATGTACCATTTCCGCACGAATAAAACCTGACGGCCGTGTTCATTTCCACGCTGTTTTATGGGCCCCTTTCATTGCTGAGGAACGACCGTGCTTTGCGGCAGCGTTTAAAACAAAATATTTAAAGCCCAAGTCTGCGTCATGTTTAAACAAAATATTTTAAGTCTCCAGCACGTGTATTCGGTTTAAAATATTTTGTTTAAAAGCAAAAGCATGGTGTTCCGCGTTTAAACAAAATATTTTAAAGGCAAGAACAGATGCTTTCTGCTGAATTTTTGACTGCTATGGTTCTACCGCAAAACGGGCGCGGCTTGTTTCTGTTTCAAAAACGTCAACGGCGTACAGGTACGGCTTTTGCATGTGCGGGGGTGCGGCATTGGGTCGGGGCGCTTCCTCTGCCGGGCAGGGCTCGCCATGGACTGGTTCCTGCCGCGATTCCTCGGGAAAACATGAAAGCTGTGGCAGCTCTGCTACAATCCCGCGGTAGATGTATTCCGCGATGCGTTCTGCGCTTGGATTCTGGCTGAATGCGGCTATGTCGTTCAGGTTGCGGTGGTCAAGTGTGCCGCACACGGAACGTAGCGCCTTTTTTAGCACCGAAAAATCAAGGAGCATTCCTCCTTTGTCGAGCACGTCTCCGCGCACATGGGCATACACGGTGTAGTTGTGGCCGTGGAGCTGTTCACATTTGCCATGGTAGTCATTCAAAAAATGGGCCGCGCTGAAACCGGCCTCCACACGAACTTCATACATGCATTCAGTATAAATGCAAATTCGCTTTGCAACAAGCCAAAAGTCGGCACCTTCCTGCCGGTGCTGCATTGTTTTGTTGATTCGTGCGGAAAAGGGTAAATGCCGCGCTTTTGCAAAGCCGGCCCATTGCTTGAAGCTGTGCTGTAAATAATGGTGAGAAGGAATGTTTAAAATCAGCCGCACAGATAGTGCGTCTGATTTTGACTCCGGGTTTTCTGCGAAAATTCGGTTATTGGCTTCCGTTTCTCACTCCGTTGCGGAACGGCGTTTCAAGCGATGAAAAAAGTTGATATTTTTTCATCGCTTGAAATATAGGAATGTTTAAAATCAGCCGCACAGATGGCGCCTCTGATTTTAACTCCGGGTTTTATGCGAAAACTCGGTTATTGTATTATCCGCGTCGCGGCTAGTTTTTTAACGCGAACCGACTCGCTGTCCTCGGAAACTGTTTTAGCAGCAAGCCGCAAGGCGCAGTTTCGGGTGAGTGGGTTTCAGAGGATGGTGAACTTTAATGAAAGGTATGTCCACTTGGCTGCGATACATTGCAAGAACAACACACCTGCAAAGGCCAAAGACTTCTTTGATCACTACTCAATGGGCAAATTTCAGAAAAATCATATCCGCATTATGCGTCGGGGGTGTTGATTCCCAAATTGCGGAGCAGGGCATGGGGCCCAGGTTCCCGCAAAGGCATGTCTTGAAATCCTGATTGAACGCATGCAGAAACAATCCATGTGTTTGCTGCTGGACTTTAAGGCTCCCTGCATAAAAAGCGTGGACTTGCGGCTGCCAATAATTTTGTCGCATGTTCTTGTGCCCCATGCTGGCTGATGTATTCCGTTTTGAAACAGGCAGATCCTGTGCCCAAGGCTTCGTTCATTCCGTGATCGGTGGACTGGCGCAAAGTCTAAAGCCCGGCTGAGAGTGTTTTGGGTGAATCCATAAAAGGCACGTAATCCCACTTGACAGCTCTGCTTCTTGTTAGTATATTGCAATCGTGGTTGACATATACTAACTTTTGTTTAACAGGTCTAACCGTCTTTCATGCACCGCATGGTATGCGCGCAGGAATCGATTTATTGTTGTCAAGACGAGGAAAGCACTATGCCGTTACTGTTTGCAAGCCTGGGACAGGAACTTGTAGTCAAAAATGTTGGTGGCGCTCCTGCCATAAAGCAGCACCTGTTTGAAATGGGCTTCAACGTGGGTTCTTCTGTTGCGGTCATTCAGAAAATCGACTCCGGCCTCATCGTAAAAGTGAAGGAGTCGCGTATCGCCATCGATAGGAACATGGCGTCAAAAATAATGGTGTCTGTACGTTCATAATGGAGGTTTTTGCTGTGAGTACATTGCGTGGAGCTGCCGTAGGTTCAACAGTGATTGTAAAACGGCTTGGTGGACAAGGCCCGCTAAAAAGGCGGCTCATGGACATGGGATTTACAACTGGATGCAAGGTTTTTGTCCGCAAGGTGGCGCCGTTTGGCGATCCTGTGGAAGTGACAATCCGTGGATACGAACTGAGCGTCCGCAGAGATGATGCTGAATGTATTGAAGTGGAGCAAATGAACTGATGGGTAACATAAAACTTGCACTTGCCGGAAACCCTAACTGCGGCAAAACAACAATGTTCAATGCGCTTACAGGTACCGTCCAGTATGTGGGAAACTGGCCGGGTGTGACTGTCGAAAAAAAAGAAGGCAGGCTGAAAGGCCATGACAATGTGACTGTCACGGATTTGCCGGGCATCTATTCACTTTCGCCTTACACCAGCGAAGAAGTGGTGAGCCGCGACTATCTTGCCGGAACCGAGCCTTCTGCCGTCATAGACATTGTGGATGCCACCAACATCGAGCGGAACCTTTACCTCACCACGCAGATTCTTGAACTTGGAAAACCCGTGGTGCTTGCCATGAACATGGTTGACGCGCTCAAAAAAAACGGCGACAGGATTGATGTGGAAAAGCTTTCGCAGAAACTCGGCTGCCCAGTGTTTGAAACTGTGGCGCTCAATGGCACAGGCATAAAAGAAGTCGCCGCCGCCGCCGTGGAGATTGCCCGTGACGCAAAACCCGTGTTACCCAGCCCATGCTTTGCATCCGATGTGGAAGCCTCGATTTCTGCAATCGAAGCCCTGCTTCCAACTTGGCTGGCAGCGCACCTCAGGCGGTGGACGGCAATCAAGCTTCTTGAGCGCGATGCCGTGGTGCTCAAGTCGCTCGGGCTTTCGGAGGCCGTTCTGTCGCAGGCTGAATCGATAACGGCTCAAATCGAAAAAGCCAAAAACGACGACATCGAGTCCATCATCACCAATGAACGCTATAATTACATCACCTCGCTGCTGGACGGTGTGCTGGTGAAATCTGGAAACACGGTTACCACATCAGACAAAATCGACAGGATTGTGACAAACCGTGTTTTGGGTATTCCGATTTTCCTTGCGGTGATGTGGCTGGTGTACTATATTTCGGTGAGCACCATAGGCACATTCATGACGGACTGGACTAACGAAAAACTTATAGCCGGCGAAACGGCCCTGGTCACAAGTTACGATGATTTCATGGCCGGCTTGCCCTCCGATGGCGGGCATGGGGAAGAACCGCCGTTTTCTGCTGTAGACGGCCCCATGGAACTTTCCGGTGGGCTCGGGGCGTTCCGCACAGGCCTTCCGGGCCTTTACAACCGCTCGGCCGCGAAAAAAGCCAGCGCAGAAAACCCCGTGATGGTCGGTACCGGTGTGCAGGGACTGGTTGAGGCCATGCTGACCAACGCAGAAGCAAGCGATGTGCTTATCGACTGCATTGTGAACGGCATCATTGGCGGCGTGGGCACAGTGCTGGGCTTTCTTCCGCAGATGGCGGTCCTGTTCCTGCTGCTTTCCGCCTTGGAAGATATAGGCTACATGGTGCGCATCGCCTTTGTGATGGATCGCCTGTTCCGGCACTTCGGGCTTTCAGGAAAATCTTTTATTCCTCTGCTCATCTCTTCCGGCTGCGGAGTTCCGGGCATCATGGCAAGCCGCACGATTGAAAACGAAAACGACCGCCGCATGACCATTATGACAACCACATGGATTCCGTGCGGTGCCAAACTGCCTGTCATTGCCCTTGTCGCGGCGGTGCTGGCCGCAAAATTCACTGGCGGCTCGGGCGCATGGCTGGCACCGCTCATGTATGCGGTTGGCGTGGCCTCGGTATTGGTTGCCGCAGTCATCCTGAAAAAGACAAAATACTTTCATGGCCCGGCAGCCCCGTTCGTGATGGAGCTCCCGCAGTACCACATTCCCTCTGCACGGACTGTGCTGCTGCACACATGGGAACGCTTGAAAGGCTTTGTAATCAAGGCGGGAACGATACTGTTCCTTGCATGCCTTGTGATGTGGTTCCTTTCGAACTACGGTTTTGCCGCAGGCGGTTTCGGCCTTGTTGAGTCGGGCGATTCGCTGCTTGCAAAGATTGGCGGCGCGATACGCTACATCTTTATTCCGCTCGGCTTCGGAAACAAAGTGGGCGGCTGGCAGGCCGCGGCTTCATCGCTCACGGGCTTTACCGCAAAAGAGGCGATAGCAGGAACCATGGGCGTGCTTTCCGGTGTGGCGGAAGAACTTGTTGAAGCTGCGGAAAATGCAGGAAGTGCCGAGGAAGCCATGGGCGTGGCTCAGGCGGTTTCGCTTTGGTTCCCGTCAGGGCTGGCCGCGTTCAGTTTTCTCATGTTCAACATGCTTGACTCGCCATGCATTGCGGCAATTTCCGCGATGGCCCATGAACTGAAAAGCCGCAGATGGTTTTGGTTCGCCATAGCTTTCCAGAACATCTTTGCGTATGTAGTGACGCTGATTGTATTCCAGATTGGCTCGCTCGTGGCGGCCTTGGCGCACGGAAAGCTCGTGTTTGCAGACGGCTTTAGCATGGGAGGCCTCGCCGCCGCATTCTTGCTGCTGGGCGCAATCTGCTTTGCCCTGGTCAGAAAAAATCCATACGCCGAGCTTGACAAAAAACGCGCAGCCGGCAGGCTTGCAGCATAAAACCCGCGCCAGACCTGTTGAGGCAGGACTGGCGGCACGATTCAGGAGGCGTTTTATGGCCGCGAACATCATCTGTGTAACGGCGATTGTGGCATACGGACTGTTCTGCATCTGGTATCTGGTGAACGAACACAGAAAGGCCCGCGCACGGGGAAAGCCCGTGTCATGCATTTCATGCCCTGCATTTAAAGAATGCCACTGCCATGCACGAACATGTCCATGATACCTTTTGTGGAATTGCCGCCGTTTACATGCCTTGCGCAAAGGCGATGGAGCCAATCCGCCAGCTTTTGCGCATTGTTTTATTGACTTTCAGCCGCAATCCGCATTGGAATGTGGCATGGAATTGAGAAAAACAGCTTTTTGCATGAAACCGCTTGACGAGCCGCACGGTGCGGCGCAGAATCTTACAACTTAGCTGATATTGTCTTTGCACACATAAACCTCATCCAGAAAGCGGCAGGACTGCACACGCAGGCTGCCGCTTTTTTGCGTCCGCTCACAGCTCCCACCCGCGCGGAAAGAGCGACTTACCACCCCAGCCAATCCTGTCGCGTAGCGGCTCGAAAAATTTTCACACCAAAACACATCATAGGGAGATAAAACTATGATAGCAAAACGGCCGCGATTAAGACCAGTCGCGATTCTTCTCACGCTCGCCGCCGCGCTCATGCTGGGCGCATGGAAGGGCGAGGAACTGACCGCTCTGGGAGGGGAACTGTATGGCCTACACTCCGACCGATATATCACGCTTGACCTGACGCAGATAACAGAAACAACGAGCCTCGGCGACAGTGCGTTCTTTTACTGCGAGTCGCTGGTAAGCGTAAAGATAGGCGGCGGCGTGACGGAAATCGGCGAAGAAGCGTTTGATAGTTGCTTATCGCTTGAAAGCATAACGATAGGCAACAGCGTTACGAGCATCGACAGCTATGCGTTCAATGGTTGTAAAGCTGGCACAATCATCTTTACGGGTACATTACAACAGTGGAATAGCATAACCAAAGACAGTGGTTGGTTCCTTGATTCCAACATCAAAAAAGTCATCTGCAGTGACTATACGGTATATTTGTAATCCAATGCGGACGTTTTTGGGCAAAGCAGAAAATCTACCACTCCGCTTTTTCCTGCGGAAGCGAAGTAGATTTTCTACTTCCCCGCCACCAGCACTTTTAGACGAGGTAGAAAATCTACCAGCCAGCTTCCCGCTTGCGGCTGCAAGATAGATTTTCTACTTTCCAGCCGCCGGCCATTTTGGGCAAAGTAGAAAATCTACCAGCCAGCTTCCGCTTGTGGCTACAAGGTAGATTTTCTACTTCCCCGCCACAATCAGTTTTGGGCAAAGTAGAAAATCTATCGGCCAGCTTCCTGCTTGCGGCCACAAGGTAGATTTTCTACTTTACTACCTACAGCCGTTCCGTGTAGAATAGAGAATCTACCGGCCTGCCGCCATCTGCGCGAGCTTGGTAGATTTTCTGCTTCGCCGCCCCGTTTTGCAGGACGGTAGAAAATATTCTTATCCACAAAAGGAGGACATCATGAACAAAGTAAACGCGAACGTCCGTGTGACCGAGATTGACGGCCTTAGCGACACGATTGTGCGCCTGTACAAGGCGGATTCTTCCGCCTCAAAGGACGCATTTGTGGCTGCGACCATGGCCGAGGTGGAAAAGCTCAGCGCCGACATCACCACGGCAATCTTGCAGGACAAGGCCTTCTCCACGCTCGATACCGCCGACGCGGAGCGTGACAGCGCAATCACCGCGCTGGGAAAGGCCCTGCAAGGCTATGCCGCTCTGCCTGTTCCCGCCATAAAAGCCGCCGCCGAGCCGCTCGTTGCCGTCTACGAGAAGTATTCCAAGGCGGGAATCACCAGGGCGAGCTATGTCAGCGAGTCGTCCATGGTGGAGAGTATGCTGGAGGACTTTTCGGCGGGCCAGCTTTCGGGGAACATCGCCATGCTCGGGGGAGTCACCGAGGCGCTCGCCGCAATCAGGGCCGCGCAGGACGCTTTCACTTCCGCAAACGACGCATACACTGCCGCCAGCGGAAGCAGGGGTGCCAGTGCGACAACGTTCAAGAAGCCGCTTCTTTCCACCATAAATGAAAAGCTGGTGCCGTATCTCACCGCCATGCAGATTGCCGCCAGCGAGAACTGCGCCGCCTTCGCCGCAGGAGTGGAGGCCGAGATTGCCCGCGTGAACGATGCGGTGGCAAAGCGCGGGAAGAAGTAGGGAAGTGCGGGCCAATCCCACGGTAAGGACAAAGAGATGCCTGCGATGAAATACATCAGTCCGGTTCTGGTAAGCAGAAAGGCAGACGCTTTGCGTCTGCCTTTTTCGTCTAAATCGTTTTTCTGACTGGGCGGCAATTTGTCTGATACCTGGCAATCAACACACCCCGACGCATAAGCAAGGCTTCAAGCCATGGCCGGCTTTGCAGAACCACGGTATGTACCTCTTCCGCACGAATCGGTCTTTTGCGCGCTCCAATATTCTTTATGTCTCGAATGTGTCGAGCCCTGCAAAGTCCAGCGTGGCAAAATAGTCATCGATGGTCTCTTTGCGGCGTATCTGCACAACGTCCCCCGAAGGGCGCAGGAGGAGCTCCCCGCAGCGCAGCTTTCCGTTGTAGTTGAATCCCATGGCCCTTCCGTGCGCACCTGCGTCATGCACTATGAGCACATCGCCGTCGGCTATCTCTGGAAGGCTCCGCTGCACGGCGAACTTGTCGCAGTTTTCGCAGAGGCTTCCGGTTATGTCGTACACGCGGGTGCATGGTTCGTGCTCTTTTCCGCTCACCGTTATTTCGTGGTAGGCACCGTACATTCCGGGGCGCATCAGGTCGGCCATGCTCGCGTCGCAGCCGATGTAGTCGCGGTAGATGTGCTTGTGGTGGATGGCAGTGGTCACAAGCCAGCCGTATGGGCCTGTAATCGGGCGGCCGCACTCAAAATATATGGCCAGCGGATCCAGCCCTGCCGGAACTATAAGGCTGTCGTAGAGCGCGCGGATTTTTTTTGCCACGTACTCAAGGTCAACTTTTTTTTGCTCGGGGCGGTAAGGAATGCCCACGCCTCCTCCGAGGTCAACAAACTCGATGTTCACGCCGCAGTGTTTCTGCACGTCGAGCACCAGCTCAAACACGATTTTCGCGGTGTCAACAAAAAAATCCGGGTTCAGCTCGTTTGATGCCACCATCGTGTGGAGCCCGAAATGCTTTACGCCGTTTTTCTTGCAGACCATGTACGCTTCCAGAATCTGCTCGCGGGTGAGCCCGTATTTTGCCTCTTCGGGTTTTCCGATGATTGCGTTGCCGCCTTCCTTGAGCGGACCTGGGTTGTACCTGAAGCAGAGCGTTTCGGGGAGCCTTCCGCCCAGCGTGTTCTGCAGGAAGTCGATGTGCGAGAAATCATCGAGGTTTATGATATGGCCGTGCTCCGCCGCATACACGAATTCTTCCGCCGGTGTATCGTTGCTGGTGAACATGACTCGCTTTCCTGAAATTCCGCTCTTTTCGCTCAGGATCAGCTCAGGAAGGCTTGAGCAGTCTGCGCCGCAGCCTTCGCTTTTCAGCACTTTCAGGATGTACGGATTCGGAAGCGCCTTGACCGCAAAATATTCGCGGAATTCCGGGAATATGCTGAACGCGGTTTTGAAATACCGCATGTTGTCGCGGATTGCTTTTTCATCGTAAATGTAGAACGGCGTGGGATATGTTTTGATTAAATCGCTAAGCTGTTCTGCTGAAAGGGGAAATGTTCTGCTCATGCGCACAGTATGACAGTTTTTTTTGTTTATAGCAATGACTTTGGAAAAGTGATACACTGCGCCCATGCATGAAATCGAAATGAAAGCCCGCGTGCAGGATCGCGATGAAGTGGGCAGGGCGCTCGACAGGTTTGCAGTCCGCTCAGGCTCCCTTGTGCGCGACGACCGCTATTTTGGCACCTGCGAGGCGGACACAAAAAAAATCAGAATAAGAACGGAGCGCTCTGGCTCCGGCACACGGTATCTTGTAACGTACAAGCGGAAGGAATTGCACCGCACGGACAAGACCACGATCGAAGTGAATGACGAGCGGGAATGCACCGTTTCTGACCCTGCGGCGCTCGTTGCATTTCTGGAAGACACGGGGCGCACCGTGCAGCTTGAAAAGCACAAGGAAGTGGTGTGCTGGACTGCGCCTGTGGAACTTGAGAGCCCTGTGCCATTTGGAGGGCCGCCCATGGCCACGTTTGAGCTTTGCAGGGTTCCGCCGCTGGGAGACTTCCTGGAAATTGAAATCCTTTCCCCCTGCGATGACCCCTCCACCGTGAACGCCGTTCATGCGGCGCTTGAAGCCTTGCTCCTCAAATGCGGACTTTCCCCCGCAGATATTGAAAGCCGCCCGTACTCCCTGCTTCTAAAAGGTGTGTGAGCTTTTGCGCGGCGCAAGACCCATGCAGTTTTTTAGGCTCCTCCGCGCTGTGGCAGCGCCGTGATGTTGCATTCTGCCTTGCACTGGCACCTTTTGGTTTTACAGAAGCTTCTGGTACCTGCGCTCTATGTCCTTTATCAGTTTGTATTCAAAGGAATCTACCAGCGCGCTCCAGGAGGCTTCAACCACGTCGCAGCTTACACCCATGGTTGTCCAGCTGTCTGTGCCGTCCGAGCTTTCTATGAGCACGCGGACGCGCGCGGCGGTGGCGCTTTTTCCGTCGAGCACGCGCACCTTGTAGTCAGTGAGCCGTATGTGCTCCACCGCAGGATAGAATGTTTTGAGCGCGGCACGGAGCGCGTTGTCAAGTGCGTTTACCGGGCCGTTTCCTTCTCCAGCCGCGACTTGCACATGTCCGTCAACTTCAATTTTTAGCTGGGCGAACGCATACAGGTTTTGTTCCACAAGAGGAATTTCACCGCTGGTCTTGTAGTAGTGCAGGGTAAAAAACGGCTGGTACTTGCCGATGGCCTTGCGCACCAGAAGCTCAAAGCTGCCTTCCGCCCCTTCAAACTGGTAGCCTTCGTGTTCCTTTTCTTTTACCTGCTTGATGATGTCCGCCACAACGGGCGAGTCCTTGGTGATTGTGCCGTCAAATTTCTTTATTTTTTCTATAATCATGCTGCGGCCCGCGACTTCGCTCATCAAGAAAACACGCTCGTTTCCGACTGCGGCAGGGTCTACGTGCTCATAGGCGGCGGGGTTTTTGAGCACGGCATCGATGTGCATGCCGGCCTTGTGGGTAAAGGCGTTTTGCCCCACATAAGGCATGAACGGGTCAAGCGGAATGTTGGTTATTTCGGCGACCCTCTTGCAGATGGAAGTAAGCTTTTCGATGCGCCGCTCAGGAAGGCATGCGTATCCCATTTTGAGCTGCAAATCGGCAATGATTGTGGAAAGGTTTGCGTTTCCCGTGCGCTCGCCAAAGCCAAGCAGCACGCCCTGCACATGGCCTGCGCCCGCCTGGACTGCAATCAGCGAATTGGCCACAGCAAGCCCTGAGTCGTTGTGCGTGTGGATGCCCACAACTGCGCGCTCTTTGAAGCGTTCCACGGCGGCCTGTGTGATGGCCCTGCATTCATCTGGCATGCAGCCGCCTTTTGTCTCACACAGGGTGAGCACGGTGGCCCCGCCTTCAACAGCTGCTTCCAATGTTTTAAGCGCGTAGTCCGCGTTTTTCTGGAAGCCTGTAAAAAAATGCTCGGCGTCGTACAGCACGGTTTTTCCCTGTTCCCGGAGGTAGGCGCATGTGTCGCGAATCATGGCAAGGTTTTCTTCTAGCGTGGCGTGAAGAATCTCGGTCACCTGGAAATCCCAGCTCTTTCCGAAAATCACGACGTGTTCCGTTCCAGCCGCAAGAAGGCTCTGCACGTTTGCATCTTCTGCGCAGGTGCAGTCCTTGCGCCTTGTGGAACCGAACGCAGCAAGCTTTGCATGGTTCAGCCTGAGCGATGCCGCTTTCTGGAAAAACTCCATGTCCTTGGGATTGCTTCCGGGGTTTCCCGCCTCGATGTAAGTGACACCGAGCTCGTCGAGCGCCTGCACAATGTGCAGCTTGTCCTGCACGGAATAGCTGATGCCTTCGCCCTGCGCACCGTCGCGCAGCGTGGAGTCCAGAATATCAATACTACGGGCCATAGCCGCTCCTTTTTAATATATGCTGAGGATTTTTGAAAGCTTTTCCGTGCCGATTATGCGCATAAAGCTTGCAAGCCTTGGCCCCTGCGCCTTTGCAATCAGCACATCATAGAGCGCCGTGAACAGTGCCTTGCTTTCAAGGCCGTGGGCCATGGCAATGTCGTAGAGTTTTTGCTGCAGATCCTTGTCGGTGGCAAACGAGCCGAGCACCGGAACAACCTCCTCGCGGATTTGCACCACAGCCTTCCGGGTGGCCTCGTCAAGGGTGGCGGCGCTTCCGTCGGTGCGCAGGGAAAAGCGGAATTCATCCGGGGCGCATTCCGTGACCCAGAACCACGCGCACTCGCAGCGGCGGCGGAGGCAGGCTTCCTGCTCTGGCCGAACATCTCCAAGCGCGGAGATAACGGCATCTATGTTTCCGGAATAGGTCTGGAGCAGGGTGGTCAGCTGGCGGAACGGCACCTGGTACGGCATCATGGCGGGCATCGCAGGCTCAATCTGGCTTAGCTCGTACAGACGCTTTTCCTTTCGGAACAGGTCATCGTTCTTTGCCTTGTCGATGCCCCATGCAATCCGTTCGGTGCGGTCGTAGGCCTCGTACATGGAAATAACGTCAATGTCAAAGCTGATTGAAAACTCATGGTCAACCTTGTTCGACGCAAAAATATAGCGCAGCACTTCAGGCTGGTACACGGCCAGCGCGTCAGGCAGCGCGATAACCTTTCCCTTGGAGCTGGACATCTTTCCGCTGGTGTTCTTTAGCCCCACAAAGTCATATTTCATGGTGACAGGGGCATTCCAGCCGTAAATCTCTTTGCTCACAAGCTTTGCCGTGTCGTAGCTTCCGCCGGGGCTGATATGGTCTTTTCCGCCGGGCTCGAACACCACTTTTTCTTCGTTCCAGCGCATGGGCCAGTCAACGCGCCAGCCCAGCTTGAATTCTTTTGACGTGCGCAGGTCTCCTGTCTCCTCATGGCCGCAGCTCGTGCAGCGGTAGCTTACGCCCCACTCGCCGTCGTAGCCGGTGATTTCGGTGGTGTCCTTGTTGCACTGCGAGCAGAACGCCGCCACGGGCCAGTACACGTCGCTTTCCTTCATTTTGTGGGCATCGTCGCGATATGCGTTGAGGCACCACTTGATGCGGTCGCGCTGCTGCATGGCCTTCTTGATGCCCTCTGCGTAGCGGCCGGAACGGTAGCGGCTTGCCTGATACAGGAACTCGGGATGTATGCCCACGCGGGGAAGCTGCATTTCTATGTCAACCTCGTGGTGCCTCGCGTAGTTTTCGTTGCGGCCCGAAGTGTCGGGCACAAGGGTTATGGGGAATCGAAGGAAGGTTTCGAGCACCTCGGGCTTGGGCATGTTCGCGGGAACTTTGCGGAACACGTCGTAGTCGTCCCATGAATAGATAAAACGCACGGTCTTTCCTCGGTCGCGCAGTGCCCGCACAACAAGGTCAACGGTTATGATCTCGCGGAAATTTCCAAGGTGCACGGTTCCGCTCGGCGTGATTCCCGAAGCACATGTGTAAAGGGGAAGGTCGCCCCGCTCTTTTATGATTTTTTCAGCCTGCCTGTCAGCCCAGTGGCAGAGCTCCTGTTCGGTTCGTTCGTTGCTCATACCGCAGTATTATAGCCAAAAACGCCGGCCGTTGCAATTAGCCGAAGTTCTTTGCCCGCGTCTGGGCAGGCCCCGGCACAAAAAGGGTTCCTTTTGGCAGCCTTTGCGGAAGCACAGTATGCCCCGTTTCCGCGTGAATCAAAAATGAAGTGCAGACCGCCAGAAGCGGCTCCACGGCGGACTTTTTGGCGGGGATAAGGAAGGCAGCTCTTGATTTGTACAGGCGGCACGATTGTGTCGCTCCGTCCGTCCAGCTCGGTGACGCGCGCATTTGTGTTCGCTTTGTTCATGGTCTGCTCCTTTTTGTGATAAAAAAATCCACCGTCTTAAAATACATGGCGGCGAAGTAGAAAATCTATCTCGCCCATGCAGACGGAGGCTTGCCGGTAGATTTTCTAGTTTGCCCGGAACAGCCGTCGGCAAGGAAGCAGAGAATCTACTTTGCCCGCGCGGGTGGAAGCGGGGCGATAGATTTTCTATCTCGTTCAAAACAGCTGCCGGCGAGGAAGTAGGGAATCTATCTCGTCCGTGCAGACGGAAGCTTGCCGGTAGATTTTCTAGTTTGCCCGGAACAGCTGTCGGCGAGGAAGCAGAGAATCTACTTTACCCGCGCGGGTGGAGGCTTGCCAGTAGATTTTCTAGTTTGCCCGGTGCAGCCATCGGCAAGGAAGTAGAGAATCTACTTTGCCCGCGCAGGTGGAAGCGGGGTGATAGATTTTCTATCTCGTTCAAAACAGCTGTCGGCGAGGAAGTAGAAAATCTACTTTACCCGTGCAGACGGAAACTTGCCGGTAGATTTTCTAGTTTGCCCGGAACAGCCATCGGCATGGAGGTAGAGAATCTACTTTGCTCCTGCTGGCGGCGGACGCTGCCTGGCTCCGGGGAGGGCAGGGGTTTTGTGCCTTTGCTCTAGCAAAAAAAACATGATTGGGGTATACTTTGGGCATGAACAGAGACAGACGCGCACGAAACAGGCGCGGCCCATGGAAAAAGAATGAGCGCTGCGATGAATATTCCCGAAGGAATGCTTTCAGGCCTCCGCGTGCCGTAACGCAGGAGCAAATCCGCGAAGATGACGAGGCCATCAGGGTGTTCAAGAGCGCAGAAAAGCCGCTGTGCCCGCACTGCCATGAGCCTGTCATAGACCTTTTGTCTGCGCTTTCAGACCGGGCTGGCGGCGCTCCCCTCCATTTTGACTGTGCGCTTGAGCTTATTTCGCAGGAGGAGGGGCTTTCGCCTTCCGATTATGTTGCGTACATCGGGCAGGGGCGGTTCGGTATCATCTCATACGAAAATCCGCGTGACATGAGGCACTTTACAATCAAAAAAATCATTGAATGGGAAAAGCGCGAGCAGACGGCCGGGTGGCGCGGCAAAATCGCTTCGCTTTATTCGCAGGTGAAGTAGCCGCCGTGTCCATAATTTGTTGTTATAGCGGGACTTTCGGCGCAAAAACAGCAAAAAAAATATTGCGGTTTACTGAAAACAGCGGTAAGGTTTAAGCATGAAAAGTCAGATTCTTGTTATTGAAGACCTTCCCGAGATGTCCCAGCTCATATCCATTTATCTGGAAAACGCCGGGTTCCAGAGCACCGTGTGCGAAAGCGCGGAGCACGCTCTCAAAAAGCTGCGGGAACATTATGTTCCTGATTTGGTGCTGCTTGATTTGAATCTTCCGGGCATGAGCGGCCTTGATTTCTTGAAGGAATTCCGCAGGGAGTACAAGACCACAATCCCGGTCATAATCGTGTCCGCGCGTGATGACGACGAGGACATCATCACCGGGCTTGGCTACGGCGCGGACGAGTTTGTGACAAAGCCGTTCAGTCCCCGGGTGCTTGTGGCGCGTGTGCAGGCAAAGCTCAACAGGCTTACCGCAACAGAGGCTTCTGTCGAGGAGACGCTGACGTTCGGGCCTTACACGGTCTACTGCAACAGCTGCGTGCTCAAGCGCGGCCCGGAAAAGATTCCGCTTTCGACAAAGGAATATGAGGTGCTGGAGTTTCTGGTGAGGCACAGCGGCGAGCCGCTCAGCCCCGAGTCGATTTACAACGCTGTGTGGAAAACGCAGTACGGCGATGTTACGGCTGTGGCTGTGTACATTCAGCGCCTGCGTAAAAAAATAGAGGATGACCCCTCGTCGCCCAGATACATCACTACGATTTTTGGCATGGGATACAAGTTCAACAAGTCATGAAGATAAAGACGCAGTTTTCGGTGCTGATAGTGCTTATTGTTCTGCTGCCGCTTCTGTGCATGATAAGCATTCCCGTGTACCACTATGTCACTTCGCCGCAACGCTATTTGATGAAGGGCTTCCGCAATGTCCAGCGCCTTGGCGAATTCAACCTTTCTGAAAATGACATGAACGCGCTAAGGGTGATGCTCGCTCAGGTGCCGCCGAATGTCCAGACGATGGTGTTTTACCGTTCAACAGTCCTGATTTCAACCATTCCCGAGCTAAAAGCCGGCACCGTGATTGCTCCGTTCGACCTGTTCGATTTTATCCGCTCCACGAGCGATTCTTACGACTACCAGTTCCAGTCACCTCAAGGGGGGAGGCGGCGTATGGGCATGCTGCGTTCCGACCAGCGGGGCCAGTACCTCATGGTCATAAGCCGCGCCAAAAAGCCCGACATCAAGCGCCGCCGTTCTCTCACGCGGCTTCTGCTCCCGGCTTTTGTTGTGCTCGCGGGGGTTGAGTCGTTTATCGTTATTTTGATTGTGCTCGTTTCGCGGAACATTTTTCATTCCATCGCGTTTTTGGAGCAGACCACGCAGCGCATCGCCGCCGGCGAGATTGACACAAAGATTGAAACGCCCGACCCCGGCAGGAATGCCAACGAAATCCTTTCGCTTGCCGAAAGCCTCGAAAAAATGCGTTCTTCGCTCAAAGACAACCAGGAGCGGCGCAGCAGGTTCATCATGGGGGTAAGCCATGACCTCCGGACTCCTGTGGCGCTCATCAAAGGCTACACGGAAGCGCTTTCTGACGGCGTGGTGAGCGACCCCGGCACTGTCTCCAAGTCGCTTGACATAATTCATGCAAAGGCCGACCAGCTTGAAACCATGATAAACGCGCTGATTGATTATGTGAAGCTTGACAACACGGAATGGCTCAGCATTCTTGAGCGCGTGGATATTGCCGCTGTGCTCCGCGACTTTGCCCATTCCATGGAGGTTACTGGCGAAGTGTACAGGCGGTCCGTGCGGACTTCTGTTTCTGTGCAGGACGGCTGCATGGTTCCAATGGACAAGGCGCTGTTTCTGCGGGTGCTTGAAAACCTGTTTGGCAACGCTGTCCGCTACACAAAGGATGGCGATACCATCAGCTTTGTCGCGGAACAGCATGCCGACGCGATTACGATTTCCATTTCGGATACGGGCATAGGAATTGCGCAGAAGGATCTTGAGCACCTGTACGACATTTTTTATCGGGGCACAAATTCAAGGCGCGAGGCCGGGCTTGGAATCGGGCTTTCCGTGGTCAAGACTATTGTGGATTCACACGGCTGGCACATAGACGTGCATTCGGTGCTGGACAAAGGCACATCGTTTACCATCACAATTCCGCTTGAAGAAAAAACTGAGCGGGCATGAACGGCCTTGAAAAGCTCCCGCAAATTGAATGCTGGCGGTGGCAGCTGGAACGCATTTGATTCGTGCGGAAAGGGGGCATACCGTGCTTCTGCGCCGGGGTGTGTTGATTGGAGGCCGCAAGGCTGCCTGTGCAGATTTTGCCGGGCTTGGCTGCGTCCTGCGGAAAACCTGGTGCCGCTCCTCCGCAGGGTTTTGACTTTCAAGCTTCTTTTGAGGTGTTTTGGTTTGCGCTGAAAACGCAAATGACACGCCGCTGGCATGGGCCGAACAATGTGTACACGCTCTTTGCCGCGATGCTTCGGTGCTTGGCCGTGCCATGATGGTTTTTGTTCTTATACGACGCGCTGAAAAATGCCGCATAAGCGGAGTGCTCCTGCGACATTTTTGCGGTGGAAGTGTTCGCCCTTGTTTTTTTGCGGAAAAAGCCGGTACGTTTTGGGTGCCATATGTTCCGCATGGATGCGGTTGCGGCGTTGTTTATGATTCAGGCTTTTCCGTTTTTGCGCATGGCTTTTCCCATGGGTCTTGGCGGACAAATGTTTCGTTCCGCTCGCTTCCTACTGAAACGATGCTTACCGGGGTGCCTGTAAAATCTTCGATGAATTCGATATAGGCGCGGGCATTTTCCGGGAGCAATGCGTATGACTTGCACGCCCGCAGCGATGTCTTCCATCCACCGAATTTCTTGAGGATCGGTTTTGCGCTGTTCAAGGCCTGCACGTTTGCCGGGAAGTCGGTTACAATTTTTCCTCCGATGTCATAGGCGATGCAGGCTTCGATTTCGTTCATGTCATCGTAGATGTCAAGATGGGTGAGCACAAGGCCGTCGAGCGAGTTTACGCGGCAGGCGTAGCGCAGGGCCACCAAATCAAGGTATCCGCAACGCCGCGGACGCCCGGTTGTAACGCCGTATTCATTGCCGGTTGTACGGATGTATTCGCATAGTTCGCCTTCGCTCGTGGTGTTGAATTCTGTCGGCATGGGGCCGTTTCCGACGCGGGTTTGGTATGCCTTGAACACGCCCAGGATGCAGTCAAGGTTGTGCGGGCCGATGCCGCTTCCCACTGCGGCCCCCGCGGAGCATGAAGGTCCGGAGCTCACATACGGGTAGGTTCCTGAATCAATGTCGAGCATGGCACCCTGGGCCCCTTCAAACAGGATGTTGTCGTTTCGGTGTTCCCACATTTTTGCGGCAAGGTCAACGCGCATGGCAAGCAGCCGTTCTTTGTAGGCATCCAGAAAGGTTTTGTCTTCGCCCGTGTATTCGGCCATTTTTTCGGGCCAGTCGAGGTCTGCAAGGCGCAGTCCGTCGCGGTTCGCTTTTTCACCATATGCGATGCCAATGCCTCGGCCTGTGGTACCTATAGGGCGTTTCCGTTTTGAATCGCGCTCCTTGTCCATGGTCCGGTATCCGGGAAGGATTATGTGCGCACGGTCAGAAATGAACACGCGGCCTTCCCAGTCAATTCCGTTTTCTTTGAGCAGCTGGAGCTCCTCAAACAGGCGTTCCGGGTCTATCACCATGCCGGCTCCCAAAAAAACGGTTTCGTTCGGGTAGAGGATTCCGCTTGGCACCTGGTGAAGGGCGTACTGTTTTCCATCTACAACGATGGTGTGGCCTGCATTTGGTCCGCCCGAATAGCGCACCACATGCTGCGCTTTTTCCGCAAGGTAGTCAACGATTTTTCCTTTGCCTTCGTCTCCCCACTGTGCACCGATTATCACGACGTTCATACATGTCCTCCAAGAACCAATACAATGCTTTAAAATCTATATGAGCCCGTATTCCACAGGCCTGGATGCTATTCTGCGCGGATTGACGGTGCCTTTACGGTAACATCGTGCGCCCCGCCTTCCGTTATTGACACGGGGGAAACCAGCGTGAGTTTTGCTTTTTCCTGCAATTCCGGAATGGTGAGAGCGCCGCAGTTGCACATGGTGTGAATGACTTTGCTGGTTGTGAGCGCAACCCCGTCGTGCAGGTGGCCTGCGTATGGAACGTAGCTGTCAACGCCTTCTTCAAAAGCCATGTCCTTCTTGCCGCCAAGGTCGTAGCGCTGCCAGTTGCGCGCGCGGTTTGAGCCTTCGCCCCAGTATTCTTTTACGTAGTTTCCGTTTACAACCAGCTTGTTCGTCGGGCTTTCGTCGAAGCGGGCAAAATACCGGCCGAGCATTACAAAGTCCGCGCCCATGGCAAGGGCCAGCGTGATGTGGTAGTCGTGCACGATGCCGCCATCGGAGCAGATGGGAACGTAGATTCCTGTCTTTGCGTAGTATTCATCGCGGGCTTTTGCAACCTCTATCGTGGCCGTGGCCTGTCCGCGCCCGATGCCTTTCTGCTCGCGCGTGATGCAGATCGAGCCGCCGCCGATGCCGATTTTAACAAAGTCCGCGCCTTTTTCCGCAAGAAACATAAAACCGTCCCTGTCAACCACGTTGCCTGCGCCAACCTTCACGTCCTTCCCGAAAGTTTCATGTATGTCGTGCAGGGCCTTGGCCTGCCACTCGCTGTATCCTTCGCTTGAGTCAAGGCAGAGCACGTCAACACCGGCCTTGAGCAGCGCAGGAACCCGTTCCATGTAGTCCCGCGTGTTTATTCCGGCACCCACAATATAGCGGTGGTCTTTGTCGAGCAGTTCCAGGGGATGGGATTCATGGTTGTCAAAATCTTTGCGGAACACGAGCGAAACCAGATGACCGTTTTTGTCGATTACCGGCAGCTGGTTCACCTTGTGCTTCCAGATCAAATCGTTCGCGTCTTTGAGGGAAATGCCGTTCTGCCCGATAATCAAATCCTTGAAAGGCGTCATGTACTGGCTTACTTTTGAATGCTCCGGCACATGGTCAATACGGAAGTCGCGCTCTGTTATGATTCCCTCAAGTTTTCCGTGAGGTGTTCCGTCGTCGGTAACGGCTATGGTGCTGTGGCCTGTTCTCTTGATAAGTTCAACCATCTCTTCGAGCGTCTGGTCAGGACGGATGTTTGAGTCTGATGTGACAAAACCTGCCTTGTAGCTTTTGACGCGGGAAACCATGGCCGCCTGGTTTTCGATTGTCTGCGAGCCGTAGATAAAGCTGATGCCGCCTTCTTTTGCAAGCGCGATGGCCATCTTGTCGTCTGACACGGACTGCATGACGGCGCTCACCATGGGAATGTTCATGTACATGGCCGATTCCTCGCCAGAGCGTCTGTCAAAACGAACCAGCGGCGTGCGCAGACTTACGTTTTCTGGAATGCACTCTGCCGACGTGTAGCCGGGAATCAGCAGATACTCTCCGAATGTGTGGGAAGGCTCATCATAATAGAACGCCATATGCAACCTCATAAAATGAATGTGCTTGCGGCACGGTGTTCCTGTGACGGGATTGGCTTCCGTGGAAACCCGTGCATTTTTTTAATCGTATGCCGGCGCGGTCTGCACCGAAGCTGTTTTGCAGAATTTGCGGTGCAGGTTCTGCCAGCGCACCGATATACTGATTAGCCGATTATACCGAAAAGGCCGTGGAGTTGCAACCGTTGCGCTTTGCGAGCCCCCGCACAGCACTATGGCATCACCTTTCCTCCTGTGCACCTCTGGCACGGCAACCTGGCGTGGCACGTACCGGAAGGCGACATTCCCTGTCTTGCAGCACATATCGCAGCGCCCGTACTTTCATATTGAATGCCACTCTCTGCGCCCTGCAAGGTGCTCCGCGTCGGAATGAACATGGAGCTTGATGTCTACCGCCCCGAGCGCGGCAAGTCCTCCGCCCGAAGGAGCGAAGTAGGTTTCCTAGTTTTCCGCCGCCGGCTGTTCTGGAGGCGATAGAAAATCTACCAACCAGCTACCGCTTTCGGGAGAGGAGCGGATTTTCTACATTGCCGTCCTTGCTTTTGGGACGGTAGATTTTTTTATCTCGAAAGAGGAGACGTTCCCGGTCGTTACCACCTGACGGCGGACAGCTTTTCGATGGCGACGCAAATCGTCAGCACGTCGGGGAAGGTGGTGGCGTGGCGGTAGTCGCAGGTGAGCGACAGCACGGGCGAGATGATGCCCTCCTCCTCCATCTTTGCGTAGCCCCAGCCAATCTGGTCGAGGAAGTCAATGCGCGCCTCCTCCAGGAACCGCAGGTAGTTCGAGTGGTGCGTCACCTGCATCTTGTCGGTCTCATAATACTGCACCCTGTGCGTGTACGGCCTGATGTCGCTCGCGTTTATGCGCGCTCCTTTCATGATTAGGTATAGGGCATTGTAGCACGGAACGGCGGCTTGGGGAATGACCGCCTCGTGTGACCGCGTGTGCGCCAAGCGTGTCGGAATTTTCGGCAGATGTGCCATGAATTTCGGTGGTTGAGCCTGTCGAAGCCGCCGCACACGGCATTTGTCCTTGCGGTTGACTGCCGTGTGTATTTTTATTCAAACCAGTTTTCTATTTCTAGCGGAAAAAATTCCCGGACAGGGGCAAAGTCTTTTACATTCCGCGTCACAAGAACCAATCCTTTGGCAAGCGCGATGGAAGCGATTTGGCTGTCGATAACAGGAATGGGCTTTCCCGCGGACTCAAGTTTCGCAATGACCTTGGCGTTCATCTTTGCGCAGTCGAAGTCGTAGGGAACAAAGTCATAGAATGGCACTACGGTTTCCGTAAGATATACGCGCCTAGCCGGTCTTTCCGCTTTCCGTCGGGAAGCGCGAGAACGCCGTGGAGCATCTCAAAATATGAGACTGCGGAAATGACGGACAGGCTTCTGTTTGCCGCCAGTTTTTCAAGAACTTTTCGGCTTGGCAGGGGCTTTGACGGCTCTGAGACAATGTTCGAGTCGAGCAGATAGGTCGCCATCACCAGATTTCCTTTGCCGTGTACGGCTCACGGCGGCGGGCGGAGTCAAATGCGCTTTCCATGAACGCCGCGTCATCGGGATTGCCGAACAGTTCCTTTGATTCGCTCCGCCAGTTCGCGACGGCGGTCTTGTACGGGTCAGCCCGATGCTCAAAATCTTGGAATTTCGCTTTGAGCTTCAGATAGTTTATGAAGTCGCCCAGCTCGGAAATGTATTGCTCCGGCAGCGTCTTTATTTCTTCCGCAAATATCTCGTACCTCATGTTCGCCTCCGTGCTCCCAGTGTAGCACATTCTCGAAAAAAAATCAGCACAAATCCGCGCACCCGTCGCCCCAGTGGTTGAGCCTGTCGAAGCCGCCGCACACGCCGGTCATTTCTGTTGCATTTCTCCAGCACTTGCCATAAAAGATTTTCTTTACCTTATATTCCGTAAAATTCTGACTGTACAGTACATATTTTCTGGACTGTACAGTCAGAATAATCTTTACTTACAAGTTCTCATTTCCGGCACTTATAAGTCGGGGAAAGCGAGAATGTGCTGTTCGGAAAATGCTGACTGCGGATTTACGAAAATAATTCATTTTATTGAATTATTTTTCATATTTTACTTGACAGTTCATTATTTTTGTGGTATCTTTACTGTAGGAGGTTTTGAGCGGCTGTCAGCCGTTCAGGTGTTATAACGCGCGGTAAGCGCGGGCGGAGCAAGTTTCCGCAAGTTTTTAGGCATGGGGGAATCTGAAATGCCAGCGACAAGGGAATTAGAAATCTTCACGAGGAGGCTTGATGAGCTTATGAGGGAGAACCGCTACAACCAAAAGGAGTTGTGCGAGCTGTGCGGAATCAACGAGTCCACTTTCTCATATTACAAGCGCGGCGTGCGGCTGCCGAAGAGCGATGACCTCGCGAACATTGCCACCGCGCTGCATACGTCAACGGATTATCTTCTCGGGAAAGATAAGGAGATTCCGCAGTATCCCGAAATCAAGGCCCTGCTTGCCCGAAGCTCAATGGAAATGAGCAAGGAGCAGATAATAGAACTTTCAAGCATATTGCTTTTTGCTAATCAGAGACTGGAGGCGGCTAAAAATGTTACCGGAAAGGAATCGACATGAAATAGACAGGCTGGTTGAGGCCACAATCATCACTTCTCGGGCAAACGGCGCGCAGCCTGCGGAGAGCATTTTTGCTGTCGCACGGAACTGCGGGTATAGGCTGCACGAATATTCCGACCTTACGTTGGAGAAGATTGAGGCGATTTGCGCGACGTACAACGGTACGCTTCCGCCCGGGATGTTTTTCGAAACGACCAAGGGCGAGAAAGTCATCTTCTACAACAATCTTCTTTCCATAAACGAGGTCTCATACACAATCGCGCATGAGCTTGGGCACGGGCAGATGGGGCATGTCGAGCCCTGCTCGCTTGCGGAGCGTGAGGCGGACTATTTCGCCGACTGCATTCTGTCAAAACTTCCTGACGTGCGTCCGGTCAAGCCCGAATATGCTGCCGGCACTTTGGGGCGCTTCATAAATATTGGGACGGTGGCTGCCGGTCTTTTGGGGGCGGCATGTATCCATTATATCTGCAAGAAAAGCTGGAACGCGGCGTGATGTGCGGCTGCTTTTGCCTGCGGAAAGGAGGGGATATGAAAACCAGAGAAAATGCTCCTTTTAGGTATTTGCGTATCCAAAAGGAGCGTTACCACAAGATTACCGCTGCACTGGAATCTTAGGTCAGCAACGGGCAAGCCCCATCCTGATTGCCTTAGTGTAATCCTGCCCGTTGTTTTTTTCAAGGCTCTTCGGCTCAAATTCCCGAAGATTTCGCAAAAAATATTCCGCACATGAGGCGGAAAAAGGATAATACTATGGTAGAAATACGTACCATGAAAAACTATCTCATCACTGATGAGGATAAGAACGGGTATTGCTTCAGAAGCACTACGAATCAGATTCTTTCGCAGAATGAGCTGGCGAAAGAATTCAGCAACTACAACTCAACTATCACTGAGCCGGACGCATTGGGTATGCTCAACATCGAGAACACCATCATCTGCCGGTATCTCAGGCTGGGGTATATGATTGAGCTTCCGTGGTGCTGGATTTATGCCCGCGCGAACGGAACGACGGACAATCCTGACGGAATGTTCTCGCCCGGGGCGGGGGACCATAAGTTCAACATAATCCTGGAGATGAAGAAGGACGCTTTGGAGCGCATCATCGACGATGTTGAGTACAAGCAGCTTGGCGCGGACTTTGTGGGCGACCCGAAGGTTCTGCGCGTGCTTACGCTTGACGACAACGCGGAAGAGAGCAAGTCGCTCGACGTTGCTGCCGGAAACGCAGTTCGTCTCCGCGGGCATAACCTTAAGATGGACTTGACGGACGGCGAGCAGGGTGTGTTCCTGGTGCAGGGCGACTTAAAGACCCGCCTCACAAAATACAACCGTCTCGGCACGAACATCGTCGATGTGATTGTTCCGCAGGCGACCGCGCCCGGCGCCTATGCGGTGAGAATCGTGACGAAGCCCGGCGTGAGCCGTTACGCCGAGCATACTTTCTCGGACACGATAACGGTGAACGACGGGGCGCAGGGCTAATCCGCTTGAGCTGATTCTTGCCGAACCTGCCGGAACAGTCCGTCTATGCGGGCTGTTCCGGCTTTTTTTGTGTCAGGAGAGGCTTTCCTATTGCTGCCCTGCGATGTCCGTGCCGCCGCTCACGGAGTGGCCGGTGAACGTGCCTTTGTCTGTGGGCAGAGGAAACTCTGTTGTCTTGACAAAAACGCTCTGCTCCTGACTCACTGAACCGCAGAACACGCCGCGGTC